>CAZOUA010000022.1:5869-45276 GCA_964582865.1 uncultured Nitrospira sp. | reverse complement strand
TAAAAATCTCTAATGTCTACCACTGATATCGTGAACGATATCGCGGTGATCGGAGTTGTGTAGCTGCACCAGGGCTATGTCCTCAGCGAAGGGGGTCCTCTTATCCAGTGAGGATGTCATGTAGAAGCTGTGTAGTGTCGCTGGCTTGATCGACCCTCCACAACACATAGTTCTCTCTGTTGTATGAGCGAGAGCCGAGATGAGGTCTCGCCGGCCTGTGCGAGCGAGGAAATCGCCTGCGGGGCGGAGTGAACGGTCAGGACCTCCTGCACGATCACGCAAGACAAGGGATTCTGATGAGACGTGATAAGCGCTGAATTAGAAGTGATAGGCAAGTCCGGCGACGGCGTTGAAGGCGGAGTACTGGCCGCTGAGGCCATAAGTTGGATCGAGGTTTGAAATCGTCGCCAGGTTGTATTTTCCTTCGACGAAGAACCCCCACTCTTCCGTCATCAAGACCCTCACACCGGCCAGGGCATTGAATCCCGGCACGACCTGATGGCCGTCGATCTGCCCGCTGCTCGAAAAATAGAAGGCGCCCGCGCCGACGCCGGCATAGGGTTGAAACACTTTTCCCGGATATCGGGCCACTACGTTAAATGCGACGGTGATCAGCCGCATGTCGGATTCCTCCAGCTGCAAACTTGAGGTTTGACGAATGGTTTGAGGCACATTCAGAGGAGGAGTCACAACCTTGGGCGAATAGGTCGCCTCAAGCTGGGTCGCAAGGGTTTGCTTCTTAATCGAAGGAGTGCTCGTGAACGCTTCGACTTCCACGCCGAGCCAGCTCAGCCCTTCAGCAGAAAAGAAATACCCCACTTTGCCGCCGAAGATTGCAGAGTTCTTGAGCGAGACATTAGAAGCATTCATCGAACTGCTGAGTGTGTCTCCGGCGACAGGGTTGTACTGAGGAAACGCCGCCTCCGCCTGTTGTTCGCCCCACGCCGGAAGAGTCACGTCACCCAAGCCGCCCGGCATGCTGGGGAAGCTGTACCCTCCGTAGCCACCCGCATACCACTCGGCTCCGGAGCGATCTGGAAAGAACAGTGTCAGGAAGCATAACAGGAGAAACAATCGGGAGCGCGTGGTCTGGCCTTGCACGATACGAACCTCCGATCAACACAGTTCGAAGCGGTCAACCGGCGCCTACGATGCATGGCGGGCATGACGATGCCATTACGCAACGATTAACTTTCGGTTAACAACTTCGGCTGCCGATTGCGCCGGGTGCAAGCCGGTGCATTTTGAAGAGGCGACGGCAGTTACGTTCAATCGATGAACCGGTTGGTTTAGTAATGGAGGCGGTCGACAGTTACCGGATCTCAAGGGCCAGAGTTTTAGGAGAATTATTCCGCACGATATCCAGCGTGATCGTCTGCTCGTCTTTCAGTTGTTGAAAAAAAGAGGGGAGCCTCGTGGGGTCCCGCAGTTCCACCCCGTTAATCCGTTTCACGATATCGCCGGACTCAAGCCCGAGCTTGCCATAGATCCCAAAAAAGTTGACGCCATCCAAGCGGACGCCCTGAGATCGTCCGTTCACGAGCCATGCTGTCGGCTGTCCGTGGTAAAACAGCCGGGCCGTTTCGTTGGCCGTATCGATCAAGATCTGGCGCTCCAATGTCCTTCTGGCACGGGACGGTGCCGACACCGGCATTTGCGAAACGGACATCTTATGGTCAAAACCCGCTTGGAGTTTCCCGATCGCAAGGTCCAGCCATTCCTCCTGGACTCCTCGTCTGAACAGCACTTTGTCCTTCTCGATTTGAGCAATCGTTCCGATTGAGGATACGGTATCGTTGAGATGATAGAGCGTTTGGGCCTTCGAGGAAGAATCTTCCAGAATAGCCAAGCCGCCGTTGTGGGAATTCACGGCGGTACCAAGCAGGCGCACTTTTCGCGCGACATCAAGAGGTGGGGGTGGAGGAGGAGCAGGTTGTCCGCTGCCCGAAAGCGTATCAGCTCCCGGAGGAACAGGGAACAGGCGAGCGACTAAAATAGACTCTGCAAGGACTTTCGCGTCACGCGATTCGGCCGGCGCGTTCTGTGGCACGATGACTGGAAGGGGCGAGTCGATCGAGGCCGTGAGCGAGTACGAGACATACGCATTCACGGAATGGGCAAGAACAAAAGCCAGCACCACCACATATGCGGCGAGAATCGCCCGTCGTCCCCACGCGTGTTGAATCATATTCAGAGCGTCTCAGTCTACAGGATAGTCTGAAGCGCGATCATACCTGAACTATTCCCTCTCCGATCGTTGCCGGCGACGCTTTCCGTGAAATTAACATCGCACCAATCGGTTGATAACATCTCCGTAACACCCTGCCGGTAGCTCTGTCTCATAGCGGCTGTCCGCACCTGCGCGATCAAGCAATGGGGGATGAGGGGGGTGTTCACGTGGATCATTGTTGTGGCCATGAGCGGAGTGGTCATGCTTGAAGCCCTTGTCTCGCCAGGCTTCTCATTCGCGCGGGAGCTCCGTACGCAAGCCGAGGGCCAGACGATTGCGCACGAAGCCGCAGCAGTCTCTTCGTCCGGTCCGTCCGAGAGTGCGCCGCTGATCCAGAGTCAGGAACCAAAGCCTCAGGCAGAACCGGTAGGCTTCGCGGTCGATCGCTATCTGGTCGAAGGGAACAGTCTTCTCTCAGAGGAAAGCATCGACGCCATTCTCGCGAAGTACAAACGGAGCAGTCTTTCCATTAAGGACATTGAACAGGCCAAGAACGAGCTGGAGAAGGCCTACCGCGACGCCGGCTATCCGACCGTTCTTGTCACAATTCCTGAGCAGACGATTGAGAGCGGGACGGTCCGTCTGTTTGTGGTGGAAGGGCGCATTGGATCGATTGCCGTCACGGGGAACACGCATTTCAAGAGATACGAAATCCTCGAAAAGCTCCCTTCGCTAAAGTACGGGGAAGTGCTCTATGAACCGGCGTTTACCAAAGAGCTGGATCTTCTCAACGTCCATCCTGACCGGAAGGTTGCTCCGATCCTGAAACCCGGGGAGGAAATAGGATTGGTCAATCTCGAGCTGAAAGTCAAAGACCGGCTTCCGGTGCATGGGAAGCTCGAGGGAGATAACAAGGGCCCCATCACAACCCCGCGGAATCGTCTCGTTGCGGAGGCGCAGCATGCCAATTTGTTCGGCGGCGACGAGATTTTCACGGTGAGCACGGTTCAGACGCCGACGGACTGGGGTGCGGTTCAAAACTACAGCGCGAGTTTTGTCGTTCCGATCGTCTGGCCCGATCACCTGCTGAGCATTTATGGGTCGAAAGCCATCAGCAAATCGGTTCTTGCCGGCGGGGCCGTGTCCGTCGGAGGAGGGGATGTCTCGATTGCGGGCAATGCGACGATTGCGGGCTTCCGCTATCTCTTTCCATTGTTCAAGGGACCACAGAGCACTCATACCTTGTCGTTCGGGGTGGACTACAAAAAGTTGGAGAAAACCGAAGCTCAATTTCCCGGAACGCTTGGCACGGCGGTCGTCTTGAGCCCGATCCAATATACCCCCGTCTCCTTGAGTTATACGGGCACCTTCGCCGACACGTCGGGAGTCAGCCGCATGTTCGGAACGGCCAAAGGGTACGTCGCAGGCATGATTCCAGGCGGAGAGAAGCAGGATTTTACCGGAGATCCCAACAACCCCAATGATCCAGGCCAAGGGCGCGTCGGCTCGACGGGCACATTCGCGGTATTGCAAGGGGGAGTCGAACGGGTGCACCTCTTGCCCATGGACTTCAATCTCTTGCTGCACGTCGATGGGCAATGGGGAAGCCAGCCGCTGATCCCCGCCGAGCAATACTTTGCGGGCGGCATGGACACCGTACGGGGCTATGACAATTATGAAACCGTAGGTGATAACGCGCTGCGTGCGCGCCTGGAGTTGACCACGCCTGAGTTGTTGGAGCTTCCCATCGATCGATTCTGGCAGCGGAGGAAGAGCGCCGACTACTTACTCCGTTTCCGTGCCGTGGCCTTCTACGATCGCGCCACGCTCTGGATCCAGCAGGCTCAGCCCGGACAGCAATCCCAGTTCGACCTGGAAGGGGTTGGGGCCGGCATCCGCGCGAAATTTCCCAAAGATTTAGGCGAACTCAAAGTCGACCAGGGGTGGGCATTGCGCAGCACGGGTGTCACGCAGCGGGGCGACAGTTTCGTGCATTTTTCCGTCAGCCTCACGTTCTAGTTGGAGGTCGGCCATGCGACTGATGTGGCAAAAACGATTCGCCGTAATGACGCTGACCGCCCTTGTCGGCCAGACCGCCGGTCTGCCTCTTGCCGCCGCGAGTCCGGCCGGGCCAGCGGTCGTCGCCGGGCAGGCTGCGGTAGCTGGACTAGGGACCGGCCACGTGACCATCACACAGTCGTCTCAGCGGGCCGTCATCAACTGGCAGTCCTTCAACATCGCGCCGAATGAGGTGACACAGTTCATTCAACCGAACGTGAACGCGATCGCATTGAACCGCATCTTCGACCACAATCCGAGCCAGATCTTCGGCCAGCTCCAAGCAAATGGGACAGTCCTGCTGCTCAACAGCAACGGAATTCTCTTCGGCCCGAACGCGCAAGTGAACGTGGGAGGGTTGATTGCCTCGTCGTTGAATCTATCGAATGCCAATTTTATGGCCGGGCACTACTTGTTCGAGGGAACGGGCGTCGAGGGATTGGTGAAGAATTCAGGGGCGATTCATGCGGGGCACGACGGCGTCTATCTGCTCGCGCCGAATGTTGAGAACAGCGGGCTGATTGTGAGTCCGGGAGGCAACGTGGTGCTGGGTGCGGGCAAGACAGCCTATCTCTCGAATCGTCCGGACGGACGCGGGCTGCTCGCCGAGATTACCGCGCCAACTGGCCAGGCCGCCAATCTCAAAGAGATTCTGGCCGACGGCGGCCAGGTGACCCTGGCGGGGCGGGTCGTGAATCAGGCGGGGCTGATTCGAGCCGACAGCGTGCGCGAACAACATGGGAAGATCGAGTTGCTGGCTAGCGAGGCTGTCACTCTGGCCGACGGCAGCCGTACGCTCGCCCGCGGAGGAGAGGAAGGGATATCACACGGCGGAATGATCAAGGCGCTTGCCGATCTGAAGACCGGAACGGCCTCCTTTGAGAAAGGGGCCGTGATCGATGTGTCCGGAGGCAAGCAAGGCGGTAATGCCGGATTTGCGGAAGTGAGCGCGTCGTCGGTGAAACTCGGCGGGCAGTTTATCGGCCGAGCCGTCGCAGGGTTTCGCGGCGGCCGTTTCTTAATCGATCCGACCGTTGAGACGTCGACCGTCGGGCCGGCTGACCTGGCCGGCTTCGAGGGGAGCGGAGCGTCGCTTGTTGAATTTCGCTCGCCGATGGGATCGGACCTGAGAGTGACCGGACAATATGACTTGGGTCCCTCGTGGCAATTGCTCCCTGGCCAAGTCGGCGAACTGAGATTCACGTCAGGACGGGATTTGATCTTCGAGAATGCGGAGCTGCGCAACACCGGGTCCGGAACCAGATGGGATCTGTTCGCGGAAGCGGAACGGCATGTGCTGTTCAACCGGTCGTTCATCGAAACCGGTTCGGGCGGAAATATTCGCGTGGAGGCCAAGGCGGGCTCTGTCAGTCTGCTCGAGAGTATTGTGGACGGGTTAGGCGGTCTGTTTTCACAGGGGGCGCTCTCGGTGCTTCGGACGACGACGGCAGGAGGCAACATTACCGTCAAAGCCGCACAGGATGTCATCAGCCCGAGCGCGATCGTGGACAATCCGATTCTTCAATTTGAAGGAGCCAATGGCACGGGAAACAAGCTCGGCGGCATCAGGCTGGAGGGCCAGGGAAATCTCACCATCGATGCCGGTCGCGATTGGATCGGTGGCCGCGTCGATGGAATTGTGGCAGGGCCTGGCTTCGTGCTTTCGAACGGCCTGGCAACGGTAAAGGCGCAACGGCATATCGGCGGGCCTGATCAAGCCGTCTCCTCAAGCGGGGACGACTCTTATGCGAACATCACGGTCGCGACGGGAGAGATCTCCCTCGAATCACAATCCGGCAACATCTATCTCGGACGCGTTCAAGACAAGGGGCTCTCCGACCGGTCTGGAAACGGATTCGGGCCGATGACGGTGAATCCGTCGAATCGCGTCACGGTGACTGCCCAAGCAGGCGATATCTATCTCAGCCCCCGCAAGCCGTCCGGCACAGGAGCCGATGGGAGATTCATTTATCCCTCGACATTTCATGCCGAAGCGAAGAACGGCGATATTCGCGTCCAGCGGGATCTGACCTTCTGGGGATCACCCACCGGATCGGTGAAGCTGCAGGCCGGCAAAAATATTCTGGGCAAACAAGAACAGTTTGCCGCATTCAACGAGACGGATTACGGCTATATCTATATTGGGCAGGCCGGGCTCGGCGGCACCTGGGTGCTGGTGAACCTCACAGATGCCGCGAAGAATCCCGTCTTGGCTCAATACATGAACACGCTGAACGGATCTCCGGTTGGGGCCGAGCCGAGACCGAATTTATCCAATCGAGGCGGGTTGCCGTCGAACGCCGACTACGTGTTTGTCGGCCAAGCGGGGAAGGGCGGGATGTGGATCATTGCGGATCGGAATATCCTGCCGAGCAATCCCGTTCTCTCGTCCTATACGGGCACGCTCGTCACGGCGCCGGCTGGAGCCCCTCCGAGACCGAACGCGACGGCAGTGTTTCCCTCCGTACTCGTATCCGGACCTCCTCCGACGCTGAGGCTGCTTGAGGCAGACCCAAATCTGTTTTTCAACGCCCCGTTCGTGTCATCCCGATTCTTGGCCAACCTGAACTCGCGAGCGACGAACGTGGCCGATCATCAGGCGGCCGAGGTGACCATCCAGGCCGGATCCGCCGGTATTGCGGGAACCGGCAATATTCAAGGATTGCGGCTGAACTTCGGCAGTGTGCCATTCAAGAAAAAGATCACCGTAGACGCGGCGCAGGACATCCGGGAGTTCACCGCCATACTGGCGGCTCCGTCGGGAGTCGAGTCGGTCGTGTCGGCGGGCCGAACAATATCCATGCGACAGGCCCAGGGCGAGCAACCGGGGTCACTGACCTTCGTCGGGACAGGAACGGGACGGGTGCGAGTCGGGGGCGACCTCGATCTTGGCGCGAGCGACGGGATCAATTTTCGATTTTTGCCGTCGCCTTCCGGTGACGCAAACAAAGGGGGACTCCTCGATGTGGCGGTCGGCGGCGATATCATCATGGATCGATCGAGGATCGCTTCGCATAACGGTGCGACGGTCTCCATCCACGGGTTGGGCGTCAATGCGATGGTCGATGCCGCAGGCAACCCCCGGATAGAGAACGGGACTTCCGTTGCGCTTGTCGGCACGGGCGTGGTTGGCGCGAACGGCACCAAGATTACCGTGACGGTGAGAGACCCCCAAGGACAAACCCAAACCAAGGACGTAAAATTTGAAGGCCGGACGGTCCTGCTCACCGGCGCCGAGGAACGGCTCAGCGGTCCGGTGACGATCCATCTTTCCGTCGTGGAACAGAATGGGCAACTGTTGCTGCGCAACGGCGAGCGGGTCGAGGTCTTGAGGGCTGAAGGGAAACCCGTCTTGCTGAACGGCGACCTCGTCCTCGTGCGGCGTGACGGCACGGCCCTTCTGGTCAGCGCAAACGACGTGTCGATGGTCGCCCCGTCGGGAGGCAACATCACGGTCGGCACGGTGGCCTCCGGGGCGAGCGGCGCCAACGGCGTCCCGCTCGGAATCCTGACCCTCCGCGGTGGCGCAATCGACATCTTCGCAAACGGCACGGTCGATGTGGCCAAGTCCCGCATCGCCACGTTCGGCAGCGTGGATTCGAGCGGACAGCCCTATCGAGCCGGTGACATCAATATCACGAGTAAGACCGGGAACATCAATGCCGGAAGCGGCGGTGCCGACGAAGTGACCGTGTTCACCTTTCAGGAGCCGGGGTCGACGGAGATCTTCTCGGCGGAAGTTCCCGGGAGCGGGATATTCAGTTATCACTCCGGTGACCAGGCCCGCGGCGAGAAGCTGGTGTTTCCCCGTTTCGACGATCCTGAAATCAATGCGATCCGTGATCAGATCGCCAAGCAAGGATTTTTCGGCCGGGACACCTCGGCGCTCCGGGCGAAGGAAAAGCAGCTGCTGGCCGAGCGTGAACCGCTCTTTACGCAGGAGTTCGAGGCCTTTATCGCGGACAAACGCCTCGGCAATATCACGCTCTTTGCCCAGCAGAAGGACATCGTGGTTCCTTCAGCCGGCATCCGAGGGCGCCGCATAACGCTGTTGGCGCCCAATGGCACGCTGGATTTGCAGGGCGGCGTGATCGCCGGGCTCACGTCCTTTACGGCCGGATCGGTGCAGGGGAGTGTCGCCAGCAGCTTCAGCGGCACCGTCTCCGGCGCTTCGAGCAGCGGGAGCGTGACCGGGTCGAGCAGCGCCGGCGGCGGCACGCTCGGCGGCATCACCGGGACCACGGGGTCCGTCTCCGCCGCCTCGTCGTCTTCGACTGCGGCGGCGACGAGCAATGCGGCCAAGGCCACCGAGGAGGTCAATGAATCAGCGGATGCCGAGATCGGCGGGGCACAAGCCCGGGCCAACCAGGTGGCCTCCAAGAACAAAGATGACAAAGAGGGAAAGACCAGAGTCGCGCAGTCTCTGAAAGTCAAGCGGGGAGTGGTAATTCAAGTCGATGTCAAACCGCAGCCGGGCGGATAAGGAGAACGTGCCTTATGGATATGAGTTCAGGCGGAGTGGCGTTTGCGCTGAATCACGCTACGCTCGAAGGGAAGATCACCATCGCGACGCTGTTGGTGTTTTCGCTCGTCAGCTGGACAGTCATCATCAACAAGTTCCGGCAGTTGGGAAAAGCGAAGAAGCGGAACGGGCTCTTCCTCGGGTACTACTCAAAGGCCAAGGGGCCCCTGGTGATTTTCAGCAAAGGCCCGATCAAGCAGTTGCAGGGCTCACCGATGTACGACCTCTATTATGGCGGATGCGAAGAACTGAAGGCGCAACAGGACAAGTACGGAATGGACAAGATTCCGCACCACGGCATGAGCGCCGTGCGAATCGCGTTGGAACGGGTTCTCGGTGAGGCGGCAGTCGGTCTGGAGTCGGGGATGATCGTGCTGGCAACGGCCATCAGCGGCGGACCCTTTATCGGACTGCTTGGAACCGTCTGGGGGGTCATGGACACCTTCGCCGGCATCGGCAGGGCTCAGTCGGCCACCCTTGCGACCATGGCGCCGGGTGTCGCGTCGGCGCTCATCGCGACGGTGGCGGGTCTGATGGTCGCGATCCCCTCGCTCTTTTGTTACAACTTCCTCGTGACCAAGACGAAAACGCTCACCATGGAACTCGACAACTTCGCGGCCCACCTCGAAACCGTCTTCATGACGGAATATCTTCAGGAAAAGAAGGGCGCAGATCCTGTGGAGGAAGACATCGAAGACTACCGTCCGGGCGGGCACCGCCAGGAGGCCGAACCGTCCTCTGCAGCGACTGGACACTAGCAAACGAGAAGGCGAGAGGTTGGAGGCAAGTGGCAAGCGGAAAATTCAACAACATGGGCCTCTTCCCCCTTGCCTCTAGCCCCGGACCCCTTCCCCGTTCCTGAAAGGAATCCATGAGAAGATTTTCTCGCAAATCACATGGCGCGGTGGCCGATATCAACATGACCCCGTTGCTCGATCTGGCCTGGGTCTTGCTCGTCATCTTCATCATTACGACGACGGCGGCCGTCCAGGGGATCGAGCTCAAGTTGCCGGAATCGACTCCGCACGAAACGGAGATGGAGACCACCACGCCGACCCTTTCGGTGAAGAAGAACGGCGATGTCTACATGGACGAAGAGCGGGTGAAGATCGGCGAACTGGAAAAACTGATCCGCGACCTCAAGGCAGCCAAAGGCGGAAAGCTCCCGCTCGTCCTGCGGGGCGATGCCGGCGTGGAGTATAAGCACGTCGTTGCGGTGTTGGACATTCTCCAGCGTATCCCGGTCGAGGATCTGGCGATTGCGACGAAACCGTTCAATGAGCCGTGAGGCGTTCAATGTGAAAGGTGAAACGTGAGAGGTTCTCAGGCGCGTGACACGCGCAACTGAACTCACACCCTCCGTATCCTGTCTTCTCTCACGTGTTTCACGTCTGACGTTTTACGAGTCTCAACATGGCTGGCTACAAAGGCTTTGAAAAAAAGAAGAGCAAGCTCGGCACGACGCTGACGATCGTGGGTCTTGTGCATCTCGGTATCGGAGGCGGACTCTATTGGGTGGCTCAAACCCAGTGGGGGCAGGACCTCATCAAGGTCTACAAGCTCAACGCGTTCAAGAAAGAAGAGCCGCCGCCTCCGCCCGAGAAGGAACCGGAACCGGAGCCGGAACAGGAGCCGCCGAAACCCGAGCCGAAGCCCCAGGAAGCGCCGCCTCCGCCCCCGCCGCAAGCGGAAGCGCCGCCTCCGCCCAAAGCTACTGATGCGCCGGCCGGCCCGCCGCAAATGGATGCCAATCCCTTTGCCATCGGCAAGAGCCGGGGGCGATTCGCCGGCTATACGGATATTCTCACGGCGACGATCCAGGCAAAGTATCAGCAGCCGCCGGACCTGCCAGACAGTTTGGAATATGCGGTGCTGTGCGAACTCGTTGTCGATGAGCAGGGCCGCGTCCTGCAATACCGGCTGCTCACGTCGTCCGGCAGCCTGCTGTTCGATCAATCCGCCCTTGATGCGTTGTCCAAAGTGACCGAAGTTCGCCCCCCTCCCCCCGGGATGGATCGCACGATCGTCGTGAAATTCTTTCCGCCGGTCTGACACCGCTCCCCGCAATCGATTCTTGAATCATTGTTTACCGCTTCGCAAAGCGGTGCTGATCCATCCGTAATCTCCTCGGTCTATGGTGTGACCATCGAACTATGGGCGTCCCGAGAAGGATGCCCTTCAGGCTGTTCAATTTTGGTCGGGCAGCGGAAGCATTGTTAACCGTCATCGAGTCATCCCTTGAAATCGATGTAACACAACTTCGTTATCACGGGGGTGAAGGAAAGGGGGGGGAGGCACTCTCAGCGCGGCGGGGCTGTCGAACACGAAACGATATCAAGAGCTTGATGGAGCAATAGTTGGGGAGGGGACAATGGCGGGCATGAAGGGTCGTAGCAAGCAAGGAGGTACGGTGATGAAACGTTCTGCAACTGTGAAGTCGATGGTGACTGCGATCGCAGTCGCTCTCGCGAGCATCGGAGGGATTACAGCGCCGGCCCAGGCGGTTGAGTTTAACGCGGGCGACGCCGTGCTCGTGTTGTATGGGAACAACACGGAGTATTACCACAACCTGGGTTCGATGAACACGCTCGCGACAGCGGGCATCAACTTGACTTTGTCGCCGAGCGTCATGAGCGCGGTCGGCGGGACCAACGCAATCGAATACACGATCGTCGGCATCACCGGATCATTCACCACCGGCGCGACCGACATCTTTGCCGGGTCCAGCATTTCGGCCAGCAACACCGGGAGCACCGGATGGACGCTGACCAGGAGAAACCAGATCGTCCCGTCGTCGTACTTCAATGCGCTCAACGACTGGCGCACCCAGGTTCAAACGATTACCGGACCGTCTCACACCCTGGCAGCCTCCGATGGCGCCTCCTTTACAACATGGTTCGGCACGGCCGATCGTCTTGCCGCTGCCTTCCCTGTGCGGATGTCGTCGGATGTGGATCAAATCCTTTACCTGATCGGGCGGCCGTTCGCCGGAACGGGCCTGCCGTTGAATAACCTGGGCACGGCCCTGCTGACAGCCGGCGGTCAATTCTCAGTGGCTCCGGTGCCGGTGCCGGCTGCGGCGGTGCTCTTTGCGACCGGTGTCGTCGGGTTGATTGGTGTGGCACGGAGAAGGCTGACGGCGGCCGGCTGCTGAGAAGATCAATCAGAGCCGAGAGTTGTAACCACATAATATCGGATAGATAGCTGTTGAACTGCCAAACAAGGAGTACATCATGAACAGGATTTCCACATTTGCCCTCGCTGCCCTCGGGTTGGCAGGGCTCGCCTTGGCCGGACAGCCGGTCCAGGCTCAAACGATCGAAGTGAACGGCACCGGTTCGTCAGCGGGGAGGAACTTTGCCTCGCTGACACCATCCTATGTCTGCGATCCCGGAACACAGGCGAAGTTTTACTTCAACAATTCGGCGGGTGATCCGCTGCTTCCCTCGACCAGAACCGAATGGCAATGCAAGCGGGGCGGCGTGGACCATGTATTCCGCTACTTCGCCAACGCGTCTCGTGACGGATTTACCTTTGTCACCGGCGCCTTGCAGTCCCGCGCGAGCTTTCTCAATACGACCCATAGCGGCTGCCAGCTGATCTCGGGCACGAATCCTCGGGCGATCGGAGGCCATCCGAACGTGCTGGTGCACAACTGTGTCAGCAATCCGAACAACGTTTCCAACGTCATCCACTACGGTGCCTCCGATGTGAAAGCCTCCTCCTTCACTCAATCTGGATTCGGGGGCGGTGTCACACCTCCGCCTGACAGCAGCGTAACAGTCACTCCCATCGTCACTGTGCCCTTCGCCATCGTTGTCGGGCCGAACGTCCGCGCTGGCAACGGCCAGCCCTTGGCGAATCTCCAGAAGCTTGAACTCCAGCAGATCCTGTCCGGTGCGGTAACCGACTGGACTCAGTTGGGGCACAATACGACGACGGCCGACAAGCGCATTGTGGTTTGTCACCGGACACCCGGTTCCGGCACGCTGGCCACGCTGGACCAGACGATCATGAAGGGGCCTGGCCGCACTTCGATCAACGGGGTTGCCAGCTCGACCAATATCGGCAATGTGTCGTCCGGCAACGTCTTCGACTGCTTGAACAATGCCGCGGTCAATCCGCTCTTCACGAATGCGATCGGCTACATCGACAGCGATACGGTGCCGGCCCTCACGAACGGCGCCTATAAGGTGAAGGTCGACGGCGCCGAAATCTTCGATGCGACGCAGCCTGCCTCAAACGGCGCAGCCCGCTTGAAAGACCTCGTCTGCGGAAAGTATTCCTATTGGGCCGATTGGAATATCGTGACCCGGAATTCCGGCGTCGATGGTCTGTCGAACGGCACGATCACCGTGCCGTCCGGTACCGACAATGCGATCCAGGCCTACATCGACGCGGCGCTCGTGAACAACCCGCTTCCGGGATTCTGGGCGGCCCAGGCTGACATGTTTGTGTTCAAGAACGAAGACCGCGGTCCGCACAATTGGTTCGCTCCTTCTGCCGCACAAGCGACGGCCTGCAGCAGCTAGCTGTCACCCCGAGCCGCTCCGGGCCATTCCGGAGCCGGCCGGCCTCGCAGGAATAGCCGGAAAAATGCGGAGGAGCACTCGGTAGTCTTGCGAGAGTAACGACGGCCTGTTCGTAACGAGCATGCAGTTGAGCGCTCGTTTGACTCAGGTCATCAAGCGCGATGCTCGCCTTCTGATCCCAGCAAGGGATCGGGGGGCGGGCGTCGCGCTTTTGTCGTTGATCGAATCGTAATCAGAAGTATGTTGCAACTTAATGGCGATGTAACACAGCGGAAACAGCCGGGGGCGTAGGATCTTGGCCTCAGTATGTTAAGAGCGGCGGACCTTCGGCGCTGGCGTGCGGAGCGTCTGCGGAAAGGATGGCGTTATGAAGCGGTGGATGGGCGCATTCGTGATGGCGCTATGGGTGATGAGTTGCATACCGCTTGACGGCACGATCGAATCGGCGGAGGCCGCGCTGGTGACGCAGCTCGATTTCACGAGCGGCGCCGTGAACTGGAATGGGAGGCAGGGGCAAGTGTTGGATCGCCTGCTCGATCAAGAGGGCACGATCAAAATGGGGCAATATCAATCCTGGTCCGAAATCGTCGATCCGATCACGAAAGGGCAGAAGAGCTACAGTCTTCTCACGAGCAATGTGCAGGGGGCGCTGGCGCCGACCGCCACGATCACCGGCAACACAATCACTGTCGATCTCTCATCGCTCTATTTCGGCTGGACGCGCGGCGGTGAGACGCGTCTCTGGAACATCGGCGGCCAGGCGACAGGGCTGTTCAATCCGGAGACTTCGGAGTTCTTTCTGTCGTGGGAGCATATCTTGAGTGGAAACAGGGGCCATGGCGAAGGCGGGCCCGGCCGCGTCGCCACCTTCTTTCTGCAAGGGACCGCCATTCCGGCATCCGCGGCGGTGGCGATTCCGGCGAGCATCTTTCTGTACGCCACGGGCTTATTCGGCGCCGGATCGTGGTCCTGGTGGAGGCGGCGCCGGCAGGCGATCGCAACGTCCTAGCGCCGCGTCCGCGGCCTGCGGCGCGCCCTGACGGGGCATGAAAAGGTCCGTCGTTTTCGTCAGTGAACGTTCCGTTGACCGGCTCGTAACACGTCCTCCGTATCGTCACGTGCGTTCGGGGCCGGCGAAGCATCGCTCAGGAGAACGATTCATGGTGGGATTCTTGGCAGCGGCACTCGTGGCGATCCCGCTGGTGCTCGCCTTCTTCTCCCCGATGCTGCTCATCTGTCTGTATTTAGGCACAGGGGCGCTTCCGTTGGCCATCGGGGGCGAAGGCATGGGAGAGGCCGATTTCGGCAGATACGATCTCTACTCGATCCGCGTGCTGGGGCTCTGGCTGGCCTCGATGGTGTTGCTCCTTCCCTTGTTTCCCCGAACAGTGGTCTACGCGTTTCGGTTCCGGTGGCATGCGGCGTTCCTGCTCTTTGTCGTCGCCGCGATGATCTGGTCGCCGAGCCTCCTCTATGGCGCACGGATGGTGGCCAAGCTGACGGCTCCGTTCTTGTTTTGTGTGCTCGTGCTTGTGTCGGTGCGCTCCTGGAGTGCGTTGCGAGCGATGGAGCGCGCCATGCTGTTCAGCGGGATCTTCGTGGTGGCGGTTTTGTCCGGCGGATTCATGGCCGGTTACATTAAGGTCACTCCGCAAGTCGGATTGGGAGTTCCGGGCCTCGGACCGGCGGGGACCAGCGCGCACCTTGCCATCCTCGCTATGCTCGCGCTGGCGGCGGTAAGGACAGGCCGGGCGCCGGCGGTCTATGCCGTCATAGGGCTGGCGTTTACCGGCGCGGTGATCGCCGGCTTTACCCGCATCACCATCGTCGGGTTGTTGCTCGGCATGGCCGCCGTGCTCTGGGTATCTACACCGGGCTGGTTGCGCTGGATCATGCCGTTCGCCGGCGTGTCGTCGGTCCCTGCCCTGTTTCTGTTCAGCGAGACATTCCGGCGCCGCATGTTCAAGAGCGAAACCGGCATCTCGCTCGAGCTGATGATTCAAAACCCTTCCGGTATTCTGGAGAACATTCACGGGTCCGGCCGCTTCGAGCATTGGGCTTATGCGATGAAGACCTTTTTCGATCCAAGTCCGCTCTTTGGGTCCGGCGTCGGCACGACGCAGCACTACTTTTATACGCATCAAGTGGGAATGAGCGTCATCCATTCCGAGTATGTGCGCCTGCTGGCCGAAGTCGGCCTGTTCGGCACAGGACTGTTGGTCGTTGCTGTCGCCGTCTACATGGTGCGACTGGCTCGCACCTATCGGCTGGCACGAACCAAGGAGACAAAATTCTATGCGCTTGCCGCACTGGGCGGCCTTGTCGTCTACGTGATTTTTATGGCTACGGACAATGCCATCGATTACGTCACGAGCTCGGGGATCTATGTGTTCGGCTTGATCGCCATGAGTGAAAAAGCGCGGGATCTGGAAGCTGCATCCGAGGCAAGCCCGGTTCCAGATCGGGATGCGTTGCCGGTACCATCTGCCGTTCCGTCTCGCCGATATCCGATCCTGGCGTGGAAATAATGGGGGAATCTGGAGGCTCGATGCCGACAACAGACTGCCAGGAAGACACCCTGCGAGCCTTCCGGGGCGGGTCTACGATGCTCGCGGCGTCCGCGTTCGGTAACGGCGTGGGCTATCTGATAGGGATCGTTTTGGCGCGCATGCTTGGTGCTGACGACTTTGGTTTGTACGCCCTTGGCTTGACCGTCTTCAACGTGCTGGCACTGGGTTCCCTCTGCGGCGCGGATACAACGGTCATCAAATTTGCGTCGGAAGCGATACAGCGGGGCGACCGTCTTCAGGCCGCAAAAACTCTCCTCATCGCGCTGGGGTTTGTCCTGCTCGCCGGGGCGATCGCAGCCGCATTTCTTCTCTGGTCCTCGCATACCTGGCTCCTTGCGCTCTACGGTCATCCGCGGCTGTCGACCGTCTTGGCTCTGTTTTCACTCATGATTCCCGTATCGCTCGCCGTCACCGTATTCATGGCCTCATTCCAAGCGGCTCAGGCGTTCAAGCAAGTCGTGATCGTTCGTTATCTTTGGGAACCGTCCGGGAAGTTGCTGCTGTCTGTCCTGGCCGTGTCGGCCGGGTGGGGTCTCACCGGCGCGGTGGGGGCATTCGGCGTGGTGTCATTGGTCAGCCTCATTCTGGCGTCTCGGTATGCGGCGGCGGCGCTGGCGCGGGGATTCCGCGGTTCGACGTTCGATCGAGAGAGCATCGCTCCGTTGATGCGGTATTCTCTTCCGTTGACGGTCATGATGGTTGCCGGGGTCATTGCCCCCCGCACGGATGTATTGTTTCTCGGCTATTGGGCGGATCCGGCGCAAGTCGGCCTGTACCAGGCGGCCTTCCAGACAGCGGCCATACTGGCGTTGATCGCCGGAGCCCTTGATATGGCGTTTGCGCCCCTTGCCGCCGGTCTGTTCGCAAACCGGGATCTCGGGCGCCTCAAAAGCTTGTATCAAAACGTGTCCCGCTGGTCATTGACTCTTTCGCTGCCGGTCGCGCTCTTGTTCACCGTGCTGGGAGCGGACATTCTCGCGCTGTTCGGCCCCTCATTCCCTCAGGCAGCGGCCTGCCTGCTGCTGTTGGCGTTCGGCCAGTGGATGAACAACTGGACGACCTTCGCGCACAGTGCATTGCTCATGTCCGGGCATGCCAGACTTCTCATGGTCAATTCGATCGGCGTCGGAGGATTGCTGATCGCATTGAACTGGGTGCTGATTCCGCGGTGGGGAATTACGGGAGCGGCGATCGCCGTTTCGCTCTGCATGACGCTCGGCGGGCTCCTGCGCGTCGGACAGGTATGGATGCTTCACGGGCTGCATCCGTTCTCTGTCGAGTTGGCCAAGCCGTTTTGCGCCGGTATCGTCGCCCTGTTGGCCGGACATTGGTTGCGCGGATTGCTGGGCGCGGAGTTCGTCCTCGGACTCATGCTGGGAATCGGCGCGATCTACCTCGCGCTTCTCTACTTCATGAAATTAGAAGAGCCGGATCGGCTCGCTCTGGCCGCCCTCGTTCAACGGGCCAGGGGACACTTCGCGGTATAATCGCTTGCGGCCTGCGGTGCAGCCATGATGACATCGGATCCGAAACACCGCACGGCGTCACAAGACAGTCGATCGGCCGTTCCGTGCCCCAGGGTGTCCATCGTGATGACCGCATACAACGCCGAGCGTTACATCGAGGCATCCGTCAACGCGGCGCTGGCGCAGGATTATCCCGATTTCGAGCTGGTCGTCGTGAACGATGGGTCGACCGACGGGACCGAGCGAATCCTTTGTGCGTTTCACGATCAACGTCTGCGGTATTTCAACGGAGGCCGCATCGGCAGAACCAGAGCGCTTAATGCGGCGATTGCCGAGTCGACGGGGGAGTACATTGCGATCAATGATGCGGACGATTTGAGCCTGCCCCATCGCCTCCGATACACGATCCGGTTCTTTCAATCGCATCGGGATGCGGCGATTGTCGGAACCGGGTTCCTGGAGACTACGGTGTTTCTGAGCTCGATCCCGCAGGCTCTGTCGGTGCAGTCAGAGTCCGCGGACGACGGCCCTGTCGTCTGGCCGAGCCGAGCCGCCCTCTACCGGCGCAACGTGTTCTATCATTCGACTTTGATGTATTCGAAACACGTCTGGGAGCGCATCGGAGGGTATGATGAGAATCTGACGATCAACGAAGATTACGATTTCTATCTGCGCGCCTTGCAGTATGGACCCGCTGCGATGCTGCCGGGCCGCACGGTGCTTTGGTATACCAACCCGGACGGATTCTTCAAACGCAAGAGCAAACGGGAATATCTCGGAGCGTTGCGCTTCATCAGGTCGCGTGCCCACGGGCTTTTGGGGCTTCCCGGCTGGCTGCGGTGGTATCCGCGGCTCTGGGAGCTGGGGTTTCACGCGGCGGACCGGTACCCTTCTTTGCTTGATGCCGTCAAGGCGCTCCGGCGACTCACGGCGCACAAGCCTCTTCCGCACACCTAAGGCGCCGGAGTCTATTTTTGCCGGATGCCGGCGCTGACCCGGCCATTCAGATAGGATTGCATCGATACGTTTTGCTGGTCGGCTTCGGTGTCCTGATAGAGAGCAAACCCTGTCTTGTGAGCGTCCAGGCGGCTTCCCATCACCGTGTTTCTCGTCGATGAGTCGAAGAAGCCCACGGTGGCGGCTTGAGCATTGGGGGCCGATATCTTGGCCCCGACGATGGTGTTGTTGCTCGCACGCTCGTAACGGACGCTGTACGCAGCGTTCCGTTCAAAATGTCCTCCGAAGATGTGGACGCCTTGATCTCCCGCCACCCGCAATCCGTGCTGGAACGCTTCGATATCCGGATTGTAGAGATTGACGTTGGCGTCCACGACCGTGATGCCGGTTCCAACTCCCTTTCCTGTTCCGTAGACGCTGGCGTCCTCAATCGTCACATGCCCCGCGCTGGCAATGCTGATCCCGCCTCCCGTTCCCGCATTGAAGACGAATACGTCTTCCAACTTGACCGTGTAGGCGTGGTCGATCACGATGCCTCTGTACTTCTCCGCGCGATGCATCATGATGGTGACCCCTTTAATGCGATTGCGAAATCCGAATCCTCCGGGCCAGTCCGAGCCAAGAATCGTAATGGCATCGGTTTCGACGGGCACGATCTGCGAACCGAATCCCACGCCAACGCCGACAAGATCCACGTTCGGATATAGCTTCAGCCGCGCCGTAATCTTGTATGTTCCAGGAGGGAGAAGCACGACTCCCTGCGTCTTGGTCGCAGCGTGGGAAATCGCGCTCTGAAGGGCGTTCGTGTCGTCGGAGGTGCCGTCGCCTTTTGCGCCAAAAGCATGCACGTCGGTCCAGGGGAGGGCAGCCGGCGTTTCATCGACGATGCCCGTGTCACGAGAGGCGCCGTTTCCAGCCCAGAAACTCGCTGCAGCAAAAACCATGGCCGCACTCGCGACGAGTCCCGCAAGAGAGCCACGCCTTCTTTCCGTCATGACGGTCTCCTTCCTGATGGATGGCTCACATTGATTGTGACGATGACATGGTATCCCTATCAGACTCCGATGCGAAGACGTAGATATGTAACGAAGAATTAACACAGCCTTGAGATGTTCTATCCCGATGCCCGTTATGCTGGAGGAATGCGCGAGACAGGCGAAAGAGCAACGGCCTCTGAATCTCACGGAGAGCCCTCTTCGTGCAGCCGGTGCTCTCCCGCCAAATCCTGAGGAAGGTCTCTCTATGAACGTTGCCGGCCCCCGATGGTGTCGCGCGGATTTGACGAAGCATCCTCCGCTGGCATCCACGGGCTCATGGGGCCGGACGTAGCATGGACGCTCATCCCCGCCTGCTCATCATCGGTCCCACCCCGCCGCCGTACCACGGCGTGGCGGTCGCCATCCAGCACCTTCTGGCATCCCGTTTGACCGACGTATTCGACGTGACACATCTGGAGTTGGCCGACCGCCGGGGCATCGGGCACGTCAACAAGCCGGATTGGCACGACGTCGTTCTTTTTCTGCGGCAATGGGTCCGGCTCTGGCGGCTGCTCCTGATTCGCCGGCCGCACATCGTGTATCTCGTCCTGTCGCAGACGACGGTGGGATTTATCCGCGACAGCTTGCTGATCTGGCCGTCCGTGCTGTTGGGTGCGAAGATCGTGACGCATTTGCACGGCGGTGCTCTGCGGGAATGGTACGAGTCGAGATGGGCTCCGATGCGAGCGTATGTCCGGATGGTGCTCGGAACGGTCAGTAAGACGATCGTTCTAGGGGAATCCCTCCGCCCGATCTTTTCCGGCCTGCTTCCGGATGATCGAATCGCGGTGGTGCCGAACGGAGTCGACGTATATTGGGGCGGGCGGGAGTATCAGAAGGGCACCAGGCCTTGGCGCATTCTCCACCTGAACACCCTGAACCGCATGAAAGGCACGCTGGTGCTGCTGGCGGCGATCCCGACCGTGCTGAGGCATCGCCGCGACGCGGAGTTCATCTTTGCCGGATCCTGGTCGCATGAGTTTCATCGCCATGTGGCCGAGCGATATATCGAACAGCATCAACTCGATCCGTATGTTCGATTCCTCGGGGAAGTTACGGGAATCGACAAAGAGGCCTGTCTCCGGGCGGCCGATATCTTTGTATTCCCCGGCATTCAGCAAGAGGGGCAACCGATGGTGGTGCTCGAAGCGATGGCCGCGGGGCTGCCGATCATCTTCACGAATCAAGGCTGTCTCAGAGAAACAGTCGTGAACGGGGAATGCGGCATCGAAATGCATACAGAGGATCCATACGACCTGGCCCAACGACTGTGCCGCTTGCTGGATCATCCCGAAGATCAAGAGAAGTTCGGCCAGCACGCACGTCTTCGATGTCAGCTTTTCTACAACAAGGATCGGCATGTCGATCGGATGATCCAGGCCTTTCAAGAGGTTGTAGCCGAGGCTTCTCCGGCCGCTCGTGCCTCTTCGCTGGGCGCGCCGCAACGTCCCTGACTCTCCGACCCCTTCCTGCATCGCCTGCGAAGCCCGCGCTGTCCCCGTTTTCTGGCCCTATTTTAACAATTCGTTAACACAAACTTGAGGCGTCCGTGGCCCTTCGTGGCTCCGGAATCGGTAGACTTGGCGGCCTGCAACCCGTTCGAGTGAAGGAGGACGCCTATGCTGGCAGCCGAAGCGGAACTTGCCGACACAGTCGAACCGAGGATCGCCGTCAACTTTCCGCGCCTTCCGATCATCGGATTGCCGGTCCACATGGTCCAGATTCCCGATGTCGTGTCGTTGATGACGGATTGGGTTTGCGTGGATCGGAGGCGCGGCCATTGGATCGTCGTCGCCGACATGCACGCCGTGGTCGAAGCGCACCGGAACGCCGAGTTCCGCCGCATGCTCGATCATGCCGACCTCATTGTCCCCGACGGGATCGGGCTCGTGCGCGTCGCTCAACTGAAGGGTGCGCCGCTACGGGCCCGCGTCACGGGGACCGATCTGATGAAAGCCTTCTTCGGCAAGACGAGCACGATGGGAATCAGCCACTACTTTTTGGGCGATACCACGGAAACGTTGCGTGCGCTGCAGACCAATCTCGAACGGACCTATCCGGGATTCACGATCGCAGGCGCCTATTCACCGCCGTTCAGAACCATGACGCCGGAGGAGAATCTGGCCATGATTCGGCAGATCAATGATGCCAGCCCGGATGTGCTGTGGGTCGGACTCGGCCTGCCGAAACAGGAACGATGGATTTTCACGCACCGGCATTGCTTGAACGTGCCGCTCGTGATCGGCGTTGGCGCGGCGTTTAAATTTCTCGCCGGCACGGTCAAGCGGGTTCCGGATCGCGTCGGCAACATGGGATTCGAATGGCTGTGGCGATTGGCTCACGAGCCCCGCAGACTCTGGAGGCGGGTCATGGTCGAAGGGCCCCGGTTCGTCGGATTGGCGGCATTGGATGTGACGGGTGTCCGGAAATTTTTGTAAGGGCGATGGAACGGAATCTCAACATGGACTGCGCCGCGCCGCCGCCGCTGACGGCAGCGGCCCCGCATCCTGGACCTGTGATGCCGTCTCCCGCTGTGCGATGGCCCGGCGCCGCACTGCTCTGGGGATCCGGTCTGCTGGCCGCCCTGCTGCTCGGGATGGCCTACGAGGACAGCCTGGTCTATCTGGCCCAACAATGGATCGAGGACGACAACTACAGCCACGGGTTTTTTGTTCCACCCATCGTCGGCCTGCTCATCTGGTGGTGTCGCAAGAAGGTTCTGGCAGCGGGGGTGGCCCCGTCTTGGTGGGGTGCGGCGATGGTTCTGGCCGGCTTGAGCCTGTTTGTCGCCGGTGAATTGGCGACGCTGTATGTTCTGCTCCACCTGTCGTTCTGGCTCGTGCTGGTCGGCTTGGTCGTGGCTGCGATCGGTCCGCGCGCCAGCTGGGAGCTGGCCTTTCCGCTGGGGTACCTGCTGACCATGTTCCCTCTTCCACAGATGCTGGAGCAAAATCTCTCGGCGTCGCTGCAGTTGCTCTCCTCCGCCTTCGGCGTCGGCTGCCTGCAACTGATCGGCATCACGGCCTTTCGCGATGGCAACGTGATCGATCTCGGCCCCATTCAATTGCAGGTGGTTGAAGCATGCAGCGGGCTTCGGTATCTGTTTCCCCTCGCGTCGCTCGCGTTGTTATGCGGGTATCTCTTTCAGGACAGGTTTTGGAAGAAAGTCGTCCTCGTGGGGTCGGCTGTGCCGCTTGCCATTTTCCTGAATGGAATGCGGATCGGGATGATCGGCATTCTGGTCGAATGGTATGGATCCAGCGCGGCCGAAGGATTCATGCATGCCTTCGAAGGATGGGTCGTATTCGTCCTCAGTTTTGCAATCCTTCTCGGAGAGATGTGGGTGCTCGCGCGCATCGGAACGGCCACTAAACGGGTTCCCTTTCCGGCCTCGATCGTTCCCGTTGCGCGCGCCGCCGCCCCGCAACAGGTTTCGCCGGCGTGGTCGCCGGTGCTCGCCGTTTGTTTGTTGATGGTGGCCGGAATGGCCGTGCTCTCGTTCCAGCTCCAGGGGCGGGAAGAAATCACTCCTTCCAGGCAATCCTTCCTGGAGTTTCCGATGAGCTTCGCGGAGTGGAGGGGCACGCCTCTCATGCTGGAACGGCAATACGTCGATATTTTGCGTTTCGACGATTACCTGCTGGCCGATTACCAGGCGCCGGGAACCGGTTCGGTGAACCTCTACGTGGCGTACTACGGGTCGCAGAAAAAGGGGCAGTCCGCCCATTCGCCCAAGACGTGCCTGCCTGGCGGAGGGTGGGAGATGTCGTCTCTGACGCAGGCGTCCGTCTCCGCCGACAGAACCGGCCGCGCGTTTCAGGCCAACCGCGTCGTCATTCAAAAAGGCGAGGAACGTCAAGTGGTGCTGTATTGGTTCAAGCAGCGGGACCGCCTGGTGACGAACGAGTATCTCGTGAAGGCCTGGCTGTTCTGGGATTCCTTGACCAGGCGACGGTCCGACGGCGCCTTGATCCGTCTCGTCGCTCCTCTGCTGCCAGGAGAAGACGAAGGCGCGGCGGACCGGCGGTTGCAGCAATTCGCCGCACTCGTGGAGCCCACGATCGCGGCTTACGTGCCGGATTAAGAGCAACAGCATGGCGACGACTCTTTTCTTCAGTTTCCTCGGCTCTCTGGTGATCTGCATGGCGCTGATTCCGCCATTGATGGCATCGGCTGGCCGGCTGCACTTCCTCGACGTGCCTCGCGGGCGGCGAATGCATTCCGGCTCCGTCGCCAAAGTCGGAGGTATCGCGCTCGCGGTCGGCACGTTCATCGGCGTGCTTATGTGGGGACCGAAGGATGCAATCACCGTATCGAGCCTGCTCGGCGGGATGACCATTCTCTTGTTCGGGGTGTGGGATGACCGGGTTGGATTGAGCTATCAGACCAAATTTGCCGGGCAGGCTCTGGCCGTCCTGTTCGTCATGGTGTTTGGCGGCGTGCAGATCGGCGGTCTGCCAATGGTGCCGGATGAATGGTTCAGCCCGTGGATCGCCTTTCCTCTGACGTTTCTGACGCTGATCGCCGTGACGAACGCCGTCAATCTCTCCGATGGCTTGGATGGATTGGCCGGCGGCCTGTCGTTGATCAGTTTCGCCGCCATGGCGTACCTGGCGTTTCAAGCAGACGACGCTTTCATCATGATGATCGTCGTGTCCGTGCTCGGAGGTTTGCTCGGATTTCTCCGATTCAACAGCTATCCGGCAAAGATTTTCATGGGCGACGCCGGCAGCCAGTTCCTCGGCTTCTATCTCGGTGTAACCGGGCTCATGCTGACGAATCCTGCGCGCGGGCCTTTCGGCGTAATGCTGGCCTTGTTCGTGTGGGGATTGCCGTTGCTCGACATGCTCGGGGTGATGATCCATCGGCTGCGCGACGGACGGTCCCCCTTCATCGGCGACCGCAACCATCTCCATCACAAGCTCCTCGGTTTGGGCTACTCGCACCGGGAAGCCGTCGTGCTTATTTATGCCGGGCAGGCGGCGATGGTGGCCTTGGGATACGGGCTGCGCTGGCAACCGGATTGGGTACTGGCTGCGATTTATCTTGCGATGGCGGGCGGCGTGCTGCTCCTGTTTCTGTGGCCTGCCGGCCGGAGCGGGGATGATGTCGCGGAACCGTTTCCTGTGCAGCACGGATCGGCCGGATGGCTGGACGCCCATCCTTGCGTGGCGCAACTGCCGTTGCAATTGCTCGGCATCGCTGTGACGGGGTTCCTTCTCCTGGGCGTAGCGATGCCGATGGAGATTCCGCCGGATGCCGGGCTCGTTGCCGCCGGTGTCCTGGCCATTGTCGCTGTCGGCGCTTTGCGGATGCGCCGCTTGATGCCGTTTTGGATTCGGACGGGCCTGTATCTCGGCTGTACCTTCCTGTTGTACTTCTGCGAAATCGGGAAATCCGTTCCGCCGTCAGCATGGATTCGACCGGTCGACCTTTTCTTTATTCTGGTGGCCGGGCTTGTCGTGACCGTCATGCGATTCAACGCCGCGAAACAATTCGAAACCACTCCGCTGGACTCGCTCATGTTGTTGCTGGCGCTGCTCTTGCCGCTGCTGCCGGAGCTGCAGGTTGGCGAGGTCGGCCTGAGTGTCCTGACGGCGAAATTGATCGTTTTGTTTTTTGCGTTCGAGTTGCTCCTGCACGCCTATGCGGACCGGATCATGCAAGCCGGTCTGGTGGCTTTCTGGTTGCTGGGCGGACTCGCCGTGCGCGCCTGGTGGTAGGACCGTTGTGATGAATGAGGTGAGGACATGAATGCGTATGTGAATCCGCTCATCGCGCTGTTGCTTGTGTTTGCGATCTCCGCCTGCGGGGGGCCTGAGGAACGCAAGGCCAAGTACCGCCTGCGGGCGCAAGAGTACATCCAGGAAGGAAATTTTCCCAAGGCGCGCGTCGCCCTGCGGAACGTCCTCAAGATCGATCCCAAAGATCCCGAGGCCTACTTTCTTTACGCGCAGGTGGAAGAGAAGGAGCGGAATTGGCGAAACGCTTTCGCAAACTACCAACGGGCGGTCGAGCTGGCGCCGGATCATGTGCCGGCGCAATTACGGCTGGCGAAGTTCTATCTGGAAGCCCGCATGGTCGAAAAAGTGTCGGAGATCGCGGACAAAGTGCTGGCCATCAATCCCGGCAATGTCAAAGCGGCGGCACTCCGGATCGCCGTGACCGCCATCAACGGCCGACTCCCGGATGCCACGATGCAGGGCGAAGCATTGGTGGCGGGACATCCGACGGATCAAGACGCGACGCTCATGCTGGCGACGCTGTACCTTGCGCAGGGCAGAGGGGCGGAAGCGGAAGCGGTCTTGACGAGAACGATCGCCGCGGATCCTTCAAACATCGAGGTGCTGGACGGCCTCGCCTCCGTGTTCACCAGGACCGGCCAGGAGCATAAAGCGGAGGCCATGTATCGGAAGATCATCGAACTGGAGCCGCGCGTGTTCGATCATCGGGTGAGACTGGTTCACTACTATGATCAGCGCAAAGAGTATGCGAAAGCTGAAACCCTGCTGCGCGAGGCGGTGCAGCTCGACCGGGACAGCGAAGAGCGCCATCTCATGCTCGCCGACTACGTGGTCCTGCGCGGCCGGAGCGAAGAGGCGGAGGCGGTCTTGCGCGAGGTCCAGCAGCAATTGCCGCATGCGACCAAGCTCCGGTTCGCGCTTGCAAAGTTGTACGAAGGACGGGGGCAGTCTCAGCAGGCGAGAACGATCTATGAGGCCCTGCGCGACGAATACAAGAAGGACCCTGCGGGTTTGGATGCGAGGGTGAAACTTGCGGCCTTAGACTGGGTCGCCGGAAAAGACGAGGCCGCCGAGCGTCAGTTGCAGGAGGTCCTGCGCGAGAATCCCCGCTCGCTGGAGGGGTTGCTGTTGCAAGGCAAGATCGCGCTCAAGCGGGGCAACGGCAAAGACGCCGTTCAATCGTTCCGGTCTCTTTTAAAAGACCAGCCGGAACTCGTCGAGGGGCACCTGTTGCTGGGCCAGGCCTATCTCTTGGCGGGCGAACCGATGCTCGCACGGGAGAGCTTCGACCGGGCCGCCGCCTTGAATCCCGGATTGTCGGAACCACAGATCCTGCTGGCAGGAATGGATGCTGCGTCCGGCCGGGTGACGGAGGCCAAGCAACGGGTCGAGGCGATCCTGGCCCGTGAACCGCAAAATGTGCAGGCGCTCGGCGCACTGTTTCGTCTCCAGGCTGCCGGGCAGGAATGGACGAATACGGAACAGACGCTGAGCCGCCTCCGCGGCGCCGGCGCCGATCAGGCCGCAGCCGATATGGCGGAGGGAGGGTTGTATCAGGCGCAGCAGCAATGGGAGAAGGCGACAGCGGCATACGAGCGGGCGCTCGCCGCAGCCCCGAACGCCCCGGAGCCTCTTCTCGCGCTGGTTCAGCTCGATCGGGCGCAGGGACAGGCTGCGCGCGCGCAAGCCCGCCTGGAGCGGGTGCTCGCCGACGACCGGCATCCGTACGCCCATGGGTGGCTGGGCGAACTCTTGATGGCGAAAGGCGATGCGGCTGGCGCCAGCAGCCATCTGATTGCAGCCACACGCATCAATCCGGAGTGGAGCGCGCCCTGGCTTCACCTCGCCACCATCCGAATCGCCGAGAAACGCCAGGAGGACGCGCAAGCGTTCTTGAAACAGGGGTTACAGTCGAACCCCGTGAGCGGAGAACTGCGGTTGTTGCTGGCCACCAGCTTGACCGAGTCCGGTTTGGTCGACGAGGCGATCAAGGAATACGAGATCATTCTCAAGAAGAGTCCTCGCGCCGCTTTGGCGGCCAACAATCTTGCTTCACTGCTCATCGACCGCAAGGGAGATCCCCGAAGTCTCGAACGGGCCTTGACGCTGAGCCGGGACTTCGAGCGGGAGGCTCCCAATCCGTTTTTCCTCGACACTCTGGGCTGGGTGCACCTGAAGCTGGGACATCGAGAGGAAGCCATCCGCGTCATGCAGCTCGCCGTCGAGAAGGCGCCGGCTCATCCGATTCTCAACTATCACTTGGGGGCGGCCTATGCCCAGAGCGGGCGGAAGAACGAAGCCAAGACCTATCTTCAAAAAGCGCTGGGCGCCGGTCAGGCGTTCGCCGGTGCCGATGAAGCGCGCTCGTTGCTGGCGGGACTCAATGGGTAAGGAGGGATGGCGGGTGAACGATTGCCACAGACGTCGATCGCCGATTCGGCTTGCGGCTATGCTGCTGGGCCTATGCCTGGCGAGCCAGGCGGGGTTTACTGTGTGGGCCGGGGATGCGCCGGCCGGACCCGATTATCTGCTCGGGCCGGAAGATGTTCTCGCCATTTCCGTGTGGAAAGACGAACACCTAACGAAGGAAGTCGTGGTCAGACCGGATGGCATGGTGTCCTTCCCCTTGGTCGGCGACGTGCCGGCCGCTGGACGAACGGTCGAAGACCTGCGCCTCGATATCGCAAAACGGCTGGCTCGATTCATCCCGAGCGCGCATGTCTCTGTGGCGCTGACCAAGCTGCTCAGCTATCGGATTTATGTCCTCGGGCGCGTCGCCAAGCCGGGTGAATACATGATCGGCCACCATACGGATGTCTTGCAGGCACTGAGTCTGGCCGGAGGGCTGACCCCCTTTGCGGCGGAAAACGATATCAAGATCATGCGGCGCACGAGCGGGGACCAGCTCGTCTTCGAGTTTCGTTACGGGGACGCCAAGAAAGGAAAAGACCTGAAACAAAACATTCTGCTCCAACGCGGCGATGTCGTCATGGTGCCGTAAGGGCCACCCAAGGCCGAATCGCAAACGGGTGACGCAGGCGCATGATGATCCCATGGCGGGCGATAGCAGGAGGAACTGTTCTGATCATGGCGACGGCGGCTTCATGGCGGGGCGCAGAGGCGGCCGAATGGTCGGCTGAGCCGTCGGTGGCGGTTCGGGGAGTCTATAACAGCAATCTGATTCTCACATCGGCGCCGCATAACGATACGTGGGGACACTGGACCTCGCCGGGCGTCAAGTTCGCGGGAGCGACTGAGAATCTGGAAGTCAGCGGGAAGGCGGGAGCGGATTTCGTGAGTTACTATGGCGGCATCAACCAGTCATTCACGAATATGGACTTTCCTTTGTCGGTCAAGTACCGCACGGAACGGGAAACCTTCGCGTTGGACGGAGGCTTCACCCGCGACAACACTCTGATGGGCGAACTCCAGCAGACGGGCGTCGTCTTATCGTTCACCCAGCGCAATTATTGGAACGTGGCGCCGTCTTGGACCCATGCGGTAACCGAACGGTTGTCTCTGCTGGCGGGTTATCAATATGCGGACGCGAAATACGAGAACGGGGTCAGGCTGGGACTGGTGGATTACACCACTCACAATGGATCGCTGGGGCTGTCCTATCACATGACGGAGCGAGACGAAATCCAAGGAACCGCCATGGTTACCGACTTTAACGCTCCACAGGCGTCAAATCTGCGGTCGACCGTCTACGGCGGCCAGCTGGCGTGGACCCGTGAGCTTACGGATACCATTACCGCCAGTCTCTCTGCGGGCGGGCGGGTCATCAGCTCCTCCGTCGAGGCGGGGTCGGTGCGCCTGCGTGACACGCAGGCGGTGTGGACAGGCAGCGCTTTCGTTCAGAAGAAATGGGATGCCGCGACCGCAAGAATCGAGGCCAGCCGCGAGGTCTATCCGAGCGGGTTCGGCCTGCTGCTGCAAACTTCTCGCGCCGGCGTCGGGGTGACCAAGAATGCGACGGAACGCGTGGCGCTGTCGCTGGATGCCGCAGTCTATCTTGCGGAGTCGGTGGCGTCGCCGGCCACGGCAGCCTCGCTTCCGCAAAATCGTTACATCACCGTGACGCCGGCTGTGCGCTGGAAGATAGCCGACTGGTGGACGCTCGATCTCAATTACACCTACTCGCAGCGGCAGGTGGAGAGTTTCAACGAAACCGCATTCTCGAATGCCGCCACGATCATGCTGACCTATTTTCCACCCAAGTGGTCGATGGGGCGGTGAGGAGGGAGTCATGGTATCTGCGGATGCATTAGCCGGTCGGGGATCGGAGCAGGAGGCGGCCTCGCTGCGCGATTTCTGGCAGGTGCTCCGGCGCCGGCGCTGGCTTGCCGGCTCCGTCGGACTGGCGATCTTCACCATCGGGCTGGCGATCGCGGCGCTTTGGCCGGCCGTCTACCAGTCGAAGGCCACCATTCTGATCGAAGAGCAGGAAATTCCTCCCGACCTTGTCCGTTCGGCCATCACCAGCTATGCGGACCAGCGGATTGAGACGATCAAACAGCAGGTCATGAGCCGGTCGACGCTCTGGAAGATCGTCGAGCAGTACGGTCTCTACGCTGCGTTGCGGCGCCGGAGCCCCACGGAAGAAGTGTTAGAGCAGTTCGTGAAAGACATCCACGTCGAAGTCATCAACGCCAAAGTGGTGGATAAGAGGACGCAAACGCCGACACAGGCCACCATCGCGTTTACGCTGGCCTACGATGGAGAATCGCCGGAAGTCGCGCAAAAGGTAGCGAACGAGCTGACGAGCCTGTTTCTCGGAGAAAATCTTAAGACCCGCGAGCGGCATGCACAGGAAACCACGGCGTTTCTCAAGGAAGAGTCGGAACAATTATCCCGGCACATCGAGGAATTGGAAAACAAGATGGCCTCCTTCAAGGAACGGGCAGAAGGAGCGCTTCCCGAATTGGTCCAGCTCAACATGCAGCTCATGAATCAGGCCGATCGCGAGCTGATCGAAGTCGACCGGGAGATTCGGGGGCTCGAAGAGCGCAGGCGGTTCCTGGAAGGCGAGCTGGCTACGCTGAAACCGAACACGCCGATCATCGGCGCATCCGGCGAGCGAATCCTGGATTCCGGCGAACGGCTGAAGGCCTTGCGGGCACAATATGCCAGTGCGAGCGCGTACCTGTCGCCAGAGCATCCGGATATCATCAAGATGAAACAGGAGATGGAGTCGCTCGAACAGGAAGTCGGCGCTCCGGCACCCGGCGAGGACGTCGGCAAACGGCTGGAGGGCGAACGGGCTCATCTGGCCGCCATGAAAGAACGCTTGGGGGAGGATCATCCGGACGTGGGCCGTTCGCGCAACGTGATCGCCACGCTGGAGAATGAACTGGCCCGTCTCGCATCGCAACCGCGGAAGGCGTTCCCGTTCAAACCGGAAAATCCGGCCTACATCAACATTCATGCGCAGCTATCGTCCGCCACGGCCTCGCTCGGCGCTCTGCGCAACAGCCGGATCGCCATCAAGAAACGCGCGGAAGAATATGCGCGCCGGATGGAACGCACGTCGCAGATCGAACCGGAATATCTGGATCTCCAGCGCGATCGGGAAAGCTCAGTGCGCAAGTATCATGAAATCCGTTCTCGGCTCATGGAAGCGCAGGTATCGGAAGGTTTGGAAATACAACGCAAAGGTGAACGGTTTACGCTGATCGATCCGCCGGACCTTCCGGAACGCCCGGAACGCCCCAACCGGCCGGTGATCATCATCTTGGCGGCGCTGCTGGCATCGATCGGTGGGGTGGGGGCCGGTGCGGCGTCGGAGCAACTCGACGAAACGATTCGCGATCCACGGCAACTCGGGCGGGCCGCTGGGTTGCCCCCTTTGGCGCTGATTCCCTACCTCGCCGATGAAGACGAACTCGAGCGCCGCCGCCGTCGTCGCTGGACGGTCCGGCTGGCGGGTATCGGCGCGGCGGTGGCGCTGGTCATCCTGGGTCACTTCTTCGGGGCTCCCCTGGACGTCGTGTGGTACGTCGTCCTGCGCAAGCTCGGCCTCGCCTAAGGAAAAGGAGAAACAGTGATGGAACAGCTCCATCAAGCGCTCGAACGATTCAAACAGCAGACTTCCAGTTCACCCGGCGTGCGAAACTCCGGCACGGGCGGTCTCGGCAAAGTTCCTCCGCCGATCGTGTACAGCAGGACGAACATCGTCGAATGCTCGGAAGACGAACTGCGCCGCCGCCGCGTCGTTGCGGGATTCGAGAGCGGCCCGTTTGTCGAAGGATATAAACTGCTTCGCACGCAGGTGCTGCATCGTTTGCGGGAGAACGGGTGGAACATGTTCGGGGTGACCAGCCCCAACGGAGGCGAAGGCAAGACTTTGACGGCGGTGAATCTCGCTGTCACGCTGGCGATGGAGGCGGCTCAAACCGTACTACTGGTCGATGCCGACCTGCGGACACCCAGTGTCCATCGCCTGTTTGGCCTGGAGCGGGCCAAAGGCCTGGCGGATGTACTGCTGGACGAGGTCTCGCTCGAGGACACGCTAATTCACCCGGGCATCGGGCGATTTGTGGTCCTGCCGGGCGGCCGCGCCGTTCCGAGGCCAGCGGAAGCCTTGACCTCTCCGCGCATGGCGGCGTTGGTCGACGAAATGAAGCATCGCTACGAATCCAGGATCGTGGTGTTCGATCTCCCGCCGGTGCTGGCCTGCTCCGATGTGTTGGCCTTCGGGCCTCTCCTCGATGCCGTGTTGCTCGTCGCGCGCGAAGGGGTCACGCGCCGGCGTGACGTGGAGGATTCGATACAACGTCTGAAAGGAGCGGTGCCGATTCTTGGCACGCTGCTGAATCACGTGGATCGCGGCGATCTGGAGGCTTGAACATCGTGTACGAATCCTATTACGGATTTCGCAGCCATCCCTTCTCCTTGGTTCCCGATCCGGGCTTCCTCTTTCTCGGCCGCAAGCACAAGGTGGCGCTCAGTCTTTTGGAGTACGGCCTGCTGAACCGTGCCGCGTTTACGGTCATCACGGGCGAGCCGGGAACGGGGAAAACTACACTCCTGAATACGATTCTCGATCGATCCGAACGAGAAATCACGCTGGGCGTACTGTCGCACACGCATGCGGGGCTCGGCAGCCTCCTGCCGTGGGTCTTGATGACCTTCGGATTGGACGGCAAAGGGATGGACAGCGTCGAGCTGTACCGAACCTTCGCCGGATTTCTGATTCAGGAGCATGCGCGCCATCGGCGGGTCGTGCTGGTGGTCGACGAGTCGCAGAATCTCGGGCCGGCGATGCTGGAAGAATTGCGGCTTTTGTCGAATCTGAACGACGGACGGCGCCAGCCGCTGCAGATCATTTTATCCGGACAGCCCGGACTGCGCGATCTCTTGCAGCGCAGCGAGCTGGTGCAATTGGCGCAGCGCATCGCGGTCGATTATCATCTCGAGCCGTTCGGGGAGGAGGAAACGCCTGAGTACATTCGCCATCGCATTGCCGTGGCAGGAGGCCCTGCGACGCTGCTGACGGACCTGGCCTGTCGGACCATCCATCGATTGACCGGAGGCAACCCGCGGTTGATCAATCAGGTCTGCGACATCTCCCTCGCCTATGGATTTGCCGCACAAACTCCGTGGATCACGGCGGCTACGGTCGTGAAGGCGTCGACTGACCGGCGCGCCAGCGGAATTCTTCCTCTCACAAACCCGGAATCTACTTTGCTCGCCAGCGAGGAGGAATGGCAGGTGGAACGGGAACAGCTGGCGGCGAAGCGCACTCCTCCGGCGCCTCCGAACGTGGAGCGGGAGTCACCGCAAGACAACCGGTCGTCTTCGGCGCTCTATCAGCGAGGGGTGGCGTTCAAAGAAGCCGGTGCGTTCAAACAGGCGATAGGGTATTTCGAGCAGGCAGGCCGTGATGTCGGTTTGGCGGTGAAAGCGAACACGCAGATCGCCCTGTGCCAGAGAGGCAGCGGCCATATGGCGGAGGCGGCCGCGTCGTTCCAACGATTGTGGAACAGCGGGCAGGGGACCGCTCAGGAGCGGAGGCAGATCCGCTATCTGCTCGCGCGCACCCTTGAGGCGGTGGGCCGGGCCGAGGATGCCCTGGTCCACTATCGCGCGTTACGGGAAGAGCAGTCCAACTTCCGAGATGTCGCGGACCGTCTCGGGCGGCTGTCTGGCCGCGGGACGTTTTCGCTTTCAGGCCTGTCGTCCGGCAGCTTGACCTGGATGAAGGCGTTGACGCGCAGCTGGGCCCACCTGATGCGAAGCTCATCGTAACTTCCGGCGGCGCTCCACCGTCGCTCACAATTCTTTTCTTTCCATCACGAGTTAACCGATCCTGTAGCCCATCGTAACCTCCTTGTAATCGTCAGTTTCTATCCTCCCCACGCCGGCTGGGTTCACGGGTTATGCGGGAGGAGCAATGCTGAGGTATCGCAGGCGGATCATATCGTGGCTGTGTCTGGGATGGGTGCTGTCGGTTGCCATGCCGGCGCAGGCGGGTCAGTTGGAAGACCTGCTGCTGGAAAACAAACAAATCACGATCGATCAATGGGTCAAGCTGAAAGCCGAGGAAGAAAAGCGGCAGGCGAAGGAATTCGAGGAAAGCCGGGGTGTCGGCGACGCGCCGGTGCGGGAGCGGTGGTACGAAAAGCTCAGTCTCCGCGGCTACACCCAGTTTCGGTACAACCACTCGGTGAAAGGGGATGAGGTAACCAGCAACCAGGGGGATCGCTCCCTCGGCAAGAACAACGAATTTTTCCTTCGCCGCGCTCGATTGATCGTCAGCGGCCAGCCGCATGATCGCATTTTTATCTATTCACAGGCGGAGTTTGCCGGGCTTGTTAACGGAACTGAACAGACGGCGGTGCTTCGCGATTGGTATGCCGATCTGTTTCTGACCGAGAACAAAGAATGGCGCATACGTGCCGGATTATCAAAGGTCCCGTTCGGGTTCGAAAACATGCAGTCGAGTCAAAACCGTCTGGCCATGGACCGTGACGATGCCATCAACAGCGGAGCGACCAACGAACGCGACCTCGGCTTGTTCCTCTACTATGCACCGACATCGGTGCGCGAACGGTTCCGCCGCTTGGTCGACAGCGGGTTAAAGGGATCCGGCGATTACGGTATGCTGGGCATCGGCATTTACAGCGGCCAGGGGGTCAACAATCGAGATCAGAATAAGAACAAGCATGTCGTCTTTCACTCGATGTATCCCTACGAGTTTTCGAACGGTCAGATCCTCCAGGTCGGAATGGATGCCTACACCGGGCAATTCAACGTTCCCACCACGCCGACCACACCGAACCCGCCCAACGCGGCCAACAACTTCGAACCGGTTTCGCCGATCGTCAGGAACAACGGCAACTACCAAGACGAGCGTGTGGCCTGGCACATGGTTCTGTATCCGCAGCCGATCGGACTGCAAGCGGAGTATACGATCGGCCGGGGCCCTCAGTTGAATACCACAAGAACCGAAGTGGTAACAGGATCCCTTCACGGGGGGTATGTGCAGCTCTTCTACAACTATCGGTGCGACACCTATTGCCAGAGCATATTCCCCTTCGTCCGCTGGCAGGAATACTATGGCGGAAGGAAGTCTCAAGATAACGCGCCAAGAAATTCAGTGAGAGAATACGAAATCGGGCTTGAGTATCAATTCAATCGGGCTCTTGAGTTCACTATCGAGTACACCTGGACGCAGCGAAACTCTCCGAATGCGACCGCCACGCCGGCGCTGGCGAGCGGCGGCGATTGTCTGAACCCAACCTTCTCGGTCCCCTGCACCTCAACGCCGTATCAATTGCAGAGCGGCAATCTGCTCCGGTTTCAGCTCCAGTGGAACTTCTGACAGCTGATTGAACAGGTTGCGGATCGGTGACCAGACCGGCTCGATTCGCGAACGGCTCCAGATAAGCCGACCGGGGTCTGTGGTCGATACATACGGCTAGCGGACTGGTGCATCGGCCGAGGGGAATGTGCTCAGGGGAAGAGGCGTCAGGTTTTTGAAAAGGATGATCAGTTCGCGTTTATCCTGCTGCAGGAATTTCGACCAGGGGCTGGACGATGCAGTGCGCAATGCCGTGGGAGGATCGAACGCCAGCCGTCCTTGCTGGGGCGCAAGAGCGCGCAGGGGTGTGAGCCGGTCGTCGGCCGTGTCGACCACGCCGGGGTCGGCCATATAGTGGGTGTGCGAGCGGTAGTTGCCGAGGATGATGTGAAGAGCGTCTTCTCGAACGAACAAGCCGCCGGATGTGACCTCACGGCTTGTGCCGGAAATGTGTTTCGATTGGTAAAAGGTGACGATCTCTTCCGACGTCGCTTTTCCCAAGGCGACCGCGAGGAGAGGCGCGAACAGCGCGATGGTTTGCCCGTCGAACGCGCGATGCCGGCGCGGCCGGCTCATATCGTCATAAAGCGGCACGCGAGTAATCGGCTCCTCCACGAGGATGCCGTGCAGCACTGCGGCGACTTGATCAGCGGTGAGCGTTGCCGGATGGCTGTGTCCCCGTCCTTGTTCGACCGCAGGGTCGGTTTCGAGGCGGACGAAGGCGCCGGGGGTGTCGTAGAGCGTGAGGGTGGTAAACTCAGTCGGCGCACAGCCGAGGGATATCAGGATCAGTCCGACTGCAAAGAAACCCGTGATGACAACCGAGCACGAGAGGCTCTGCAGCCACGGATGACGGCCGAATACGGTCATTGACGCTCTCCGTCCGTCCGGGTCAGTCACGGATTTTTGAAGGGATATCGGCCGTCGCCGCGCGCAGGGGCGCTGCCCACAAAACCATATACCGAGTAATGTCCTGGGCCGGGAGGGGATAATAGCCTTTGGCGATCACAGACTGCTGCCCTTGCTGGCTCAATGCGAATTTCACGTACTCGGCCAAGGCAGGTGAGACAGGAGATTTGGGCGCTTTATTGATATAGAGATAGAGCGGCCGGCGCAGCGGGTAGGAGCCGTCCATTGCGGATTGAAAGGTCGGTTCGACAAATCGCCCTCCTGCGACGGAGGCGAGCGGGACCGTGCGCACGTCCGATGTCCGATAGCCGATGCCGCTGAATCCAATACCCAGGCGATCCTGAGCGATGGCCACGACGACGGAGGCCGAACCTGCCAGCATGTTGACGTGTTTCTTCAGCGGGGCCTCGTTGCAGACATGCTCGCGAAAGAACGAGGTCGTCCCGGAAAGCCGATTCGGACTGTAGAGCCGGATGGGGGCGTCGGTCCATTCCCCTTCAAGCATGAAATCACTCCATTGACGAAGATTGTACAACAGTCCCCGGCGTCGTTCATCGGAGAAGATGGCGTCCAGTTCTGCCAGGGCGAGGCCGGGAAGCGGGTTGTCTTTATGCACATAGACCGCCAATGCGTCGATGCCGACCGGCACTTCGGTCGGTTCGTATCCGAACTCCCGTTTGAATTCCACGATTTCCTGCTGGTTCATTCTCCGCGACATCGCCGCGATTTGGACCTTGCCTTCAAAGAGCAGTGCGAGCCCGGCTTCAGAGCCCCGGCCGGTTACGTGTACTTTCAGCGAGGGGTACAGCAGGCGGAGGCTGTCAGCCCAGGCTTCCGTCAATGGTCGCATCGTCTCAGAGCCCGCGATACGCACCTCCCCTGAAAGAGCAGTAACCGGTTGATAAGCGGGAATCTTGGCATCAAGCTCCGGCTTGAGCTGGCCCCATGCCGGACTGTGCAAGGTCATGCTCAAGATCGCCATGATGACGCCCGCAGAAAGAGATGCGGTCAGTGTGAGTCGGCCCATGCGGAGTCTCCTCGTACGTTTACAGGGTCTTGCCAAAAAGTGTTGATCATACTCCGGGAAAAACTAGGCGTTGGACATTGCTGAAGGATCAATGACTTGTTAAATCGGCGTTAACTCTCCCTGGACCTGCCGGATGCCAGTTGGGACGGCGCGGTCTTATGCGCCAGTCGATGAAGCGCAGGAAGCAGCCAGTTCATGTTTCGAGGGAGTGCGCGGGCGTTTTTCCGAGCCCGGCGCCAGCGCTTCACAATGATGGGGCGCGATTTCAACCGGAGCTGCTTGGCGATGTTTCGAAACGCGGCCCGCTCTTCATACGTGCCCAACGTCCGTTGCGCCTGCCGCAGCCGTCCGAGCAACTTGCTGTGCGCATCCGTACGGGGCGTTATCCACTCCAACTGGTAACGCAGCTGCTTGAGTTCGAGTCGCAGCGCATGCAGCCTCTTTCGTTTCGGGTTCTTGCGAAGCGCAGTCAGTAGCAACTTGAGTGAAGCAGCATGAACCTGCCAGACCTTCCGCTGGCGGGGAAAAGAGGGGGATCGCTCCCAGCCCCTCAGATCGCCAAGGATCTGTCGGATCGTCTCAAATACCTTGCCTCGGGCCAGTTTTTTGTCCGCTTCACGGGAGCCCCGGCGCACGAGTTGCAGGTCGGAAGGAGGGGCCTCCTGTCGAGTCAGCCATTCTTCGAACACATGAAATGTTCGAGCCGGGCTTGCGAGCGAAACGGCTGCGCCGAGTTTGGCGGAGGAAGGCCTGTCTCCGATCAATTCCAACCAGGCCTGGAGTCGGCGGAGGTCTACCCGCACCTCATGGACCATGTCGTGACGGATTGCGCTGGCCTTGGCGAGGGAGTTCAGTAGCCGTAAGGCCGAGCGTCTTCTGGTTTCAACTCTGCGAAGCAAGGGCGGATTACGATTCTGCTCGGTCATCAGTTCCTAGAGCTCCGTGCCCAAGTTACGGATATACCGTTTCGGAAGTATTAAGATCATATTAAGAACAGGTTACATCGAGTTGTCGGGCCCCTCTTTGTTGGTGTCTTTCGGCCGTCAGACAATTTACGCACCTTTAACATGACCTTAATAGGGACTTACCACAAACAGACTACAGTGCGACTCGTCGCAATTGGATCGCGTGCCAATGATTACATCGATGGTTGTGCCGAAAGATACGATCCTCGTCATCGCCGGAAACGAATCGTCACGCCAGTCTCTGCACAAGGGTCTGAGCGAGGCCGGCTATGAGGTGCTTGCCGTATCGAACGAGCCGGCGGTTCTCGATGCGATTCAGCAAGCGACGCCATCCCTTATCGTGGTCGATCGACAGGCCTGTAACTACGAGCGGTTGCGCCAGCAGAAAGCGCTGCGCACGGTTCCCATTATTGCGCTTGAAGATCCCGCCTCCAGCTGTACCGAAGATGATTGTGTTTCAGATATTGAACGGGGCGCCGACCTGGTGCTCTGCAACGAGAGTACGCGGCAACTGATCGCACGGGTTCGGGCGATCCTTCGGCGGAAGCAGTCAGGTGAAAAGCAGGCCTTGCACACCACGGCCGGCGGGGTGCAGATGGACCTCGATCGCCATGAGGTGCGGATCAGCGGCCAACTTGTGGACCTGACGCCGAAAGAATTTCAAATCCTCCGCCACTTTCTCGAATCGCCGAGCCGGGTGTTCTCCCGCCAAGAAATGTTGAATTGTGTATGGGGTGAAGGCTATGCGCTCGAAGAACATGCGCTCGACGTGCACATCCATTCCCTCCGGCAGAAGATCGAAGAGAATCCCGCCAAGCCAAAGCTGATCGTGACGGTCAGAGGCGTCGGGTACAAGCTGCGCACCGGATCGTAATCTCAACAGCGTCCCCATCAAGGCGGTTCTTCACGCAACGCGCACGGCGGCGGCATACCGACCGAGGGCGGCAGGCTGTCCCGCGGCGGGACAGCCTCGTGTGGAGGAAGTCTGGTGTGGGCAGGGCGTCATTGGAGCGCAGTGGCTCCAGGCAACACAGCGCGGAGGCGGGGAACTCGGACGGGACGGCAGTTTTCAACAGCCCGCTAGAAGTTGTCGACGGAGACCGGCTGAAGAAAATCTCGAACCGACACCACGCCGACGAGCGTTCCGCCTTTGGTGACGCCCAGATGCCGCGTCCGGTGCTTGTTCATCATATCGGCGGCTTCGGTGATGGGGCGCCGCTCTTCGATGCCGAGGACCGGGCTGCTCATGATCTCTTCGATGGGAATATAATAGGCGAGACGGTCGGCGCCGACGAACTTCTTGACGATATCCGACTCCGTCACGATGCCGACGATCCGGTCTTTCTGGGCCACGAGCACGCTGCCCACATTGCACGCCTTCATCAATTTCGCCGCTTCGACGACCGACGTTCCGGCATCGACGGTCACAAGGTCTTGTTTCATCAATTGTCCGACAGTCACCATAATGCTGCTCCTCCTTTATAATGTGTGTATTGAGATCAGACTACGCCCGGAAGGTTGCCGCTCTGTTAGCGGGTTGTTATCGGGATGTAAAACTTGCAGAGCATGGCTGAGGCTCGATCGCTTGGAACAAAGAATATCCACGATGACTGGAAGCACGTTCAGGTTGTTGCTGACTGCGTTA
>CAZOUA010000022.1:0-5769 GCA_964582865.1 uncultured Nitrospira sp. | reverse complement strand
ACAAAGAATATCCACGATGACTGGAAGCACGTTCAGGTTGTTGCTGACTGCGTTAATAGTGGCAGGCTGCGCCCCCGAAGAGATCGCTGGGCTGCGATGTGTGAACACATTTCATACCTCGACCCCGGCTTCAACTCTCTGATTGCCTCCCAAATACACCACGATTATCTGTTCCGGTTGGACGAGCGAGGCGCGCCTCAACAGCCCCATAGGCTTCTTCGAATAACCGCGGCACGCATTCTTGCAGGGTGATTACGGAGTGGGCGAACTTCTTCCTATGAGCCGGCTTGATCAATCGAGAGCGGTCTCTCCGGCAGAGTTGAGGAAATATGGCGATAAGTGATTGAGATAGAAGGATCCTGGACCATGAAATGCATCTGTAACATCGGACTGCCATACTGACTCAAGCAGGCAGGATGGGTTCGAGCCAGAAGGAGGCGTCCGTGAAAGCTAAAACCGTGATCATGGCCGAAGAGAAAACCATTGCGATCGTGGCCCATGACAACAAGAAACAGGATCTGCTGGCCTGGGCCAAGTTCAATCAGGAGGCGCTCAGCCACCACACCCTCATCGCCACTGGCACTACGGGGAAACTGCTCCAGGTTGAACTCGGACTGCCGGTCAAGCGATTGCAAAGCGGGCCGCTGGGCGGAGATCAGCAGATCGGGGCCAAGATCAGCGAAGGCGAGGTCGATATCCTCATTTTCTTCTGGGATCCGCTGGAACCCCATCCTCACGATCCGGACGTGAAGGCGTTGCTGCGCATTGCCGTGGTCTGGAATATTCCGATTGCCTGCAACCGCTCTTCGGCGGATTTTTTGATTTCGTCTTCGCTCATGCCGCAGGACTATCAGAGACTGGTTCCCGACTATGAGGGGCACCGCAATCGGCTGGGGCGTTTGGATGTGGCCTAGAAACGGCCTGTGTGCTCTTTATGACGCGGTGTGCCACTCGTACGGTCTCTCAGCCGATGAGAAACGTTCGCCGTTGCCATCGCCGGTCCATATGAACCGGCGTGCGAGGCCGGCTGGGGCGAAGCTGATCGTGGCTTTGCCGATGAATCAGAATCTTCTGGTCGGTAATATCTCCGCAATGTATGCAGCGGTAAGCCAGAACGCGCATCCCTCCGTCTTGCATCATCTCAGGGACTCGTAATCCGCCGCAACGGACGCACTGCAGACTTATCTCCATACGATGCTGATAACGGTGGTTACTTTTGTTCATGAGGCTCCTTTTCTGCGAAGTGCGCGCAGATCGGCGCATCGCGATATCTGGTTTCTGCCTGCTTCTGGCAGGCGATACAGGTCAACGCCGCCGGTTGGACCTTGAGTCGAGCGATCGGAATCTCCTGTTCGCATCGAATACACAGCCCATACGTCCGCCGTTCCATTCGTAGCAGCGCAAAGTCGATTTGACGGACTTTGTCGTATAGACGCGCGTTCGCCTGCACACGCAATTCACGATCCTGATCGGCCGTTGCCTGATCGATCACATCGGACAGCAGTTCCGGAGCGGATGCCTGTAACCCATTACGACCGATCTCCCGAACGAGCGCAGCCCGCTGGTCCAGCAGCTCACACCAGAGGGTCCTATCGCGCGTTCGAGTTCTGGACGGGTGGTGCGGACGAAACGCGGGCTCACACGAGACGCTCTGGCTCGTCAACAGGATGGTGTCTGTCATGGAGTGTTCCCTCCTCTGTGCGATGAAACTACCGTTGAAGAGGCACGGGCGAATCAGGAGGCAGTCAAATCTTTGTAACAGCGAGGGGGCAAAGGTGCGGGAATGCTCCGGGAGGCTCTGTCTCGGGAATCATTCATTTTCTCGGGTGAAAGTTAACGAGTCTGTAACAGGTCCTTGTCATGCCTGTAATGGCGGGAAGGGACGATAGAGCATGGTCAAATCCAGAAAATCGAACGTGGCGGCCACGTTGATGGCCTGTGCGGTGCTCTTCGGTCCCCTCGCCTGCACCAGGCCGCATCAATATATCGATGTGACCTGCGGCAGGATGGCCGGTGAGACCCTGCTGGATCGCGAGGCTGCCATCCAATGTCAGACGTTTCGCCAGAAGGAAGCGGCCACAGCGGTCTATAACGAAGCCCTGTTGCTCGTGAAGTCCTACCGCGCGTGTCTCGCGAAATACGAGGGGACGCCGCCAGACAAAGTTAAAGAGTACTGTGCAGAGTATCCCAAGGCCCTTGCGAGCGTAACCTGTTCTAAAGTGGCCGGGGAAATCGTGTTGGGTCCAGAGGTGGCTGTTCAATGCCAGGCCTCTCGCCAAGCTGACGCGGCGACCGCTGTCTACAACGAAGCAACGTTGCTGGTCAGATCCTATCGCGCTTGTCTCGAGAAGTATGAGCAGATTCCCGCACGGGCCAAAGAATACTGCGCCCAGTATCCCAAGGCGCTGAAAGAAATCGGCCTCCAAATCGATGAACAGCCGGATCCAGCGTCGCGGCCGTCCACATCAAACGCGTCCTCCGCCAAATCGAAGTAGCCGCACGCCTCTTTCGCCGCTCCGGTTCATGTCGTCGAAGCGAACTTATACGGAGTGGCGGCTCCCTACGGGCCCGTTGTTCCGTCGAGTGGGCTCGTCCTGCAATCGCGCCGTTCCCAATGACGAAGGGTTTCTTCGGAGTCGAACGTGATTGCATACGATGCGCATTCCAACCCTTTCCCTTGAAAGTCGTATTCCCATACCTGGTCGCCGTTTTTCACCAGCTTGAGCCGTTGTGGATAGCCAAATTTGTGGATGAGTTCGGCTTGCGTGGCATGACGCAGCGACTCTTCCAGATACTCGACGCGATAAGGTGCACAGGCGCCGGCGATCATTGCCACCACGATGAGGGCGGGCATGAGAAGAGATTCAATTCGCACGTTCATATGACGAGCATGCTTGAAATGAAGAGCAGACTCAAGTCGTGGCAGCGGCTTCGTCCGGCCTATCTCCTAGGGAACTGCCCCAGCGAGCGGACGAGAGGGAGGGTGCCGGTCCGGTCTGGAGGGCGGACAAGATTGCTGAGCGGGTCCGGTGTGCCAGCTCGTGGCGGTCGTACTGAGAGGCCGGAAGGATGCGCAAGAAGTGAAGGTCGAGATGGAGTGCGGGCAGAGACAGCACCTGGTGCATCGAATCCATCAAGGATTGCTCGCCGATGAACGCCGCACTGTCGGATGGCTTTCCATCCGCGCCGTGATAGCGGAGCGCAACCGGCCAGACAAGAGCGTGGCTTGCGACGGCGGATTCGAGCAGGCCCGATCGAAAGCTCAACACGGACCGGCCGTCCGACGTCGTGCCTTCGGGAAAGAGCGCGACACATTGCCCGCGTTTCAAGGCGGCGCGGAGCGATCGATTGACCCGGATCAATTGACGAGGGCGGGCACGCGTCAGAAACAGCGTGCCAGCCCGGGCGGCCATCCAGCCCACCAGCGGCCAGGATCGGACCTCGGACTTGGCCACGAAGCGGACCGGCTTAATCGCGTTCAGTGCCAGGATGTCGATCCAGGACACATGATTGGCTACGAAGAAAATTGAGGTGGCACCGGAAGGGGGACGTTCGCCTTTGATCCTCACATGGACATTGAGGATGCGAAGACAGTCGAACGACCATTGCGCGATGATCCCGTCCCGTTCCCTCGGCTTGCAATAGGGGAACAGCACGGCCACGGTCAACAGCCCCTTGGCGAGGTGCCGGAGCAGTCGAAGTGCGCGTGCGAGCGTCGTTAGGCTGCCGATGATTCGTTCACACATGATTGCCCCAGGAAATGACGTGCATAGCGAGGGTTCATCCGTGACAAGGGGAGGAGCATCAGTAAATCGGCGGAATTGAACTGCCGGTCCCAGGCAGGGTCGCCGCAGACGTAGGCACCGAGCCTGACGTAACCTTTAATCAAGGGCGGCAGCGGGATCTGTGGTGATGCATTCGTCGGCGCAACGAGAGGGAAGGGAATTTTCGGATGGACGCGCCAGTGATCCGGGCTGAGATGCCGGCTTCGCAGGTTTAGATAGGTGGTGCTGGCGCAGGCTCCGCCATCATCGAGCTGCATGCTGGCGCACCCCATCAGATATTCGTAACCGCGCGTCATCATGTACCGCGCGAGACCGGACCACAGCAAAGTGATGACGGCGCCGTCCCGGTACCCTTGCTTAATGCAGGATCGGCCCACCTCCACTACGCGCGGTACCAGCGGCATCAGTTTGCTGAGATCGAACTCCGATTCAGAGTAAAACGCTCCGAACTCTTTGGCTCTCCACGAAGTGAGGATTCGATAGGTTCCGAGGACCTCGCCGGTCATTTCATTGCGTACGATCAGGTGATCGCAATAGTCGTCGAATTCATCGCGGTCGATTCCTTCTTTCTGGGAGTCGAGCCGTGCCCCACATTCCAGAGCAAAGACCTCATACCGAAGTCGTTGGGCCTCCAGAATCTCTCCGTCGTGTTTGGCCAAGGATACCGACAGATGTCTCGAAGGTGCTTCGTCACGCTCGTGGCCCTGTTCCATGGCTGTCCTCCTTGTTGAGAGAAAGACCTTCATGAACAAGCCTGGCTGGCGGCGGTAACAAGAAGGTAAATTCGACGTGTCTGGAAGGTTAACTTGGCATGAAGAGTAGAAGAACGGCCGGAGGCCATACGAGGGAATGCGTCGAACTAGAGGGGTAAACCGCGCGACGGGCGGGGCGGCAGATTGCTAGGACGCGGCGCCGTGCTCTTTGAGCTTGTACCCGAGCGACTTAACCGACAAAATGGCGTCGTTGAGCGCCGGAAGTTTTTGCTTGATCCGCCGAACATGCACGTCCACCGTTCGAGTGGTGCCGTGATAGTCATAGCCCCAGACGCTGTTCAACAGCACATCCCGGGTGAGGACTCGTCCGGGGTTCCGCAGCAGGTGTTCGAGTAAACCGAATTCCTTGGCGGTCAGATTCACTTCTTTGCCGTCCACGGTCACTTCGTGGCGCGAGAGATTCAGATGGAGTTGGCCATAGCGATAGATGCTGATCTCCCGGTCGCCGGTGCGCTCGATCCGGCGGAAGAGCGCTTTGATTCTCGCCACGAGGGCCCTGGGGCTGAACGGTTTGGTTACGTAGTCGTCGGCCCCGAGTTCCAATCCCACGACCGTATCGGACTCTTCGCTCTTGGCGGTCAACATGATGATCGGCAGCATCGCCGTTTGAGGCGCGAGTCGAAGCTTCTTGCACACTTCCAGCCCGTCGATCTCCGGCAGCATGAGATCCAGAACAACCAGGTCGGGATGTTCAGTTCTGGCTTGCCTGAGCGCTTCTGCGCCGTTGGCTGCTGTCAGAGTTCTGAACCCTTCTTTGTCGAGATACATCTTGACGAGCTGAAGAATGTCCTTTTCATCTTCGACGATCAGAACTTTCTTGCTGCCGGCGGCAACCATGGTGTACTCCTCGGCTGATTTTATCCTTCAGGTTCACAGCAACCCCCAGGGGCACAGCTCTGGAGGCACCGTGGAGGAACAACTGTCGTGCTCATACGATAAATCCGAAACGATGCAACGGGGTTACGAATGTGTTAAGCGAATGTTAAATTGCCAGGCGAAGGCTCGGCCGTAGGCCAGATAGTCCGCATTCTTGCCGCGACACAGGCAATATGGGGGGCCAGATCCAGCGCAGAGAACGTGGCAGTCCACGCGGGCAGCCGTTAACCGACAATGTGGTGTCGAATTCGTGGCAACGACAGCGGTTGATCTGTGCGTAATCGGAGCCGGGGCGGCGGGCTTGGCGGCCGCAATCTTTGCAGGGGAGGGCGCGC
>CAZOUA010000021.1:0-51709 GCA_964582865.1 uncultured Nitrospira sp. | reverse complement strand
GTGTCGGGAGTCTTTTCTTCGCGACGATCTGCTCGATGCCTGCGGTTCCGGCACTCCGCTGAATCCCCTCACCGAAGAGAATCCGGCCATAAAGCCGATCTTCCATCATCATTCTGGCGGCAACGGGGATTGGAGCGCTGTCGCCGGAGGAGCGGGCGCCTGCCGGGACTTGACCAGGGGAAAAACGGAGACTGGAAGAGTCCGCGAGAAGTTTCTGAAGGCAGCCGCCAGGCTGAGCCCCGCACGGACTCACCTCACGTATCGACGTTACTTCAGCAGATGATCCGAAATCAGCGCGGCGAGTTCGGCCGGCTCTACCACCCCTTCGCGGGTGAGGAGCAGCTTGCCGTTCGCAAAGAAGTGCGTGGTCGGGTAGGTCTCGAACGTGTGGGTCTTCTTGATCTCGCGGCAGCGGCCCGGCACGTGCATCTTGGCCTTGCCGATTTTGATCTGCGGAAACTTGGCAGCGGTTTCTTCGAGGATCGGATCGTAGGTTTTGCAGGGCTCGCAGGTGGCGAGGCCGTAGGCCACGACGGCACCGGTGCTGTCGGTGAATTCTTTGTAGTTTTCGTCTCTGACGTCTTGAACTGTGCCGGACATCGTCCAAAGTGCTGAGTGCTGAGACCAAGGATTCTCCCCGATCTCAGCACTCAGTCCTCAGCGCTGGTTAGCTTAATGTTGCGAGGGCCGCGAGGATTTCCTTGTCTTCCCGCGCTACCTTGATTTCCTGCACCTTCACGTAGGCGACCTTGCCGTTCTTGTCGACGATGACGGTCGCGCGCTTCGAGCAGTTGAGCGGCTCGAAATAGAGGCCGTAGGCCTTCGCGGTGGTCCGGTGCACGTCGGACAGCAGGCGGTGCTTGAGGTCCATGGAATCCGCCCAGGCTTTGTGCGAGAAGAAGCTGTCACAGCTGACGCCGAACAGTTCCGCATTGGCCGATTGGAACTTGGGGAAGTCGTCGGTCAGGCACTTGTTCTCGCCTTGGCAGACGGGGCTCCAGTCCAGCGGGTAGAAGCAGAGCACCACGTTCTTCTTGCCGCGGTAGTCGCTCAGCTTCACGTCCTTCTGATCCTGGTCCTTCAAATTGAAATCCGGGGCGGTATCGCCAACCTTAATCTCGGGGGCTACGTCGCTCATCTGGGATCCTCCTTCACATGGTTGAGTCCGGCCTGCGTACACAATCGAGAGTAATTTTGTACCGTGCGGCTGAAAACGTTGTCAACGGGCCGGAAGGCCTAGGCCAATGGGACCGTGCACCTAACACGTTGATATCACAAGGCCGTTACGATTTGATTTCTCTGAAGCTGAGCATGCGTCCGATCGGAGCGGCGGTGCGGTGGTTGACGACCCGGATGGTGGCGCCGATGATCGGGAGGCGCAAGGCGGTGCCGACTTTCGGGGATTGCCCGACCCGGATCATTTCCTGTGTGGATTCGACCAGAAGTTCCTTGGCTGCGCGATCCGACAAGCCTTTCGGTTGAAAGGTTTCGAGTTCATCCATGCCGAACTTGGAGAGCCCCAGGGTATAGCACCAGACTTCTTCCGGTTTGGCCTGATCGTCTTGCGCCACCATGACATGGTCGTCGGCGACGAAGGCGGTGAGCCCCCGGTCTTTCCAATCGGATGGATTGAGGTACTGCTGGGTGGTGATGTCGTAGGCGGTGCCTTGCGTGAGCAGGGTGAGGCCGCGGGAGATACGCGCGGCAAAGAGAATGGCATCCGGCATGTCGCGAGGCGGCATCACCGATGGGGCGACTGCGCCGATCAGCTCATGTTCCCAGGCCAGCTGTTCTTTGAATCCGGCCGTATGTGTGGCCGGGAGGGGAATGACGACGTGGGCGGTCCAGGGGCCGTGGCTGACATGCCAGGATTCCGGCGAGCCCTCTTCGGGTCTGATCGTCAGCGGCCCGCCGTATTCGAGGTCGTACCAGGTTTTCAGTTCGTCCGGCTGCGGGGCGGTGCCGCGGTAGCCGATGAAGTAGAGCGGAGGGCGCTTGGATGACGGCTTGGCCGCTTTCTTCCTGATCCGCATGGCAGGGAGTCTCTACGACTTTCCGGATTTGCGGGCCTTGCGGCGGTCGTCCGGATTGAGCAGCCGTTTCCGCATGCGCAGGTTCTGCGGAGTGACCTCGAGCAGTTCGTCGGGGCCGATGTACTCCAGCGCGAACTCGAGCGACATTTCTCGCGGCGGCGTGAGGACCAGGGCTTCATCGGTGCCTGACGCCCGCATGTTGGACAGGTGCTTTTCTTTGCAGACGTTGACGTCCATGTCTTCGTCCCGGCTGTTTTCGCCGACGACCATGCCGCGATAGACTTCGATGCCGGGGCCGATGAACATAGCGCCGCGTTCCTGGGTCATGAAGATGGCATAGCCGGTGCTGGTGCCGTCTTCGTAGGCGACGAGCGAACCGTGGGATACCACGGCGAGCTCGCGCTGTTCCACCGGTTCGTAGGCGACGAAGACGTGGTGCATGATGATGGTGCCGCGCGTCTTGGCGACCAGGAGGTTCTTCAGTCCCATGATCCCGCGGGTGGGGATGTGGTATTCCAGGTGCATTTCGCTCGGCCCGGCGTCGGAGTGCACGAGTTTCATGTGGCGCAGCTCGCCGCGGCGTTTGCCGAGCTCTTCGATCACGGTACCCTGATAGGTCTCCGGCACCTGGATGGTCAGCTCCTCGTAGGGTTCGAGGACTTTGTCCCCTTCCCGATGGACGATGACTTCCGGCTGGGAGACTTGCAGTTCGTATCCTTCTCGCCGCATCTGTTCGATCAAGACGCCCAAGTGGAGTTCGCCGCGCCCGGCCACAAGGAACTTATCGGCGCTATCCGTTTCCTGCACGCGCAACGAGACGTTGGTTTCGAGTTCTCTGAAGAGCCGGTCGCGCAGATGGCGGGAGGTCAGGAACTTGCCTTCGCGTCCGGCGAAGGGGCTGTTGTTCACCGAGAAGGTCATCTGGACGGTCGGTTCGTCGACCGTGACGCGGGGCAGGGCGACCGGTTGTTCCGCGTCCGCGATCGTATCGCCGATGCTGACCTCGTCGAGGCCGGCCACGGCGATGATTTCTCCTGCTTCCGCCCGTTCCACGTCCGTCCGTTCGAGGCCCGAATAGACCGCGAGGTCGGACACCTTGCCGAAGAACTGGGCGGTGTCCTTGCCCATCACGACGACATTCTGTCTGCGGCTGATCGCTCCTGATTGAATCTTGCCCACGCCCATCTTGCCTTTGTAGGTGTCTTGAATGAGGGAGAGGACCAGGATCTGGAGCGGCGCCGTCGCGTTGATAGCCGGGGCGGGAATCTTGTCGAGCACGGTGTCGAGGAGCGGCGTGATGTCCGAGCCTGGCTTGTTCACGTCGAGCGTGGCCTGCCCCTTGATGGCGGAGGCATAGACGATGGGGAAGTCGAGCTGCTCGTCGGTGGCGCCTAAATGCACGAACAGGTCGAAGGTGCGGTTGACGACGTCGTCGATGACGGCATCCGGACGATCGATCTTATTGATGACGACGATGGCTTTGTGCCCGAGCGCCAAGGCTTTGCGCAGCACGAACGTCGTCTGCGGCATCGGGCCTTCTTTGGCATCGATCAGGATCAGGACGCCGTCCACCATCCGCAGGGTCCGTTCGACTTCGCCGCCGAAGTCGGCGTGGCCGGGGGTGTCGACGATGTTGATCTTGACGCCTTTATAGATGACGCTGGCGTTCTTGGCGCGAATCGTGATGCCGCGTTCGCGCTCCTGGTCCATCGAGTCCATGATGCGTTCGCCCATGTCGTCGATCTTGCGATGGACGTGGGTCTGCCGCAGCACGGCATCGACGAGGGTCGTCTTGCCGTGGTCGACGTGCGCGATGATGGCGATGTTCCGGATATCGTTCCGGCGTTCGTGGGGGGGGCGTAGTTGAGACATGGTCCTCGTGCCTATCGTGGCGAAAAAAAAGACGCCCCGACTATCGGGCGTCGATCAGGCAGTATACACGAAGCCGGTGAGCCGGTACAAGCCATGCGAGCGGCATGCGCATGCCGCCAATCGGCTTGAGTTTTGGCCCCACCCACGGTATGGTGAAACCCAGCCTTACCGTAAGACACGTTGCCCCTCCGTTCGAGGGCATCAATCCCAATGACAACGATTGATCGACCAGTCCAATTAGCCGATATGCCACGTCAGCCGCCGCCCCGCCGCCCCTGGCGCTGGTGGCAGATCACCCTGATCGTGGTGGCCGCGCTCGGCATCCTCGGGGTGCTCACCGTCGGCGGAATCCTGTGGCACTACGCGCAGGATCTGCCCGACCTGAATCAACTACAGAACTATCAACCCAGCCTTGTGACGCAGGTCTATTCCAGCGACCAGCAGCTCATCGGCCAGTTTTTTATGGAGCGCCGGATTCTGACGCCGCTCCCGGAGATCCCTGAGCGTCTGCGGCAGGCGGTGATCGCCGTCGAGGACGTGCGGTTCTTCGAGCATCCGGGGCTCGACTACATCGGCATGTTGCGCGCGGCCTGGACCAATATTCGCCGGGGCGGCAAAGTCGAAGGTGCCAGCACGATCACCCAACAGCTCGCGCGGTCGTTGTTCTTGTCGTCCGAACGGACGTTCGATCGGAAGGTCCGTGAGCTGGTGGTGGCCTATAAGATGGAGCTGGTGTCGACGAAGGAGCAGATTCTCGAAACGTACTTGAACCAAATCTATTTCGGGCAGGGGTCTTACGGCGTTGCGTCGGCGGCGCAGTCTTATTTCGGGAAGGAGCTCTCCGCGTTGACGGTTGCAGAAGCGGCCTTTCTGGCCGGGCTTCCCAAGTCTCCGAACCACTTTTCGCCGTTCAAGAATTATGAACGGGCCAAGAAGCGCCAGGAACATGTGCTGGTACGCATGGAAGAGGCCGGGTTTCTCACCGCGGCCGAGCGGGAGCAGGCCGCTGCGGAGCCGCTGAGTTTCCGGCGTCCGGGCAGCGAGCAGGCCGCTCCGTACTTCGTGGAGTATGTCCGGCAATTGTTGATCGCCAAGTACGGCGAGGCGATGGTCTACAAAGGCGGACTGAAGGTCACGACCACGTTGAATCTCGACATGCAGCGTGCGGCGGAAGCGGCGTTCGAGGCGGGCTTGCGTGAACTGGACAAGCGCCAGGGCTGGCGCGGTCCGTTGCGCACCGTGGATCCGGCTTCCATCACGCCGGCGAACCCTCCGGTTGCCACCACCGATCAGCCCGTTGCGGTCGGTGACGATCGGGAGGCCGTGGTGACGAAGGCCGGCAAGGACTTCTTTGCGGTCCAGATCGGCAATACGCCGGCCAAGCTGTTGTTCGACGACATGGCCTGGGCGAAGAAACGTCTGACGGGGCCGGATACCACGAAGGATGCGGTCGTGAATCCGAATCTCAAGCAGATCCTCAAGCCCGGCGATGTGATCGAGGTCAGGGTCAAGAAGATCGAAAAAGATACGGTCTATGTTCAGCTGGAGCAGACGCCTCTGGTCGAAGGGGGATTGATCGCGCTCGAACCGGGCAAAGGCGCGATTCGCGCGATGGTCGGCGGGTACGATTTCAATCGCAGCGAGTACAACCGCGCGGTGCAGGCCCATCGCCAGCCTGGATCGGCCTTCAAGCCGATTATTTACGCGACGGCGGTCGATCAGGGGATGAGTCCGGCTTCGGTGGTGCTCGATGCGCCCGTGGTCTACGAGCAGGTCGAGGAAGAGAAAACGTGGAAGCCGGAAAATTACGGGAAGAAGTTTCACGGCATGGTCAGTCTCCGCGAGGCCTTGGCGCATTCCCACAACTTGGCCACGGTCCGGCTGCTCGACAAGGTCGGGGTCAAGAACGTGATCGAGTTTGCCAAGCAGGTCGGCATCACCAGTCCGCTTGCCGCCGATCTGTCGTTGGGCCTGGGCTCTTCCTCCGTGGGACTGATGGAACTGACAGCCACGTATAGCGTGTTCCTGAATCAAGGGAGCCGGCTGGAGCCCTATGCAATTTTCTCGGTCAGAGACAATACGGGGCAGGTTCTTGAACTCGCCGAACCGCAAGGGCAGGAAGTCATCTCGAAGGAAACGGCCTACCTGATCACGAACATGATGGAAGATGTCGTGCAGAAGGGCACCGGCCAGGCGGCGAAGTCGCTCGGCCGTCCCATCGCGGGGAAAACGGGTACGACCAACGAGTTCATCAATGCCTGGTTTATCGGCGGCGCGCCGAATCTGGTGACGGGAGTCTATGTGGGGTTTGACGACCGCCGCTCGCTTGGCGAGACCGAGTCGGGCGCCCATGCGGCTCTGCCGATCTGGATCAACTTCATGCGGGAGGCGCTCAAACCGTTGCCTGTCGTGCCGTTTGCCATCCCCGAAGGCGTTACGTTCGTCAAAGTCGATCCGTCGACCGGACTGTTGAATGCGGAACAGGAGGATCAGCCGGGAAACGTGGAGATCTTCACCAGGGGCAGCGAGCCGACTCAGGCGGCTCAGCGCCGTCTCGACCCGATCGATTTCTACAAGCTGGATCAGCCTTCAGAATAAAATTGCGGGGTGAGGTGCGGGCTTGGGCCGCGCGGTTGTTCGTCAGGACTTCGAGTCCTGATATTCTTCGTGCCAGGCCATTTGAATCGTTTCAAGGATCTTTTCGTTCGACTTTTTCGGGTCGTCCTTGAAGTCCGGCAGCGCGACGATCCAGGCGTGCATGTCGGTAAAGCGAATGGTAAGCGGGTCCGTTTCCGGGTGCTCTTCCACCAGTCGAATCGCAATATCTTCCGCGTCCTGCCATTTCAAATCCATCGATATCTCCCGGCAAGAGGCACGTGGCTAGAGGGCTGATGGTGTGTCAGGTTCTCTCGCCCCTTGCCCCTAGTCCTGTGCCGATCATGTCACTTCCGAGACTTTCTTTCCCTGGAGCCCCCGCTTGAGCGAATCGTCCAGCATCGCAACCGTCAGACCCTTTGCCGCCTGCTCAAGCTCGGCCATGCGCGCGCGAATCGCACGCGGATCCTGGCCCTCTTTTGCGGTGGCGAGCGCGGACAAGGCGGAGCGAATGGCCGCGACGTCTTGCTGGGGGATCAGATGGCCGCCTTCTGCCACGGACTTCTCGGTCGTCGTAATCAAGGCGCCCGCGTCCAGCCGGGCTTCGATCAGTTTGCGGGCATTGACGTCCTCCGCTGCAAACTTGAACGAGTCTTCGATCATCCGCTCCACTTCGTGATCGGATAACCCGTACGACGGCTTAACCTCGATGGATTGGCTCTGGCCGGTCCGCATGTCGCTGGCTTTCACGTTCAGGATCCCGTTCGCGTCGATGAGAAACGTGACTTCGATGCGGGGGACGCCGGCGGGCAGGGGCGGAACTTTGAGTCTGAAACGTGCCAGGCTGCGATTGTCTTTCGCGAGTTCGCGCTCGCCTTGGAGAATGTGAATGTCCACCCCGGTTTGTCCGTCGACGTAGGTGGTGAACATTTCCTTGGCGCTTGCCGGGATGGTGGTGTTCCGTCTGATCAGGCTGCTCATGACGCCGCCCATCGTCTCGATGCCCAGCGAGAGGGGCGTGACGTCGAGCAAGAGCATGTCGGTCGTGCCGCCGCTCAGAATATCGGCCTGGACGGCTGCGCCCAGCGCGACCACTTCATCCGGGTTGAGTTCACAATGCGGAGTCTTTCCGAAGAGTTCCTGGACGCGCTGCCGAACGAGCGGCATGCGGGTGGAGCCGCCGACGAGCACGACTTCATCGATCTTATCCGGCGTCAAGCCCGCGTCTTTCAGCGCCAGCCTGCAGGGCGCCAGGGTTCGTTCGATGATGTCCGTGGTCAGCGCTTCAAGCTGGTCCCGCGTGAGCTCTCCGGTGAAGCGTCCCTTGTTGTCCGGCAGTTCGATCGAGATCTGCGTCTTCAGTGCTTCGGATAAACGGATTTTGGCCCGCTCCGCTTCGAGACGGACCGCTTGCATATGGTCCGGGTATACGCTGAGGTCGAGGCCGTGGGTCTGGCGAATGTCCGCGAGCAGCCGGTCGGCGAGCGTCCGGTCCAAATCGTCGCCGCCGAGGTGCGTGTCGCCGTTGGTGGCCAGCACTTCGAAGATGCCGTTCTTGAGTTTCAGAATGGAGATATCGAAGGTGCCGCCGCCGAAGTCATAGACGGCGATGGTGCCCTGTGTCTTTTCCTGAAGGCCGTAGGCCAGCGAGGCGGCGGTCGGCTCGTTGATGATGCGCAACACGTCGAGGCCCGCGATCATGCCGGCGTCCTTGGTGGCCTGCCGCTGGCTGTCGTTGAAGTAGGCCGGGACCGTAATGACCGCTTTGGTAATGCTTTCTCCCAGATGGGCTTCGGCCCGCAGCTTGAGCTCTTTCAAGATCATGGCCGAGATCTGCGGCGGCGAGTAGCTCTTCTCTCCGAGCTTGATGCGGATCACGCCGCCCTGTTCGGTGATCTGATAAGGGAAATAGGCCAGCTCGCTCTGCACGTCCTCGAGGCCTTTGCCCATAAATCGTTTCACGGAATAGACCGTTCGCTCCGGATTGCGGACCAGGTGTTCCTTGGCCGGATCGCCGACGATCAGGCCGTTGTCCGTCATCGCGACGACGGAGGGGACCATGTTGCGCTCGTTCCGCCCGGCGATGACCCGCGGCGCGCCCTTGTCCATATAGGCGACCAATGAATTGGTCGTACCGAGATCGATGCCGACGATTCTTGCCATGGGACTTATCCGATCGTCGCCACGAGGTCGTTGACGATGTTTTTGACGTAGGTGCGGTTGGAGAGGATTTCTCGCATCTGTTTGAGCAGGCGGTCCCGCTCGGCGCGGGCTTGGCCGGTTGCCTCGCCGCGGTCCTGCAGCGCGTCCCAGTCGGTGAAGAGCCGTTGGAGCTGGGTTTCCATGTCCTGCTTCCGTCGGTCCAGGGTGGTTTGCGCTTGTTGAAGCCGTGTCCGAAGTTGCAGGCCTGTTCCCGATGCGCGATCGGCGGCCCGGTACTCGTCGAGGGTGTCCTGGAGCTCGAGGATTTCTTCGAAGAGGTCGGCCGGAGGCGAAGTCCGGATCTCTTTCACCGCTCCGGCTTCCAGGTCGAGCAGATACTCGGCCCGTTGGATCGGATCGCGAAGCGTGCGGTACGCCGTATTGAGCGTCGCGGCGTTGCCGAGGCTGATCGCCTGCTCGGTCTCGCTCTTGTTCTGATAAAAGTCCGGATGAAACGCACGGCTGAGTTCGTAAAACTTGGCTTCCAGCTTGCTCGGATCGATGGTGAGCCGGCGGGGGAATCCGAAGCAGGTGAAGTAATCGGTCTCCTTCGACACCGGCTGGACCTTGACGCAGCGGTCGCAGAAATACTCTCCGGACACCTCGGACTGGCAATGCCAGCACATGCTCCGGGCCATCTGAAGTTCGCGGGGGTTGGTGCTGTGGGTGTGGTGATGGTCCATCACGCTACCTGTTCTGACAAGACAGGCATGGCGTGGTGCCATGCCTGTGAAAAAATGCTCTCCTCCGGCTGCCGGCGCTCTTTACGCTGAAAACGATTCTCCGCAGCCGCAGGTCTTGTTGGCGTTCGGGTTCACGAACTTGAAATTGCCGCCCATCAAGTCTTTCTGGTAGTCGAGCTGCGTGCCTTGGAGGTAAATCGCGCTTTTTGCGTCGATGATCACCTTGACGCCGTCAAAATCGTAGACTTGATCGTGCTGGCCGATTTTCTCGTCGAAGTTGATCGTATAGCTCAGTCCGGAGCAGCCCCCGCCCTTCACGCCAAGGCGGAGCCCGCCTTGTTCGATGCCTTGCACATTGATCAGCCGCTTCACTTCCTTGAGTGCCGCATCCGTCAAGGTGATCACCGGAGCCTGGGTGTCCGTGTTCGTGATGTCCATGGGGCGCTCCTTTTCTCGGCGTTACTTCGTATCGGCTTTCTTCTGGTAGTCGGCCAATGCCGCCTTGATCGCGTCTTCCGCAAGCACGGAGCAGTGAATCTTCACCGGCGGCAGATTCAATTCCTGGACAATATCGGTGTTCTTGATCTTCTGCGCCTCTTCAATGGTTTTGCCCTTGAGCCACTCGGTGGCCAGGCTGGAGCTGGCGATGGCCGAGCCGCAGCCGAACGTTTTGAACTTGGCATCCACGATCGTGTCGTTCTGCACCTTGATCTGGAGTTTCATGACGTCGCCGCATTCCGGCGCGCCGACCATGCCGGTTCCGACGCCTTCTTCGTCCTTCTTAAAGCTCCCCATGTTGCGGGGATTATTGAAATGATCGACGACTTTATCACTGTAGGCCATAATGTCCTCCTTCGATTCCCTCGCGGCTCAGTGGGCGGCCCACTGAACGGATTTCAGGTCAACTCCTTCTTTTGCCATTTCATACAGTGGAGACATTTCTCGAAGCTTTGTTACGATTTCAATAACCTTCTTGATCGTATAGTCAATCTCTTCGTCGGTGTTGAACCGGCCGAGGCCGAAGCGAATGGAGGAGTGGGCCAGTTCGGTTCCAACGCCGAGGGCGCGGAGGACGTACGACGGTTCCAGCGTGGCCGAGGTGCAGGCTGAACCGGATGACAGGGCGATATCCTTCATGCCCATCAGCAACGATTCTCCCTCCACGTAGGCGAACGAAATGTTCAGGTTGCCCGGCAGCCGGTTGGTCGGGTGGCCGTTCAGATAGCTTTCTTCCAGCGCGGCCATGATACCGGCTTCGAGCCGGTCGCGCATGGCTGCCAGCCGTAAGGATTCCTTGGCCATTTCCTGCTCGCAGATTTCGCAGGCTTTGCCGAATCCGACGATCAGCGGAACGGGGAGGGTGCCGGAGCGCATGCCGCGCTCGTGGCCGCCGCCGTCCATCTGGGGCGCAATGCGCACCCGCGGGTTTTTCTTCCGCACATACAGCGCGCCCACGCCTTTCGGCCCATAAATCTTGTGGGCCGAGAACGACATGAGGTCGATGCCCATGGCTTGCACATCGACGGGGATCTTGCCGACGCCTTGCGTCGCATCGCAGTGGAAGAGGATGCCCTTTTCCTTGGCGATCTTTCCGATTTCCTGGACGGGATTGATCGTGCCGATTTCATTGTTCGCCAGCATGATGGAAATCAAGATCGTTTTGTCCGTGATGGCATTCCGCACGTCTTCGGGGTTCACCATGCCTTGCTTGTCGACAGGAAGGCAGGTCACGGTCGCCAGTCCCTTGGCTTCCAGCGACTTGGCCGTATCGAGCACGGCGCGATGTTCCGTGGACGATGTAATGATGTGGTTGCCCTTCTCCTTGTACATTTCCAGGACGCCTTTGAGCGCCAGGTTATCTGACTCGGTGGCTCCGCTGGTGAAGACGATCTCTTTCGAATCGGCCTTGATCAGCTTGGCGATCTGCTTGCGGGCGGTCTCGACCGCTTCTTCCGCGGCCCAACCGAACGCATGGTTGCGGCTGGCGGCATTGCCGAATTTTTCGACAAAGTAAGGGAGCATGGCCTCCAGCACCCGGGGGTCCATCGGCGTCGTGGAATGATTATCCAGGAAAATAGGCAGCTTCATCGTTCAACTCCTTGTGCCGTCGGCGACTGAATCGTGATCAGCGGGGTTCCGCCCATCATGTCTTGCAGGGTCATATTGTTGAGTAACTGATAGATGCTGTCTTGGACCTTGAGCAGTGGCGTGCGGATGTTGCAATGTTCCCGTTGCATGCAAAACTCGCCGTCTTTTTCGTGCGAGCAATCGGTGATGCCGAGCGGTCCCTCGATGCTTTCCAGGATCTGCGCGATCGTAATCTGTCTTGCGCTCCGGGCCAGCAAGTAGCCGCCCTTGGGGCCGTTATGACTCTCGATCATGCCGTTCTTGGCGAGGGCTTGAAGAACTTTCGCCAGGAGCTCGAGGGGAATGTTGTATTCTTCCGCGATCTCCTTCGTATTGACGACGCGGCCCGGCGTCACATCGCCGAATTGAACTAAGGCGATGTGCTGGAGCGCCATGAGCGCGTAATCGGCTTTTTTTGAAATCTTCAACATAGCTATTGCCGATCCATGGGGTCGGAGACTATAATGATCTCCGATCAATTAGGTCGGACTAAGAGTATCACGCTGAGTTCTGGCCTGTCAACAGATGCCAGTGGGCTCACGGGCCGGGCGAGAGAAAGGATCGGTCAGCATGGGCGGGACGAACCCCTATATCGAAAAAGCCGAGTACGAGCTTCCCAAGAAACCTTACACCATTACGTATCTTGCTCCAAATGGGCATGTGACCAAAGTCGAGGTAGACCCTGCCAGGATCCCGTATGGCCAGACCGGGCTTCCAGGGAGCATTCTGGACATCGCGATGGGAAACGGTGTTGAGCTGGAGCATGTTTGTGGCGGAGTCTGCGCCTGCTCGACGTGCCATGTCGTCGTCAAGCAAGGGTTGGAGAGCTGCAACGAGGGTACCGACGATGAGTTCGATCAGCTGGATGAGGCTCCCATGACGACGCTGCAATCGCGGCTTGGCTGTCAATGTGTTCCGAATGGCTCGAAGGATATCGTCGTGGAGATTCCGGCGGTGAATAAAAATCTGGTCAAAGAAGGGCACTAGTCGTAGGTTTCGGTCTTTACCTCCTTTCGGTCATACCCCGTCTCCATGAAGTAGTCCCGCAAGGGCCGTACGAAGCTTTTCGTTCCGCATAGCATCGGGATCACTTTCGGCGCCCCGTCAATCAGCGGGCGAAGCATCGAAAGCGCGAGGTCAACCCCTTGCTGCTCTCCGCTGGCGGCGACCAAAGGGAGATAGCGGAACCCTGGATGAGTGACGGCCAATGTGAGCAATTCCTGGTGAAACAGCATTTCATCCTCTGCAGGAGCGACCGCGATCAGTAGAATGGACGCCTTCTGCCGCTGCGCATAAAGCTGTTTCAGCATGCAGCGGACGGGCACGAGCCCCGTGTAGCGCGTCACGAACAGCAGTTCTCGGTCGAGCTGGGCGGGAAGTGCGAACTTTCCATGGGGGCCTGAGAGCCAGACCTCATCGCTCGGTTTGAGTTGATAGAGATACTCCGACCCTCGCCCGTCTACGATGCGATCGAAGACCAAGGTGAGTTCGCCGGAGTCCGTGGCGGGAGCGGCCATGGAATAGGCACGGTTGAGCGGAGGTTTGATCCCCACCGGCAACTTGAGCGAAACCCACTGGCCCGGCTGGAAGGAAATGTGCCGTTCTTTCGGCAAGAGGACCAGTTGGCGCACGTGCGGCGTCAAATCGACGGCTGAAAGCACCTGAGCCTGCTGCACAAATTCTGTCATGACGATTCCGTGCGAATCTCTTATCAGAAGCGGGAGCAAGAGGGAAGGGCGGCGGATTCTGTACAACACTTTTGACTGCATGCTATAGATACCGGCCTTTCGTGTAGGAACAAAGGATGTCTCGATGAGTCACGTCAGGGTCCGATTCGCACCGAGTCCAACCGGTTTTCTTCACATCGGCGGGGTACGCACCGCGCTGTTTAATTGGCTGTTCGCGCGCCAGCAACAGGGCCGGTTCGTCCTCCGTATTGAGGACACGGATCAGAGCCGTTCAACGGATGAATCCATTCAGGCCATCATCGAAGGCATGAAATGGGTCGGGCTCGATTGGGATGAAGGGCCGTATCGTCAGACGGAGCGGATGGATCTGTATCGAAGCCACGCCATGGCGCTCTTGGACAAGGGGCAAGCCTATTGGTGCGTGTGCAAAGCCGAAGAGTTGGAGGCCCGCCGCAAAGAAGCGGAAGCAAAGGGGCTCTCGCCGCGCTATGACGGGCGTTGCCGAAGTTTGGGCCTCGTCAAGCCGGTCGGCGAGGCGGCGCTTCGGTTCAAGGCGCCGCAGGAAGGCCAGACGGTTGTCGACGACCTTATCAAGGGGAAGATCGTCTTCGATAACACTGTCTTGGATGACCTCATCATTCTTCGGTCCAACGGCTATCCCACATACAATTTTTCTGTCGTGGTCGATGATGCGTTGATGAACATCAGCCACGTGGTGCGCGGAGACGATCATCTGACCAACACGCCTCGGCAGGTCCCGATCTTCCAAGCATTGGGGTTTCCTGTGCCGCAGTTCGGCCATTTGCCGATGATCCTGGGGTCCGATAAGGCCCGGCTCTCCAAGCGGCACGGGGCCACCTCGATCATGGCCTACAAAGAGATGGGGTATCTGTCCGATGCGATGGTGAACTATCTTGTCCGGCTGGGCTGGTCGCATGGCGACCAGGAAATCTTCACGAGACAGGAATTGATCGAGAAGTTCTCCTGGGATCACGTGCAAAAATCCGCGGCGGTGTTCAATCCGGAAAAACTCCTGTGGATGAATGCCGAATATATCAAGGCGAGTCCCCCGGGCCACATTGCCGGGGAGCTCGTTCCTCTTCTGGAAGCTGCAGGTCTCAAAGACGAGGTCAGAGCGGTCTCGAAAGATTGGTTGGCACAGCTGGTGGTGCTGGTGAAGGAGCGGGCCAAGACGCTGACCGATATGGTCATGTGGGTCACGCCCTACTTCGGGCAGACCGTTGCCTTTGATGAAGAGTCAGCCAAGAAGTTCCTGACCCCGGTGATCGCTCCGACGCTAGAAAAACTGCTTGTGCGGTTTGAAGCTTTTCCGACTTTCTCCAAGCTGGAATGGGAGGAGAGTTTCAAGAAACTGGTCGAGGAAGAGGGAATGAAGATGGGCCAGCTTGCCCAGCCGGTCCGTGTCGCGCTCACGGGCCGCGCCGCGAGTCCCGGACTCTTCGAGGTCATGGAAGTGCTGGGACGGGAACGCACGCTTCTGCGGCTCCGCAAGGGAGTCGAGCGGGCCCTGGGCCATTAAGAGAGCTGTCGGTCAAACCCGCGTCGAGCTTGACGGAATCACGAGCCGTATATTACTGTGATCCCCGGTTGGGGGATCGTCTAGCGGTAGGACGTCAGTCTCTGGATCTGACTACCTAGGTTCGATTCCTAGTCCCCCAGCCAAAATTTCCATCCTGTCTTCGCTCTACCATTTGCTTCCGTACCGCGCTGGGGGATCGTCTAGCGGTAGGACGCCGGCCTTTGGAGCCGGCTACCTAGGTTCGATTCCTAGTCCCCCAGCCACTTTCCGATCGACCCTCTATTCGACAAAGTCTCTATTTGAGCGACATTAAATCGATCACGAACCGGAACCGCACGTCCCTCTTGAGGACTCGCTCGTAGGCCTCGTTGACCTGTTGGATAGGAATGACTTCCACATCTGACTCGATATGATGCTCGGCACAGAAATCGAGCATCTCTTGGGTTTCGCGGATGCCGCCGATCACGGAGCCGGCAATGCGGCGCCGGTGCAGAATCAGCGGGAAGGGTTCCAGGAGAGTCGGTTTGTCTGGGGCACCGACCAGAATCATCGTGCCGTCGGTCTTCAAGAGATTGACGTAGTTGTTGTAGTTGTGCGGAGCCGACACGGTATCGAGAATGAAGTCGAACCGGCGCTGCAGCTTTGCAAAAGCCTGGGGGCCGGTCGTCACTACGAAGTCTGTCGCGCCGAGTCTCATCGCATCTTTCCGTTTGGATTCGGACGTGCTGAAGACCGTGACTTCGGTGCCGAGGGCCGTTGCGATTTTGACGGCCATATGGCCGAGCCCGCCTAACCCCACCACCGCCAGCTTGTGATACTTGCCGACTCCCCAGTGACGCAGCGGAGAATAGGTGGTGATGCCTGCGCAGAGGAGCGGAGCGGCGCCTGCCGGCGAAATGGATTCGGGCATCCGTAACACATATTGTTCATCGACGACGATCTGGGACGAGTACCCCCCTTGGGTGACCCGGCCATTCTTGTCGCGGCCGCTGTATGTCAGGGTCATTCCTGTTTCGCAATACTGCTCCGAGCCTTCCCTGCAGGCTGCACAAGAACGGCAGGAATCGACAAAGCAGCCGACGCCGGCCCGCTCTCCCACTTTGAATTTCTTGACCGCCGATCCGACCTGCGCGACCGTCCCGACGATCTCATGGCCCGGCACCATGGGGAATATTGAGCCGCCCCATTCGTCACGCGCCTGGTGGATGTCGGAATGGCAAATGCCGCAGTGGGAAATCTTGATCAACACGTCATGCAGGCCGGTGTCGCGCCGCTCAAACGAATAGGGTTGCAGCGCAGCGTTGGCCGTCATCGCGGCATAGGCGTTGGTCGGTAGCATGGGACACGCTCCTTATCGGACGTTAAATGGCCTATGACCTTATCAACTTCGCCCATGCTTGCCAACCGGCAATCGAGCATGAGAGGCGACGGCGAGATTTTTATAGCGTGGGATTTGAAAACGCAGACGAACCGGAGTGTCTATCCGGCGCTCGTCATACACCGGCAGAGGCTGTTCTCACTGATCTTGGGCAAGTAGGAGCACGGGATGGTCAATCGTCTCACTTAGCTTCCATCAGCCTCCTCGTCTGATGCGCCTGTCTCAGGGATTGAAGCATCCGTCATCAGCGTCGGACCTGGAATGCGATATTCTTCTGCAGCCCAGGTGCCCAGGTCGGTGAGTTGACAGCGCTCGGAACAAAAGGGACGCCAGAGGTTGCCATCCCAGGTTGTTGGTTGACGGCAAAGGGGGCAGTTCATGCCGACATTCTACCACGCCGATGCACGGCTGCTGCCGGCGATCAACTGGGGCGGATGTGGCGCGATGTTCTGACTTCCAACAGGCGTTGCAGGCGGCTCTGATCGATTTCCGAAAGGCCGACGAACTCGACGCCGAATTCACCATGGTTGCTCCACCGGACGGCGGCGGATTCGATCGTGATCGGGGAGCCCAGATCGGTGGCGCGAATGAGGATTCTGACCGCCGAACCCGGCTGCACGGAGGTCATGCTGGCGACGGCGCAGCCTCCGGCGGAAAGATCGAACATCGTTCCTTCGCGGATGGACGTATTGCCCGTCGTCGAAAAATACACCTGCAGGTCAACCGGAACGCGTGGATGTTCGCGACATTCGATCATGGTCGGCTCCTTCTGCGCTGTGAGGTTCGCCCGCCGAACCTCTTGCCACTTAGTGTAACAAACGGCGTGAGGGGGTAAAGCAAACCTGCGAATTCAACGGACGACAGCAAGAAGACGAACTGAGGAGATTAAGGGGTAGGGCGCTGTTCGAAGACCTTGATCGCAACGGCTTTTTGTTTCATTTTCTTGACCAAGCCGACATAGGACACTTCACGGATGATGCTCGTGAATTGCGAGCGGTAGTTGCTCACGATGCTGGCTCCGTCTATCACCACGTCATAGACTCGCCATTCCGTTCCTCGGTTGATCATTCGATAATCGATCTGGGTGTCGATTTTCCGCCCTTTTAGCCTGGTGCGCACTTCGGCGTAAAGATCTTCTCGCTGTTCTCCCAGATACGCCACTTGTTCGTCCTGATGTTCCGTAATACGCCCCGCGAACGTATCGCGGAGCAGTTGCACGAACAGGCCGACGAATTCTTCCTGGTCCCGCTGCGGGAGAGATGACCAGGGCGCACCCAGCGCGCGTTTGGCCATTTCTTCATAGTCCACCCGCTGGCGGATGATGCCTTCTATCTCATGTCGGCGTTCTTCCGCCTGCTCGGGTTGCTTCAGTGTTTCGTCGTCGAGCACGTGGATGAGGTCGGTGATCGTGCTCTTGATGGCTTCCATGGCGCTGTGCTCTGCCGGCTGCGGTGCAGCTTCGATTGCCAACGGGCCGGAGAGTGTCAACAGGGCCAGGGTGCTGCTCAAACGAATCAGCTGTCTGATGGATTGCGAACATGTAGTAAAGGTCGGCATGTGTGAAAATCGGCTCCTGTATTGGGTTCGCGGGAGTACCCTTCTAGCCTAGCAGGGATGCCCAGCCTGTAAAGGGAGTGCAAGCTCGCGTAATCAGGGAAGAGTTTCGGGTTGTTCGAGGAGCGGGTGTCGGCGAAGGAGGGTTACCGTGACGTCTGGCCCTTTTCGAGTTTGGCCCAAGCGTCTTTCAGTGAAACGGTACGATTGAAGACGAGCGAGTCGGCCGTGGAGTCCCGGTCGACACAAAAGTATCCCAGACGTTCGAATTGGAATCTTGCACCAGGGGTTGCGGTCTTGAGACTCGGTTCTACGCGGCAGCCTTCGACTCGTTCCAATGAATTCGGATTGAGATACGTCGTCCAATCGTGATCGTCCGGGACTTTGGAGAGATCGGCCTTCAGCAAGGGGTTGTATAGCCGAACTTGCGCAGGGACTGCATGGGCGGTAGATACCCAGTGGATGGTGGCTTTGACTTTGCGTTGCGCTTCGGCGGCTCCGCTCCTGGTTGTAGGGTCGTACGTGCAGCGGAGCTCGGTGATCTCGCCTGTCTCTGGATCTTTGGTCACTCCCACGCATTTGATGATGTATGCGTAGCGGAGCCGGACCTCCCGTCCGGGGGCCAGCCGAAAAAATTGTTTGGGTGGATCTTCGAGAAAATCCTCCCGCTCGATGTAGAGGGTGCGGGAAAAGGGGACCTTCCTGGCGCCGGCGGAAGGATCTTCCGGGTTGTTGACCGCCTCTAATTCTTCGACGGCCCCTTCCGGATAGTTTTCGAGGACGATCTTCAGAGGCTTCAAGACGGCCATGACCCGAAGCGAGCGTTTGTTTAAATCCTCTCGAATGAAATGTTCAAGGAGCTGCATTTCTACCACGGCATCCCGTTTGGCGACACCGATGTGCTCGCAGAAGGCGCGGATAGCTTCCGGTGTGTACCCCCGGCGGCGCAGGCCTTTGATCGTGGGGAGGCGAGGGTCGTCCCATCCGGCCACGAGTTTTTTCTCGACCAACTCCAGTAACTTTCGCTTGCTCATCACGGCATAGCTGATATTCAAGCGGGCAAACTCGATCTGCTGCGGGCGGTGGGAGGTGCCGGCCTGTTCGATCACCCAATCGTAGAGCGGGCGATGGTCTTCGAACTCCAGCGTGCAGATCGAATGGGTAATGCCTTCGATGGCATCGGAGATCGGATGAGCATAGTCGTAGGCGGGGTACATGCACCAAGCGGTGCCCGTTCTGTAGTGAGCGGCATGCTTGATGCGGTAGAGCACCGGATCGCGCAAATTGATATTGGGCGAAGCCATGTCGATCTTCGCACGAAGGACCTGTGTCCCGTCGAGGAACTCTCCGGCGCGCATGCGCCGGAACAGCGAAAGGTTCTCTTCGACGGAACGATCGCGGTAGGGGCTGTTCTTGCCCGGCTCGGTCAAGGTCCCCCGGTAACTGCGCATCTCCTCGGCCGTGAGGCTGTCGACATAGGCGGCCCCCTTGCGGATCAACGACTCGGCAAATTCATACAGCCGCTCAAAGTAATCCGATGCGAAAAAGAGCTTGTCCTGCCAGTCAAAGCCGAGCCATCGGACATCATCTTGGATCGAACGGACGTATTCGGGGTCTTCGGTGGTGGGATTGGTATCGTCGAATCGAAGGTGACAGATCCCGCCCGGAGTGTCCTGCGCCAGGCCAAAATTCAGGCAGATCGATTTTGCATGGCCGATGTGGAGATAGCCGTTAGGCTCCGGAGGAAAGCGCGTCACCACACGGCTTCCGTGCTTGCCCGCTGCATAGTCGGCGGCCACGATGTCCCGAATAAAATTGGAAGCGCTCGATCCCTCAGCCATGTCTTCCTTCAACCGTAAGGCGAATGGAGCTGTTCGTTCGTTAACCGTCGCGGGCAGTTCTACCATAAGAACCGTGTGGGGGAGAAGGGCAGTGAGGGGCCGGATTGTCGGAGAGGAGGCTGGCGGCTACGCGGCTTGATGAGTCGGCATCTGCATGACGTTGAAATCCTTCTGGGCGATGAGATGCCCTTCCATTCTCAAACGAAATTCATAGCGACCGGGAGCCGGGAAGATGAGCGAGGGGATGTTAATCCCGAAATCTGAAATCTGCAGACGGTCGCCGATGACGATGTTGGGGAGATTGGCACGACAGACGAGCTGTTCGCTGTTGAGATAGATCAAGTCGATGTCGAATTGGTAGGTGCCTTCGGCATCGGTCAGACAGAAGTAGAGGCCCATCTGCTGATGTTGGAAGGGGAAGCTGATGGCTTGCAGGTGTGTGAACAGCCCGATCAAGCTTTTCTTCTTGGTCACGCTGTCTTCGATGACCTGGTCACAGACCAGGAATGCTTGGATACTGGGTTTTGCAAAGTCCGACATGAAGGGTATTCTACGGGAGTCTGCCGCCCTGTCAAAGGGATCTGTGTTTCCGGCTGCTCGCGGATCGAGAGGAAAGACTGGATCGCGTCCCCGTTGCGTCGGGCCGTAGACGGATCGGTCAGCCGATGACCGCCGTACCGCCCCGGCTTTCAACGACATCTCCGAACATCGTCAGTCCCGTGCCAATCCGGCAGTAGTGAGGGCTGATCGAAACGAGTTCGCCCTTGTGGGTGTGGAAATTGCCGCAGGTCACTCGGATCTTTCTTCGTTGAAAGAGATACACGTCGATAATAGTGTGGCCAGTCATCCGGTCCGACACCGTGACGGTGAGGGGGTCGTCGAGCGTGGCATCGGAGGTGGCATTCGTCGACACGGCAAAGCGACTGGCTCCGGCTGCCGACAGCGTATTGCGTCTGAGGTGTCCGATCCGCTGGCCCTGCTCGTCGTAGAAGTCCATCGTCAGTTGCAGCATGGGAGGATCCTGCTGGACTTCCAGCACGATCTGCTCCTTGCCTTGCAGCTTGATAACGCCGTTCGTCGTGCGAAACACGTTCGAGCCGATGTGCAGCTCGAGCCCCTGTTCAGGTTTTTCCTCTTCGACCACGAGTTCCGACGCATCGTCGAGCTCCATCATGTTGGGATCGGTCTGAAAATAGTTATTCATCACGACGCGCCTTACTCATAACAGCGGCACGAAAATTCGACTTTAAGGAACCTGACGCAAGTGCCTCAGGTCATACCGAAGATTTGCGAAAGGTAGGCCAAGCCGCTTGTGCTGTCAAGTCGCTTTTGTCGGTCTGGATGGACATTCCGGAGGAGTGCTTTGCCAAGCACCCGGAATTGATAATCCGACATTCTGTATGGTACTGTCATCCTCCTTTTCCTGTCACCATATCTGGTCCCATCGTCTAGCCTGGCCTAGGACGGAGCCCTCTCAAGGCTTAAACACGGGTTCGAATCCCGTTGGGACCACCAACCCCGCATTTCGTGCGTCCCGCCGGCTCTTTTTCGGTCTATCGTAATGACGTCGGCGGATAAGCACCTCCTGTGAGGACGTTTCTCCTCCTGACCCGACCGGGAGCCCTTCGAATTTTTCTGGCGACCGGACAGTACGCCTCCAGTGAGTGTTTCATTGTTTGTGCGTGCCGTGCGCGGCTCTTCCGTTGTTGCGCACGGATAAATCTCTTCAATGAATCTTCGTTTCCCGAGCGCACTCGTGGCTCGCGCTGCTCTCATTAATCCCCGCATGCCGGAATGCGAATCGCCGCATACGCATTCTCTTGAACGGGTCTCTTTCGTTGACGCCTCTAGCGTCGGTTGTGTATAACGGAAGCGCCTTTCTTGGCCGTACTCATTAGCCGGGGAACTCTCCTTATGGGCGCACGTGAATTTCGTGATGGGGCGAAAGATGGACTCGAAGCCCTCGAGCCCCTCGATCCCGAGAAGATCAAGACATTCGACGAGCTGCTCGTTGCGATGCGCAAGACCGCATTCGGTGGCCGTCGTCTGGGCGAGGCATACGAAGTGCTGTCGGCCATGATCGACGATCCCGACTGCTCGGTCGTGATGACGCTTTCCGGTGCGATGACCATTGCGAAGATGGGCAAAATCATCAGCACCATGATCGATCACGGGATGGTGCAATGCGTGGTCTCGACCGGCGCGCTGATTGCTCATGGACTGAGTGAGTCCGTCGGCAAGACTCATTACCGGCACCATCCGTCGATGACCGATGAGGAGTTGTTTAAGAAGGGCTACAACCGTGTCTATGACACGCTGGAGATGGAGTCGAATCTCAACTACGTCGAACACGTCGTCGCTCAGACGATGAAGCGGATCGATCAGGACCAGCCGCTCTCGTCTGAAATCCTCACGCGCGAGCTGGGCAAGACGCTGGCCGAAGAATTCGACGGATCCGGCATTCTCAAGAGCGCCTATTTGAAGAAGGTCCCGGTGTATATTCCTGCCTTTACCGATTCTGAGATGGGTCTCGACGTCGGAACCTGGGCGATGGGGCGGGTGCTCGATCAGGCGCGCGCGCAGACGAAGGGCGGCAGCGACCTCGACATCCTTCGAGCGATCAATAATTCCTATCCCGCGTTCAATCCCTATCAGGACCTGAACAGTTACACCAATCATATCGTGTCGGCCAAACGGCTCGGTATCTTTACCATAGGGGGCGGGGTGCCGCGCAATTGGTCGCAACAAGTCGGGCCGTACATCGAGATCAGCAACATGCGTTTGGGGCTCAGCGTTCGGCCGCCCCGGTTTCAATATGGAGTGCGGATCTGTCCCGAGCCGGATTATTGGGGCGGCTTGAGCGGGTGTACCTATCAGGAAGGAATCTCCTGGGGGAAATTCGTTCCCCCCGAAGAGGGCGGTCGGTTTGCGGAAGTCCTGAGCGACGCGACGGTCGTGTGGCCGCTGTTGCTGGTCGGCTTGCTTGAGCGCATGAAGGCCAAGCGGGCCGGGCGGGCATGATGGGAATGGGGATGCTGTCTCGCTTAACGTTGGCGTTTTTGATAGGCCTTGTCCTCTGGCAGCCGAGGGATGTCGGCGCCGGATCGATCACCGATGACGGACGGGTGAGGGGTCGTGCCGACGCGCCGATTACGTTGATCGAATATTCCGATTTTACCTGCGGCTACTGTTTGAAATTTTTCAAGGAGACCTTGCCTCAGTTGCAGGCTAAGTATATCGACAGCGGGAAGGTCAAATTCGTGTACCGCGACTATCCGAGGGCGGATCGCGGGGTCGGAGTCGAAGCTGCTGTGGCGGCGCGTTGTGCCGGCGCGCAAGGCCGTTATTGGGCTATGCACGACCGGTTGTTCAGCGAAGGTGGTCGCCTGGACTCCGGTACGTTCAAGGGATTTGCGAAGTCCATGGGATTGGACCCCGTCGCCTTTGGAAAGTGCTACGACGAGCGGCAGCACCTGGAATCGATCTTTCAGGATCGGCAGGAGGCCAACCGCTGGGGGTTTCATGGAACACCCGGGTTCATTTTGATGCAGACGGCTGCCGGACCGACGGAAAAGGCGCCAGCGATCGCGATTCCCGGCGCGTTCCCGTTCGAGGCGTTTGCCGAGGAAATCGATCGTATGCTCACAAAGGTGCCCGGTTCATCATGAGCATGGTGTCATCGGCAATTTCCGACGAGACATAATCACCAACTCATCTCATTTCAACCACGAAGGATCACTGTATGTCTGATGCACAGTCGTTTTGGCCCGTGTCCTCCCGAGAAGGCGAGCCGGCCTTCTGGGTTTGCATGTCATGTCTCTCGGAAGTGTTCTATCGCAAGGTGCCGATGCCCGATTGCCCGAGTTGTCACGGCGTGTCGACGTACGAGGCCTTTACGATCGAAGCCATCGCCGACTGGGGAACGGAAGACTTGATCGCCAAGGCCAACGCGGCAGAGCAGGCGGCCAATGTCGCGCCGGCTCCTGTGGCTTCCGTCGATTCCGCATCCTAAGCCCTCTTCCACCTTCGGAGTGTCTCCTTGCAGGGACCACGTCCATTTCTCATCGGGGGTCAATGGCGGCAGGGCGACCAGGTCGCTCCTGTGCAGAATCCCTTCACAGGGAAGGTTTTGGCTGAGGTTGCCCAAGCAACCCAGGCCGACGCCGAGGCGGCTGTCCAGTCGACGGTCGACGCTGCCAAGGCGATGGGCGCCCTCCCCTCTCACGCGCGCTATCACCTGCTCCAGCGGATGGCCGGAGGGATCTACGACCGCCGGGACGAGTTTGCCAAGCTGATCACGGCTGAAGCGGGGAAGCCAATCACGGACGCCAAGCGTGAAGTCAGTCGGGCGGTGCAGACGTTCACGGTGGCGGCAGAAGAGGCCAAGCGCATTCCCGGCGAGGTGATTCCGCTTGATTGGATGCCGGGGACCGATTCCCATCTCGGCATTCTCCGCCGGTATCCGATCGGACCGGTGTTGGGCATTACTCCGTTCAATTTTCCGCTCAATTTGGTCGCGCATAAGGTGGCACCGGCATTGGCCGCGGGCAACTCGATTCTCATCAAGCCCGCTCCGCAGACACCATTGACCGCGCTCTTGTTGGGAGAGGTGGCGCTGAACGCGGGACTTCCTCCGGGCGGGCTCAACGTTCTGCCCTGCGACAATCAGGTGGCGGAACAGCTTGTTCTGGATGCCCGTTTCAAGTTGCTCAGCTTCACCGGCAGCGCGCCGGTCGGCTGGATGCTGAAAGCCAAGTGCGGGAAGAAAAAGGTCGTGTTGGAACTTGGAGGTAATGCGGGAGTCATCATCGAGCCGGATGCCGATCTGGACTTCGCGGCGCAACGTTGCGCCGCCGGTGGGTTCGGCTATGCCGGTCAGACCTGCATCTCGGTTCAACAGATTTTCGTCCATCAATCCATCGCCGACCTCTTTACGACAAAGTTGCTGTTGCAGGTCGCTCGTCTGAAGGCCGGCGATCCTGACGACGAGGCCACGGTCGTCGGGCCGTTGATCGACCAGCGGGCCGCGCATCGTGTGGAAGAGTGGATCGGCGAAGCGGTCTCGCAAGGAGCGCGGATACTCTTGGGCGGCAAACGCATGGGGTCGGTGGTCGAGGCGACCGTGCTTTCGAATGTCACCCCGGCGATGAAGGTGTCTTGCCAGGAAGTGTTTGGGCCGGTCGTGACGGTGACGCCCTATCGCCAGCTCGATGAAGCGATCCAGGCGTTGAATCGCTCGGACTACGGTCTGCAAGCCGGTGTGTTTACGCAGGATGTGAACAAAGTGTTTCACGCCTTCCGGGAGTTGGAGGTCGGAGCCGTCCTGGCAAACGAGATTCCCACATTCAGAGCCGACCACATGCCCTATGGCGGGGTGAAGGATTCCGGAATCGGCCGCGAAGGGGTGCGTGCGGCGATCGAGGATATGACGGAGCCTCGCTTGCTCGTCATGAATCTGAGGCCGCCGGCCGGCGCCTAGAAAAAAATCGCCGCGGGATATTGCGAACCGCGGCCATTCTTGATACAACAGCGACCCTGTGCTCAAGAAAATCTCGCGGCAGGCCTGACGATCCTGCGATAGAGCGTCCGCCACTTCGCTGGCCGGACGAAGCAAGGGAGAAAAGCCGATGGTACCTACGCATATGTTTCTGACCAGAGGGGTCGGCGTGCACCGGGAGAAGCTGGCATCCTTCGAGCAGGCGTTGCGCAGCGCCGGCGTGGCCTATTGCAACCTCGTCAGCGTGTCGTCGATTCTACCCCCCAATTGCAAAATCATTCCTCGCAAGCGAGGCGAAAAGCTTCTCAATCCCGGTGAGATCACACATTGCGTCATGGCCCGTTCGGAGACCAACGAACGAAATCGGCTGGTGTCCGCCTCCATCGGGCTGGCAATTCCCACTGACCGCCGCACATACGGGTATCTGTCCGAACATCATGCCCATGGCGAAACGGACGAAGAGACCGGGGAGTATACCGAGGATCTCGCGGCCCAGATGCTGGCAACGACCTTGGGTGTGGAATTCGATCCGAATATTGCCTGGAAAGAACGGGAGCAGGTGTTCAAGATGGCCGGCAAGATCGTCCGCACCTTGAACATTACACAATCTGCGGTTGGGAAACCTGGACGGTGGACCACCGTTGTCGCCTTGGCGGTGTTCATCCCGCTCGAGAATCTGCCGAAGCGGAGCCGCCGCTAATTCACCCTCGCCGAACAGGGTTGTCCGGGCGGCTCGTCCCACGGCCTGTGAGTGCACATCCATGACACTTCCCGCCGGATGGGAAGGCCATCAGCATAATTTTCTCGGCCTCGAAGAGCCCTGGTGCCATCCGGATCGCGCGGGTGTCTACGTGCTTCCCGCCCCGTACGAGCATACCTCCAGTTACGTTCCCGGGTCCGATCAAGGACCGTCCGCGATTATCGAGGCTTCCCACCAGGTTGAGTTTTACGACGAGATGCTGCGGTGCGAACCCTTTCGCGAGTGGGGAGGGATTGCGACGGTCACCCCGCTCGATCTCAAGGGGAAAGTCGATCGTGATGCCGTGGAGGCCATCGAGGGGTTTGTGCGCCCCCATGTGGGAAGCGGGCATTTCATTGTCACCCTTACGGGCGAACACACCGGGGCGTTGGGAGCCATCAGGGCCCATGCAAAACGGTACCCCGATTTGTCCGTGGTTCAGATCGATGCACACGGTGATCTCCGCCGGGCCTATCAGGACAATCCGTACAGCCATGCCAGCGTGATGGCGCGTGTCGCCGACGATGGATTGCCGTTGGTGCAGGTCGGCATCCGTTCCATCAGCCCTGAAGAGATCGAGCGAATTCAGAGCACCGACCGCATCTCCACGTTTTTTGCCGCGCAGCTCTTGGACCCTTCCGGTCCGTACGAAGGAAAAGCGGCGCGGTGGATTCCCGATGTGGTGAAAGCCTGCCGTGGACCGGTGTATCTGACGTTTGACTGCGATGGCCTCGATGCGTCGTTGGTTCCGGCGCTGGGGACTCCCGAGCCGGGCGGGCTCGGATGGTACGATACGTTGAATCTCATCACTGCGTTAGCCAACGGGCCCGGCATCCTCGGGATGGACATCAGCGAGATCGCTCCGATTGAAGGGTTTGTGGCGCCGCAGTTCTGCATCGCCCGGCTGATTTACCGCATGCTGGGACGAATCAAAGCCGGCCGTTGCGTCCACTAGGCCTGCGCCTCCTGTGACGAACACCATCCGCATCAATAAATTCTTCACGCAGCACGGGATCTGCTCGCGGCGCGAGGCCGATCGGCTTATTGAGGCCGGGCGCGTGACCATCAACCGGCGGGTTGCCAAAATCGGCGATCAGGTTGGCCCGAACGACGTCGTGGCCCGTGATGGGGAGATCATTCCTTGGGGTGCTGCGCCGGTCTATATCAAGTATCACAAGCCGATCGGGGTGACGACGACGAGCGAATCGCATGTGCCGCGCAACATCATTGCGGAAATCGGCCACCCCGAACGGATCTTCCCGATTGGCCGTCTCGACAAAGATTCATCCGGTCTCATTCTTCTGACCAACGATGGAAACATCGTCAACGACATCTTACGGACGGAGCACGGCCATGAGCGTGAATATGAGGTGACGGTGGATCGGCCGTTCGACCAGGCGTTTCTCGACCGCATGGCGGCCGGCGTCGTCGTGCTCGGGAGCCCGACCAAGCCCTGCCGGATGGAGCGGATGGCAGCCAGGCGGTTCCGGATCATTCTGACGGAAGGGCGGAATCGGCAGATCCGTCGTATGTGCCAAGCGCTCGGATACCGCGTGCAGGCGCTGCATCGCGTGCGCATCATGCATGTGACGATAGCCGGGCTTGCAGCCGGGGCGTGGAAGCCGCTGACCGACGATGAGCGGATGCAACTTTTCCGCGCCGTTGGACGGGGCGCACAAGCGGAGTGAGCACAGCGAGATCCCTACGCAGGGTGTTGCTGATCCCTCGGTTGTGAAAGGGGAATGGGAGTTTGACGGACTTCTCGGTCGGTATCGGTAACCCGTTCATCTTCAGCGGGACGCTGGTTGCGGGGTCTGGTCAAAAACACATTGAGCAAGGCGATGAAGAGGCTCCCGCCGACAAGCATGATGCTGGTCGACTGGATCGCTTTCGTGCCTTCGTCACGCATATCTTTGGCCACGTCCGCGACGGTATCCAGCAGCCGGTCTAACGCCAAACTCACCTGAATCATCTTTGGTCCGGCATTATCAGAAGCATGTTCCTCCGCCTTGCGACGGAGCCGTTCTCGCTCTGCCGGGGACGACACATTCCATTCTTGGGTGAGCAGCTGAATGGTCGTGCTGGCCGCGGAGAAGTATTGATCGAGGCTTCGCCGAACAGCCTCAATGTCTTCCGGTTCGCTGCGGCCGCTGCGTGAGACGCGCAGCCCGGCGGCCGCATAGCGATCGACCGCCAGCTGAATCTTGGCCCGCTGGATCGGCAGCGACTCGGTGATGCGCTCATATTCCTTCTGGCTGTCGGCTTCCAATGCACGGATGATCGTGTTCCGGTAGCGCATGACGTCCGCCGAAATGTGGGCCAGATCCGCCGCGCCGAGCGTGTACTCGGTGTACATGATGCGCAAGTCTTGATCGACGCGGCTCAAGGCCTGCCCGCTGAGCCAGCCGACCGCGGCGATCAGCAGACTGATCAAAATCTGTGAACCGCTGGGACGGAACGATCGGATCCATCGTACGAGAAACACGGTCTCCTCCTCAATCCAGGATCAGCCGCCGGTCGATGTGCGGCGTCAAATTTGGGTCGTTCGAGACGAAAATCACAGACCAAGGCTCATCTTTTGAGCAGAGCCGGCGGAGCAAGGTTTCGCGCAACACCGGCTGCATATTGTGAATGATACCGTCGAAGATCAAGATTTGCGGCCGGCTCAGGATCGCACGCGCCAAGAGAATGCGCATGATGTGAGTCGGGGCCAAGATTTTTCCGGGAGTCCGGATATGAGTCTTCAGCCCCTGCGGGAGGGCGTCCACATCCTCCTCCAACTCTGCGAACCGTAAGGCCCAGCGAATGTCGCTGTAGGGGATGTAGGAGCGACCCAGCACAATGTTGTCTTCGATTGTGCCTTCGAAGAGCGTCAATTGTGAGTCGATCATGAACCCGCGGCAGCGATTGATGGCGTTCAAGTCGATATGGCGGAGGTCGACGCCGTTATACCGGATGACTCCGCCGGTTGGCACCTCCAGGCCCGCCAGGACACGCGCCAGAGCTGTCTTCGCCACAGTCGTACTGGCATAAATGCCGATCTTTTCGCCGGGAGTCACTTCCAGATTGAATCGCTCGAAAATCGGCGCGGTCCCGGCGTGATGCACCGCGAGATCCTTGCAGGTCACACGGATGCCATGTACGCTGGGATCCGGAAGCGGGACGGACAGCATTGCGGACGCTTGGTCTTTCGGCAGAGAGAAGACAAAGTCGAGTTCGGTCAATCCGGTCATGAAGTAAAAGATATGGCCCATCCGCTTGATGACACCATCGAAACTCGCCAGCATTCCTCCGACAACGACCTCGGCTGCGACCAGCTGACCGAGAGTCAGCTGGCCGATCGAGAGCAGCCAAGCGGCGGTGGCAATCAAACCTCCGTGCGCCACGGCCTGCCATCCTACCGAGCCCAAGTACTGTCGCACCAAAATTCCAAATCGGGTTTGCCGGGTTTCAACATACCTGCTGACCAGCTCATCAGTCCGCTGCATCAGAATCCCTTGACTGTCCGTGGCTTTGAAGTGCAGCAGATTGTACGAGATTTCTTGTATCCAATGGAGGGTGTCGTACTTGGCATGCGACATGTCGATCGTGGCTTTCAAGCCTCCATACGAGAGCAGGAAAACCACGTTGAATCCGGCCAGCAAGAGCGCGTTATAGAGAAGAAAGTAGGGATGATAAAAGACCAAGATGGTCATGCCGACGGCACCGCCCACGACGACGTTGATCAGGTCGACGAGGAGAACGGACAAGGCCCGCTGCATGAACACCGTTTCGATGAAATGGTTGGCGTAACGCGGTTTGAAACCGAGAAACTGCAGGTGAGGGATTTGTTGCGCCATTCCGATGGCGACCCGGGCGAAGAGGCGCCGTTCCAATACTTCGACGGCGTAGAACTGGAGTGCACGGAACGCTCCTACGAAGAGCAGGGCGGCGATCATGACGCCAGCCAATGTCACGATCGTCACGGGTTGAATCGCAAAGGCGAAGGTGTTGGTCAGTTCCTGAACCGTCAACGGGACGATCAGTGAGAACAAACCGATGGCGAGAGAGTAGGAAACAATCAAAGCCAGGATACGCCGCTCTAGGCGGAACAGCGCACCGACATAGCCCACTACCGATTGAAAGAGGTTCGGTTGACCCTCAGCTTGACTCTGCACGGACACCCGCCTTCTTGAATCCGACCGACAGCGCCGAGTTTGTCAGGGGCTCGTTTCCCGTGCGGGAACTGACCTCGTTTGTAACGCTATCAAAGTACAGGAGAAAAAGCCACTTCTTCCGGTCTCAGTCACGTGCCCGATAAGTTACCGGTATGGCCGTAGAGGTGCCTTTGCCCCAGGCACCGATGGCCCATTGATAGAGGGCCAACGCCTTCTGGTAATCGGATTTCGCACGGATGACCTGGCCTTCCGAATCAACGCTGTTCCGTTCACGTAAGTTGACGAACAGGACGCTGGTGGCCCCGAGGCTGAATCGGAACCGTTCCCCCTCTTCGAGGGTCTTTGCGAGGCGGAGGGATTCCACCGCTGCGGCGATCCGCTCTTTGGCCCGCTCGATTGCCGACAGGGCGTTATCGACGTCTATGACGACCTGTTGCTCACGGAATTTTTGGGTCAAGACAAATCGATCCGCCTTTCCTTGAGCTTCGAGCACCTCTCCGCGGCTTTTCCTCTGGAAAATTGGGACCTTGAGCTCCAGCCCAAATCGATAGCCGAGACCCAAGACGAATTTTTCTGGCGCACGCGCCGGGGCCGCTTCGGCATCTAAGCTGGGGAGGAGATTGTTCTTCGCCAATTCCAGGTCGATGTTGTTGAGCCTGGCCTCGATATCGATTTCCTTGATTTCCGGCCGGTCGGCCTTGGCTTGGATCTTGTGGGCCTTGATCGTTTCAGGAGTCGGCACCAGCATCTGCGAGGGGAAATCCGGTGCGCGGTCCAACGGCGGATTCACGGGAGCGTTGTTTTCCCAGAGAAACATGGAGAGTCTCAGCTGTTCTTGTTCCACGAAGCGCTGCGCAGCAATAGCCACTTCGCGGCGGCGCTGGACTTCCTGGTTGGCTTCGACCACATCCAGGGGCGCAACGGCTCCTGCTTTGGCGCGGCCCTCCACCTGCCGATACCGGTCTTCAGCCACACCAACGGCTCGACGCTGGACTTCGGCAAACTTGACGGCCGCTACCCAATCCCAGAACTGGGTGGCTGCCGCAAGAAACAAGTCCTGTCTGGTCTGGGCGATTTTGATGTCTGCCCGGGGATCTGCCAATTCCGACCGCTGCAATTCGGCGTTCTCTGGATTCACCAGGAGGCCTTTCAAGAGTGGGAAGGACCCCCCGACAAGCCATTGGCTGCTCCCGTTGTTGAAGGACAAGTCGGGGATCTTTGCGGGTCCGTTGATCACTTCGCGGACGCCGGCGTTGTATTTGAATCCCCAGGGATGCCGGGCTTCCACCAACGTATCGTTGAAGCCGACAGTCTGAGTGCCTTTGCCCGGGTTGGAACTGGAGATGAATCGCTCAAGCTCCGTATCATTGATCAGGGTCGGCTCAAACGCTCCCAGCGCTTTCAGCATTTTCCCTCGAGCCATGACTCTCTCCGTGCCAGCTCCCTTGAGGAGCGGATGCGATCGGTCAATCCAGGCGTGGATCTCATCGACGCTGAGAGGGATCGGTGGAAGGTCTTTTGTCTTGGCCGGTTCCGCGGAAATCGCGGCAACCGGCAGGAAGGCGATGAGCGCGAACATGCTTGCGGCAGCACGAGAGGATCGGCGATTCATGGGGTACGCTCCTTTCATTGGGCAGATAACATCCTGCCGCGAGGATCTACTCCTTGCGGCCATAGCACTATAGGAAGAGAGGGAGAAGGCTGAGACGAGCTGAGCAAGGCGGTGTCGAGCCTACTTCGCACCTCGCCCTGCCTTCGGCAAGAGAGTGTCGATGAGACTTGGCGGACGTTCTTGATAGTCGGGCGGGAACAGATTGAAGCGCCGCCACAGTTCGTACCACAAGGGAACACGATTGAGGATGACCCATCCCATCACTTTGGTGCCCTGGCGCACGTGTTCTTGGGGAGGCCAAGGTTTTTCTTCGGAATCTGGTACGACCCAGAACCGGAAGTTTCCTTTCCCATCGTCGACTTGGTCGATGACCTTGATTACACCGACGTAAGTGCCCGCCATCAATTCCGGCCAGGCGGGAAGTGGAATGGCGGGGATGCCATAGAAGAGAATTTTTACTTTCCGACCGACGTTCAGCAGCGGCGCATCGATTCCGTCTGCTGTCATCTCGACCGCTTTGTCGGCGCTCGCTGGAGAGATCCTGACAAGCTTTTCGCCTGGTCGGACCGTCTCGCCGGCGCCGGTTTGGGCCATCTTGACCACGGTGCCGTCAATGGGAGCCAAGATTCGGCTCGCAGCCCGGCGTTGCTCGGCATTGGACATCCGCAATGAAATATCGGCCAGTTGATCGGTCGCCTTGGCGGCTTCGGCGATCGACGCATCGCGGGCCGCCTCAGCGTCCAACAGCCGTTGGAGGACTTCGGCGCTGACCTGGTCACGCCCGAAGCTGAGCGCCTTCATGCTCTGTTCGGCAGCTCTGAGGTTCGCCTGTGCGCCGCTCAGGTCCGCTTTCGTGGCCAGAGCGGATTGGATCGTCACTTCCAGTTCCCGCTGCGACACGAGGCCCTGCTCCGCCAGTTGTTTATGGCGGTCGACATTCAGTTCGGCGGTGGCCACGGCAATCTTCGCCGCTTCCACTTTTTGATAGGCTTCGCGGACCTTATTTTCGGCTTCGATCACCCGGGCTTGAGCGGAGGGAACGGCGGCCTTGACGAGGTTCTGCATCTCTCCAATACGTTTATCCAGCTGTTCTGCACGTCCGAGCGCAGCCTTGCGGGTGTCAGCGAGGGCTTTTTTCCGTTGATCGAGCAAGGAGAGGAGGTCGGGCGACATGAAGTTGGGATCGTAATCGTCCAATTCGAGGATCAGATCGCCTTGTTTGACGCGCACACCTTCGAAGATATGCCATTTTTTAATGCGGCCGGTGATCTGGGCTTCGATGTCCTGCGGCCGCTCGTAGGGCGTATAGGCGGAGAGTTGCCCGCTGACCGTGATGGTTTGCGTCCAGGGAACGAATGCGATGATGAGCAGGAAGAGCAGAACCAGCTTGATCGCGAGCCGGGAGGAAAACTTCAAACGCTCGGGGATTTGGACCGCTTCCCAGGCTCGGAGTTTGCTGGAGGCCGCCAGGTCGTCGATCGCGATTTCGTCCAACCCTGTATCGCGTTGGACGAGCGATCGGACTTTCTGGCGGAAACTCTCTCCTAGACCTGCCACCAAGTCCTCTTCCGTTACGGAGGGGGGACCGATCTCACTAACTGCATCATAGAGGAAAATGGCTCAATGGGTCAATTTCTCTACAGGAACCGGGATTTGGTAGAAACCATGCGAGCTTGACCAGGTGGAGGGGAGTCGCTTAATGTGGGGACTCAATTGCGCAATGAATCGAGGGGGCTATCGCCCATGGCACAACCCACAAAACGAACCACATCGCGATCGCCGGCCAAAAGAGCCGTTCGTTCTCATCCGCTGGTTGGAGTGCTGGGAGGCAGCAAGTCCGATTTCCCGGTCTTGGAAAAGGCCGAAGCCGTACTGACAGAGCTCGGCATTCCCAACGAGCTCTTGGTCGTCTCTGCCCATCGCACCCCGGATCGCCTGTTTGCCTATGCAGAGCGGGCCTCCGCCCGCGGCATTGAAGTGATCATCGCCGGGGCGGGAGGCGCAGCCCACTTGCCGGGCATGTTGGCCGCGAAGACCCATCTTCCCGTGATCGGTGTGCCGATTCCGACGGAGAATCTCCGCGGGCTCGACTCATTGCTCTCGATCGTCCAGATGCCGAGAGGCATTCCAGTGGCAACCGTCGCAATCGGCGGCGCCGAAAATGCCGGTTTGCTGGCGGCGCAGATTTTGGCCGGTCGCTATCCGGCGGTCTCCGCTCGAGTGAAAGCCTTTCGCAAGAATCAGACGGATAGCGTTCTCCGGTCGCCGGAAGCCAAAGGCTCGGACGCCGGACCCCGGTCATCTTCCCATTCTCGCCGTCGGTCGTGACCCCATCCCCGCTTGAGCCAGGATCCGTGCTCGGCGTGCTTGGCGCGGGTCAGCTGGGTGCGATGTTCGCCAGCGCCGCTCTCGGATTGGGCTATCGTGTCGCTGTCTGGGATCCCGACCCGGATGCGCCGGCCCATCGGGTGGCGACTCATTCATTCCCGAGACCATTCACCGACCAACAGACGATTGAGCAGTTTGCACGCTTGGTCAGCGTTGTAACCTATGAATGGGAGAATGTCCCGGTTGACCTGTGTCAGCGGCTGGAACAGACGACGCCCGTGCGACCGGCGAGCGACCTATTGCGCATTATTCAAAATCGCCTGAGTCAGAAGACGTTTTTAGCCGATCAAGGGTTTCCCGTTCCTCGTTTTGCGGCGTTGCCCAGCCCGAGTCGATTGAGCCAGATCGTCAAAGAGCTCGGTTACCCTGCTCTCTGCAAAACGGCGACGGCCGGTTATGACGGAAAGGGGCAGTGGAGAATCGAGTACGAGTCGGAGGTGTCCGAGATCGAACGATCGTTGGGTGCATCGGCTCCATCCACGGGGCAGTGGATCGTCGAAGCCTTTGTGCCGTTTGAGCGGGAACTCTCAGTGTTGGTCGCCCGTGGGCTCGACGGACGATCTGTGGTCTATCCTCCGGTTGAAAATGAGCATGAAGCCGGGATACTTCGCACCACGCTGGCGCCTGCCGCGATTTCCCCAACCGTGGCGGGGCGAGCAGAAGCATTGGCCCGCGCGGTGATCGAGCGAATGCAAGGGGTCGGCCTATTCTGCCTCGAACTCTTTCAACTGCCGGGCGGAGAACTGCTTATTAATGAAGTCGCTCCTCGCCCGCATAACTCCGGCCATTACACGCTGGATGCCTGCAGCGTGTCTCAATTCGAGCAGCAGGTGCGGGCAATATGCGGGTTGCCATTGGGCGAGGTCCGATTACTGAGCCCCGCCGCCATGGTCAATCTCATCGGAGACGATGCGATGACCATCGGAACAGGTGCCGCATGCCGCGCGCTGTTAAATCTTCCCGGCGCCCATGTTCATCTCTATGGCAAACGCGCCATTCGTCCAGGGCGGAAGATGGGGCACGTGACGTTCCTCGCCGATGATGTTGCCACTGCCCAAGATCGAGCTGTTCGATTCCGCCAGAGCCTCTTCAGCGAACGGCAACACTGACGCCGCCAGTCAATTATCTGAGCAAACCTTCCCGGAGACGTTTTTCGGCCATCTGCTTCTCGTTCGATTTTGTGACTTTCTGCAGGGCATGGCCGAAAGCGTTCAGCGTATGCATGACTGGCCACCAGCAAACACGGCCTTCTGTTCACCGGCCCCGCCGGTATGGGACTTGCTCAGCCCTCTTGCTTCGATGGTTCAGAGGGGGGAGTCATGAGCGAGAGTCTCACCTGTTCAGGCGGTCACCTTATCGAACAGACCCGTGAAGCTGAAAGTCCCGAGACATCGGTTTCCCGAGCGAGATACGTGATTCTACAGTCGCTCGTCGGCGTGATGCTGGCGTATCAGTTGCTCTTCGGCGCCGAGCCGGTCGCGACGCGTGCGACGAGCGAATTGATCGTCGCCGGTCTGGTCCTGCTCATCGGCTGTCTCTGGGTCGTTCCGGTTACTGTGCTTCAGGCTGCCTGGTTTAGCGGGACGCTGCTCGCGATCGATACGGCTTTGGTGACAGGGACCATCTATCTCTCAGGCAATGCACGATCCGATCTCTATTTAGCCTACTTCATCCTCATGCTGATCGCCGCGTCTCTGCGGCGACTGTCCCATGTCATCGCGTTCTCGCTTTTGCTCTGCGCAGGCTATGGCGTGGTGCTGTATCAAGGTATCGTCCAGACCGGATCCGTTTCGGGCGGGCAATTATTGGGCGTACCGGTCCTCCTCGTCATGGCCGTCTTCTATGGGATGGCCCTGGAAACGATCGGAGCGGAGCGGCAGCAGAAAGTGCGGTTGCTCCAGAGCGTGGAGGAGTTGAAGGAGACCGAGCGCACGCTTCAGATTTCTCGTGACCAACTGGAGATTCGAATCAAAGGGCTCAAGGACGATCTGTGGAAAGCCAATGCTTCGGTTCAGCAGGAAAAATCGGAACGGCAGGTTCTCGAACAGCAGCTGTTCGAGGCGCAAAAAATGGAATCGATCGGCAGGATTGCCAGCGGTATCGCGAGCGAATTCAGCCACCTGTTTTCCGTCATCGGCAAGCAAACCGGCGTGGTGTTGTCCCGGCTGAAACCGGACGATCCGTTGTACGGGCCGGTTGACGAGATTTTTCGCAGCGGCGAACAGGCCGCTGCACTGACGACGCAACTGGCGGCGCTCGACATTCAGCACCGGCAGTTCCGGCAGGTGCTTTCGATGCGAGCGGTGATCGAGGATCTCAGCGGGGTAATCCACGGTCTCCTGCCTGGACGGATCAAGTGCCAGATTTCGATCGCGCCAGGCCCGCTCGATGTCGAAGTGGATCGCGAAGGGCTCGAGCAGATCTTGTTGAATCTTGCCGTCAATGCCCGAGACGCAATGCCTCAGGGTGGACGGCTGGCCATTGAGGTCACGCCGGCGCCAAGCGGAGATGCCCCGGCCGTGAAGATCCAAGTGTGTGATTCCGGCAGCGGAATGACGAGGGATACGCAATCACGAATGTTTGAGCCGTTCTTTTCCACCAAAGAAACGAATGTGGGCCTCGGACTCACCGCGGTCTACGGCATTGTGAAGCAACATGGCGGTCAGGTCGACATCACGAGCCAGCCCGGACAGGGAACGACAGTACGCATCCATCTACCAGCGGTTGCGTCCGGTTCATCCAGCAGCCAGACGATCGTTCCGGCCGTGGCGGCGAAAGGGCAAGAAACCGTGTTGTTGGTCGAGCCACAAGAGATCGAACGAAAGCTGGCGCTTTCCACGTTGCAACGCCATCGCTATCAAGTGCTGGAGGCCAGCTCGCCGGTTGAGGCTCTTATGCTCGCGCAACAATACACGGGTGTCGTGCATGTCACGGTCAGCGGGCTCATCATGCCGGAGATCAGTGGCCGTGAACTGGCGAAGCGGTTGCTGAAACAGCATCCCATGATGAAAGCGTTATTCGTCTCAGGCTACGATGATGAGGCGATCGTCTCTCATCGCATCAATCGGCGGTATCTATTGAGACGGCCCTATCGGCAGGCAGGCTTGGTTGAGAAAGTTCGTGAGTTGATCGACGCGTAGCCGCCGCCGCGCACTTACGAATCCCAGCGCCTGGTCCGACCAGGCGCGAAGAACGGCACGTCAGGCCGTTTAAACAAGCCAATCAGCGCCATCCCCGCAATAAATCCGCCGATATGGGCGAAGAACGCCACGCCTCCGCCTGTGCTCCCGATACTCATCCCGCCGCTCAAGAGTTGCATCACGAACCACATGCCCAGCACGACACCGGCGGCGACCCTTGTCATCCCGATGCCTGGCATGAGTACGAGCACATGGGCGCGCGGATACAACAGCACATAGGCTCCGAGGATGCCGGAAATGGCGCCACTGGCCCCGATCATGGGAACGGTGGAGGAGGGATCGGTCATGGCGTGGCTGAAGGCGGCCAGAATCCCGCAGAGGAGATAGAACAGGACGTATCTCGCATGGCCCATCACATCTTCGATGTTGTTGCCGAACACCCAGAGATAGAGCATGTTGCCGATCAAGTGCATCCAGCCTCCGTGCAAAAACATGCTGCTGATCAGGGTGGCGTAGGGTGGGATCGCCGTGAGGCTATCAGGTGCATCCGCGTGCCCGAACAGCAGAGCGGGAATCGCGCCGTACTGAAAAACCAGAGCCTCGCCGGGTCGGGGAAGAAGACTTGCCTGATAAAGAAATACCAGCACGCAGGCGATGATCGTGAAGATGGTCACCACCGGAGGCCGCTCCGTCGGATTGTCGTCGTGAAGAGGGATCATGCCGTGCTCGACTTACACTGAAGTGCGTCGGCGGTCGAGAATGGCGCGGGGGAGGGCGGGGTTGTCAGGAAGTGATCCGTCGAGACCGAGCGGGATGGAAAATCCAGCGGCATGGGTGTGGCCTCCGCCGCCGAACGATGCGGCGATTGCGCCGACGTCCGTTCCCTCCTCCCGCGACCGCATGCTGTAATAGCGCCGCCCGTCTCGATCGTGCCAGATCAAACAGAATGGGGCTTCGGCCGACAGCCGTTCGCCGATCTGACTGGTAAGAATGGCGCTTTGCACCGAGGGGACGGTGACACCCTGGAATTCGACTAACACGGCCTGCCCGGCCAGTTTGCTCACAAGTTCTTGCTCGTATCGCAGGATGGCGCGCCCCTCCTGCTCCAACTCCTTTTGCTTGAAGCTGCTCCACGTCTGAAACGCGAAAGGATGGGAAGCGACCGCAGCGTTGATTTCCCGGCTTTGCGGCAGCGCCCAGGTCCAGAGGTCTTTGTCTTGGATGTAGTCGAGGAGCCAGGGGGCAGGATGATCGTGGGCCCATTCCCATGCGAGGACCGCCCCGGATTTCTTCATGTCAAAGTAGGCATAGGGCAATCCGGCGAGCGCCTTTTCCGCTGTAATGTGGTGGTCGAGTACGAGCAGCGCACTCGTCTCCCCGGCCATGGTTTCCAGTGTCTCACGGGCATAGCTGAAATCCACGATGACGACACGTTGATCCGCCAAGCCGGAGGGAGGCGGGTTGCCGTGTTTGACCGGAAGAAATTGTGCGTCCGGAAATTGCCGCCACAGCGCCCACGCGGCACCGAATCCATCCGCGCATTCGGCATGGTAGAGGACGACTGTCGGGGGCTGTAAAAAATGGTGTCGTGGATGCGAAGCGGCCATGTTGACGGAGCATATCATGAGCTCCGCCGAGACAAAAGCCCGTTTATGGGGAAGCTGCTAGAGGCGATTCAGATGGTCGATCAATTGGCGCAATCGGGCGGCATTGCGGCGGTTGAAGGCAAAGACCAGGCGGGGGAGGTCCTTCAATTCCGGTTCGTCCAATTCCTCCGGAAGGGCCCCTCGAAGTTCGAACGTGCCTTCCGATAAGAGATCCGAGAATCGCTCGTGGACGGCTGCCACCTGATCGCCGGAAGGACGGGTCTTCATGCGGATCGCCAATTGGCGGCCGACGTACCGGATCGAGTGAAAGCGGCTGTAGAACGTTCGGATCTCGTCGATCGCGTCATCCACGGAGGAGGTGATTTTGAACAGATCGAGATCTTCCGGATTGATCAGTTTACGATCCAAAAGCTGTCGGGTGACGAAGCGGTACCACTCGTTCCAGTAGTCGCAGCCGGGGGCCTGGAGACAGACAATCGGTTGGGGATCGCTCTTGCCGGTCTGGGCGAGGGTCAGAATTTCAAACCCTTCGTCGTGCGTCCCGAAGCCGCCGGGGAAGAGCGCAATCGCGTTGGCCTCTTTCTGGAAGATCAGTTTGCGGGTGAAAAAATACTTGAAGGTCACCAATTTCGGGTCGTCGGCAATGATCGCGTTGGCGCCCTGCTCGAACGGCAACATGATGTTGACCCCGAAACTGTTTTCGCGACCGGCGCCTTCTTGGCACGCGCGCATAATACCGTCGGCACCGCCGGTAATGACCATAAACCCTTCCTGGACGATTCGATGCGCAAAGTCGAAGGCGATCTGGTAGTTCGGATCGTCTGCGGCGGTGCGCGCCGACCCGAAGATGCTGATCTTTTTCCGGTCGCGATAACCATGAAACACGCGGAAGGCGTGACGCAGTTCTTTGACCGCCCGGTTGACGATCTTGAGGTCAAGCGCTTCGAGATGGGCATCGTGGAGACGGAGTATGCTGGCCAGGAGTTCCTTGACCAGCGCGGCCTGAATGTCGTCTTCGGGCCGTTCCAACAGCAGGCGGATTTGGTTCACAATCTCGTCGTTCGACGGCATCGTGCGGGGGCGGCTTGGCGTGGCTTTCATGGGATTGTCCATTCGCGCAGAAGATGCTCAGTCGACTCTGAGTCGAGAAAAAAATTGTATCAGCTGGCCGCTGATTGGTCAAAGTACATCGTGATGTCGGAGCATTACGCCCGATCAGTTCGAGAAGGGATGGCTTGCAGCGCCCAGGCTTTCAGGCGGGCGAGATCGGCGTTCGAGAGATCGGCAAATTGTATCTCCAGGACAGCGGTCTGTCTCCTCGCTTGAGCGGGGGCATCGGACGCGGGCGTTTCGCACGTCATGACTTTCCCCCGAATCGTCAGCGGTGTGTTTTGACCGGGTAAGGAAAATGCCAGGATCACGTGGCTTTTCCCCTTGAGTTTTGTGGCTGATTCGATGCGTGCTCCGACATGGCTGAGCTGCACGATCATGGCATTCTGGGCCTGCCGGTGAGTGCGATCCTCGCCGACGACGCTGACCACGGTCGGAATCTTGGTTTCGCGCCGGGGCGGCGTGAGCATGAGGTCTTGCGCGCTCAAGATGCCGACCGGCTGGTTTTCCTTCGTCACGATCAAAAGTGAGGCTCCCGTTGCCAGCATCATGGTCGATGCCTCTTCCAGGGCTTCGTCGTAATCGATGAACTGTACGGGGCGCGTCATGATGCTCCGCACCTCGATTTCATGGGGTTCAAGCCCTTGCGCGACGACCTTCTTAACGATGTCGGTCGGCGTCATGAGCCCGAAGATGGTCTCGGTCTCCTTCACGAGCAGGCAGGGCGCACGCTCACGCTCAAGAAGCAGCGCGGCCTCGCTGACGGAGACATCGCCTGGAACCTGCACGACCCCTGGTGTCATCATATGGGCTACCACAGTTGGTACAACATGAGAGGCCTTCGGGGGTTGTTCGTGAGGACCGGACATCGGTAGAACCCTCTCCCGACTCGTTCCTTCTCAACGATTCGTGAGGAGCTGACCCCCTGCGGCGTAAGCCAAGTATAGCAGACAGGGCGCGCGCACCATGGTTGGCCCGTTCCCTTGTCAAACAAGGGTTTCGGAGAATAGACTAGGCCAATTATTGTTTCAGTACAAGGGGTGATGAGTGATTGGAACTCTGCCGGTCGAACGAGATTTTATACGTCGTGCGGATGCCATTCCCGGCTATGGGTTGGGTCTGTCCGTCGATGTCTATTCCCCCGACATCTTTGCGCTGTGGAGGCAGTTCGAGAGAGAAGAGCACCGACCGGGTTATCTTGAAATCTTTCGAGCGACTGCGACCGCTTTCCAAACGGTGCGCGAACATCTGCCTGCAGTTCCGATGGCCTATCATGGAGAAGGACTGTGGGTGACCCAACCGGATTTCTCCTCTACTGCCTACGTTGGCGAAGAGATCGATGAGGTCATCCGGCAATTGGCCATTCTCCGAAGTCCATGGCTCAACCATGAATGCGCGACCAAGCAGATGGCCGGCTACTCATTCGGGACCTATCTCCCTCCTTTATATACAACCGAGAGCGCGAGGGTCATAGCTGCCAATATTGCCCTGGTTCAGCAGAGGATGGATCGGGCCTGTGGATCGGAGTACGCATCGAGCCCCCTGTTCTTACTGGAAATGCCGCCGCTCACCTATTTCATGGCGGGAACAATGTCCGTTCCGCAATTTTTCCAGATCGTGACCGATCAGGTTCCTTGCGGGCTTGTGCTGGATATCGGGCATCTTTGGACGGTGTATCGGTACACGGCTTCCAGACGGCGGTTGCCGGTCGAACAGTTTGTCGAGCGATTTCTCGATGAGTTTCCCATGGAGCGGGTTGTTGAAATTCACGTCGCAGGGTTGGCACGCCATGAATCCTCTGGCGGCAGCTGGCCGGAGGACGCCCATCCGGAATGGGTCGATGCCCATGCCGCGCCGATCCAAGCGGTGGCGTGGACGATGCTCGATCAAGTATTGGCCCATCCGCGACTCGTCAATCTTCGCGGGGTGGCTCTGGAAGTCGATACGAAGCCGATTGAATGCATCGTCGAAGAGTTTAGTGAAGCGAGCAGGCGTTTCGGTTCGATGGTGCATCGAACGACGGCCAACCGACCGGCCGCGATTGGCTCAATCCCGCAGCAGGCCGGCCTCCTCTCCACGCATACGGCGGCAGACGACGCTGATCGGCAGCGGCTTCAAGCAGCCTATGCTTGCTACGCGCAGATTGCATCGGGACAGAAGCCGCCCGCTGGCCCTGAGTGGCAGGGCGTTGTTGAAGACTCCACCGGTCTCGACCGCTACGTACGGGACTATTTGCCCTATGAGATTCTCCATTGGGGCGGGGACGTGAGAGAGATGTTCCCGGACAGCTGCCGCGCGCTCGACCAGGCGGGTGTCGAGCTCGAAGGTCTTGTAACCTGGTGGTTTCAGGCGGCGCGACCGCTCGATCGGCCGTACGATTTTTTCCTGATCAAGATCGAGAGAGTTCTTGGGTTCATCGCAGAGCGTGCTCCTGGATTGTTGCCTCTGGCTGAGCAAGAAGCGAGCGGGCTGCGTCGAGCCTATGCCCTAGCCAACGACGCGGTGCAACCGACCATGGAGCCGGCGTCATGAGTTTCTGGCAATCACTGGCCCGGCCGGTCATCGGGCTCTCGCCGATGGATGGGGTCACCGATGCGGCGTTTCGTTTTATCGTCACGCGGCAGGGGAAGCCGGACGTCACCTTTACCGAGTTCACGCACGTCCATGACGTCTGCCGTGGTCCCGAGTTTCTCCTGGATTCGCTCCTTTATCATGAAGGAGAACGTCCGATCGTCGCCCAGCTGTATGGAAAGGATCCGGAGCTTTTCTATCAAGCCGCGCATGCGGTCTGCGAGCTGGGGTTCGACGGGCTGGATATCAACATGGGTTGCCCGTCCCGCAATGTGGCGTCATCTGGTTCGGGAGCCGGGCTGATCAGAACCCCGGATCTCGCCCATGCCATCATGCGTGCAACGCGGCAAGGCATCGTGGATTGGGCAGGGGGCCGGACGATGGAGGCCGCCGGGATCAAGCCGGTGAGGGCCGAAGCCATCCGTCGATTGAACGAGCGCCGCGCGGGTTACCGGCAGGCCTTACGAAAAGCCATCCCGTTGTCGGTCAAGACGCGGCTGGGTTATGACGAAGTGATCGTGGATCGCTGGATCGAACATCTGTTAGCCGAGTCGCCGGCGGTGATTTCGCTCCACGGGCGGACGCTGCAGCAGATGTATCGGGGCGAAGCCGATTGGTCGGCGATTGCACGGGCAGCCGATATCATGCGCGGGAGCGGGACGCTGCTTTTTGGCAACGGCGATGTGCAGAGTTTGCAGGAAGTCGTGCGGCGCGTCCGTGAAACAGGCGTCGACGGTGTCCTCGTCGGGCGCGCGGCGCTCGGGGCTCCTTGGTTCTTCCGAGGAAACGAGGCCGCTCGGGAGGCTGTCCGAATGCCGGGCGTTGCGGAACCGGAACCTTGGAGCCCGTCGCTGACGGAGCGATTTGAAGTTCTTCTCGACCATGCCAGGCTCTGCGAACAGCAATGTGGCCGGGACCAATTCCGGCGCATGCGCAAGCATCTCGGCTGGTACTGCAAAGGGTTTCCCCATGCGGCGGCGCTCAGGGCTCGCATGTTTCGTGTCTCCTCCGTGGCCGACGTTGAAGGGGTGCTTGCCGAGTATCAAGCCCGCCAAATCGTCGATGCGCACGATGGAGCGGAAGCGTCTGCAGATGAGGACACCGACAAGATGGCCCCGTTGGCTTCACGATGCGGGTAGTGCTCGCATCGACCTCGCTCCGTCGCCGAGAATTGCTCGCGCTCCTCGGCGTCCCGTTCGAAGTCACAAGCCCCTCCTTTGAAGAACGTGCCGTTCCGGGTCGGTCTGCCGATGACTTGGCGGTGAATTTTGCACAGGGCAAGGCCAGGTCGGTTGCCAAAGACGATCCAGAGGCTGTCGTGCTCGGCAGCGATACCTTGATCGAGTTGGACGGCGAGACGTTAGGGAAGCCGAATGATGTCGCCGAGGCGCGATCGATGCTTCGACGGATGGCGGGCCGCGATCACGTGGTACACACCGCGGTGACGGTTTCCTGCCCGGCGCGCCGTATCGAAAAAACGCAGCTCTCGACCGCTCGGGTCCGGATGAAACCATTCGGTGCGGAGGCGCATGAGCGGTATCTGGCAACCGGCGACAGTCTCGGGAAAGCCGGCGCCTATGCGATCCAGGGGCCCGGCGGCGCATTGATCGAGCGTCTCGACGGAGATTTTACCGCAGTCGTCGGACTCCCGCTGCGGCTTGTGGCCCGCTTGCTTGAGCAAGCAGGCGTGATGATTCCCGCGGATCTCGATGCGATCTATCGTGAGAAGCCTTATGACAACTGGGCCCGCTTCACCGGCTGATTGCAAAGGGCGCAGGGCTTTTCGTACAATGCCGCCTTTATTCGTTCTTTTGTCACGGAGGATGTCATGGTTGTTCAAGGGAACAGGGGATGGTGGAGCTTGGTCGGTCTGGCAGCGGTCTTTGCCGTGTGGGTCAGCCCGGTTTTCGCCATCGATGTGAAGTTGTCGATGGAGGATGCGCAGAAAGCGCTCGAAGCCGGTCGTGCACCGATGGACAAGGCCAACACCCCTGAAGAAGTGAAAAAGGTGCTTCAGCAGGCGTCCATGGTGACCCGTGTCGGGGCCGATCCGGAAAAGGATTCCTGCGGGGCCAGCGCGGTTCTGCGAACCAAGCGCTATCGACTGGAGGCCTTCGGCCGGCAGGAAGCGTCTGAATCCAAGAAGCGCAAGACAGACATCCGCATGCCGGAAGAATTCATCAAGAAAGTCGTCGACATGTCAAACATGGAAGTGGAAGTGCAGCTGTGCGGAGACGACGAGTATTTCGCCGAAGGTGCGTTGATCGAGCTCCAGCAGGGCACCAAAAAAGTGAAAGCCATCGACGTCGGCAAAGCCGAGCGAGGCCGCAAGAACGAAGGCAGCGGCCCGGCCTACCGGTCTCGTTTTACCGCGGTCTTTGCCTACGAAAGCTTCGATCCCAATGCGGCCTCGGTTTTCGTCATCAATCTTCAGGACGGCAAAGAAGTCCGCATCAACGCCGACTTTTCAAAGGTCAAATAGCCGCGCCCGCTTCTGTCTCTGCATCAACATCTCTGCGGAGTGGGAGCGGGTCATTTCTCTTTCCCGGTCCTCCATTACATGAGGAGGACATCTCCACTCCTGCGTCATTCCCTCGTTTTTCTTGCCACCACGGCAGGCTCGCCTATACTTCCTTAAAACAGGGTGAAGCAGTTCATGTGGCGGGAGGTCTGGCATGGCGAAGATCGACGATCTCTTCCGGATGATGGCGGATCACGGCGCGTCGGATTTGCATCTCATCTCGGGACAGCAACCGGTGATACGGGTGAACGGTGAGCTGGAGCGGGTGGCAAGTCTGGGCGTGCTCGATCAGGAGGGGCTCAGGGAACTGCTCTACGAAATCGCTCCCACTGCGAAAAAAGATCACTTCGAAGTCACCGGCGATGTCGACTTTGGATATGAGATCCCAGGGCTCGCCCGGTTCCGCGCCAACCTCTTCAATCAAAAACACGGTTGCGGCGCCGTGTTTCGGAAGATTCCCAGCAAGGTGCTGACGGCCGAGGACCTCGGCCTCCCTCCGATCCTGACGAGAGCCGCCATGCTGAGGAAAGGGTTGGTTTTGGTGACGGGCCCCACCGGAAGCGGAAAGTCCACGACGCTCGCGGCGATGGTCGACTATGCGAACAAGAACCGCAGGGATCACATTCTGACGATCGAAGATCCCATCGAGTTTGTGCATCAGAGCCAAGGTTGCATCGTGAATCACCGCGAGATCGGGGTTCACACGCAATCATTCGGCGCAGCCTTGCGCGGCGCGTTGCGGGAAGATCCCGACATCATTCTGGTCGGTGAAATGCGCGATCTCGAGACCATTCGACTGGCGGTCGAAGCGGCGGCAACCGGGCACCTGGTGTTCGGCACGCTGCATACAGAGAGTGCGGCGAAGACAGTCGATCGAGTCATTGAGGTGTTTCCCCATCAAGAACAAGCGCAAATCAGAAACACGCTGTCGACCGCGCTTCGCGTCGTCGTGGCACAAAACCTCTTCAAACGGATCGATCAAAAAGGCCGTTGCGCGGCGCTTGAGATCCTCGTCTGCAACGCGGCGGTAGGGAATCTAATTCGCGATGCCAAGACATTCCAGATTGCGTCGACCATGCAAACCGGAAAAGCGATCGGCATGCAGACGTTGGACGACGCCATCCAGGATCTTTTGAATAAAAAGTGGATTGCACCCGAAGAAGCCTATGAAAAGGCGATCGATAAGGGCCGATTCGCCAAGCTCCTGAAAACGCCCCCTGACGCACTGCAGTAGCCCCCCAGCCTCTTGCGCGAGGTCTTGGTTCAGTTGCCGAGCCAGGCCCTCGCGCTGCTTCTGACTTACCCCGCCTGGTCTCTCCTTTGCACATGACGGAACCGCACCCTGATTTTACGGCACGTCGCTCATTCAATGGGGATTTTAGGGGCAGAGTCTTCCTGCGTCTGGCGCAAAAGGGGACAGTTCAGTCTTGACCCATTATAGGATGCAGCGGTAGCCTCCTGGATCATCGGGTGGCAGAAGGAGCATGGGGATGACCGAGGAATGGGGCGCGATTCTCGTTGTCGACGACGATGCAGACATGCGTGAGATGGTGCATGACATGCTCAAGGATCGCGGCCACCAGGTGACGACGGCCGGCAGCGGGCAGGAGGCCCTGACACTGCTTGGCGAAGAAGATTACGCGGTGGTCCTGACCGATCTTCGGATGAAGGGGATGCAGGGCCTTGAATTGCTTACAGAGATTAAACATATCCACCCCGAAATCAACGTCATTCTGATGACCGCATTTGGTTCGGTGGAAACGGCCGTCGAAGCGATGAAGCATGGCGCCAGCGATTACCTCACCAAGCCGGTGAGAAAAGACGAATTGGTCAGAGTGATCGAGCGGGTCGTGCGCGAAGCCTCCCTCCACCGGGAAGTCAGCCGCCTGCGGAAGGAAGTCCACAAGGAATACAGCTTCCATCAGATTCTGGGCAAGAGCAAGCCGATGCAAGCGGTATTCGACTTGATCAAGCGTGTCGCCGATAGTCCCACCAACGTGCTGATCACGGGGGAGAGCGGAACGGGGAAAGAATTGGTGGCGAAAGCTATTCACTTTAATAGCGATCGGAAGGATGCACCCTTCATTCCCGTGAATTGTGCCGCCATCCCCGAGCAGCTACTGGAAAGCGAGCTTTTTGGCCACATGCGCGGGGCGTTTACCGACGCCAAGTTCGACAAGCGGGGCCTGTTCGAGGAGGCGCAGAAAGGCACGTTGTTTCTCGATGAGATCAGCGAACTCCCTCTCATGCTGCAAGCGAAACTGCTGCGGGCCATCCAAGAACGGGAGATTCGCCGTGTCGGCGCGAACAAGCCGGTTCCCGTCGATGTGCGCATCATTGCCGCAACCAACCTCACCCTCGGCGAAGAGGTCAAAGCCAAGCGATTCAGGGACGATCTCTACTACCGGCTCAATGTCATCGAGCTCAAACTTCCTCCGCTGCGGGAGCGGCGAGAAGACATTCCGCTTCTCGTCGACGCCTTTCTGAAAAAATGCGGGGAAGCCCGCAGCAAAGAGGTCAAGGGCGTGAGCGAAGCCGCGCTTGCCATGCTCATGGACTACGCGTGGCCGGGAAACGTGCGTGAGCTTGAAAATGTGATCGAGCGGGCCGTGACGCTTACCCGTGGCGACAAAATTTCTCCGGACGATCTGCCGCCGGCCGTGCAGGGTGCGCGGGGCGACCGTCGTGTGCTCGATGAGGCGGCGGAGAAGACATTGCCCTTGCACGAGCTCGAAAAGGAATACATCAAGAAGATCCTCGAAAAAACCGGCGGCAACAAATACCAGGCCGCTCATGCCCTTGGCATCGACCGCAAAACGCTGTATCGTAAGCTCGCCGAAATCGAAGGCAAACCACAGTCCGAAGAATGACTGCCTCGCTCTGATCGTCGAATCGGGGTTGCCGGTGCCTAATCCCGATCCAGGCCGGGACCGATCGCATGAAGGTTGTCAGTATTATTATGCGCATTGCGCCCTGGGCCGTCCCGGTCCTCACGATCGGCATCTTCGTGCTCGATGTGCTCACGCCGATCGGCGTGGCGATGTCGATGCTCTACATTCTTCCCTTGCTATTGACGTTTTTCTCTCCGCGCAAACGCGACCTTATTTACTTCTCCGTCGTTGCAACCGTCCTTATCTGGATTGACCTGTACTTCAAGCCGGCCGGACTTTCGATCCCCTATGACGCGTTCAACCGCATGCTGGGCACATTGATCATGTGGGGCGTGGTCATGGGGCTGCTTCGATATAAACAGGTCCTCCGGGAGTTAATCGAGGTTGAGGCGGCATGCAAACGGGCTGTTGTCGCACAGGCCGCAGCAGTCGAAGCCCTTGCGACGTCCGATGCGGCCGCCTCGGGCGCCTCCGCGAGTCGTCATGAAATCGAGGAGCAGGCGGAGACGCAGTTCCGGCTCGCGGTCGAAGCGTCGCCGAACGGCATGCTCATGGTGGATGGGAACGGTACGATGCTGATGGTGAATCGACAGATTGAGCAGCAGTTCGGTTATGAGAGAGAGGAACTCATCGGGCAGCCTGTCGAAATGCTGGTGCCGCAACGCTTCCGGTCCGAGCATGTCGGCGAACGGACGGATTTCTTTGCCCATTCGGAATCTCGCGCCATGGGAAAAGGCGGGGATCTTTATGGCGTGCGCAAGGACGGACAGGAATTTCCGCTGGAGATCGGCTTGAACCCCCTCCGGACGCCGAACGGCATGAGGGTCTTGGCGTCGGTCGTGGATGTCAGCGAGCGGAAACGCGTTCAGGAACAATTACGGAAAGCCGAACGGCTGGCGGAGCTGGGCACGCTGGCATCCGGCATGGCCCACGAAATCGGGACGCCGATGAACGTCATTCTCGGACGGGCCGAATATTTGATGGATCGCGTGAAAGACGAGCCGGTGAAAAAAGGCCTCCAGACGATCGTAGCCCAAGTCGAACGTATCACCAGAGTCATGAACCAACTCCTGGCCTTCGCGCGGCGCAAACCCCCCGATCGCGGCTCGCTCGTCTTGAAGGACATCGTTGAAAACAGCGTAGAAATGTTTCAAGAGCGGCTGGCCGGGAGCCGGGTTCGTGTCGAGATGTATCTCGACACGCCGTGCCCGAACGTCTTGGCCGATGCCGATCAGATGAGCCAAGTCGTGATCAATCTGGTCATGAACGCGATTCATGCCATGCCCGACGGAGGGACCTTGCGCATCGGGCTGGTGCCGGTCAATGACATGGTTCAATTGACCGTTTCAGACACAGGCCACGGGATTCCGTACGATGCGATCACGAGGATTTTTGAGCCGTTCTTCACCACCAAGGAATTCGGCAAGGGGACGGGGTTGGGCCTGACTGTGGTCAAAGGTATCGTCGAAGAACATCAGGGTTCGATTGCTGTCAAAAGCGAGCCGGGGAAAGGCACGACGTTTACAATCCTGCTGCCGCTGGCTGAAGCAGGCCAAGGTCGAGGCTGAGGGATTAGGGCTGTCTCCTGTAATCGGTTTTGTAGCATCCTGCGACAGTCACTGATGCCAATTTGAGGTTTTTCTCGCCAGCACAAGACTACGAACCCCTCTTCTATTGATGATTTCCCAGGGAAAGTGCCGGTCGGTCCCGCCTCCAAATGGGCATGTACTTTGCTGCCCATAACATTAGAGGGGCTGGGACTGGACCAAGCTGGACCAGAGGGATGATGGCCGTGGTGATGAGAAGAACTGCTGTGGTGCTTGTGGTTGAGGACGACCGGGAGATGCGCAGCCTTCTCTGCGATGAGTTTTGGAGTGCCGGGTATCAGTTGCGACAGGCGAAAGACGGAGACGAGGCATTTCGAGCAGTGCTGCAGGCTGTGCCGGATCTGATTCTGACGGATCTATACATGCCGGCTGGTGGAGCGGATTACATCAGCCGGTTGCGCACGGTCGCTCCCTATTGTCCCATTGTTGTCATGACGGCGTTCGGTGACAGCCGGTCCAAAGCGGAGGTCTTGAAGGCCGGCGCAGATGCCTACTTTGACAAGCCGGTCCGGATATCGGAACTCAAGAGCCGGGTCGAGGTTTTGCTCGCCGGTCGTGAGCGTATGACACGATAGGTTTGTTGCAAGAGGAGACGAGCGAGATGGCCGGATCTCACGAAGATGTTACGCCCATGCCTCCGTTTCACGATCCGATTCTGCAAGCCCGCCTGGAGGCGATCAAGCAATTAGCCGGTGGATTGACCGACCGTGTCGCGGTGATGGATCGTCATTTCAATGTGATCTACGCGAACGAATCGGCCTGGTCGTCCGCGGCTGTGCGCAATGTCGAAGGACAGCGTGCGAAGTGTTACGAAGCGTTTGCCCATCAAGCCGACCCTTGCGGCACGTGCCCGGCGACCAAAGTGTTTGATACGCCGGACGTTCGCGGCGTGTCCTGTGCCAGTGCCGACAACGGCGCGGCCTGCGGCATGCACCAGGCCTTCCCGCTAATCCAGAGCCAGGGTGTGGTCGGCTCCATGCTGGTTCTGTTCAAGAATGAGCATGGTCAGCTGCTTCCGAATCTCACGCCGGCACAAGTGGAGCATCCTTTGCCGGTGGTGCGGGAGTCGTTGGGCAAGCTCCTGGGCCGAAGTCCTGCCATGCAGCAACTCTTCGATATGATCAGTCTCGTCGCAGACAGTTCGGCGACGGTCTTGGTCCAGGGTGAAAGCGGGACCGGCAAAGAGCTCATTGCCAAAACGATTCACGAATTGAGCGATCGAAAGGGGAAGCCCTTTGTCGTCGTGGATTGCGGCTCTCTGCCGGAAACGCTGCTCGAAAGCGAGCTGTTCGGGCATGTAAAGGGTGCGTTTACGGGGGCGGTTGCCAACAAGCGCGGCTTGTTCGAAGAGGCCGACAGCGGGACGATTTTTCTCGACGAGATTGCCGATACGACGCCGACGTTTCAGGCCAAGCTGCTTCGGGTGCTTCAGGAGGGGGAAATCAAGCCGGTCGGCGGCACGCATCGGATCAAGATCGACGCACGGGTCATCTCGGCCACGAACAAAGATCTCGCCGATCTGGTCAAGGCCAGGACGTTTCGCCAGGATCTGTACTATCGACTTGCCGTGTTGCCACTCTACTTGCCGCCGCTCTGTGAGCGACGGGAGGATATTCCTCTCTTGGCGGAGCATTTCGTGGCGGCTTCGTGCAAGCGGCATCGGCAGGCGATGCGAACCATTTCGCCGGAGGTCATGCAAGCGCTAACCGATGCCTCCTGGCCAGGCAATGTGCGGGAACTGCAACATTATCTCGAGCGTGCGGTCGTCACGACGAAAGGGCCGGCGTTGGGCTGTCTGGAACTTGTTGCAGCGGGCTCGAAGCCGGTTGAGCACGATCTCCGGTCGGTATCGCGCGGTGCGGCGTCGCAAGCGGAACGGCTGCGAATCATGCAAGCACTCGAGCAAGCGGGCGGGAATCGGGTCAAGGCAGCCAAACTTCTCAAGATCAGCCGGGCCAGCTTGTACAACAAACTCCGAACCTATAACATTTAGCCGGGTCCCTCTTCCGACTCGTTCCTGCCACAGAGTGGCGATGAAGAGATGCGGAGGATGTTTCCCGCTCGAATCTGATCCTGCCCTCTTGCCCGTGTGGCAATCGTCGACTCGCAACAACCAGTGAATTGATGCTCACGGAAGCTCCTTTCTGCCCCTGAATGCCCCATTTTTTCTGTGCAGGTGTCCAATAACTTGGACAGTACAACTACTTGTTTTTATGCGGATCAACTTTCAATTCATCATAGACCTGTCTAATGCTGTAGAAGGAAGCGGCAAACTGCAGATGATTCGATTTTCCTCTCGTTGATCGCTAACTGCTTTCCCCCTCAATAAAATGTCTGTGAATAATATTTCCATCTC
>CAZOUA010000020.1:37792-53586 GCA_964582865.1 uncultured Nitrospira sp. | reverse complement strand
CATTCTCCAGTGTATCTGGCGATATGCGCATAAATTTGCGGCTGATCGCAGTGTTCGGCCACGTCATCATTTGCTTCGAAGAGATCACCGAACTCGCCGCGATCAGATTGGAAGACGAACCGGTTTGGGACGGCCAGGCCAAGTCGAGCCGCTATCAAAACTTTGCTTCCAGCGGCTGGTACGTGCCGGATGCCATTCACGGGAGCGAAACGGAAGGGACCTACCAGGGGATTCTCCGCAGCCTCGGCGAAGTGTACCGGCTGCTCCATGAGCCGCTGACGAAGTTTCTCTCTGATCGCGAACCGCGGCCAGACTCCATGAAACCGGCCGACTATCAACGGACGATCGCCGCGCGCGCTTTCGATGTCACGCGCTATCTGCTTCCGCTCGCCTCACGGACGAACGTCGGGCAGGTCGTCAGCATTAGAACGCTGGAGAAACAGATCATCCGGCTGCTGTCCTCGCAACTACCCGAACTCCGCATAATCGGTGAAGATCTCAAAGATGCCTGCCAGCGGCCTCCGATGAACGTGTGGGGAGAACTCTGCGGGCAGACAGCCGGGCTCAACGAACCTATGGCCCCGACACTCGCCAGACATGCGAAAGCGAACGAGTACCAAGCGACGCTGTATACGGACCTCTCACGCTACGCCAAGGAAGCCTTGCGCGGCACCGGCTTGGATCAGCCCTCGACCTGGGGAGAGCAGGAACCGGTAGATCTCATCGATCCTCACGACCCGCTCGATGAAACCGTCGCCACGTTGCTGTACCGCGTGACGCAGGCGCCCTATCGCCGCATTCTCGCCGTCGTGCGCGCCTGGTCGGAAAAGCAAAAACAGGATGCGATCGGCGCGGCGCTCAGCCGCCGCGGTCCCTACGACGAACTGCCGAAAGAATTCCGCAGCGGGTACGCCTTCACCTTCGACGTGCTCATGGACATCGGCGGCTGGCGCGATATGCATCGGCACCGGCGCTGCCAGCAGATCCAGCAAAACTTCACGACGGTGCACGGCTACGATGTGCCGCCGCCGCTGGTGCAGGCGGGACTCGACGGAGAATATCGGCAGGCGATGGACGCCGTGCGGGCCGACATCGATCAGTTGAAGAAGGCCAATGCGGAAGCGGCGCTCTACGCGATTCCGTTCGGGTTCAAGGTGCGCTGCCTGTTCAAGATGGACTTCGCCGAAGCCGAATACATCGCCAAGTTGCGTTCGGGGGTGAAAGGCCACTGGTCTTACCGCACGATCGCCTGGCTGATGAGACAGAAAGTGGCCGAGCGCTATCCCTCGCTCGGTGCGCACATGCAGGCGACCTCGCCCGACATCGAAGATACCCTCACCCGATAACCTCAGCGTCGCGTCATGCCCGATTACCAAGCATCATGTGAAGCAGCGCTGACGGAAGGGCGATGGCACGACGCCGAGAAGGACGCCCTCGCCTGGGCGCGCCATGTGCCGGCCGGGTCCGAGCACGATCCCAGGCCGCACTTCGCACTCAACGTGGTCTATCTCATTCTCGGGCGGCTTGCCGAAGCCTGGCAGGCCCACACGCACTGTCTGCAAGAAGCCGAGCATATCGCGCGGGTCAAGGAATGGGTCGACGCATTGGTGGCGCGACAGGCCGGGCAGGCCAACGCTCATCTGGTGATGGGCCTCTTCCTCGCGCAATCGGGCGAGTCCGAACGCTCGATGCAATCCTACAAGGAAGCCGCGAAGCTGGCCCCGCAGTCCGCCCATCCCCATTATTTTCTCGCGCAGATCCACGAGCGGGCGAACCATCTCGAAATGGCGATCAAAGAATATCGAGAAGCCGTCCGGCTCGATCCGGCGTATGCGCCGGCCCGCACGAATCTGGGCGTGGCCTATCAGCAACAGGAACGCTTCGAAATGGCGATCCCGCAATATCGGGAGGTGATCAAGCTCACGCCGAACGACGCGAGCGCGCATGCCAACCTCGCCTGTGCGCTGGCGGAACAGGGCAAGATGGAGCCGGCGCTGCAATCCTATAAGGAAGCGCTACGGTTGAATCCCAACGATGCCGAAATCCACTTCGCGCTGGGGGGGCTCTACGAAACCCGCGGCCGTCTCGATCTGGCGCAGAAGGCCTACGAAGACGCGCTGCGGGCCAATCCCGATTTCGGCCCCGCGCACACGGCACTGGGATGGTTGTCGCTCGGCAAGGGGCGCCTGCAAACCGCGTTCGAAGCCTTCAATCGCGGGCTCAAGGCCAACGCCGAAGACGCGCGCGCCTATCACGGCATTGCCGAATACTACGGCCAAATGAAGAAGCCCGAGAGCGCGCTGGACAATTACACGAAGGCGTTGAAGTACTACAAAGACCCCGACAAGAAGAACATGATTTTGAATCAGCTCTTTCAGGAAGGACGAGTAGCGGACTAAGAAACTGGGATGCAGGGCTTTCACAGGAACGAAAACGAATCGAGATCAGAGTTCTCTGATGGCTCCCTGTAACACGGTAATCTGCGTCACGGGATCGCCGGAGCTCTTCAGTTCTGTCCGTATCTGATCTTTCAGGTAGGACGAATAGCCGACGCGGTCGATGAGGAGATCAAGGAACCGTTCGGCCGGGAGCAGGCTCTGCGCCTTCAATTCTTCCACGGTTTCATCGCTGACGGGCACGTAGGTGCTGCCGAGATGAAACACCACGTTGTAATAACGCCCTTGCCCGATGCGTTCGAAACGGAGACCCTTCATGGTGCTTCCCTTTCAGCCGTCCGAGAGGGGGCCATTCTAGACAACTCCAGGCGTGAAAGACAAGGGCAAGAGGGCTCTCGCGGACGACGGGGCTTCAGGCTCCTTTACCTTTCTTGCCGAAGTATTCCTGCCGGCTGACAGTCACGTCGGCGACGAACATGACGCCGGAGTGCCGCTCGAACAACGGCCGAAGCCCGGCCAGGATCGGCTCGACTTTTTCTTCCGGCACGACGGTCATGATCATCTCGAGACTTTCCTGTTCGCTGAACATGAAATGCGCTTCGCGTACGCCGTGATGGCCTTTGCCGGACAGATTGCCGATGATGGTGTACCCGCTCGCTTTGACGCGGTCCAACAGTTCGGTCACAAACGCCCGGTGTTCTCCCGCGACGATCACGCGAATTTCTTTCATCGGATGCAGGGTCAGCGCGCCCATCTCTAATCTCCTTCTCTGTTAGCCATGACTCTGTGTCTATGCTGAGTGAGCGCTCATGAATGCCCACTCTCCGTTCGGTTTATACCGATACCATACCCCATCTTCCGGGTCGAGCGCGACGAGGTGGACCCATTCATTATGATAATAGTGCTGCAAGACCTCGTGCCGCGCAATCAGCTTCTCGATGCGCTCGCGCGGGGCCTCGATGACCGTGAGCAGCCGCATCGGTTCGTGATACGGCATCTCGCCGTTCATCACGGTTTGGCGGGCCAAGCCCAGGCGAAGATCGCTCCAGGGCCCAGACATGATGCCGAGCCGTCCGACGACGTTGTGATAAATCTTGCTGCCGCTGCCATAGACCTCGTTGTCGACTGCGGAAAAGTAATGTTCCATGTTGATCCACTGTGCGACCACTTGCGGCGCCGTCAACAGAACTTCGAGCAGCCGATTGCTCGGGTCTTCGCGGTAGTCGTACGAATGGAGGAAGACTCGCCCGCCAAGATCGAGTCCCTTCGTGAGCTTCCGCCGGCCGATCAAGAAGGCCGTATTGCCGGAGAGACCCCACTCCGGTCTGACCTGGCTCCAATCGACGCTCCGCCGCCTGACGTGGGCTTCGGCCGTGGTCTCTTCAAGGGTCTGCTGGACGTCGGGAAAACGCGAGCAGCGTTCCTGGCTGGTGAGCGCTGACGCTTCCTTCAAATCCTCTTGTAAGCGCGCCAGGTCCGCGCGATGGGTCGGCGGCACGTCTTCAAGATCGAACAACTGCACGGCATCGGTCGTCGTGTCCATCTGACCGGCGAGGAAATGCGTGTCGGACGGGATCTCGATCCCGAGTTTCGCAATGCGCTCCCTCACTCTTGGATTGTTCGCCATCATCGCGAGGACGCGGGCATTCGGCTTGCCTTCGTTACCGCCGCAGGCGCCGCAATCCAGGGCGGACTCGTACGGATTGTTCTCCGATGTGCTGCCGTGCGCGCAAAATAGAACAAGCCGCGCGAAATTCTTCGTCAGCCCCATCATGCGCAGCGCCGTGTCGACTGTCAGCGTCTGCTCGTCGACGGTAAAGCCAGTTCTGGTAATCCGCTCCTTGTGGCGTGAGGCAGCCCGCGCGTTGAGATCATACTGTTTACGCAGGACATCGACGAAGGCGTGCAACGCGTCCCTCTGGATGGCGGCCCGTTCGGCCTCCGCCACGAGCGCCGAGTCCGGACCCTCTTCCCCCGAGAGAGCGCGCTGCCGCAGGCCCTCGACGAGCCCCGGCGTGATGCGCGAACTACGCAACCCCAGCCGGTCCTGCAGGGCCTTCCTGATGATAGCCTGTTGTTCCGCCGCCACCATTTCGGCCGTGTCGGCCGGCGCCATCTTGTCGACAGTCAAGGTAGTGGCGAGCGCCGGCACGAAGATTCGTTTCAGCCAGGCGGTCCAGCGTTGATATATCGACGGGATCAGCGTCTTGCCGAAGATGGGAAGGCCATAGAACCAACCCAAGGATTCGACCATCACGTAAGGCGTCACCACGTTCTCTTTCAAGTCGTGCAGCAATGTATGGCCGGCATGGAGCCAGCGGGAACGGGCTTCGTGCTTTGACACCTTATGTTCAAGATAACTACGCGGGACCTCCCGCACTTCGTTCTTTGCGCGCATGATCACGGGGAACTGTTCCGTGTCGTGTTCTTTCCCCCAGGCGCGATAGCGAATGAAGGCGGCAAAGAAGCCTGCGAAGCCGTAGGTCTCGTGCGGGCCGACGGCCTCCAAGTGGCGGCGGAACGGCTCGGAGCGTACGTCAATACAGTAGACCGATTGCGAGTAAGGACGGGCCGGTGACAATGAGGCAGCCTGAGGTATCGGCTGCGACGATCCTAGACGCAATGAACTGAGCAGCTTGGCCTGATAGCCGGCTTCGAACGCCTTGAGCCACACCGGCCCGTGGTCGGATTCAGGAAAGGCCTCCATCCAGTCGAGAAGTTGTTTCAACTGAGCCGGTGCAGTGTCTGCCAGCGATTCAGGAGTAATGTCCAGCGACCGTGCCAGTCCGAGCAGCTTGCGCGCGGCGCCCCGCCTGGCCGCAGCGGTCTGACGAGGAACGACTTCAGTCCGGTAGCGTTCAAGAAGTTTTCCCCAAGCGGCGCCTTTCTGATGGCGGAGACGATCGACTTCTTCGGCATAGAGAGCCGGCAAGCGGCCTGCGACGCGTTGCCGGCGGAGATAGTATTCGTCCGATCTGGTCCGCAAATAAGCCGTCACAGCATCATAGCGGCCGTCGATATCCAATTCCTCGCGGCAGACCTTCTGGACCAATTCGCGCGCGTACCAGAGGCGTATGGCGAGGAACTTCACGAGGCCGACCGGGTAGATCTGCTGCCAGGGGTAATCCCGCTCCTCTGCACGCCACTTGATGAAGCCGGCCCAGCCGGGCAGCGCGGTTAACTGCAGCGACAAATAATCTTGCCGGAGCTTGGCCGGAATGCCGAGCGCATCGAGACTGTCGAGCAACGCGTCTTCTGGATAGTCGGGGAGCTGCGCGATCTTACGTTGGCTGTCAGCGATCCCGCAGGGCGACCATTCATGCGCGGCGAGGGTCTTCCAGGCCTTGTACAGGCCCTGCTCACGCTCCGGCATGGCCCAGGTCGCATGGCCTTCGTCGAGGAAGGCCTCGCACCACTTGATCAACTGATCGTTGATCTGCCGGACGATCTGCGTGCCGACTGTGTCGTCACACCAGTGCGACAAGGTGAGCCATCGCCCCAACGCAGCCTGATCACTCTCCGCGATGGTGCGGATGCGCTCACGGAGCTCGGGGAAATTCATGACGGATTCCAGACGGGTTGCGACGCGATCGATCGCGTCGCCTGAGGGATCCGGCAACTGCTCATCGAGCGGTTCGATCTCGGGCGTACAGAGTCCCTCGCTCAGACATGCGCGCAGTACCTCGCCATGCGTGACGGCATGGGAGCCGATGCTCGCTCGCTTGTCCTGTGCCAGGGACTGGAGGGCGTCGTCAAGATGCCGGAGTTGGATGCGACCGGACTTGAGGTACTCGCGATACATCCGGCTGGGGAGATAGCCGTTGCCGCCCATGAATTGCTTACCGCGCCGCACCGTTTCTTCGAACGGCAGATACTCCAGACTGTGGAGCGGATTGTGATGGACAAAGGTTCGCATCGGCCAGTACTGAGCAATGACTTCTCCGGCGAGCTTCACGATGCCGCGCAGCTCCATCCGCCTGGTTTCGATGTCGATCGAGCGGTCTATCTGTTCCATGTCATGACGTCCATCACAGTACTGGTCTGAGGGGGCAGGGTTTGTTGCGATGCGAAGAGCGTGGCCGGCGCCAGGCCCAAAGCCAGGAGGACCAGCACAACGATCAACAGCGCCGCGAGTTCGGTGCGGAGCACATCGGTGTAGCGCAACTCGGGCCGTCGCAGGCCGAAGAGCAACCGTTGCACCATCTGCATGATGTACCAGGACGCGGCCAGCCACGCGAGGAGGGTGATGACGAGGCCGGCCGCGGAAGGAAAGGGCGAGGCCAATAGCAATCCCATGAACCCGGCAAAGACGCCGAAGGGCGGCAAGCCCATCGCGGCCAGCGCGAGGAGCGAGAGCAGCACGGCATACTGCGGCATGCCCGACGCCAATCCGCTGACGGCCTGCGGATCCACATCGTCACCGTAGCGCGTGCGCACGACCTGCCAGGCGACGAGCAGTCCGCTCGTGGCCAGGCCGACCGTTCCAACCAAGAGGGCGGACCGGGGTGTCGCCATTCTTGTGGCGGCGGCGAACCACCAGAGCATCGAAAAGAACGAAAGGCTGCCGTACGCCAGCAACAGTCGCACGCGTGTTTGAGCCAGAGCTTTGACGGCGCCGTACGCAGCGCCCACCAGGGCGAACAGACTCACGGTCCAGGCGACGACCTCTGGGACCGTTGGGAGTACGGTGGCGAGCTCGTGCAGGCCGAGGGTCGGTAGCAAGAGGACGATGAACGACGGCATACTGCCCGGCAGACGCGTCAATGCCGTCAAGTGGCCGTCGTGGAAGGGGATGAGCGGTAAGAGCACCGCGCATGCCACCAACGACGCGACTGAGGCAGGGGGGCCAGCGGTCGTGAGTGAGATCGCGGCGCATAAGGCCCCGAGCCCGTAGGTTCCGATTCCCCACCAGGACATGGGCCAGAGCGCGCTATGGTGGCGATAGAGCAGAACGGCGAGCAGCGTGAACAACAACATCAAGGCCAGCGAACCGACCAGCTGATCGTGCATCAGTACACAGAGGCCCAGGCCGAGAAAGACCAAGGTTGCGATCCATGACTGCCGGTGTTCCGCATGGGTCGGCTGTCCCAACAGCGAGATCATCGCGGTCAGCGGGAGCAGGTAGAGGGGGAGGAACCCTTCGGGAGGTGTCGCGAGTTGCCCGGCGAATCCCGCGATCGATCCGAGGCTAATGACGGACCAGGCGATGGAAGACGATTTGAGCCGGTCGGGATTCGACCAGAAGGCGAGACTTGCCATTGCCCCCAACATGGGGAGGCCGGCCAGCAGCCACGAAATGATCGCCCCATCCTTCATCACGACCAGCCCCGTTCCCGTTTATCCAGTTGATGGACCAGCCGCATAATGCTGGCCCCGATGAGTTGATACAGTTCGTCAGCGTAGAGCCGGTTCATGAACGGCAGGTACAGTCGAATCCGCAATGCATCGATCCAGGCCGGCATCCGCGGGGTTCTGCCATGGGCACTCAGGTACAGATAGGACCAGCCGGCAATTGTGAGAACTGTGGCCAGGACGATGACGAGGTCGAACATCCAATCGGGAAGATCCCCCGCTTTGAAATAAAATGCGACGTCATCCGGGTTCGGATAGAGAAATGCCGTGAAGGACCCGACCGCAAACAGATAGACGAAGACAATGAACAGGAGCGTGAGGAGCATCGCGGCCGCGACCTTCCAGGACGCCACCTGCCGCAGGCGCGTGAGCGTCAGGATCGCCTGCGACGACGTAATCCAAATGAAGAAGAGAAAGATCACGGTGCCCTGTGACTCCAGGAGAGGGATCTTCAGCACCCCGTGCGTGACTAGGAGGATCAGGAGGGGAATGAAGAGCGTGGTGACGAATCCGGTGATCCACGTCAGACGAGACAGTCCCTCTTCCTCCGCGTGATGGTCCGTATGGGGGAAATGCGGTTCCTGCCTGGCCTTGTGAATGACGTTTCCGCAGTTCAAGAACACCGTCGCCTTAAAGAGGCCGTGCGCGATCAGATGGAACACGGCGAGCGAGAAGGCGCCGAGGCCGCACTCCATGATCATGTAGCCCATCTGGCCGATCGTCGAGAACCCCAGCGTCTTCTTGATGTCATTTTGGGCCAACATCATGGTCGCGCCAAGGACGGCCGTGAGGGTGCCGATTACGAAGGCGACATGCAGCGTCGTTGAGCTCAGGCCGAAGAGCGGCGCCAGCCGGTTGATCAAGAATCCACCGGCGTTGATGATGCCGGCATGCAGCAGCGCATGGACCGGCGTGGGAGCGAAGAGCGACCCCGGCAGCCAGAGATGGATCGGGAACTGCGCCGATTTGCCCATCGCCCCGATGAAGAACAGCAAGGTGACGGCCGTGGCGCCGCTGATCTCCATTCCGGGCCAGAGCGACAAGGCGACCGGCATCTCGGCGGCCCGCGCAAAGAGCTCTTGGAACTCGAGCGTACCGTACAGTTGATAGGCGAGCGCGATGCCGGCGAGAAACGCCGTGTCGGCGATGCGCAGGATCGTAAAAGTCTTGAATGCTCCGGCCAAGGTTCCGGCATGCGCATGGTTGTGTGCGAGGACGTACAGCAGATAGCTCAGGACCTGCCAGAAGAGGAATAGCATCATGAGATTGGAACTGGAGACCATACAGATCAGCACGAAGTCCGTCAGACAGATCATGGCCAGATAACGCCGCGCGTGACGGTCTTGATACATGTAGCCGATCGAGTAGGTGTAAATGATGACGCTGACGCCTGTGATCAACGTCATCATGACCGCGCTCAGCCGGTCGACGTACAGCCCGATGGGGATGGTGAAGGAAGCGACCGAGGAGAGATCGTAGAACCGAATTGCAAGCGGACTGTCGGTTGTGACCTGATAGAGTGTTGCCACGGCCCCGACGAATGCAGCCCCAATGGGGTACGCCGCCATCTTGGCACGTGCATGCCGCGAACCATCGGAGCCGATCAGCACGATGCCGGCTGCAGCGAGCAGGAACAGCGGAACGAGCAACACGAGCGTCACGCACACCTCATAACTCTGGCCGCGCCACCCTTGTGCCGTTCCTTCAAGGTGGCGCCGGATCCCGCCACGCAGGCCGACGACGGGCTAACCATTAATACGGTATCCGGACATTCGTCAAGCACGGTGGTCACGATAGCCGCCCCTGCGCGCGCCGCTCGAAGCGTTGAAGGGCAGAGAGCTGCGCACGACTGAGGCGATGCAAACCCTCATCCACATACAGGCGATTTAAAAAGAGCACGTAAAGTCGTATCCGGAGGGTCCCAATCCAGGCAGGCGCCGGCAGGGACCGGCCGTGGGCCTTCATGTAGAGATAGCACCAGCCGAGGACGGTCGTGAGCGTCGCCGCCCCGATCATCATGTCGAAGAGCCGGCCTGGAAGCTCCGCCGCCTTGAAGTATGACGCGACCTCGGCCGGATCGGGATAGAGGAACGCCGTAAACAACTCCACCGCAAACAGGTAAACGAACACGACAAAGAGGAGCGTCAGCAACATGGTCACCGACACTTGCCATGATGCGATCTGACGCAGACGTGTCAACGTCAAGATCGCCTGCGACGAGGTGATCCAGATGAAGAATAGAAAGATTACGGTGCCTTGTGATTCCAAGAGCGGGATCCGCAACAAGCCGTGTGTGAGCAGCAGGATAAGAAGAGGAACCAGCAAGGTCGTCACGAATCCGGTCAGCCAAGTCAGGTTCGAGTAGCCCCCCTCATCTGGCTCATGTTCGGGATGGGGGAAATGCGGTTCCTGCCTGGCCTTGTGAATGACGTTTCCGCAGTTCAAGAACACCGTCGCCTTAAAGAGGCCGTGCGCGATCAGATGGAACACGGCGAGCGAGAAGGCGCCGAGGCCGCACTCCATGATCATGTAGCCCATCTGGCCGATCGTCGAAAAGCCGAGCATGTTCTTGATGTCGTTCTGCGCCAGCATCATGGAGGCGCCGAGCACCGCGGTCAGCGTGCCGATGAGAAACGCGGCGTGCAGCGTCGTCGAACTCAGGCCGAACAGTGGAGCCAGCCGGTTGATTAAGAACCCGCCCGCATTGATGATGCCGGCATGCAACAGCGCGGTGACCGGTGTCGGCGCATAGAGGTAGCGCGGGAGCCACACGTGAAGAGGAAACTGCGCAGACTTGCTCATGGCGCCGATCAACAGCAGCAGGGTGACCGCCGTGGCGCCGTTAAGTTCCAGGCTGGGCAGGACCAAGACCGTCGAGGTCGATCCCGCGGCCGCGGCAAACAAATCGGGAAACTCCAACGTGCCATACAGTGCATAGGCCAGTGCGATTCCCGCCAGAAACGCCACGTCTCCGACGCGCAGGATTGTAAAGGTGCGCGAGCCGCCTTCCAGGGTCGCAGTATGAGTATGGTTGTGGATTAAGAGATAGAGCAAGTAGCTCAGGATCTGCCAGAAGAGAAACAGCATTAGGAGATTGGCGCTCGACACCATGCAGAGGAGCACACACACCGCGACGCCGATCATGGCGAAGTAGCGGCGTTCGTGGGGCTCCTGATACATGTAGTCGATGGAATAGGTGTAGATGATCGTCCCGATGGCCGAGATCAATACCATCATGACCGCGCTGAGCCGATCGATGTAGAAACCAAACGGCACGGGAAAAAAGAGGGCAGCAACGGGGTCGTAGAACTTGACGGTGATGGGTCCTTGCGTCGAAACCACATAGAGTGTGACGATCGCGCCGCAAAACGCCGCACCGATCGGCCAGGCGGCGATCTTGGCGCGCCCGCGGCTGATCTGCTCACCGCCGGTAACCACAATGCATGCCGTCAGAAGCGGCAGCAATGGAACGAGCAGCACGGCGAATTCCAGCATCGTTTGGCTCCGAAAAACACGAAAGCCAACCGGCATCCTCGATCGTGAGTCGAGATAATCCCAGTTGGCTTGTACTGCGACCGGCCTCTCTCCCGAACTGCCGGTCACCCTACGGCCCGATATGAATCGGATGCAGCGTCTTACCCGTCTTCGAGGAAAACGAGGACCGGCAACAGCGCCATCTGATTAATCGCGGGACCATCAATAATACGGCAACCGGATCAGCGTCAAGCGCAGACGGCGAAATGAGTCCTCTCCGCGCCTTCTGATGGCCCAAAAGACCTAGTTCGAGAGGGCGAAGACGCCATCCGAGTCCCTTTGCGCTTGTTCGTTCGTCCACCAACTCCTATAATCTGCACCGCCGACTCTCGACTTACCAAGGCAGGAGCGCCATGGAAAACGCCATACGGAACGCCATCATCAAATTCGAACAGGAATTCATGGGGCGGGGCCCCAACGACGTGCGCGCCTTCATCGTGCGGGATCTGGTCGTGGTCCGGTTGAAGGGGGTACTCACCCCGGCTGAGCGCCAGCTGGCGAAAACGGCTGAGGGTGTCGACATGGTGAAGCGCTTACGGCAGAATTTGATTGCGCAGGGCCGCGACAAGTTGAGCGAGCAGGTGAGCGACATCACCGGCGCCAAGGTCATCGGCGTCTTTACGGACATCGATGTGCAACTGGGCGAGCGAGTCTTCGTGTTCACGATGGAGCGCGATATCCTGGCAGGGAGTCGATAAAGAGCATCTGCACGATGGAAAAGCTCGTCAAAGGGTTCCTCAAATTTCGGACCGAAGTGTTCGGGAAGAAGAAAGCACTCTTCACCCGGCTCTCGGAAAACCAGGCCCCCCGCGCGCTCTTCATTACCTGTTCCGACTCGCGCGTCGATCCCACGCTCCTGACGCAAGCGGATCCCGGCGAGCTCTTTATTCTCAGAAATGCCGGCAACATGGTGCCGCCCTATGGCTCGATGCAAGGCGGCAGCACCGCCACCATTGAATACGCCATGGCCGTGCTCAAGGTTCCGCACATCATCATCTGCGGCCATACCGATTGTGCCGTCATGAAGGCGGTGCTGCACCCCGAAGAGGTCCACGACTTGCCCGCTGTCAAGGAGTGGATCGGGCAAGCCGAAACGACGAGACGCTTGATGGTCGAGCACTATACGAAGCTCACGGGCAAAGATCGCCTGATCAAGACCACGCAGGAAAATGTCCGAAACCAGATCGAACATCTCCGCACTCATCCCGCGGTCGCGCTTCAACTGCGGAAAGGCAAAGTCGATCTCCACGGCTGGGTCTATTCCATTTCGACCGGCGACATCTGGGTCTACGATTTTGCGACGGAGAAATTTGTGTCGCTCTTCGACAAAGCCGGGCCCCGCTTGAAAGTTTCCCGCTAGGTCTGGCACGCTGCACCCATGACCAGGCGCCGGCTTGAAGCACTCTCCTTCGATAATTCATACGCGCGTCTCCCTGAGGCGTTCTATTCCAAGCTGAACCCGACGCCGTTCTCGGACCCGCCGCATCTGATCAGCTTCAATCCCGCTGCAGCCGAACTGATCGATCTCGATCCCGAAGAAGCCGCGCGGCCCGAATTTGCCGGCGTCTTCGGGGGGAGCCTGCTCGTGCCCGGCATGCAACCGTTGGCGATGCTGTACTCAGGTCATCAGTTCGGCGTCTATGTGCCGCAGCTGGGCGATGGCCGGGCCATCCTGCTGGGCGAAGTGCGGAACGAGGGGGGCGAGCGATGGGAGCTGCAATTGAAAGGCGCAGGCCTCACGCCCTTCTCGCGCGACGGCGATGGGCGCGCGGTCTTGCGTTCGACAATCAGGGAATATCTCTGCAGCGAAGCCATGCACGGCCTCGGCATTCCGACGACGCGCGCGCTCTGCATCGTCGGCAGCGATCATACCGTGTATCGCGAGCAGGTCGAGACCGGCGCGATCGTCACTCGCATGGCGCCTTCACATGTGCGGTTCGGATCGTTCGAGGTGTTTTATTACCGGCAGCAACATGAGCAATTGAGGATCCTGGCCGACTACGTCATCGCGAACCACTATCCGCATCTGGTCGATGACAGAGATAAGTACGCGCGATTCTTTAACGACGTGATGGAGCGAACGGCGAAGCTAATTGCCCAATGGCAGGCAGCCGGCTGGGCGCATGGCGTGATGAATACCGACAACATGTCGATCCTCGGGCTCACGCTCGATTACGGGCCATTCGGTTTTATGGATGATTATGATCCTGGATTCATCTGCAACCACTCGGACCACAACGGCCGTTATGCGTTCAACCAGCAGCCCTATATCGGTCTGTGGAATCTCAGCTGCCTGGCGCAGGCGCTGCTCCCGATTATTCCAAAAGACGAATTGAAGCCCGCACTCGACCGCTACACGCCGATCCATCAGGCGCAGTATCTGAATCTCATGCGCGGCAAGTTGGGGCTTGAAGGGGCTCGCGCCGAAGACGAATCGCTCGTGACAGATTTGTTGTTCCTCATGGCGGAGAGCCATGTGGATTACACGAATCTCTTCCGTGCCCTGGGAGATTTTCGCTCGGTAGCGGGAGACAAGAACGAAAGCCTGCGCGATTGCTTCGTGAATCGGGACGGATTCGACCGCTGGGCCGCCGATTATCGCGCACGTCTCCAGGGGCAGACGGGCACCGGCGCAGAGCGTCGTGAACGGATGAACATGGTCAATCCGAAATACGTGCTGCGAAACTATCTGGCCCAGACTGCCATCGAGAAGGCCCAGCAGAAGGATTATTCAGAAGTCGATCGCCTCCTCACCCTGCTGCATGATCCGTTCACCGACCACACCGGCATGGACTCCTATGCCTCGGCCCCTCCAAATTGGGGTAAACACCTAAGTGTTAGCTGCTCATCATAGATTGCGCCATTCCCCCTCGAAAGGTGGATTGCTTCTGCATCCGCAGCGGCAGAGCATAAAGATCTTAACTGCGGCCATGGACGAGCGATTAACCACCTCAACGGACAATGCACCCTTTATGGGTCGGCCCAAGAGCACAATGAGATTCGGGAAGCCGCGATCAACGAAAATGGCCTCTCTATTGGTTGCCCTCTCATTGCTCCTGGGAGCCTGCAGCGGCGCTGGATCGGATGGAGGGACGTCACCTCCGTCGGGGTCTGCCTCTGTAACCGTCACCAGCGGGACGTCCTTTCCTTCGAGCCCGGTGCTCATCGCATTTTCCGTCACCAACTTTACGATCGGCCTGGCCGGGACGCCGCACCTGCGATTCTCGATCGATGGCGGCCCTCAGCACGACTTCTATAATGGCGCCGGAATCAATTCGGACAACGGCGTACTCCTCGGCGGCGTCCATACGCATTTCGTCCACTGGACTTCGACGAATTCATTCGATCTGTTTGGATTGTCGGCCGGATCTCATCAGGTGCGTCTGGTCCTCGTCGACGGCTCCAATAGCGAGATGGCAGGATCATCGACGACCCACAACTTCACCGTGCAACAACCTCCGTCGGGTAACTTGCAGCTGCAATCCGTCCTCAGCGGACTCATCTTCCCGGTAGGACTTGCTCAGGCTTCAGACGGGCGCATTTTCTACAATGAGCGGTTCACGGGGAATGTCCGCATCATCAATCCAGGTTGGATGCTGGACCCCACGCCGTTCTGTTCTGTCTCGATTCAAAGCGGTGGAGAACAGGGGCTCTTGGGTCTTGCGCTTGACCAGAACTTCACCTCCAACCAGACTCTGTACGTGTACTACACGGCTTTAGGACTGGGCAATCGTGTTTCTCGACTCACCAACTCCGGCAGCGGATGTAGCGAGACCGTCATTCTCAACAATCTCCCGACCAGCTCAACCCATAATGGGGGCATCATCAAATTCGGACCGGACGGCAAACTCTACGTCGTCATCGGTGACGCCGAGAATCCGGACAATGCCCAGAATCTCGATTCGCTGGCAGGAAAGGTTCTGCGCGTGAACTCCGATGGGTCCGCGCCGACCGACAATCCTTTTTTCAACGGCTCAGGGAATCGAGACAAAGTTTACAGCTATGGACATCGGAACAGCTTCGGAATCACCTTCCACCCCTCGACCGGCCAACTTTGGGAGTCCGAGAACGGCCCCAACTTTAATGACGAGGTCAATCGAATTGTCATCGGTGGAAATTATGGATGGGATAGTAGTCAGCGAGGGGGCATATTGAATGACCCTTGCTGCGTTGATCCCATCGTCGTCTACAATTCTCCGCTCATCGCCCCCACCGAAATTGTCGGCATACCGGGAAATTCATCGGTATACCCGCAAGCCTATCGCAACAATCTGCTTGTGACGGCCTGGAATGACGGCACGATCCGTCTGGTCATTCCCAATGCGTCAAATCCTGCTCTGCCCGGCACCACGAGCGTGGCCTATCCGGGCAACGTAGGCGGACTGGTCAGCATGATGCTGGCTTCAGACGGATACGTCTACGTGACAAAAGGCGGGAGCGGTTTCAGTGATGGCGCGATCTTCCGGGTTATTCCGCATTAATTCCAGGAACATCTGACTCCTGTGAAAAATG
>CAZOUA010000020.1:0-37692 GCA_964582865.1 uncultured Nitrospira sp. | reverse complement strand
ATCTTCCGGGTTATTCCGCATTAATTCCAGGAACATCTGACTCCTGTGAAAAATGGGAGACTGCAGGCACAGCTTGCAGTTCCCCTCTCAGTCTGTTGTACAGTGGCTCAACTGTCTCATCTCGAGGGCGCAGTTCATGGCTAAAGGCGGCGGCGATTCGAAACTGGCGGTGGCAGGGGCGCTGACCCTCGTGCTGGCCATTGCCGGCGTGCTGTTGGTGAAAGAGCCTCTGCGCAGTTCGCGACCGGTCGGCACCGGCCTGGAGATGAAGCAGACCACGGGCGAGCAGATGGTCCGGGCGCGATTGTGGGAAGATCCGGTGGCGGCAGTCGAACGAGCCATGCGGGAGAAGGGGTCCGGCAAAACGGCGTCCGGATCGGAATCATCCCTGGCCCAACGGCTCAGGCCGCTCCGGCAAGCCATCGTCGAGCGGGTCAGGAACGGCCAGCGCCTCACCGTCCTTCTGGTGAATACGACCGGGGGCCCCTATGTCGAGAGCACCGAATCACGCCTCCGCGATCGGTATGCCGTCGGTACCGCGCTTGGAGTGGCGTGTTACGTGCCGGAAGACGAGAGTCATCTTTCCTTTGTCGAATGGGAACCACAAGGCCCTATTCAGGGGTTACCCTATGAATGGTATCGCCTCAGAAAGACGCGCGTCTGCGGAGAAGCAGGAACGCGTGCGGACAGCGTCCTCGTCGTCTGGTTGGCGGACGAGGCCCTGAGCCGCGGATTTTTCGCGACGTTGACATCGCTGTCTCAAGGGCTCGTCTGTCAGGAAACCGGCAAGAGCGACTGCCTCCTCACCGAAGGCAAGCGCAAGCTGGTGCGGCTGAACTCTTCATTGCAACAGTCAGTCACGTTCAAAATCATAGGCCCTCGCAGTTCGTCGGCCTATCGCGCGCTTCTGGATGAGGCAGGGAAGCTGTACGGTGATCCGCACGAAGGAATCGGCGTCTGGCCGAATGCCGACGGATCGATCGAGCTCTATTCGCCATGGGCCAGCGCCATGAAAGGTCTGCTGGCCTACGGGCTCAAGGCGGAGTCCGGTAAGGGAGCGGCCTGCGCGACCTACGAGGATTGCGAACACGAGTTTTATCGCAGGCTGTCCGATGCGAACGTGCGACTTGTCTACGATGTCGGATCCGATGACCAACGGTTCGAAGCGCTGATCGCCGAATTAGACCGGCGACAAGTACGGCTCGGCTGGGACGCCGTCATCCTCATCGGGGAGTGGGATTCGTTCTACGGGAGGACGTTGCCCATCGAGTTCCGCGCCGCAGCCTGCGCAAAGGTGGCGACGTTCACGGAAGCCGACCTGAAACAGATCCAGGTGCCGGTCGACGTTAAAAACTGGTGTCCGACGATCCCCCGCGCCGTCGATCTGCAGATCCAACGTCCCACCGATTACGAATCGCTCACGTTGAACGTCTTTCGCTACAGCTATCTCGGCGGCCTGGACGGGGAAGTGCCGGGCGACGACGCGGCAAGAGCCGCCCGGGCCGCCAAGGCAACCGCCGGGGACCAGTCCAAGGATGTGACGCGGGACCGTCCGGAAGGGACCAGTCAACTCGATTACGTGCGGGCGCTGGTTGCGCGCATTCATGACGAAGGAGAAGGCGCCAGGGCCATCGGCATCCTCGGGACGGATCCGTACGATGCGCTCCTCATCATCAAGGCTCTCCGCCCGTTTTTCCCGCACGCGATCTTCTTCACCGTCGATCTTGACGCGCGCCATCTCCACCCGAGCGAGTATAAGTCGACTCGTAATATGGTCATCGCCTCTCCGTTTGGTCTGCAATTGGACGGCGGTCTCCAGCGCGACGTCCCGCCGTTCCGCAGCAGCTATCAAACATCGGCGTACTTTGCCGCGCTGCAGGCCGTGGAGCATGTCGTCTGTGGACCGGACGGTCATGGACGGACCGTAACCGGGGCCTGCGCGTCCGGCTACCATGTCTCGCTGACGCCGGAAGATCGTCTCTATGACGCCGGGTCTCATCCGAGGCTGTTCGAAGTCGGGCGTAACGGGGCCGTGGACTTGAGCGTCGTGGAGAAGGAAGAGGTGCGAACGGTCCATCCTCTGCGGGCGGATCTCGCTCATACGGATGAATATGGACAACTGAAGCAAGGGGTCGGATTCGACAATACAGCGGTGGCAGCCATAGGGATCATAGGGCTCCTGACCATGACCGTGTTCGCCTGGAGCAACCAGCGCCTCTGGCTCTGGGTGACAGGGAAGCCACGTCTGTTGGGGATCGTCGCGATCATCCTCCTGGCCTCGTTCTCGGCCTTCGTGGCATTAGGCGGTGCGACTGCGCTGCTTGCCGGTCATGACGAAGGAGAGCCCTTTTCCTGGACCGCCGGCATTAGTATCTGGCCGAGCGAACTCATCCGTCTCCTCGTGGTGGTCCTCTGTCTCGTTCTGCTGGCGAAAGGCATGCGCGATCTGAAAAAGAACAGCGACCTGATCACCCAGGACTTCCTGTTCCAGGATGATTCCGGCCCCGGATCTTTTTCACTCGGGACCTTCTGGGCGAATTTCAAGCGGGTTACCCATCCGGCCTCGACGATGACGGCGACGACGGTGGATCAGGCCTGGTCCTGGTACCGCGAGGCCAGCAAGCCGGCACAGTGGGTCGCACGGACTATTCTGCTGTTTGTCCTCTACCTGGGGGTGATGTGGGCGCTGGGGTACTACGTGCTGCTCGACGAGGAATACATCCATCCCTGCCGCGGTCGGCTCAGCTGCACGATCGATTGGTTCATGACGCTGAGCAGCGCGGTCTTGGCCGTGTTTCTCAATCTCGCAGTGTTCGACGCCGTGATGTTATGCCGGCGCTGGATCGGCTGGGTGACGGCCTCAACCGGCGGCTGGTCTGATCAGGTACAGGAGGAATATCTCCGAGACTACGGCCTAGGCGAAGCCCAGAAAGCCGAGTTCGAAAAGTTGAAATATTTGGCCGTGATCGATCTGATCGGGCAGCGGACCGAAGTGGTGAATCGCTTGATTCGCTATCCGTTTATTGCCCTCTTGATCATGATCGCAGGCCGGAACGACTACTTCGATATCTGGAATTACCCCCTCCTCTTGCTGCTCTCGTGGGCCTTGAATGTGCTCCTGGCGCTGCTGGCCGCGTTCCTGCTGTATCAGGCGGCGAGCCAGGCCAAAGCCGCCATGCTGGCAGGGCTGAGCCGGCAGATGGTCCAAGCGTTGGGAGTCGGCAAGGATCACGACATCCGTATGAAGCAGGTCCAGTTCATTATCGATGAAGTGGAAGCCAACGAACAGGGCGCATTCGTGCCGCTCTACCAACAGCCGGTGATCGAGTCCTCCCTCTATGGCCTCGTGGCACTCCTCCAATATCTCTATATGAAGTAACGACAGTCCATGCGCGAAACAGTACTGGGCGGGTTGAAGATCAGACTCACGGGCGGGACCGACGGGAAAGGCGGCGGCAACGGCCCGGCCGTGATCCTTCTGCACGGATTCGGAGCGCCGGGCGACGATCTGGTCCCGCTGGCAGATTGGATCACGGCTCCCAAAGGCACCAGATTTATCTTTCCCGAAGGGCCGCTTTCGCTCAGCATGGGTTTCGGGGACTCGCGGGCCTGGTGGATCATCGACATGGCCCGGCTCGAAGCGGATCGGGCCGCGGGGCGTGTGCGCGATCTGTCTCAGGAAGTGCCCAGGGGGTTGCCGCAAGCGCGCGAAGCCTTCGAACAATTTCTGACCGCTCTTCCGCGATCGATACCGATCGACTTCGCGCGCACCGTCATCGGCGGATTCTCCCAGGGGGCTATGCTTACGTGTGACCTTGTCATGCGCACGGCGCAACCGATTGCAGGCCTGGTGCAACTATCAGGGAGCCTCCTTGCCAAGCAGGATTGGCGTCCGGCTGTCGCCAAGCGGAAAGGACTGCCGGTCTTTCAGAGCCACGGGACGCAGGACCAGATTCTGCCCTATGTCATGGCCGAACGGTTGCGGGATGAACTCACGCAGGCAGGGCTCGCAGTCGAATGGCACAATTTTCGCGGCGGGCACGAAATCCCAGAATTGGTCCTTCGGCGATTGGGGATGTTCCTGACAAACGTGCTGGCAAAGTCATGAGCGTCATCCCCTTTGAATTACGGGGTGTCGACGGGAAACGCATCCGTGGCGACCGCGCCACGGGCACAGATCGACAGATGCTCTTCATCACCGGTTTTCTTTCCAAGCGCTGGGGCAACAAGAGCAAGGCGCTGGCGCAATGGTGCCAGGAAAAAGCGTGGGGATTCTGTTGTTACGACGTGCGAGGATTCGGCGAATCTGAAGGCCGGTTCACGGACTATACCCTTTCAGATTGGATTGCCGATGCGAGAACGGTCATCTCGATGCTCAAGAGCGGACCACCACTGACGATTGTCGGCAATTCGCTCGGGGGCTGGATTGCCTGGTTGATGGCTCAAGAGTTTGATCAGATCGAGCGGCTCATCCTCATTGCGCCGGCCTTCAACATGATGGGGGTTCGGGCAAAATCTATCGACTCTGAACGGCAGCATGCCTGGCATACAGCCGGTTGGATGCCTTGGGACGACGATCCTTTGCACAAAGATTGGCCGCTCTCGTGGAAATGGGTCGAGGAAAGCGAAGCCTATTGGAAGCAGAGCTTCGATCGACTCAGACCTGTGAAGACGACGGTTCTCCACGGGCTTCACGATACGGTGATTCTCCCGAGCGGGAGCCGCGAGTTCGTGGAAGCGTTGCTCGCCCGCGATCCCGCCTATCCGGTCGAGCTCGATCTGATTCCCGGCGACCATCGGTTCAGCAGCCCGGAGCACGTTGAACGGTTTCGTCGACTCGTTCTTGATCCCCTATGAGGTGCAACGATGCTCACATTGATTCATAAAGAGTGCGGCGGGCCTGCTCTGGACGAATCGCCGGTCGGCGAAGTCTGTGCCATCCCCATTGACCGCTTTCCCTTTCCCTGCTTCAGCTGTCTGGAAGAGATTAACGATGAATCGGAAGTCCGGCTCTCCGAGGAATTAGGTATTTGACAGGCCAGCCCTCCCTCTCCGGCGCCATTCTTGCGGTTGTGTAACAGGATAGGCTTTTGTTATCGTGAGCCCTTTGATTGCAAACTATCTTTTACGAGAAGGAACACATGGCGACCACCAACGATAAGCAGGTTATTTTCTCTCTCGTCAATGTCGGCAAGGTCTATCCGCCGAAGCGGCAGGTGCTGCGCGAGATCTACCTCGGGTTCTATTATGGTGCGAAGATCGGTGTGTTGGGCCTCAACGGATCGGGCAAGAGCAGCCTGCTCAGGATCATTGCCGGGGTCGATCAGAACTTTACCGGCGAGATTACCAGATCGAAAGGCTATAGCGTCGGCTTGCTCGAACAGGAGCCCCAGCTCGATCCGAATAAGACGGTGAAGGAAATCGTCGAAGAAGGAAAGAAGGAGCTGGTGGCCCTGATCAAGGAATACGAGGATGTCAGCAACAAGATGGGCGAGGCGTCTCCGGATCAGCTGGAAAAGCTCATCGACAAACAGGCGCAGCTCCAAGAGAAGATCGAGGCCGCCAACGGCTGGGAACTCGAAAACGAATTGGAATTGGCGATGGACGCTTTGCGCTGCCCACCGGCTGACCAGAAAGTCGGGACGCTATCCGGCGGCGAGAAGCGCCGCGTGGCACTCTGCCGATTGATGATTCAGGAGCCGGATATTCTCTTGCTCGACGAGCCGACAAACCATTTGGATGCGGAATCCGTTCAATGGCTGGAACAGCATCTGCAGCAATATAAAGGGACGGTCATCGCGGTCACCCACGACCGCTACTTTCTCGACAACGTGGCGGGATGGATTCTGGAGCTCGACCGCGGCCACGGCATTCCGTTCCAGGGCAACTACACGTCCTGGCTGGAACAGAAGAAAGACCGGCTGGAGAAGGAAGAGAAGGCCGAATCGAAGCGTCAGAAGACCCTCGAACATGAATTGGAATGGATTCGCATGTCGCCGAAGGCCCGCCAGTCGAAGGGCAAAGCGCGCCTGAACCGCTATGAAGAACTCGTCAACCAAAAACAGGAACAGGTTGCCGAGGATCTGGAAATTTACATTCCGCCGGGGCCGCGATTGGGCGATGTGGTGGTGGAGGCCAAAGGCGTGGGCAAAGCGTTCGGCGAGAAGGTGCTGTACGAGAACGTGAGCTTCAACCTGCCGAAGGGCGGAATCGTCGGCGTGATCGGACCGAACGGCGCCGGGAAAACGACGATGTTCAAGATGATCATCGGCAAAGAAAAGCCGGACTCCGGGTCGATCAAGATCGGCGAAACCGTCAAGCTGGGCTACGTCGATCAGGACCGCAGCCTCGATCCAACCAAATCCGTCTACGATGTGATCTCCGAAGGGCACGACACGATCAAGTTGGGCAAGGCGGAAGTCAACGCGCGGGGCTACTGTGCACGCTTCAACTTCGCCGGCACCGATCAACAGAAGAAGGTGAAGGATCTATCGGGCGGCGAGCGCAATCGCGTCCACCTGGCGCGTATGCTGAAGGAAGGCGCGAACCTCATCATTCTCGACGAGCCCACGAACGACCTCGATGTGAACACGCTACGCGCCTTGGAAGAGGGGCTCGAAAGTTTTGCCGGCTGCGCGGTCATCAGCAGCCACGATCGCTGGTTCCTCGACCGGATCGCGACGCATATCCTGGCCTTCGAAGGCGACAGCAAGGTGGTCTGGTTCGAGGGCAACTATAGCGAGTACGAAGCCGATCGCAAAAAACGGCTCGGCAAAGAAGCCGACCAGCCGCACCGAATCCGCTATCGAAAACTGACCCGCAGCTAAACCGCCCTACGCGGCATACCAGCCGATCGGTTTGTCCGACAGGTCAAGCCATACACTCTTCACCTGGGTGTAGAGATCAAGCGCGTGCCTGCCGAGCTCGCGGCCGTAGCCCGATTGTTTATATCCCCCGAACGGCATGGCCGGATGGATCATGTTGTAGGTGTTGATCCACACCGTTCCCGCCTGGATCGCTTTCGCGAGGCGATGAGCCCGAGAGAGGTCTCTCGTCCAGATCCCGGCCGACAGTCCGTAGATGGTTTCATTGGCCTGCCTGATCAGATCCTCCTCGGTTGTGAAGGGGATCACCGCGGTGACCGGTCCAAAAATTTCTTCCTGCGCCACGCGCATCCGGTTCTGCACGTTCGTCAAGATCGTCGGCTGGAAAAAATACCCGTGTTCGAGAGGGCCTGAGAGCCGGGGCGGCGTCCCGCCTGTCAGAATCGTCGCTCCCTCTTTCCGACCGATGGCCACGTAGCCTTTGATGCGGTCCAACTGCTCCTCGGAGACTTGCGGACCCATCTGTGTGTCGGGCTGCAGGGGATCGCCGACTTTCAAGGCTCCTGCCCTTGCCTGGAACCGCTCGATGAATGTGTCACGAACGGCTTCTGCCACGAAGAGGCGAGATCCGGCACAGCAGACTTGGCCCTGATTGAAGAAGATCCCCATCATGGCGCCATCCACGGCTTGATCGAGATCGGCGTCCGCGAAGATGATATTGGGCGCCTTGCCGCCCAGTTCTAACGACACCTTCGTGAGATTGCTGGCCGCTGCGTGCGCGATCAGCTTCCCTACTTCCGTGGAGCCGGTGAACGCAATCTTGTCGATGCCAGGGTGGGAAGCCAGGGCTGCTCCGGCCGTTTCGCCGTAGCCCGGCACGATATTGACGACACCTTCCGGAAATCCGGCTTCCTGGATCAACTTGGCCAGTTCCATCGCAGTCACGGGAGTTTGCTCTGCCGGTTTGAGCACGCAGGTGTTACCCGCCGCCAACGCCGGCGCCAGTTTCCAGGCGCACATGAGCAACGGAAAGTTCCAGGGAATGATCTGGCCGCAGACCCCGACCGGCTCTCGCAACGTGTAATTGAACATCGCCCCGGGCAGCGGAATCGTTTCCCCTTCGATCTTGGTCGCCCAGCCGGCGAAATATTCGAACGTCTCGACGACTTGAGGGAGATCAATGTACAGCGATTCTCTGATCGGTTTCCCGTTGTCGACGGTTTCCAGTTCGGCCAATCGCCGTGAGTCCCGCTCGATCAGTTGAGCCAGCTTGTACAGGAGGCGGCTTCGATCCCGAGGACTGATTGTTGACCATGGTCCTTCGAAGGCTTTTCGGGCCGCCCGCACGGCGCGATCGATGTCAACGGCATCGGCCTCTGCAACTTCCGCGAGCGGCTCGCCGGTGGCCGGGTTCGGTGTCGTGAACGTTTTGCCGGACTGTGCCTCGGTCCATGTTCCGTTTATAAATAGTTGATATGTGTGAAAGGCAGTGGCAGGGGCTACAGAGACCATAGGACACCTCCTCTGTAGATAGACTGTGGAGCAGCGGCTATGCTTCACTATACCATCCAACCTGGTCCGGAAGGTTCAGATCGCAGGAGTTTTACGGCGTGAAGCAGATCGTGCTGGTAACCGGTGCAGCGGGATTGATCGGGCAGTATCTCGTCAAATCCGCTCCTCGATGGGCGCCTGGTTGGAAGGTGCACGGACTCAGGCGAGCCGACCTCGATCTCACCGATTATCCGAACGTCGAGCGGGCATGGCAGTCCATCAAGCCGGACGCTGTGATCCATTGCGCAGCCTTGAGTCGCACGAAGGACTGCGAGCAAGATCCCGAACAAGCCCATGGTATCAATGTGCAGGCCACCGCGCACCTCGCGCAGCTGTCCCGCGACATTCCCTTCATTTTTCTTTCCAGCGGAGAGGTCTTCGATGGGAAGCGGAGATGGTATTGCGAAACAGATCAGGCGACCCCGATCAACCGGTATGGCCAGACGAAACTCGAAGCCGAGCGCACGGTCTTGCGGAACCCGCGTCACACGGCCGTCCGGATCGTCCTCACGGCGGGCACCTCGCAAAGTGGTGATCGGAGCTTCGTCGAAGACATGTGCCGGACTGCCAAAGCCGGCAAAGATGTGACGCTCTACGCCGATGAGTTTCGTTGTCCTTTGCCTGCCGGCGCGATTGCTCGCGCCGTCTGGGAACTGCTGGAGCGCGATCGTCCCGGTCTCTATCATCTCGGTGGCGGCGAGCGGCTGTCGCGCTGGGAAATCGGCGAAGCCCTGTTGCCTTGGTACCCTGAGCTTGCGGGCCGATTGGTGAAAGGCTCCGCACGGAACCATATAGGAGCTCCCAGGCCGGCCGATCTTTCTCTTGACTGCGACAAGATTCAGAAGCTCCTCTCCTTTCGCATTCCAGGACTGCGCCAATGGCTCCTCGACCGTTCAGACCGAGGAGCGGACCCGTGGGATTATCCCGGCTGATGAACATGGAGCCTCTGTCGCTCGTCATCGCTGCGTACGTCGTCATGGTTGCGGTCATGGCGGGGCTGTGGGCGCTTCAACTCGTCGTTCGAAACGCCTCCATCGCCGATGTGGGGTTTTGCGCCGGACTCATCACGACGGTGATCTGGTATGCCACGCAGGCATCGGGCGAGGCCGAACGAAAACTCCTCGTCGCACTGATGGCCAGCCTCTATGCGGGCCGGTTGGGATTCTTCATTCTCTTCAATCGTGTGATCGGGAAGGCCGAAGACGCGCGCTATCGCTTGCTGCGAGCGCAATGGGGCGGGCGGGAACAGCCGAAGATATTCGGCTATTTTCAGCTGCAGGCCGTGGCGGTTGCAGCCTTGTCGTTGCCCTTTCTTGTCGTCATCCAGAATCCGCGCCCGCCGTTCGGTTTCTGGGAATTGGGAGGAGTGCTGCTGTGGGTCGTGGCGGTCTCGGGCGAAGCAACCGCAGATTGGCAACTCGCGCGCTTTCGTGCGAAGCCATGGAATCGCGATCGCGTTTGTCGCGACGGGCTCTGGTACTTCTCGCGCCATCCCAACTATTTTTTTGAGTGGCTTCACTGGTGGGCTTATGTCGTGATGGCGATCGGAGCGCCGGGTTGGCCGCTGACCTGGATCGGGCCGGTTGCGATGGGATGGGCGCTGCTGAATGTGACGGGGATTCCCTTGGCGGAGCAACAGGCGCTCAGACGTCGCGGCGAAGACTATCGCGAGTATCAGCGGACGACAAACGCGTTCTTTCCCTGGTTTCCGAAATCGGGTTCGGCTAGCCGCGGTTGAGGACGGCAAGGCGGGCGCGAGCGGTATCGGCTTCCTTGCTGGAGGGGTAGAGGCGAATCACATCTTCGTACAATTGTTTCGCGTGGGGCAGGTTCATCTGCCGTTCTTCGAACTCGGCAGTCTCCAGCATCTCCTTGGCTTTGTCCCCTGTGCAGGCGAGGGTCAGGAAAAGGAGAAAGACACAGAGACTGGTGCGAAGGATCATGACAGCGCTCATGCTGGGCGTCATCCTACTTGGTTGCCTTTCCCCTGTCCATCCAGGATGAGACGGGATAATCTGAATGATGCGGCTCAGGTGCCCGAGGCTGTTTCCTGGTCTGATACGACAGCCCGTTCAGTTTGTCCCATTCGAGATGTATGCGCCCTCCTCCCGCCTCGTGCAGTTTCTGCCACGATTGGAGGAGGTTCAAGCAGCCGTGGTCGATGTGGCGCAGTGATGTGAAACAGACTTGCAGGTCGGCGTAGGGCGGCACTTGTTCCAATGCCGTGGCGAGTCGAGGCAGGCTCACGAATGTGGCAACCCCCGCCAGATAGAGCGTGAGCTTTCCATTATCGTGATCGTGCGCGAGATGCGTCTCGAGATTCTGCGTCGTATAGAGCACTTTGGCGACCGCAAGCCCGACACCCACCAACACGCCCGTCAACAGGTTCGTGGCCACAATCGCCCCGACGGTTGCGGCATAGATCGCCACTTCGTCGCGTCCCTGTTGCGCCAGTTCCTTGATGGCTTTCATATCGATGAGCTTGTACCCGGTAAACACAAGCACCGCGCCGAGACTGGCTGTGGGGATCAGACGCAGGACGGAAGGGAGGAGAAACACAAACATGAGTAACCACCCGCCATGGAGGATGGTTGCCCCCCGGGTGCGCCCCCCCGCCTGCACATTGGCCGCACTGCGGACGATGACACCCGTCAGCGGCAAGACTCCGAGGAGGCCGCACAGCACGTTGCCGGTTCCTTGTGCAAAAAGCTCTTTGTTGTACCGTGTGCGGGGACCGTGGTGCAGTTGATCCACCGCTGTGGCGGACAGCAGCGTTTCCACGCTCGCGATCAGCGCCAGTGCCAGGGCCTCGACGACCAGCGCCGGCTCGAGCATATAGGCGAAGGCGTGCCATGACGGCAATTGGACGATCGAGAGCAGATTGTCCCGCACTTTGATGTGGCTCACCGGAAGATCCAGCCAGGCGGCGAGAGCCGTCGCGCCCGCCACGCCTAACAACACCGCAGGAATTGCTTTGAGCTTCGCCGGAGCGTACAGGTTCCAGAAGACGATGGTCATGATCGTCAGTAAACCGAGACGAGCGGCGAGGTGATGGCTCGTCGAGGGATCATCGTCCGGCACCAGGCCTTTCCAAACGGCCATGGGCATCGTGGCGAGGTTGGCCAATCCGGAGCCTTTTGGCGCATCGTCGATCATGATGTGAAATTGGCTGGCGAAAATCAGCACCCCGATACCCGCCAGCATGCCATGCACCACGGCGGGGGAAACCGCCCGAAACCACTGGCCCAGTTGCAGCCAGGCCCATTTGATTTGGATTATTCCGGCCAGCAACACGACGATAGCCAGCTTCTCCATGCCGTGCTCCTGGATGATTTCGTACACGAGGACCGTGAGGCCCGCGGCGGGACCGCTGACTTGCAGGGGAGAACCGGCGAGCGTGCCGACGATCAGGCCGCCGATAATACCGGTGATGATACCGGTCGCCGGAGGGGCGCCGGACGCTACGGCGATACCCATGCACAGCGGCAAGGCCACCAAAAACACGACCACGGAGGCAATCGCGTCATGGCGCAGATCAGCCCACCGGCCTAGGAATGCAGAGAGACCACGTTGCATCATGAGGCAGATTCCGCAAGCACTCCCATCAATCTAATTGATCTCTGTGCGAGGCCAAAGAGAATGATGAAAAACGGCAAGATGACCGGGCCTACGTAGCGGATTTCTCGATCCCATAAGAGGAGCTGTTCGGCCGCGTGAACATTGTCCGAGTCCGGCACTTCAACTCTCCATCGTCACTATAAGATTGACGTCGAGATAAATCCTCGTTTCCTTGCTCGGCTACTATCCCTATGCTGTAATGCAAGCCAGCACCGAATTCTTCCGAAGGCCGCGTATGGACTACGGATTGTTCTTTCCATTTTCGTTCCTCAGTCTGGCCATCCCTGTTATCGCTATCTGGGCGTTCATACGAGTCAGAAAGCTGGAGCGGCAGCTTCGCGACAGTCAAGCCGCCCCTGAACGGGCTGGCGCGAGAGCGGAGGCATCGGACCTTAAGGCTCGACTGAGTCAGCTGGAGCAACAGGTTGGTGAGCTGCGAGGCCAAGTCAGGAACCTCTCGGCCGGAGCTCCGCTTGCTGCGCCGCCCGTAGTGAGCCAGATGTCCGTATCCGAAACTCCTGGGCCGACCGCACCATCTGCGCAATCTGCCTCGTCTCCAAAACCCTCACAACCCGCACCATCTCAGCCGCAAGAGACCGGGCTCGACATGGAGCAACTGATCGCCGGGCGCTGGTTAAATCGCATCGGCATTGTCGCGCTCCTGCTCGCGGTCTCGTTCTTTTTGAAATATGCGTTCGACAACGACTGGATCGGCCCGCGCGGGCAGGTTGCGTTGGGGTTGCTAGGCGGCGCAGCCATTCTGATCTACAGTCAATGGCTCTTGCGCCGGGGCCATGTCGAATTTGCGAACCGCATCGCCGGATTGGGCGGAGGCGTTCTATACCTTTCGCTGTTCGCCGGCGCGAATCATTACCGTCTCTTTCCGCTCCCTTTGGCTTTCGGCGGTATGGCCGTCGTCACGGCCACCCTCGTGGTCATCGCCGTCAAGCGCGCTTCCCAAGCGATGGCCCTCGTGGCCCTGTTGGGCGGCATGCTGACCCCGGCGCTCCTCAGTACGGGACGGGATGCACCGGTCGAACTCTTTACCTATCTTGTACTGTTGAACGTCGGTGTGTTGCTCGTCGCGCGTATGCGCCGATGGTCGAAGGTCGAATGGCTCGCGTTCGCGGGCACGATGCTCTATTTCTGGGGATGGTGGAGTGGCTATTACCATGAAGATCGCCGAAATCTGACGTTCGGATTCGCCACGCTGTTCTTTCTCGAGTTTGCCCTGTTGCCGGTGCTTCAGGCGCGGCGAGACAGTGTGCTCGGAGTTGCACAGACCGCGCTGGTTATCCTCAATGCCCTCGGCTATCTCGCCGCTCTGCACAGATTGCTGTATGACGAACATCGAGTGACCTTGTCGGGCATGCTGTTGCTGCTTGCGGCCATGCATCTGGTCATTGTGCGGCGGCTTCCAATGTCAGAGGCCAGTCCATCGCTTGTGCGATTACTGTTTGGAGGATTGGCGCTGACATTCGTGACGCTGGTGATCCCGGTTCAGTTAGACGGGAAATGGATGACCATGGCTTGGGCCATCGAAGGAGCGATCCTGATCTGGATCGGATTCCGCGCGCAGGCGTCCTATCTCCGTTGGACTGGATTGGCGCTGTTTGCCGTAGTGGTGAGCCGTCTCGTGCTGTTTCCGGTCGACGGCGTCCAGCCGCTGCTGCTCAATCAGCGCTTCGGATTGTTCGCGGTCGTCATCGGTTGTTTTGCGGCCACACTGTGGCGCTCCTGTTCGCACAACACCCAACTCGATGAGGAAGAGCGCATGGCGTTCGGTATGGTGGGGCTCTGTGCAAACATCCTAACGTTGTGGGCATTATCGTGCGAGGTCTGGGATTACTGGGGTCCGTCTGGCTCAGAGGATGGGCGGCGATCTGACTTGGCGCAACAGCTCGGGCTCTCCCTCTTGTGGACTGCCTATGCGACCGGGCTCGTGGCTGCGGGTGTGCGGTGGGCGAACAAGTCGTTACGCTGGCAGGGGCTCGCCCTGCTCGGTCTGGTAGCAGGCAAGGTGTTCATGTATGACCTGTCGTCGCTTGAGGCCATCTACCGCATCGTCTCATTCATGGTTCTCGGTCTGTTGCTGCTCGGTGTGTCGTTTTTCTACCAACGAACGGCGCCTCGCCCCTTGGTCAAGGAGGCGCCGTGAAACCGACCGGATGGTGGGTCGCCCTGCTGCTGCTGACCGGGGCGAGCGAGGCCACGGCCCAGGAGTCAGAGCTCTGGCAGGCCTGGCAGTATTCCCGCCCTATCCTGTCACAGGCCACAGGCGAGTCAGGGCTCGTCCGTCTTCCCCTGTCGATGGAAATCTATGCACATGCGCAGGCGGACCTTGGCGATCTCCGAGTGATTGATGAAGCAGGCAAGGAAGTACCCTTTATCCTTCACGCGGTACATGCCAAACAGGCCCGGTCTTGGCGAAACACTCCACTGACAGATACAGGCTTCGTTCCCGGTCGGTTTACCCACATGATTGTCGACGCAGGTCGTCAGCAGGAACAGCATAATCTGCTGGAGCTCGAGTTCGACGAAGCGGAGTTCTTTTCCTGGGTCGAGATTGCCGCGTCGGATGACCGTAGGACTTGGCGCATCATCCGAGAGCGGGCACCGCTCTATCGCTTTCGTGAAGATGGAGTGGAGCGCGTGCCGAGCGTTTCATATCCGCAGACGTCTGCCCGTTGGCTGCGCGTCAGAATTTTCGACAAGAACAAGAAGCTTCTTCCACGGCAGGGCCGTGTTGCGTATGGCGTGGTGGAGCAAGCTGAGCGCACGCCGGCTTCTGTGACCTTCGTGAAGGTGGAGTCCCCTCCGCCGAGACAGAGCCAGTGGCAGGCGGATCTCGGAGATGCACAGATCCCACTGTCGGCGTTTCGATTCGAAGCGGTCCAGCCGGAATTTCATCGCGCCGCTCGCATCGCAACGAGCACAGACGGAAACAATTGGACGATCCGTTGCCGCGGGGACATCTACCGGGACCGATCTTCCAATGAGACAGCCGGCGAAACTCGCGACAGAGCATCTCTCGAAATAGTATTTCCAGAAGTGCAGGCTCGGTACTGGCGCGTGATGGTTCTGGATCGTGACGATGCCCCCATTGCGGGTCTTCGCGTGATTCCTCTGCAGATCGTGCGCTCGATCATCTTTCGCCAGGAACCCGCTCATGCGTATCGCGTACTGTATGGCCATGGCCGATCGAAGGCCGCGCAATATGACCTAGAACGGTTGCTTTCGAGCGCCGAATTAAAGACTGCGGCACAGGGTCGGCTGGGCCAGGAGGAATTGATCAAAAACCATGTCAGCGCAGAACCCTGGAGCGAGCGTCACCCTGTCATTTTATGGGTGGCGCTTCTCATCGTTGTGGCTGTATTGGGAATCCAAGCCGTTCGAGCGATTCACTGAATCCAGGGTGCTGGATCTTGCGCGATCCCTCTGTCGATTGTCAGGATCTCGATCCCATAGCGGGGGGCGGTGACGCCCTCGCTCTTGCAGCGCGGGCACCGGCTCGGACGGGTAAGCTTTGTCCGATCGCGGAAGCTATACTCGCAATCGGGACAGGCGGAAGGTTCCAGGATGAAGCGGCGGGAACGATCACGGGCGATCGTTTTGACCACGTGTTCCAGATGTTCTTCGATCTGCCGCTCGGGAAGGCCCAACTGCTGCGCCAGTTGATGGGATGAAAGCCTCGTCCCGATCAAGCTGTCGATGATACGTTGACGCGCGGTCCGCGGCGGGGGCAGCATGCAGCCTATCCTACGATGGCCGCCCGGCAAATCCAAGTTGAACGGCTGCCGTGAGTTTGGCAGGATGAAGACACGATGCTCACTTCGAACTGGGACGAACTCGCCGAACTCGCCTTGAAACGCGTGGCCGCCTCCGGCGCCGAATACGGAGATATTCGATTACTCCACAGCACCGGCCAAACGATCAGCGGCGAAGACCGCCGCATCGCCTCGATCCGTGACATGGAGGACACGGGCTTCGGCGTGCGCGTGCTCTATCACGGCGGATGGGGGTTTGCTGCCAGCTCGATTTGCTCACTCGAAGAAGTCCCGCGCATTGCCGAACTCGCGGTCGAGATCGCCAGAGGCTCTGCCTCCCTGGCCAGCGAAAAAGTCCATTTGGCCGACGAACCGGTTCACCGCGATCGAGTCGTGACGGCGAGGCGCGTCGATCCATTTGCCGTGCCGCTGGAGCAGAAAACGACGCTCTTGAGCGAGGTCATGGATTATGTCCAGCGGCAACCGGAGATCGTGCGCAGCAGTGCGAGTCTCTGGGCCCGGCGGGATCGGAAATTGTTCGTCTCGACGGAAGGGACGAGGCTGGAGTTCGACCTGCTTGCCACGCACGGCGAATTCACCGCGACCGCCAGGTATGACGGGCGATTCGCCTCGCGCAGCTTCACGACACCGCATTTGCGTACCGGCTACGAACTGATCGAAGCGGCCAATTTCCTCGCAGAAGCCCCGCGGATTGCCTCTCAGGCCGTTGAGAAAGTAAAGGCCCCCGTCATCCAACCTGGTTCGTATGATCTGGTGCTCGACCCGGAACATCTCTCGTTGACGATACACGAGTCCTGCGGCCATCCGAGCGAGCTTGATCGGGCGCTGGGCTATGAAGCGAATTATGCCGGGACGAGTTTTCTCACGACAGACAAGCGCGGCACTTTTCGCTACGGATCTTCGCACGTCAACCTGGTGGCGGATAACACCGAGCCGGAAACCTTGGCGGCGACCGGCTACGACGACGATGGCGTCAGTTGCCAGAAGTGGGATATCGTTCGAGAAGGCCTCTTCGTCGGCTACTGCACGAATCGTGAAGTCGCCGCAAAGGTGGGCGAAACACATTCGCGGGGATCGAATCGCGCGGACAGCTGGGGCAGCATCCCGATCGTACGCATCGCCAACATCGGCCTGGAGCCCGGCACGGTCTCGCCGGACGAACTGGTCGCCGACGTCAAGCGGGGCATCTACATCGAAGGCCACGGCTCCTACAGCATCGACCAGCGGCGGTACAATTTCCAGTTCGGCGGTGATGCCTTCTGGCTGATCGAGAACGGCCGGCGCACGCACATGGTGCGCGACGTGATTTATCACGGCATCACGCCCGAGTTCTGGGGCAGCTGTGACGGCGTGGCCGGCCGCCGATATCGCCAGCGCTACGGGTTCATTACCTGTGGAAAAGGTCAGCCGGGCCAGTCCGGTTGGATGACGCATGCGGCGTCCCACGCCAGGTTCCGTCAGATTGCCGTGATCAAGGGGTAGAACATTGTGAGCGTCTCCCACCAGAAAACATGGCCCAAGATGACGAGCAGGGAGGAATTCCTGTTTCTTGCCGATCTCGTCCTGAAGCGGTCGGGAGGAGACAGCACTGTGGTGATGCTCCACGATCAGCATGGAGGCACCACTAGATTCGCCAACAACCATGTCGTTCAGAACGTCGACACACGCCGCGGCATGTTGACCGTCTCCGTGGCGTTTGATCGATCCCGCGGGTCGGCGAGTACCACCGATTTTACGGCTGGGTCGATTCAGAACGCCCTCGCACGCGCTGAACGCATCGCCCGCCTCTCGCCGGAAGATCCGGAGTATCTCCCGCCGCCGGATCCACAGGTGTTTCCGACACGCCGGACCAGCCTTGCTGAAACCGAGTCCGCCGGACCGTCTCGACGCCTGGAGTATGCCAACGAGGCGATCGGGCAATGCCGCATTGAAAATCTTCAGGCCGCGGGGATCGTCTCCTCTTCCATTGCGTCCGTGGGGATTGCCGCGAGCAACGGTCTCATCGCGCACGAAGCACGGACCGAGGCACGCTTCAGTCTCACGGTCCAGGCCGAAGATGCCACCGGTTGGAGCGCGGCGGCGCACCGGTCGATCGATCATTTGAAAATTCAGGAACGGACCCTCACGGCGATCGACAAGGCCAAGCGCAGCCGGGATGTGCAGGAGCTTCCGCCCGGGCGCTATCGCGTCATCTTGGAGCCGGCGGCCGTGGCGGGGTTGTGGAGCTGGATGTTGTGGACGCTGGATGCTAAGTCCTATGAGAAGGGAACGAGCCCCTTTGCCAACCGGTTGGGTCATCGGATTCTGGATGAACGGCTGACGCTCCAGAATCTACCCGGTCACCCGGAGCTGCTCGGTGTCGGGTTCACCCAGGAGGGATTGCCGAGCGAGGATGCGCTCTGGATCGAGAACGGGATATTGCGACAGCTGGCCTACGACCGATACACCGCCAAGGCGAACGGCGTCAAACGCATCGCCACGCTGGATGCGCCCTGCCTATCAGCTTCCGGCCGGACCTTCCACAAGACGCAAGACCTGATCAAGCAATGCGACCGCGCCATTCTCGTCACGAATTTCTGGTATATCAGGACGGTGAACCAAACGGATCTCACGTTGACGGGCATGACGCGGGACGGCACGTTTCTCGTGGAAGATGGCCAGGTCACGTCGGCCGTGAGAAACTTCCGGTTCCATGAAAGCCCCCTCAGGGCCTTCAAGCAGGTGGAAGCCTGCACCGAGCCGATGGAAGCGGTCACGTCTGAAACGGGCAAGCTGCTCGTGCCGGCTATGGTGCTTCCGGAGTTTCACTTCTCGAGCGTCACAAGATTTTGACAAGGAGGCCGCATGCACCACGCTCTGAAATTGATCGTCGCCGGCTGTGCGATCGGCATAATAGGAGCAGGGTGCAGTATGGTAGGCCGATCCGATCAAGAGGTGATGGGCGAGGGGATTGTCAGGGGCACGTTGGGTGCCCACCCGGACGGGCAGGCGAGACTGGCTCCGGCTGAGACGACCGAGGTAGACGGCCAAGTTCTGGAACTCGAAGGCGGAGCCTATGTGATTCAGCAGCGGGATGGGGCTCAGCAACGTTTGTCCCACGATGAGAACACGAGGATCGACCGTCCCGCCCATATTGGAGACAGGATTCAAATCTGGGTGGATGAACGTGGACGGGCTGTGCTGATCCGAAACATCGATCATGAGTGAACGGATCGCGCGCGCATATCGATCGATCTTTTTGATCGGTCCGGCTACGCTCGTTTTTCTTGCGACGGCAGCCGGATTGGGGCAGGCCGAGCCCCCGCTGTTTGACGACCTCGGCTCCCTGCACCATCCCATCAGCACCGAATCCGAACAGGCGCAACAGTACTTTGATCAGGGTTTGCGGTTGACCTATGCGTTCAACCACGAGGAGGCGATCCGGTCGTTTGAGGAAGCGGCCCGGCACGATCCCAGCGCAACGATGCCGTATTGGGGGATCGCGCTCGCGCTGGGACCGAACATCAACGCGGCGATGGGCAAAGAAGATGAGCGCCGCGCCGCGGAGGCGATCAAGCATGCGCAAGCCCGTCTGAGCAAGGCCGGTGGCGCCGAGCGGGCCTACGTCGAAGCCCTGACGAAACGCTATGTCTCGACGAAGCGCGCGACGCGCTCCGTTTTAGATAGAGCCTATGCGGATGCGATGCGAACGCTGTGGCGGCAATATCCGGACGATCCTGATGCCGGGGTCCTCTTCGCGGAAGCCCTCATGGACCTTCGTCCCTGGGATCTCTGGACGGCCGAAGGCAGGCCGAAACCAGGCACGGACGAGATCGTTTCGACACTCGAAGCCGTTCTGGCGAAGCATCCAGACCATCCAGGCGCCTGTCATTACTACATTCACGCCGTCGAGGCGTCATCTGAGCCTGAACGCGCGCTGGCTTGTGCCGATAAGCTTGCCGGTCTGATGCCCGGCGCCGGCCATCTTGTTCACATGCCGGCCCACATCTATGTGCGAGTCGGAAAATACCACGACTCTGCAGAACGCAATGCGCAGGCGGCTCAGGTCGACGAGCAGTATCTCGCTCGCCACAGCCTGTCAGGGGATTACGCCGACGCGTACTACAGCCATAACCTGCATTTCTTGTGGTCGTCCCTCATCACGGAGGGGCGAAGTACCGAAGCCTTGAAAGCGGCCCGTGCGCTCATGGCCACCATTACCGAAGAAGAGGCTCGGAAGGATCGAATCAAGGAGCAGTATCTGCCCGCACATATGTTTACGCTGATTCGGTTCGGCCGCTGGGAGGAGATGCTCCGGGAGCCGCCGCCTCCGAAGGGCCTGCATCTGATGGAGGGAATTTGGCGATTGGGGCGAGGCCTCGCGTCAGTGGCCACAGGACGATTGCCCAGCGCTGAAGGGGAACAGCATGCGCTATCCGGCCTCACCAAACAGATCAGACGTACGAAAAGTCCGGAGGAGAAGCTTGAGCGTGATCTTCTCAAGATCGCCGAGCGCTTGCTTGTCGGCGCGATTGCCGCCCACCGCCAGCGGTACGACGAGGCCGTCAATGCCCTGAAAGAGGCCGTCAAAGTCGAAGAGTCGCTGCAGTATTCCGAGCCGCCCTTATGGCCCCTCTCGGTTCGGCACTACCTGGGGCCTGTCTTGCTCATGGCCGGTCGTGCGGCCGAAGCCGAGCGTGAGTATCGAGCCGACCTCAAACGGTATCCCGAGAACGGCTGGGCCCTCTTGGGCCTGAGCCAGAGCCTGAAAGCGCAGCAGAAGGACTCCGCCGCTGCCGAAGTCACGGGACGGTTTGAGAAGGCCTGGGCCCATGCCGACGTGACACCCGCCGCTTCCCGTTTCTGACCACCGGATCTCCCGCGCCCGTCCGCTTTGACAAACACGGGAGTGAACCGGCTACAATCCGCTCACCTAACCGAGCTGGAGGCATCGACCGTGCGATATGTCGTCGGTGTGATGGGGCCTGCGAAAGCGAGACGCAAGGACATCGAAAATGCCCGGATGCTGGGAGAGCTCATCGCGCGGCGGGAATGGGTGCTTCTGACCGGAGGCCGGGATGTCGGCGTCATGCACGCCGCCAATCAAGGCGCAAAGAAGGTGGCGAGAAGCCTTACGGTCGGCGTGCTGCCGTCGACGCGCGACCGCGTATCGAAGTACGTGGATCTGGCGATCATCACGGAAATGGGGAGCGCGAGGAACAACATCTGCGTCCTGTCGAGCCAGGTAATCGTAGCCTGCGGGCTTGGCGGGTCGGGAACCGTTTCTGAAGTGGCCTTGGCCCTCAAGGCCGGAAAAGAAGTCATCCTACTGGGCGCGACGCCGGTCGAAGAGAAATTCTTCAAGAAACTAGGCGGGTCGCTTGTCTCCACAGTACAGACGGCGGAAGATGCGATCAACGTGATCCTCAAACGCTTCGAGCAGGACGACGCGAAGGACCTGCAAGCGCCGCAACCCTGGGGACGATTCTAACGTTCTTCTTTTCTCTCTCGTCGCGTTCGTTCCGCAAGTCGCAGGAAGCCGGCGGCTCCCGATTCATACGTCTTAGCGTTGGGCGGGTTGTCCTGACAGCTGGCTCTGATCGAGCAAGACGCCCGAGCTGTCGAATGGCAGGCGGCCCTCTTTGCTATGGAGGACGCCAGAAATTTCATACGACAGGTCCTGCTTCCGGGAAAAGCTCATGATCTGACGGATCAAATCGAAGGTGGATGTGCTCGTTTGCACGGACATAACGGCATCGCTCAAGCGGGGGATCGTGAAGTCTTTGTTTCCCAAGCCGCGGGCCAGGCGCTTTCCGTTCACGTCCAGCTTGAAATCGATGCCAGTGACGATCAGGTCGAAGTCGTTGGGGTTCCGGATGCGGAGATCCACTTGCAGGTGCTGCTCGAAAGCGGTGGCCTCGAGCGGAGTAATATTGATGACAAGCACTTCCGGGGGCTCGCCCTTGATGAACCAGGAGGTGCAGCCGGCAACCAAGAGAAGGACCACGGTCCCGATCCAGAGGCGCATGATGCCATGATACCGCAACATCCGGCACAAAGCGACGGACGTAGTTTCTTTGTAAGATATGGCAGGAAAACCGGACAAACCTCACGGGAGGATACCACCATGAAGCTATCGCGATGGATCATGACCTTGTCGTTCACCCTGCTCATGTTGGTGTGGGGGGGAATCTTCGATTTCTCGTCGGGCCATGCCGCCGAATCCGGCTCGATCGCCAAGGCCTATTTTGCCGGGGGTTGTTTCTGGTGCATGGAAGAAGCTTTCGAAAAAGTGGATGGCGTCAACGAGGTCGTTTCCGGCTATATGGGCGGAACAGTGAAGAACCCCGGTTATGAGGAAGTCTCATCCGGCCGAACGGGCCATGCCGAATCCGTGGAAGTCCGCTACGATCCGGCGAAAGTGACCTATGCCCAGCTGCTCGAAGCGTTCTGGCGGAATGTCGATCCCGTGACGCCGAACGCGCAATTTTGCGATCATGGCAGTCAATATCGCGCGGCCATCTTCTATCAGGGAGATGAACAAAAGCGGTCGGCCGAAGCATCCAAGCAGGCTATCGAACAGTCGAAACGGTTCAATCAGCCGATCGTGACGCAGATCGTGGCGGCCTCGGAGTTCTATGCCGCGGAGGACTACCATCAAGATTTCTACAAAAAGAATCCCATCCGCTATAAGTACTACAAGTTCAGCTGCGGCCGCGCGCAGCGCCTCGAAACCTTGTGGGGCAAGTCGTAATCGGGCACCGGGATGTTTGCCTCTGCTCGGCCAAGTGGCCTAAATAGCGCCGGTTCCGTCATGTTTTGAACAATCCTTTCGAAGCATTTCTGTCACAGCCCGGAGTCGCTCCCTACATCTTCAGTAGCTTACGACTTGCCTCCCGTGGCATGGATGTTGACCTGTTCAGCCTGGATGAACAGGATTCACGAGGGCGCAGTTCACGCCATTTTGCGCGGTTTCTGCATCGTGATGGCCGCGACTTTTATGATCGCGCTGGCTCCGACCACCACGAAATCGGATTTCGAAAGCCTCCCTAGATATTCAAAACAAGAAATTAGCCGTGCGATTACTTTTTATGCGAAACGATACCGGCTCGACCCGGCCTTATTGCGCGCTGTGATCAAGACCGAGTCCGGTTTTCGACAGAACGCGGTATCACGGAAGGGCGCGGTCGGGCTTATGCAGCTGACGCCGGACACGGCGGCAACGTTACGTGTCGCCGACATCTATGATCCGATCCAGAACGTCCGGGGAGGGGCCAAGCAGCTCCGTCATCTTCTGAATCTATACCGGGGCGATCTTCCGCTCGCGCTGGCTGCCTATAATGCCGGCGTGCACCGTGTGAAGGGGCATAAAGTGCCCAGGATTCGTGAAACCCGCACCTATGTCAGGAAAGTACTCAGCTACTACCATCGATCTCAGCCCAAGCAACCGGCTTCTCGCACGGCCAAGCCAGAGGCTTTTCTTGCCGGCCGTTCTGCCGGTTCCTCAAGATCCTAGCGTGATGTCGTATGAGTATGAGATCTGATGGGGAAAAGCCCGCAGAGAGTCGGCCCTAGCATCCTCTGGCACGGATCGGACCGTCATCCCTTGGATTTCATGATAAGGGCTCGTAGCCGTTCGCGCTGAGCCGGTCTGATGCCCACAAACTCAAGACCGAACGATTGCCCGTCGACCCATCGCACCACTGCTTCCTCGATGCGAAGAGGCCACTGTTGATCGAGCAGAAAGACCGACAGCTTCAAGAGCTGGCCCACTTTGACCTCCGTCAGGGATGTGGCTCGGCATCCGTTTGTCGAGATATCAAGCACGCCCGCCTCGCCCTCGAACTCATCCTCTCCAAAGAAAAAGAGACGACGATTTAAGGACAGACGACGGCCGCGCCGTTCCGTTCCTTCGTCATTGGCCGGAAGATGTACTGCTCGATTCGAGGATGATTCACTAGCGCTCACCGCTCTCTCCTTCTGTACCGTGCTTCCTTACGGGCGATGTCCCATCGTATGAGAAAAGCTTACATGAGAGATTGGATGCCCGCCTTCCCCGAGAGCGCTAACCCCAAAGGAGGATAGGCCACCATCACCTCATGCGGGAACTCTAGCACGGCCAAGGAAACGCACTAACAACAATCACGTAAGATGCATAGGAAACCTGTCCTCTAGAATCTCGATGTTCTGAGGGACCGCTTGACCTTTTGAGAAGTCCTCTGCGACAAAGAGGAAACAGGAGGGAATGCATGGGATCGAGGCGTGGCAACGGACGGATGGCGGCATTGGGGCACTCAGAGATTCGTGCCATGACACAGGCTTGCGTTGAGGCCGAGGGACTCAACATGGCACAGGGAGTCTGCGATACCCCGGCTCCCGACGTCGTCTTACAAGCAGCAGCGCGGGCTATCGGGGAGGGAAAGAATGTGTATTCCCGCTTCGACGGCCTGCCGGAACTGCGCCAAGCCATCGCGTGGAAACTGTCACGCGACAATAGCATCCAGGCCGATTCCGAGACGGAAATCACGGTCAGTGCCGGTGCGACAGGAGCCTTTCACGCAGCCTGCTTGGCGCTTCTCTCTCCCGGCGACGAGGTCATACTGTTTGAACCCTATTACCAGTACCACATCAGTGCCCTGCTGGCTGTGGAAGCGAGTCCGGTGATCGTGCCGATGCAGGCCCCGGACTGGACGCTCTCGCTGGATGCGGTTGAGAGGGCCGTGACCTCACGAACCGCTGCGATCATCGTGAATTCGCCCGGAAATCCCTCCGGCAAGGTTTTCAGTCTGGCAGAGCTTGAAGGAATAGCCCAGATTGCCAAACGGCATGATCTCTTCGTCTTCACCGATGAGATCTATGAGTATTTTCTCTATGACGGCCGGCGGCATGTGAGCATGGCTTCACTGCCGGATATGGCTGAGCGGACGATCACCATCGGAGGCTATTCAAAGACATTCAGTGTCACGGGCTGGCGCATCGGATACAGCGTGGCGGAGGAACGATGGACACGGGCCATTGGCGCTATGAACGATCTCCTCTATGTCTGCGCGCCGACGCCGCTGCAAGTGGGCGTGGCGACCGGTATTCGAGAACTCCCTTCCGCATTTTACCGGGATATGGCGAAGGATTTTGAGGCCAAGCGCGATCGCTTTTGTGCCGCGTTGGCTCAGGCCGGTCTCCTGCCGTCCATTCCGCAAGGAGCCTACTACGTGCTGGCGGACGTGACGCGGTTGCCCGGCACAACAGGAAAAGAACGGGCGATGCATCTGCTGAAGACCGTCGGCGTCGCGGGCGTTCCTGGCGAGGCATTTTTCTCAGGACCGGAAGGATCACGGTTTATTCGCTTCAGCTACGCCAAGACCGATCCGCATCTGGACGAAGCCTGTCGTCGCCTTCAACGGCTCGCATAGTCTCTCTTCGACGCTTGTCGATCCGCCGGACTCATGGTAAACAGTTCACCATGCTGCGCATAGCCTGGAGCCTTTCTTTCGCCGCGACATTGCTGGCGTCCGGTGCGGCCTGTACCGCGCCCGTTGTTCAGCGCGACAAGCCAGACAGTCCGACCGTCTCGACCGGCGGGGACGATCGCCGGGTGCTGGCCGGTGAATGGGAATACGAAGACGGCGCGGTGGTGACGCTGAAGCTCGATGAGCAGGGGAACGGTGCCTATGCCTGGAAAGAAGGGCGGCTCGAAACGACGGCGTTGTCGGATCATACCTGGCAGGGCATGTGGTTTCAGAAAGAGAATGACCGCGAAGGCGGATTTATCGTGGAGTTTTCGCCTGATTTTTCAGAAGGGGACGGTCGCTGGTGGTACATCCGGATTGGAGCAGACCGTGCCCCGTCACAAAAGGGCGGGACGTTTCATGTGACAAGGAAGTCTTCCCATATCAGCTCCAGCGTGACGCCGACGGCTCCTTAAGCTGTTGGCTTCTTCCCCGGTGGGTTGATCGTCTCATAGATAGCCGAGTAATCGACTTCTCCCAGCCCTTGTGCCATCGTGGATTCCAGCATCGTGCGAATGCCTTCCAGGCCGCTCGTGGCCAGCCCGCGGCCGGCCGCCTCTTTTACGAACAGCTCCACATCTTTAAGAAGGTGGCGGGTGGAGAAATTCGGCTGATGGTAATCGCGCTTCAACAACCGAGGCAGCTTTTTATCGAAGGTGGGGGCAAAGAGCGCACTCTCGCGCAGAAACGCCATGAATGTGTCGACGGAAACGCCGGACCGTTGGACCAATCCGACGCTCAACGCAAAGGCTGAGATTTCCGCGGCGATCAACTGGTTCAGCGCCAGCTTAAGCGCCGCTGCCTGGCCGACCGGCCCGATGAGGTGGGGTTCACGGCCGAGAGACCGTAACAGCGGACTCACGCGAGCGAACTGTTCTCCTGTGGCTCCGACCATGACAAGGAGCGTCCCCGATTTGGCTTCCGCCAGGCTGCCGAGCACCGGCGCTTCACAATAGGTGCCTCCGTGCCCTTCCACCTCTCGTTGAATCGCCGAGCTCTCGCTCGGGCCTATGGTGCCCATTTGGATGATGGTTTTCCCCCGGAGCGTAGCCGAACAAGCCGGGGATAGTAAGACAGAGCGGATGGCTGCGGTATCCGCGAGGACGAGGAGCACATGGTCGGTCTGTGCCACGGCCAGTTCCGGCGTGCCCACGACGGTGATCCCAAGGGCTTGGAGCGGCAGCGCTTTCGTTGCCGTTCGATTGTAGACGACAACTGTATGCCCGACGGCTTGCAATCGCTCGGCGATCGCGCGACCCAAAAGCCCGGTTCCCAACAACGCCACGCTCATGGCTTGTTTCATGGTCGTTTCTTCTCGGCGCGGGCCTGGTCCGCATGGGTTTGGAGCAAGGGTCGGAAGTGTTCTCCTGCTCCTGCCGCGACAGCGATGGTTCCACGAAATCGCGGAATCTCCTGGTTGAACGTGAACGGCTGGCCCGCCCCATCGGAGATGGTTCCGCCGCTTTCCTCAATCAGCAGGACACCGGCTGCGAGGTCCCACTCATTCTCCGGTTCAATGGTGAGCGTTGCCTGAACGCGCCCAGCCGCCACGAGCGCCAGCGCGTTGGCGATGGAAAGCATCGGACGGCATTGAGCCTGGCCGTCGAGATTGGCCCACCGGCCGGCTCTGAATTCCCAGGGGCTGACCATGATGAGCGGCGGCGACTCTCGCGACCGCGCGGAGGCGATCAGTGTGCCGTTCAAAGAAAGGCCGCGGCCACGCACGGCGGTGAACAGCTCATCAGTCGAGGGGTTGTAAATTGCCGCGACGGCAGGCTTGCCTTGCTCAATCAGTGCGACGGAAATGCAGTACTCCGGCAATCGATTGACATAGGCCTTCGTGCCGTCGATCGGATCCACGATCCACACGCGGGATTTCGCAAGGCGCTCGGGCTTGTCAGGTGACTCCTCGGAAAGCCATCCATCGTCGGGAAAGTGCATCTGCTGCATGTCATGGAAGATGTCGTTGACTTCGAGGTCGGCGGTGGTGACCGGCGACCGATCATTCTTGATCTGGACGTCGAACCCTCGCGCAGCCAGTTCGCGCGCCCTTGCGCCGGCTTTCTTCATGGTGTCGACCAACCGGGTCAATTCCCGTTCCATCGTCGCATCCCTCGATCAATCTGCGTGCCAGGGTAGCAGGTCTGGCTGCCTTGGAAAAGCGGAACCGTGAGAGCTCCAGCCGATTCCCCCTTGACCCCTTGGGCGAACCTGCGTACAAGCAGGGGCCGGGGGGGCACGCCTATGAAGTTGGTGCAGAAACGATCCAGGAAGACGGGGCTTCCGCCCGGCACGCTGGTGCACATCGGTGAGAAAAAGGCGGAGCATGTCACGATCAAAGCGTTCCGTTTTTCCGGCGTCAGCTGCGACGAGCAGACGGTCGCTCAGCCTGAACAACTCACGCCGCCGTCCGATGAATCGGTTGTGTGGGCGGATATCGGCGGTGTCCACAAGCTCGACGTGCTGGAGACGTTTGGAAAACAGTTCGCCCTCCATCCGCTGCTTCTCGAAGACATTGCCAACACCGATCAGCGTCCGAAGCTGGACGACTACGAAACCTATTTCTTCGTCGTGATGAAAATGCTCTCGCTCACGGAGCGGCAAGACATCGTCGTTGAGCAGGTGTGCTTGGTGCTGGGGCGGAACTTTGTGCTCTCCTTTCAGGAGAACGGCACCGATGTGTTCCATTCGGTCCGTGAACGGTTGCGCGGCGGGAAAGGGCGCTTGCGGCAATCCGGCGCTGACTATCTGCTCTATACCTTGGTGGACGCGATCGTCGATCAGTATTTTGCCGTGCTGGAAGCGATTGGGGAAAAAATCGAGGCGTTGCAACAGGTGGTCGTAGCGGATCCCAAGCCTGAGACCCTTCGCGACATTCACGCCCTCAAGCGGCAATTGCTCTTTCTCCGGCGCGCCGTCTGGCCCTTGAGGGACGTCATGAACAACTTATCTCGTTCGGACTGTCCGTTTCTCCAGCATTCGACGAAAGTGTTCTTTCGCGATGTGTACGATCACGTGGTGCAGATTGTCGATACGATCGAGACGTTGCGCGAGATGGTCTCGGCCAGCCTCGACATCTATCTGTCCAGCGTCAGTTATCGGCTGAACGCCGTCATGCGGGTCCTGACGGTCATCACCACGATCTTCATGCCGTTAAGCTTCATCGCGAGTATCTACGGCATGAATTTCGAACACATGCCGGAACTGAAATCGGAATGGGGCTATCCTGTGGTGCTGGCGGTGATGGCGATGGTCGGGATCGGAATGTTGGTGCTGTTTCGAAACAAGCGCTGGCTGTAACAGGAGACTGAAAAAGGCCGCCAGCGTCGTTCTCGCATCGTTCGGAGGCTCCATGTACCGAACAGAGTACGCGTCGCCTCCTCGCTCGCTGCGGCCTTGCTGAGCGGCCTTTTAGAGTCTCCTGCGGGAATAAATTGCGGGTTACCAGGCTAAAGAGTTCACGAGAGTGAACAGTCCAGTTATTCCTGCACTTCGATACGGTCGACAAAATAGGCGGTCTCGCCGAAGCAGGTCGTCGGCAGATACCGGAACTCCTTGTAGTGCAGCACGAGGCGCTTCCCCATCAGCTGCGTCAGTTTCGCGGCGACACTGTCATCCCAGACGGTGAAATCCCACAGCACCGGCGCCACTCCAGGTACGGTGGTCATCGCCAGTTCGCCCTCATGTGTCTTGCAAAGCCAACCCTTTTTTGAAAATTTCTGAATATAGCCGGCCCGGCTGCCGTCTGAATAACTGTAATTGAAGGCTACAAGCAGGTAGGCCGCGCCAACGAAAAACACGAGGGTAAAAAACAGCTTCGGCCGCCAGAGCCACATGACGGGAAACAGGAGCATGGACCAGTTCATGGGCGCCTCCTCGATTTACGGGCGAACATCGGTAAAGAGCCAGGGGGTTTCGGCCTTCCGCCTGGCTTCATAGGCTGCAATGGCCGGTTCGTGCTGCAGCGTCAGCCCGATCGAATCAAGGCCGCGGTATAAGCAATCTTTCCGGAACGGATCCACATGGAAGTGATAGTGGGTTCCGCTCGCCGTCGTTACAGTTTGATTTCCCAAATCCACGGTCAACCGGTAGCCCGGCGTGCTGAGCACGTCGGTCATCAAGGCCAGCACTTCCTCGGCCTTGAGGACCACCGGCAAAATCCCGTTCTGAAAACAGTTGTTGTAGAAAATGTCGGCGAAGCTCGGAGCGATCACGCAGCGGAAACCCTGGTCGAGCAAAGCCCAGGGCGCATGTTCCCGCGACGAGCCGCAGCCGAAGTTGTCGCGGGTCAAGAGAATCGTTGCGCCTTGATAGCGCGGCTGATTCAAAAAGAAGGCGGGATCGGGCGACCCGTCCTTCTGTTTCCGCCAATCGAAAAACAATCCTTCGCGAAGTCCCGTCCGCTTGATCGTCTTGAGGAATTGCTTCGGAATGATCTGATCCGTGTCGACGTTGACGCGATCCAGTGCCGCCACCAATCCCGTGAGTGTCGTAAAGGCTTGCATAATTACTCCTCAGGCTTGAGGCGAGAGACTTGAGGCTAGGGGTGGAGCGGAAAGTTTCTTCCCTCTCGCCGATCGCCTCGTGCCTGTCGCCTATCGCCAGTTCCTGATATCCACAAAATGGCCTTCAATCGCCGCAGCCACCGCCATGGCCGGTGACACCAGATGGGTGCGTCCGCCGGCCCCTTGGCGTCCTTCGAAGTTGCGGTTGCTGGTCGAAGCACAGCGCTCGCCCGGTTGCAGGACGTCGGCATTCATGGCCAGACACATGCTGCAGCCCGCTTCGCGCCACTCGAATCCCGCTTCGGTAAAGACCCGGTCGAGCCCTTCCTGCTCCGCCTGCTGTTTGACCAGCCCTGAGCCCGGCACGACCATCGCGTGCACGGTCTTGGCGACTTTCTTCCCCTTGGCCAGGCTGGCGGCAAGGCGAAGGTCCTCGATCCGCGCGTTGGTGCAGGAGCCGATGAAGACTTTGTCGATCGCAATTTCGGTGATGGGCATGTTGGCTGTGAGACCCATGTATTCCAGCGCGTGCTCGGTTGCCTTGCGGGTCTTTTCATCCGTCATCGTGCGAGGATCCGGGACCGTCCCGTCTACGCCGACGACCATGCCGGGACTGGTGCCCCAGCTCACTTGCGGAGCAATGTCTTCCGCCTTCAACACGACCGTGGCATCGTAACTGGCATTCGCGTCGGTCTTCAGTTCTTCCCAGGCCCGCACCGCCTGCTCGAGCCCCTCTCCCTTCGGCGCCATCGGCCGACCCTTGATGTAGGCGATGGTCTTCTCGTCCGGTGCGACCATGCCGGCTCTCGCTCCGGCCTCGATCGACATGTTGCAGAGCGTCATGCGCCCTTCCATGCTTAAGGCGCGGATGGCAGAGCCGGTGTATTCAATCACGTAGCCGGTGCCCCCCGCCGTGCCGATCTTGCCGATGATCGCGAGGATCACGTCTTTGGCCGAACAGTGAGGCGACAACGGACCGTCGACCCGTATCTCCATCGTCTTCGGCCGCTTCTGCACCAAACATTGCGTGGCCAGCACATGCTCCACTTCGCTGGTGCCGATGCCGAAGGCCAAGGATCCGAAGGCACCGTGAGTAGAGGTATGCGAATCGCCGCAGACGATCGTCGTGCCGGGCAGCGTGAAGCCCTGCTCCGGTCCGATGATATGCACCACGCCCTGGCGGATGTCGTTCATGCCGAAGAGCGTAATCCCGAAGTCCTTGCAGTTTTCTTCCAGCGTTTGGATCTGCTTCGCGCTGATCGGGTCGGCGATGCCGAATTTCCGATCGGTCGTCGGGACGTTATGGTCCGGTACAGCCAGTGTCGCCTCCGGTCTGCGGGGCCGGCGGCCGGCCAGCTTTAATCCTTCAAAGGCCTGCGGCGAGGTCACTTCGTGGACCAACTGACGGTCAATATAGAGCAGGGTCGTCCCGTCGGGCTCCGCCCGTACGACGTGAGACTCCCAGATTTTTTCGAACAAGGTCTGGCCTGCCATGAATGCTCCTTGCATGAGGTCGGTGAAGAGAGTCGTCATTATACAGAGTTCCCCCATGCAGTTGACAAGTCTGCTCCGATCGTTCTTGCGCCGTCTTGACGGACGTGCTATCAGCGGGTTGTTCGTCGCAGGAGACTCGCCGTATGCCCGTATCGCCCTGGATGGATCCTCAGATCATGCAATGGAGCCAATGGATTCTCGACAGTTACCGGCATTGGACGAGTCGGGAGCTGATCGAGCGCACCGGCGGGATGGAATTCCAATCTCGATCATTGTTCGAATGGCCTGCCGTGGTCGTCTCGCACGGAACGGAGACCGACCCCATTCTGAACTATGGCAACCGGACGGCTTTGGACCTGTGGGAGATGACGTGGGACCAGCTGGTGAAAACCCCGTCGCGGCTCACGGCTGAGCCGGTGAATCGCGCCGAGCGCGAATGGATGCTGGAACAGGCCAGGTCCCGTGGCTACATCGAGACCTATCGTGGGGTGAGGATTTCTTCGACCGGCCGCCGGTTTCTTGTCGAGAACGCGTTGATATGGAATGTGCGCGATGCCAGCGGCCGGCAGGTCGGGCAGGCGGCGACATTTTCACAGTGGATCTGGCTGACATAGTCGGACGGAAATCGATGCCGGATCAGCCGCGCTGAGAAGGGGGGGATTCCCCAGTATTCTGCTAGAGTCTCTGAAACCGCGGCCGGGCCAGACCCTCTACCATAACCGTTTCGAGAAACATGACTGCAGGTCTGATCCACAGTCCTCGCTCCCCGTAGAGCGCGCGGTAGACCACGAATTCTTCTTCTGTTTCTGAATGCCTCGCCACTCCGATCACTTCGTACTCGCGACCCTTATAGTGACGATAGCGGCCAGGCTGGATCATCGTGTATTCTTCCAACGTTCCGTACTATACGGGAAGCGACGGAAGAATCCCAGAGTTCCTGAACATGAGCAAAACACACGATGTGGTCGTGATCGGAGGTGGGTCGGCCGGGTATGCGGCGGCGCGAGCGGCTCGTGCAGCCGGCGCAGACGTGGCGATTGTCGATCACGGGCCGCTCGGCGGCCTCTGTATCCTTCGAGGCTGCATGCCGACCAAGGCGATGTTGCGGTCGGCTGAAGTTGCAGCTCTCATGCGTCGGGCCAAGGAATTCGGCCTCTCGCCGGTCGAAGTCCGGGCCGGTCTCGGCGCCATCGTGGACCGGAAGAATCAACTCGTTCAGGAGTTTACGGATTACCGCATCAAGCAGCTTCGCAATCCGGAGTTTACGCTCTACGAATCTCACGCGAGGTTCCGCTCGCCTCATGAACTGGATGCTGGCGGAACGGCGCTCTCCGCGAAGGCCTTCGTCGTTGCGACCGGTTCATCTCCCAGCGAGGTATCGGTGCCGGGGCTGGCCGAGAACGGCTACCTCACGAGCGACAACATTCTCGATCTCCGCCTGCAGCCGGGTTCTTTAATTGTGCTCGGAGCGGGACCTGTGGCGGTCGAGCTCGGGCAATTCTTCGCCAGGCTTGGCACGAAGGTCACGATTCTGCAACGGGGGCGTACGATCCTGTCGCAGATGGACGAGGATGTCGGAAAGGCGCTGGGAGCGGCGCTGCAAGAGGATGGCATCGAGATCGTCACCGATGTGCAATTGCTGCGCGTGACCTCCGATGACGGGCGTAAATCGGTGTGGACGAAACAAGCCGGTCAGGAGCGGGTGGTTTCGGGCGAAGTGATTCTCCAGGCCTTGGGCCGCCGCCCGAACATTTCCGGACTGCATCTCGATGCCGCAGGGGTGAATGTTGAAAAGGGGCGGATCGTCACCGATGCCGCGTTGCGCACGTCGCAACCCCATATCTATGCCGTCGGAGATGTGAACGATCTGAATCCGATCGTGCATATCGCCATTCAGCAGGGCGAGATTGCCGGATACAATGCGACCCATCCGGCGGCGCAGGCACGTGAGATCGATCATCGGCTCGATACAGAAGTGGTATTCACCGAACCGCAGGTGGCAGTTGTGGGATTAAACGAACGGCTATGCCGCGCGAACGGGATTCCCTATCTTGTCGCCTCCTATCCGTTTGCCGATCACGGCAAAGCGCTGTGTCGCGGCGACGTGCATGGCTTCGTCAAGTTGCTGGCCGCTCCGTCCAACGGACGATTGCTCGGCGCACAGATCGTGGGCCCGGATGCGGGAGAATTGATCCATGAACTCATGGCCGTGATGTATTTTCAGGGAACCGCCGCAGATCTTCTGCGCATTCCGCACTACCATCCGACGCTGGCGGAAATCGTCACCTATCCGGCTGAATCACTGGTGGAGCAGTTGGGGGCTGTATGACTCGCGGGTGGATGATGGCCATCGGTTCGTTCCTGTCGCTCTTGGTTGCTTGTCAGGAGCAGACGTGGGAATCAACCATGGCTGCCGGCCAACAAGCGGTCCAGCAGGGAAACTACGCCGAGGCGGAGCGGGCGTTTCAAGCCGCGGTTCGCAAGGCCGAGGAATTCGGACTCGAAGATCGCCGGGTCGCCGTAAGCCTCTCGCAGCTGGCCCAAGTCTACGCCGGGCAGGGAAAGCACACGGAAGCCGAACCGGTCTATCTGCAGGCGCTCAAGATTTATCAAGCCGTTCATGGCGAAAACCATGCGGATGTGGCGGCGACTCTGAATAATTTGGGAGTCCTCCACCGCATGTATGGACAATATGCGGAAGCCGAGCCGCTGCTGGCGAGAGCGCTGGCAATCAAAGAGAAACTCTTGGGACCCGAGCATGCCGATGTAGCGCTGGGCGCCGCCAACCTGGGTCAATTATGGGTCGTGCAGGGACAGCCGGAGAAGGCCGAACCGTTCTACCGGCGCGCGCTCGCAATTCGACAGAGGGCTCTTGGCCCGTCCCACCCCGAAGTCGCCAAGACACTGGAGGACCTTGCCAATGTCTTACGCAAGCTCGGCCGAAAGGACGAGGCAATGGCGCTGGACATCCAAGCCCGTGAGATCCGAGCCAAGCGCAGTTGAACCCGTGCCGCGTTCCGTTGTAGCGTAGTCATATGCCTGAATCGAAGGAGCCGGACTCCATCAACTGGCGCACGAACGCAGTGGTCGCCCGTTTCGTCGGGATCGTCGCGATTGCGCTTGGGTTCGTGTTGGGAATCTATGGTCTGGACGAATCGGGCGCGCCATGGCTGCAGACGGCGCTGGGATTGCTGGTGACGGGGATGCTGGCCCAAGGCTATGCCCTGTATTGTTCGATCAAGCGCATGCAGCAACTTCAAGATCGATCCAAGACATGATGCCTCTCGGGTGGACTTCTCGTGTTACCACGACATCGCTGCTGGTGATCGCTGCCTGGTCGCTCCTGGCGTGCGGTGGCCCCTGGCGGGACAAGTATTTTAAAAAGGGCGTCGACCGATTGACGCAGGACGAAGTCGTGGAGAAGCTGGGCCCGCCCCATACGGCGAAGACTCCCGCGCTCGGCGGAGATACAATCTGGACCTATCGCGTGGCGTTGAGCGACAAGGAGTTGAATCCCATGGATCTGTCCGGGATCACCTCCGCCGCGCAACAGGCGGCCGCCCTGATTGGAAAAGCCTCAGCCGACGGACCAAAACCCACGCTGTATTGCTACCGATACACCCTGATCTTCAATGAGCAAAAGACTCTCAAGCAATGGAAACGGGATGAATGCGTGCCCGGTACACGCGAAACATTGAACGCAGAATCATCACCATAGCCGGTGAAATGGCCTATGCCCGCATGGATGCCGCACATCGATAGTTCCATCGTGCTCGACAGCCTCAAGTCCCTCTTGCTGCTGCTCTCCGTCCTGATCGTCCGCACGCTGATCGTTCGATCGATCTCGAAGAATTCAGCCCTCACGATGGAAGCCAAGCGGCGGTGGGTGGTATCGGTCCGCAATACGATCGTGTTTGCGTTGCTCGTCGGGCTGGTGGTGATCTGGGCCCATGAACTCCAAGCCTTTGCAGTCTCACTGGTCGCCTTGGCTGCCGCCCTCGTTCTGGCGACGAAGGAGCTCATTCTTTGTTGGAGCGGGGCCGCATTACGCGTGGGCGGGAAAGTCTATTCGGTGGGCGATCGGATTCAAATCGCCGGCTATCGCGGAGTAGTGTTGGATCACGATATTTTCGCAACCAAGCTTTTGGAGATCGGACCCGGTCCGACCTCGCATCTCTATACCGGTCGCGTCACGATATTCCCGAACAGCCTGCTCTTATCGAATGCCTTGGTCAAAGAGAATCCCGATCAGGAGTACGGGCTCTACACACTGACCGTTCCGCTTATGGCCGGAGATGATTGGAAGGAGGCCGAGCAAAGGCTTCTCAGCGCGGCAAAAGCCGAATGTGTTTCTTTTATGGAAGAGGCCAGCCGCCAGATGAAATTGTTGGAACAGACGAACCTTCTTGAAGCGCCTTCCCCGGAGCCTCGCATTACCATTCAATTGCCGGAACCGGGGCGCATTCAGCTTGTGTTGCGATTCCCCGCACCCGATCGCGGCCGGTCCCGCGTTGAGCAAGCCATCCTGCGCCGGTATCTGGCCCCGGCTCGATAAATTCCACCAGGCCTGTCAGGGCGGGACTTGACAGGCTTTTGGGCGCGTGCGACGCTGGCGCCAACCTTGCCCGGATCATGTAGTTCCATCATTCACCCTACATTCCTTGACAGGAGGTGCCTCATGCAGAAGTTAATGGTCATCGCGTTTGCCGTGCTGTGCCTGGTCGGATCTGGCTCACTCGCCATGGCCGACGACGCCATGAAGGGCGAACTCAATCAGATGAAAGAGCAGATGAAGGCGGACGTGAAGGCCGAGAAGGATTCAATGAAGGCCGATGTGAAAGCGCAACAGGATGCCGTGAAAGCGAAGAAAGATGAATTGAAGGGCAAGGCGAAGGAGCATGAAACAAAGGCAAAGGCCAAAGCGAAAGCCCCTTCAGATGCGGCAAAAGCGCAGGGCGATGCCATGAAAGCCAAAGGCCAGGAGATGAAAGCTGCCGGCCAGTCTATGGGACAGGAAATGAAAGCCACCGGCCAAGAGATGAAGGCTGCCGGTCAGGATATGAAGGACGCCGTGGGAACGGTGGGGAAGTAGACAATCGGGACCGGGATGGTTCCACGCTGCACCATACGCGGCCCATGGTGAGTCGTTCACCGTGGGCCGTGTACGTTTCAAGCCGTTTTTCCCCGGATCGCCCGTCGGGCCGCTTGTTCCCGCCGGCTTCATCTGTTAGCATCCCCGCCGATTCACCCGACACACGCATGAAAATCGCAACTTTTAACGCCAACTCGCTCCGGAAGCGTCTGCCCATCGTCCTCGATTGGCTGGAGCGGCAAAAACCCGACGTCTTGTGCATTCAAGAAACGAAAGTGCAGGACAGCGAGTTTCCGCTGCTTGCTCTGGCGCCGTCAGGCTACGAGATCACGTTTCGCGGGATGAAATCGTACAACGGTGTCGCGGTGCTGAGCCGGAAGAAGCCGGAATCGGTGCGGGCCGGTCTTGACGATGGCGGCGAGCCGGACGAACCGAGATTGCTGCACGTCGTCATCGACGGGATTCCCATCATCAATACCTACATCCCGCAGGGGTTCGAGATCGATTCGCCCAAGTATGCCTACAAGCTCGACTGGTACAGGCGGCTGCGGCGCTATTTTGAAAAACACCTGTCACCGAGCAAGCCGGCTATTTGGTGTGGCGACATGAATGTGGCGCCTCGGCCGATGGACGTCCATAGCCCGGAGAAGCATCTGACCCATGTCTGTTACCACGAAGATGCGCGGAAAGCGTACGAAGCGGCGGTTGCGTGGGGATTTCAGGACGTGTTCGTGAAAATCCATCCGGACCGGCAGCAGTTTACCTTCTGGGACTATCGTGCTCCGAGTTCGCTGGAGGCGAACAAAGGCTGGCGCATCGATCACATTCTGGCGACGGCGCCGCTGGCGGAGAAATGCGGCAGGGTAGAAGTGGACGTCGAGCCGCGGCGAGCGAAAGACCCCTCAGATCATACGTTCCTATGGGCGGAGTTTTCGGTCTGACCACACACGCAACGTCCACGCCTGCCCGCTTCGGTCTGTGCGGCAAGTCGTCCCCACAAACCGAACGGACTCGTCAGCCGCCTTATGCGGCATGCAGCGTCGCCGGCTTGGCGTGAAGCTTCATCGAGCGATTTTGCTGAATCAACGGATCGAGGACCAAGCCGCAATTGATGCAGCGCATCACGGTGCCTTCGGGTGAAAAATCCGGTCGCGATTCCTCGATCATCAGCCCTTTGCATTTTTGACAAGTCATGTGCCCACCTCCCGCTCAGTTCTTCTGATCTTCATGCACGAGCGACAATGTAACAGCGAAAGATTAACGGGATGTTAACAGGCAGTTAAAAATCTCTAATGTCTACCACTGATATCGTGAACGATATCGCGGTGATCGGAG
>CAZOUA010000019.1:0-53866 GCA_964582865.1 uncultured Nitrospira sp. | reverse complement strand
ACGCCCTGCTCAACCGTACCGGCCCGTAGGTTTGGCGGGCGCGGTGGAGTTCTTTGATGTGCTTGCGGAGGGCTGGGCCGAATTTCGATTTGAAAACTGCACTCCGATGCCGGGCGATGCGCTGCTCAGCCTTCAAGATCTCCTCTTCCAGTTGTCTCACCAGCCTGGCGCCGGAACCGGTGATCCATTTGAGATGCCGGCCGGCGTAATCGAGATCCTGAATCGAGTAACGAACCGATTCGATTTCTTCCAGGCATCGATAGCGGGCGCGCAGCAAATCGCGTTTTGTGAGCCCCGACTCTCGCCACGCAGCCTCGTGCCTCCCGCCCCATGTTGAGAGCCGCTCGAATAGCAGTGCGCCCATCGTAAACGTGAACGCCGCATGGAGAATACCGCGTATGGGGCGGAGGCTGCGCCGCCAGGGCGAATAGAAAATCTGCTGGTTGCGGTCGCCGTGATACATGACATGTTTGCGGAGCAAGAGATTCAAGTGATGGTGGCTGTTCTCATGGATCAGATCGTCGATGAGATCGAGGTTGTCTCGATCGAAACAGTTGATGAATGACAAGCCCGGCCGGTGCCGATAGCTGAAGCTGACAACTCCCTTCGCCTTAAGCGGAATCACGCGCGACGTGAAGAGTGCGAGAATCCCCTGCCCCTCCGGCCAGGCCTGTTGAATCGTCCGCCAGGCCCGGCCGATCCGCTCGACCTGTCTTGGATCAGTCGGTCCGACCCGCCGCGGTTGCCTGTCTCTGCCATACGCCAGCGTCGGGCCAATCGTCAGCAGCCCTTCCGGAGTCTGTACCGCCTGAACTGCGGGCCGTATTGCCCAGTGCCACTCGACGTTCGCGCCGTGGAGTGAACAGACTGGAAACCGGCTGCCGCTCTTCAGGGAGATGCCCTGTTTCGTGATTTCGAAGACGACACGTTGCGAGGACGGTCCTGCCGCTTTTGCAAGAGACTGTGGGGCAACGAGCTCGTCACCCGTTGTCCCAACCGCCAACGTGAGCGGCCGTTCGGCCCGTTCGAAATGCTGATCGAGACTCCCGGAAACTTCCCATCGATTGATTGTCTTCTGTCCGCTCCACCGCATGGCCCAGCGCGGGTCGAAGAACAACGACTCCTGCGTGACCTCGCGCGCCAGCTTCATGCAGAGCCAGTGCAATCGCGTCGCCAGCCCCTTTGCTTGGGCTCGGCCTTGCGGAAACAGATCATCGAGATAGCTGTTTTCGAAGAACTTCTGCTCGCACTCGGCAAAGAGCTGTTCGCCAAAGCCGCGTTGATCCGGCTCTTTCCGAATCTGCAGGAGAAGATCGAGAAAATAGACCAGATCGTTCAGCGCTTCGATCCATCCGACCACTTTCCAATTGGCATAGGACTCGCGGCTGAAGAGGTGTGACAAGGAACGGAAATAGGCGACCGGAAGATCGAGTCTCTCGGCCAGCTCGAAATACTGCTCATCTAAATCCCGGCACAGATCCGTGAGCAATGTCCTCATGGATTGGCTGAATTCCGATTGCAGGCGGGTAAGCGCCTCGGCATCGAGCAATGGCATAGTCCCGTTCAACTCCCGACAGGAACGGGACTCTACCGGAGCGCAACGGAGGCTGCAAGAAGCGACTTATTTAGGAAGGTTTTCTGGGAAAGTATCCGAGGCCATCGAGCCCCAGATCGCGCACGTGGTCCATCACATGGTTGGTGAGCGAGGTCTGCACGGCATGCTCGATCGGCGGTTTGGCCCCGGTGACGACCGTATAGGGAAGTTCGTCTTTCCACAACAACCGCCCCTCATGATCCACGAGGTGAAGAAACAGCCGCCGGGACTCCTCATGTTTCCATCCCCAATCACTGGGGTGAGCGGCTACTTCCGACACGCGCCCGAACAACACGGCATCCACGGCGAGCGCGCGCGAAAGATCTTGTGCGATCATGGAGCGGTCCTCGTCGGTCAATGACACGGCGCTCTCATGTTCGGGCTGAGCCGTCGCCTCAACGCGCAACGCGGTTTGCTGTTGAAACACCTGCGCCAGCCGGCTCCTCATGTCGTCATCTCCTTCGACCGGCAGCAGTGCCACACTCGTCAGCGAAAGCATGTCCGAATCATCCACGGCCGCCTGCGTGTGAGATACCCAACTCTGTTCGAACGGCCGGAATGTGATATCGCTCGACCGGAGGGAATCCACGCCGACAGCGGCAACCCAAGCCACAGCAAGGCATCCTTGCAAGAGGCCGCTGCAGGCAATGAGGGCCACGAGGCTCCCAGCCTTCCCCGCTGACTGAAGATTCAAGCATCGATTGTTCATGGTCTTTATTTCCCTTGCTTTCCCCTTTGCCTTCCTTACCTGTGTTTTGAGCAAAAGCGATACCCTGCTGGAAGACTCACATGTTTTCCCTAACCTGTCGAGGTTATTGAGATTTTTTGCGCGGTGCCGGGGGCATTTGCGACACCCTTCCGGGAAGTAGGGAAAGAAGCGAACACTCGGTACGAGACTGCACAGGTGGCAAGTTCACTGTGAAAGAGTCGCTGATTTACTGTGCAAGTATATCCACTTAGGCTGAAGCCTTGGCAGGCCGAAACGAAAGAGGCGGAGGAGGTTCGACCTTCAGCAAACGCAATGCCCCCGCTTCTTGAATCATACGATGGCGAAGAATCAACGGATCGACGACGTTGCCGCAGGCCACGCAACGCCACCCGCGCATCCACATGGGATGGTAGCTTTCTCTCATATCGATCAAATCATCGACCACCATGAACCCTTCGCACTTCGTGCAACGCATGGGACCCTCCTATGCTTGTGTGAGTTGCCCACCGCTCTTCGATGCGCCGAGTCAAACCGTAACGGCTCGCCTGATGACTTGATAAAGCAAGCCAAATGCCACCAGACAATACTTGTCCGCTTGCGTGTTTTCGCGCCGAATCGTAGAGTGCGGCCATTGTGAAAAGCGGGGGTGAGGCCGGATATGTGACCGAAATGGCCCCATGGGACGAAAATGGCGGGCCTAGTGATTCCACGTAGAAGCAACAATACGGTCGCATATCAGCAGAGTGCATGATATTCCCTTCACTGTTCCATTGCCCGAATGCACGATGGCACTTACCGCGACCGACATCGGCAACGTTCTGAACGAGATCGCTCCGGTTCTTGCGAACGGCTGGATCCAAAAGATCCACCAGCCGTCGGATCGGATGCTCATTTTTGAAATCCGCGTACCGGGAGCGACCCATCGGCTCCTCGTCTCGTGCGAACCTGGCGCCGCACGGCTTCATTTGAGCCGTCGCTCCCTGCTGAATCCCTCCTGCCCACCTCCTTTCTGCCAATTCTTACGCGCCCATCTGCAAGGCGCCAGGATAGATGGCATCGAACAGCTGGCCAACGACCGGGTCGTTATCCTTCATCTCACGGCCAAAGAAGGGCCCCGCCAAGTTGTCTGCGAACTTACCGGCAAGACTGCCAACATTCTGGCGCTCGATGAAAGCCGGCGCGTCTTGCGCGACCTCAACCGCCAAACACAGATTATTGGCCAGGCGTATCAAGCACCCCGCGGACATCATTCCAGCGCTGCAACTGGCAAAGGGCCCCGATTCGTTGAAGCATCCGATGCCGGCGACTTCCCGATTTCTTCGGCCATCGAAGCCCACTACTACGACCAGGAAGCCTGCCTGGCGCAGAACCGTGCGCAAGACGCGCGATTACGGACGCTCAAGAAAGCCATCAAGAAAGAACAGCGGCTGATCGAAACCTGGCGCAACGACTTGGTGAAGGCGGCTACGTACAGGGATTTTGCCCGCTACGGAGAACTGATCAAAGCCAATTTGGGAACGATCAAGAAGGGGATGGATCGCATCGCGCTCGTGGATTACTACGACGAGGCCCTGCCCGAAGTCACCATCCCTCTCGATCCGACGAAGTCGGCTCAAGGCAACATGGACGACTATTTCAAGAAACATCGAAAGCACCTCGCTGCAGAACGGGCGCTACAACCGCGCATTGAACAGGCAGAACGTGGATTGGACAAGCTGCGAGAGGAACTGCTGATGATGGAGCAAGGCACGTGGGCCCCGCCAGCCTCAGCCCCCTCTACTCCCCGCACAGCCTTGCGGCCGCACGCTCACGGAAATCGAGAGCTACGCCGGGGTCCCTTCAGACGCTTTCTCTCGACGGATGGCTCGCCGATTTTTGTCGGGCGAAACGCGCGAGAGAACGACGAATTAACATTTGGATTGGCCAAGAGTGACGATCTGTGGCTCCATGCACGTGGTACGCCAGGCTCACATGTGATCGTACGCCTGGAGAAAGGGAAGGAACCTCCGCCGGAAACATTGAGAGACGCCGCGACGCTGGCGCTGTTTTACAGCGATCTCAAAAAAAGCGGCAAAGGCGACGTGATCTATACCAGGAGAAAATGGGTCAAGAAAGCCAAAGGTCAAGCCCCCGGTGCCGTCCTCGTCACTCAAGAGAAATCCTTGTACGTGCAACTGGACAAGGAGCGACTCGCTGCGCTTAGGTCACGATCCGAAGAATCTGTATAGAGGCCAGCCACCAGCCCTTCCGTCATCTGCCTCTACGGTACCCTTCGGTACTTTCCCTCATGAAAATCACCTTTTGTTAGGTGCCGGACCGGGCCTGCGCTATCCTGCTCGTAGCATACAAAGCTTTCCGTAAGCAGGAGGCTACGCATGGCGACGCATACTTCTCCAACCACCGCCAATGAGAAGACCGTCCTCGTGGTCGACGACGACCCTACCGTGACCAATCTTTGCCAAACGTTTCTCGAGCAAGCAGGATTTTCCGTCCTGACGGCAGCCGGCAGTTCAGAAGCGCTCAAGATCTGCAAACAGCATCCGAATCCTATCCATCTCTTGCTGACAGACTTGGTCATGCCCCCTCCCGGCTTTTCGTTGGCCTCCAGCGACAACGAATTTCCTCATGTCCATGGCCATGAGCTCGCAGTTCGCACCCTGCGCATGCGCAAAGAACTCCGTGTCATACTGATGTCGGGCAATCTCGACTTCGACCTCGCCAGCTATGGCATTCGAAAAGACGCCTTGCCCTTCCTCTCCAAACCTTTCGACCGTCAGAGCCTGGTGAACATGGTGCACCGGACGCTCCAAGCGCCGCCCCCTACACCGGAGTCGATCACGAAAGAAGCTTCCAGTGGGGCAAAGGGGGCGGACGAGTGGTTTGATTAGTCCTTGCTTTTCAAGGATTCTGCCTGCCATCCACTCAACCGACTGGGCGTTCACGAAAGAGAAACGAAGAGGGGAGCGGCCGATTAGAAATCGGCCGCTCCCCTCTTCGTTCGGTTCCATCCCGACGGCTATGCGTGCTCAGTCATAAACCAGCCTGCAATGGACAGTCTCCGATGCTGGCCAGCCGTCTCATCCACGCGACACACCCGGTGGAACCGGGGAACCGTGAACATCACAAGAGAGCCAGGCCGAGGCTCAATGCAGTGGGTGACTTCCAGATCAGGTTTCTCTGACGTGTGGGCAGCTCGCTTGGCATAGACGATCAATTCGCCTCCCCAGTCCGAATGCCATTCGTCATGGAAATAACTCACTACGGCGATCCGGCGGAGAGGCGCCTGCTTCCCGTTCACTGCATACCCCTGATCCGTGTCGTCGTGGGTCAACAGGCAATCACCGGCTGCGTACGAGTAGTAACTAAACCCCATATGCCGCCCGACAATGTTAGGAAACGATTCCATATATTCCTGGATACCACGAAGCTGCAGCCGGGACAGAAACCGCTGTCCTTGATGCGGGGCGATTTCGGCCTTCGCCCAGTTCCCTGAATTCGGAAAATCCTCCCGCACCTTCGGTAAGTCCACAAGGCTTTTCCATGCAGCCCGTGCCATCGCCTCGCGAAAATACTGCCGCTCCTCAGCGGACCAGAAGTTTTCGACCACAAGCACGGGATTCTCGTGAAATGAATGAGAGGCGGGGTCCCCAGATCCGCTTGCCGTGAGCAGAGCACTTCGTCTACCAGACATCACCGAACTCCTACCATCTCGAGGTCATCTGAACGATGAAGTTCGCACACAGTGGCAGGGGCGCACGGATCAGCCCCTCCCCGTAGAAACAGGACGGGAGCCACTTCTACCGGATCATGACGATATGGGAACAATCACAAAGACCTGACAGGGGAACACGCAGCGCCGGGCTACAGGCTGCGTGCGAACGGGCGGAGCGACCTCGGCACGTGACGAATTATAAAAAAGAAAAACGCATGAAGTAAGATAGCCCGCCCTGTGCGGTCTTGTTACGGGCAGTCATACCATTTCCCCGTAGAAAATCACAAGACAGCGACCACGCGCTCATTGGCCCGACGAACCATGGCCCGCAAATAAAAAGGGGCTGCCATCGAATTGATGACAGCCCCAGCTTGTTCTAAGCGTCGTGTTTACCAGCGATCGCGCTTTCCGCCGCCACCGCTCCGTCCACCACCGCCACCGAATCCACCACGGCCTCCGCCGCCGCCACCGGTCCGGGGCTCTTGAGGACGGGCTTCATTTACCGTCAAGGTCCGGCCGCCCATATCTGACCCGTTGAGCGCCGTGATCGCTGCTTGCGCCTCGGAATCCGAGGACATTTCCACGAAACCAAATCCGCGGGACTGTCCCGTGAACTTGTCCGTGATAATCCGCGCCGACGCCACTGCGCCATGCGCGCCAAACAGATCGCTCAACTGCTGCTCAGTCGCCGAATAGGGCAACCCACCGACGTAAATCTTCGAACCCATGTGGGGTTCCTCCTTTGAATGATGACATTGTCTTGAACTCGAGGAACGGGGGAAGGAGCGGGCCGAAGACGCGAAGGACGCGGCGACTTAGGTCTGACTTCCGACGAATTTCCCGGACAAGGCAACATCAATGTTGCGGGCCTACTCCTAAAACGCGATTCATCGCGAGGCCCGTACGATGAAATCGCTCAACCCTAACACAGGGTCTGGTGGATTACAACCTCACTCCCCTACCCGCACCAGCGATCCCTGCACCTTGCAGTAGGCAAAGGTCTTGTAAAATAAGGCGACCATGGCGATCAGGAGCAGACCGTTCAACCCACCGGCCCAAGCCAAATGCAGAAGGGGCGAACCTGAGCTGCTCAGGACCGCGCGCATACCCTCGAACACATGGGCGGCCGGATTCGCCCAGGCGACCCCTTGGAGCCAGCCGGGCAACACGTCCAGCGGATAAAACACGCAGGAAATCGGCTGGAACAGAAACACCATGCTCCAGGCCAAGATTTCCGCTTCCTGTCCGAATCGCATGATCAGTGAGGTCGTCAAAACCCCGATGACCCATCCGGTAATGACCAGATTCACGATAAACGGAAGCAGCCAGAGGCCCATAACCAAGACGTTATAGCCATAGAACAACCAGGCACAAAGCCCCATGACAACCGACACGCAGGAGACCTTGAAAATACTCATGGCGATCGTGGCGGAGAGAAATTCTCCTGGCGTCAGCGGACTGGCAAACAGGTTCATCAAGTTCCTGGCCCAGAGCTCTTCAAGAAACGAAATGGTGATGCCCTGCTGCGACCGAAAGAGCATGTCCCAGAGAATCAGCGCTCCCAGGAAGAACGTCACGAATCCAGGCACTTGAGGTTGATACTTGGCGAGGTAGAGGGTAATGAATCCCCAGATGATCAGGTCAAGGAACGGCCAATAGAAAATCTCCATGATTCTAGGCAAGCTCCGCCGGTACAGATAGAGATGCCTGGTGATGAGGGCAATGACACGATGGAGCTTCATGAACAGCCCCCGTGATCATGCTCGTGGCTACAACCCCCGCAGCCCTGGTGCTTGCCCAGTAACTCATCCATGAGGTGCCGCACACCATCAAGCATGTGTGCCCCCACCCGCTGTCCATCCGGAGCCTGCCGCAAGGCGAATCCCGTTAAGACCAGCGGCACGACCAGGAATCCCGCCCCGAATGCCGCGCCATACGTGAAGGTTCCTCCTCGTACCCAAATCAGCGTTCCTCCCAACAGCAGTGGAACAAGTACCACCGCCGAGCTGTTGAGCACGACCCGCCAGCTGCAGGTGCGACGAGTGAGCCCCACTGTCCCGATCGTCAGCCAGAACAACCCCCAACAGGCGCTCATCGTCAAGCCACCGACCACCACTCCTACTCCGAAATCCAACAACCCATTCTGCATGGAGCGCCCCTTCTTCAGCGTGAATCCCGCGCAATCTTCAAAAACACCTCTTCCAAATCGGCCTGGCCGAATCGCGTGACGATCTCCTGCGCCGTGCCTTCTGCCACAATCTTGCCCCGCTGCAGGAAGATAATGCGATCCGACATTTCTTCCATCTCGCGCATATTATGCGACGTGTAGAGAATGCTCAGACCGGTCGAACGCTGTTCCTCCTTCAGCAACGCGCGGATCTTGTGCGCGATATCCGGATCGAGGCTCGCCGTCGGCTCGTCAAGAAACAGAATCTTCGGCTCGGTGAGAAAGGCTTTGGCGAGCGTCAATCTGGTCATTTGGCCCGACGAGAGCTTCCTTGTGACCTTGTGCCGAAACTCTTCCATCTCCAATTTCTTGACGACCTCATCAACACGCCGATTGATCTCCGACATCCCGTACAGCCGCGCCACCACCCACAGATTCTCTTCGACCGTGAGCGCCAGCGGCAACGAGATATAGGTCGAGGAAAAGTTGACCTGCTGCAGGATCTGCTCGCGATGGGCGGCGAGGTCCATCCCGAACATCGAGATCGATCCCGACGTCGGCGTGATCAACCCCAGCAGCATGTGGATCGTCGTCGTCTTGCCCGCTCCGTTCGGTCCGAGCAATCCAAGGATTTCTCCCGGCTTGATCGTGAAGGACACGTCGTCGACCGCGACAAACTCGCCGAAGCGCTTCGTCAGATTCGTGACTTGAAGAACGGGAGAAGACATCGGGCAGCTGGACTTTCTCAAAAGGACAGAAACTCTTTGATCTTATCAGGGAGATGGCAGGTCTCGCACTTGCGATCGAGCACCTTGCCTTGATGCTCGGCTTTTCCGTCGTGGCATCGGAAACAGTCATTGAGCGCCCTCGTACGGAGAACCGATCCTTCCGGATAGCCGGGATGCCAGGGCTTGCTGTCCGCCGACACATGCCCGCGTGGAATGACGATCGGATAGCCCTTGATCGGCTGATCATGCACCACGCCCGAGTGGCAGGTCGTACAGCCTTCGCCCTGCCCCCGAACGCCGAACGCTTCCATGTGTTTGCGGTGGCTCATCACAAGCCCCACATCTTTCACCGGGGGAGGCAGATCGCGCGGCGCGACTTCGGACGTGCGAAGAATATGCTGGTGACAACTCAGGCAGACGTTCGAATCCACCTTCGCCTTCAGATCGTGCGAAGCGGTCGGAGTGCCGAACAGATAGATCGCCACATCCTTCGTTCCCGCCCAGGCTTTGTCGTGAATCCAGCCTTCGACACCGGGCCTGACATGGCAGGCAACGCACGTCACTTCTTTGTGCGACGACTTCACCCAACTCTCGTAAGAAGGAGCGATGTTGTGGCAACTCGCACAGAATTGTGGGTGATTCGTAAGGGGAACAGCGAAGCCGCCGAGCGCGAGGGCGCCGGCAAACAGGGCCAGCACGATGGTCGCCCTAGGCTTCCAGTTCATGCTCCGGTTGGGATCGTTTTGGGAAATGCCGGGTAATGAATGCCGCCACGCCGGTTACATCGTCCAGGCCGAAGCAAGGAACCGCGAGATCGACCGGCTTGTCGGACACCACCGCAAGCAGGCCGTCCGGCGAGATGGGAATTTCACCGACCGCGTCCCTGATGATGACGATCTTGGGATAGCCTTCGTGCTTCCATCCTTCGGCAAGAATCAGGTCGTAACTCGTGTCCAAAAATCGATCGCGGACGTCTTCCACCTTCATTTGATCGGATACATCGGCGAACATGGCCATGCTTCCTTTGGAGATGATCACGACACTGCTCGCGCCCGCCTGCTTGTGACGCCAGCTATCCTTGCCCTCCGTATCCAGATCGAACCCGTGACCGGCATGTTTGACGGTCGCCACTTTGTAACCGGCGCGGACCAACTCGGGAATGACGCGCTCGATCAGCGTGGTTTTGCCGCTGTTCGATCGACCGACAAAGCATAGAATTGGGACAGTCATGGTTGGAAATCCTGCTCAGCAACAAGACAGTTTATGGCTCGTCGCATGGACAGTCTCCGCCCGAGCCGCCCAGATGTCTCCGGTCAACAGCTGTACCGGCACAAGATCGCCCGGATTCAGCCGTTCTGTTTCAACCGCCACGTCAATCAGGCAGTTGGCCTTGACCATCGACGTCAAAATGCCGGATCCCTGATCGCCGGTGGTATGGACCTTAAAGATTCCTTCTTCACAGGTCAGTATGCCGCGCAAGAAATGGCGTCGATCGGTCCGCTTGGAAAACTTTTCCTGGAAAACGGCCTGCACCACCGGTCGCCCGTAGCTCCGGCATCCACTCATTTTGAGCATCGCCGGCCTGACCAGTTGCTCGAACGTCACCATGGAGGACACGGGATTCCCCGGCAACCCGAAGGCGAGTTTGCCTTGAATCTTCCCGAACGCGAGCGGCTGCCCCGGCCTGATGGCTAGTTTCCAGAAATTCATCTCCGCGCCGAGGTCGCGGAAGACCGCCTTGGTGAAATCGTAGTCGCCCATCGAGACGCCGCCGGACAGCACGAGGATGTCCGCCGTCAACCCATGCGAAATCTTTTCCTTGAGCGCCGCAGGATTGTCCCGGGCGATACCGAGAAGAAACGGAATTCCCCCCGCCTCTTGCACTGCCGCGGCAATGCCGTAGCTGTTCGAGTTGATGATTTTCTCTTCGCTGAACCGCTCGTCCAAATCGGCCAGTTCGTCGCCGGTGGAAAGAATGGCCACCCGCGGCCGTTGATAGGCGAACACAAACGACTTGGCCAGGATCGCCAGCATGCCGGCTTCGCCGGGACGGATCCTCGACCCTTTCGCGATAATACGCTCGCCCTTCTTCACGTCTTCGCCTTGTGGACGTATGTTCGAGCCCCTTGTTTCCGGCTTGAATACCCGGACGCTGTCAGGCGTATGCTCGGTATCTTCGACTTTGAGTACCGTATCCGCTCCCTTGGGAACCGGGGCCCCGGTCATGATACGGATGGCTTGCCCTGGCCCGACAGTCTTGGTCGGCATCTTGCCCGCGGGAACGTCTTCGACCACCGTCAACGTCACCGGCTTCTGAATCGCATGTTCCTGCTTGATGTCTTCCCAGCGCACGGCAAAGCCGTCCATGGCGCTGTTGTCCCAGGGCGGATTGTCTCGCTCGACGATAATATCTTCGCCCAATACGCGGCCCAGCGCATCGAGGATCGAAATCTTTTCCAGCCCCAAGACGGGAGTGGCATCGAGGACAATCCTCTGCGCTTCTTCGAGCGGCGTCAGTCCCGACAATGCGTCCTTCGCCTTCACAGTCATCTCCTCGTCAATGCGCATGCCGCGGCGCGATATTGACCAGCGAACCGCTCTTCTTGCAGAAGGCTTCCACCTTATTCGCAATCTCGTGGTAACACTCGGCCGTGGCGGTATCGGAATTGAACATGGCGAACGGCTCACCGGCATCCGACTGGGTCACGACATCGGGGTCGAGCGGAATCCGCCCGAGGAACGGCACGCCCATATCCTGCGCCGACGCTTCCCCCCCGCCCTTGCGGAAGACTTCGATATGGTTGTGGCAATGCGGGCATTCCAATCCGCTCATATTCTCGACGATCCCGATGATCGGGACTTCGCTGTCCTTGCAGAAGGTCACCGACTTACGAGAATCCAGTAATGCCACTTCCTGCGGCGTCGTGATGATCACCGCACCGCTGACATTGCCGAGCAAATCGATCGTCGTCACGGATTCGTTGCCGGTCCCCGGAGGCAAGTCAATAAACAAGAAGTTCAGATCCTGCCATTCGACGCCGCCCAGCAATTGATTGATGAACTCATATTTGTATGCATCGCGCCAGATGATCGGATCGTCTGGATTCTGGAGCAAGAACGACATCGAGGCGATTTTGAGATTGTAGGCCTGGAACGGGATGATCCCGCCGGAGGTGCTGATCTTGAGCTTCTGCCCTTCGGCCCCGACCATTTTCGGAATGTTCGGTCCGTGGATATCCATGTCGCAGATCCCCACGTGCCAGCCCTTGAGGGCCAGGCTCACGGCGAGATTCGTCGTGCAGGTGCTTTTCCCGACCCCACCCTTGTTGCTCATCACGAGCACTTTGTACTCGATCCTCTCCATCCGCTTGGCCACGAGCCAGCGGCTGTGCCCTTCCTTGTCCTTCTGGCAGGATTCGTTTTCGTCGCAGATCGCGCAGGCCCACATATACGTGCAGGCGTCACTCCCGCCCGACGTCGGCGTTTGAATGATGTTCAGTTCGCGAGGCATAATTCTCGTACCCTTTCTAGCTGTGCATCTTTTCTCGAAGTGGTCCTACCGCCGCCGCCCCGTTGGCACGCCGACATAGTCGCCGTCTCCAGCGCCCGACATGGCGGGCGCCATGGCTTTGACGCCTCCGACAGCAACCGGTGCCACGGCGGTCTCCGGAACCGGCGGCTTCTTCTTGTTGAAAAATCCTGCGCTGATGATTCCCACTTCGTAAAAGATATACATCGGCAGAGCCATCAGACATTGATTGAATGGGTCCGGCGTGGGGGTGAGGATCGCTGCGATGATGAAGGCGCCCAACAGGGCCCACTTGCGGTAGCGCTTTAAGAACGGGGCATCCACCCATCCCAATTTGGCCATCAAGGTAATGGCCAGCGGCACTTCAAAAATCAGCCCGAACACCATAAGAAACCAGAGTGCGAACCCCACATACTGCGCGATCGAAATCTGCGGGATGAATCCCGCGTTAACGCCATAGGACACGAGAAAATTCAAAGCAAATGGCAGGACGAAGAAGAATGAAAATCCCACACCCGCGTAAAAAGCCAGCGCGCTCAACAGGACGAATGGACCGACGAACCGGCGCTCCTGCGAATGGAGACCCGGCACGACGAATTGCCAAATCTCCAACAGGATGTACGGCGTAGCCATGACGATCGCGAACAGGCCGGCGACCTTGACGTTCTGCCAGAGGGCCTCAGCGGGGGCCAGAAACACGAACGGAACGGTCGGCAGATCGGTCGGCACCCAGGAGAGCGAACCCGGCACGAACATGTTTTGGAGAGGGATGCGCAACCACTTGACTAGCGTGTCGGCGTAGAAAAACGTCCCCACGAAGACGATCGCCGTCACGATCACAGCCCGCGTGAGCCGGACTTGGAGCTCCACCAGGTGCTCCATAACCGGCATTTTCTTGTCTTCCAACGGCTTGAAGACAGAGTCTTGCAGCCATCGATTGAAATCGTTCAGCACCGCGTCCCCAGCGATGAGATCGATGCGGGCCGGTCATGATGGCCGGCCCGCATCGATACCTCAACTATTTCGGATTGACCGCCACGAACAAGTTATTCCCCTGCCGGCTCAAGAGCAGCACGGCAAGTTCTTCTTTCTTAATCTTGTGCGCGGCCTTCTGATAGTCGTCCAGCGATTTGACGACTTCATGATTCACTTCCTGAATCACATCGCCGCGTTGAATGCCCGCGGCTTCCGCCGAACCACCCGGCTCAACCGACGTCACGACCACGCCGGTCGTCTTCGCCGGAATATTCAACTGGCTCATCGTCGCGTTGTCCAACGCCTGCACTCTGAGCGACGCCAGTACGTTATCCGGGGGCTTGATCGTTTCGCCCTGCTCCTTCGGAGGTGCGGCATCCTTCTTCGCGAGCATCTCGTCGGTGGGGCGCTCCGCCACCTTGACCGTCAGCGTTTGCTCTTTTCCATCGCGCAGCACCTTGACCGTCGCGTCCTTCCCCACCACCGTGCGGGCGACGAGATTTCTGAGCTGGCTGACACTCTGGACCTCTTTGCCATTGAAGGCGATCACCACGTCGCCGCGCTTGATGCCGGCCGCGTGAGACGGACCATTTTCGTTCACATCGCTGATCAAGACACCCTTGCGCTGTTCCGGCAGCTTGAATGACTTGGCCAAGGCGGGTGTAATCTCTTGAATCGCCACCCCCATCCAGCCGCGCACGACCTTGCCGGTCTTCTGCAGACTGTCGACGATATCGAGCGCAATGCTGCTGGGAATCGCAAAGCCAATGCCTTCAGACCCGCCGGTCCGGGAGAAGATGGCGGTGTTGATGCCGATGAGATCCCCGTTCATGTTGACGAGGGCCCCGCCCGAGTTGCCCGGATTGATGGCGGCATCGGTCTGAATAAAGTCTTCGTAATCGGCAATGCCGACGTTCCCGCGCCCGAGTGCGCTGATGATGCCGAGTGTGACCGTCGAGCTCAAACCAAATGGGCTTCCGATGGCCAGCACGAGATCCCCGACCTGGAGCTTCTCGTATTCGGCCCACTTTACGGAAGGCAAATCCTTCACATCGATCTTGATGACCGCCAAGTCGGTCTTTGGATCCGTTCCGATGATCTTCGCGGAAAACTCGCGCCGATCGCTGAGCGTGACGGTTATCTGCGTGGCACCCTCGACCACGTGGTTGTTCGTGACAATGTAGCCGTTGGGATCAAGAATGACCCCGGAGCCGGCACTTTGATCAGGCCGTCCGTGTGGGCCTGGCGGCATCGGAGGAGGCGTCGGGAGTTCTCCCCCTGGCGGTTCATCTCCGCCACCACCGGGAGGTCCTCCAAACGGGCCGGGAGGAAGCGGCCGTTTGCCCCGCCCGCCTTCGCCACCACCTGTCACGGCAATATTGACGACGGCGGGCGTCACCTTTTTGACAATTTCTGAAAATCCCTGCGCCATCGCGGGAGGAACTCCTGCAGCCAGCGCCGAGGGCTCGCCCGGGATCGGGTTGAGCGTACATGCGATCGCAAACAGACTGAGACAACTGGCGAGGCCCAAGGCACGACCATCCTTACTCCACTTAGCCATAACCGCGTTCCTCCAGAAGGTTATCGAATCCGATGAGAGACGATGAACGATGCATTGTACACCATCCATTCAGAAGCCTTCAAAGACAAATAGTCCCCTTCGGACATGGATAGAAATGCCCGAAGGGGACTCGTGCGCAACGTGTACGGCCTTCAGCGGACCCTTACGAGGATGCAGGCCATCAGGCTATTATGAGCTCGTCCTCCGTGCCGCTGCATCGGATTCCAACTGCCCCAGCCACGTATTCTGGAGTTTCAGCGTCAACCGTTTGGCGGCCTGATCAAACGATACGACCCGCAAGGTATTGGGCGCCCCTTCATAAGTTGGCGGCCAGATCCGCCGCTCCGGGTCTTGCGGCCTGAGATACACGACCGGATACCATTGGTTGATCCCCGGAGCAGAGGGATAGTCCAGCGTAGCCCAGCCCCGCCCCTCGGACTGCATCAGTGTCTTGTTACTCTTTAAATCAAGGAGCGCGAATTCAAGGAGCGACCAGTTGTCACGGCGGAATCCCGGCTGCGCATGAGTCGTCCAGCCCAGGAACAGAGTTACGGGATATTCCTGTTCCATGCTGGATAACACGACAACAATTAAATAATCGAGGCCGTGTTGCCGGCCCAACTCCGCGAACTGTGCCCAATCTCCGTTGGGCTGGGGACGAATTTGATCAGATTGAATGATCTTCCGAATGGCAACGGGGAGAACACGATCGATCTCTTCTTTCAGGCTCTCACCGAGCCGCACCAACGCTTCATCGGGAAGGTTCGGCGCCGCGCCAGGTTCCGTCGTATCTGACACCAGCACCAATCCAGCCTGGAGCTGTTGCTGCTCCAGTTTCGTCAACGATGCCTCCTCCCCCCTATGCTCCGGCGAGAGGTAATTGCTCATTCGGGACGGCGCTCCTGTCGAAAAGGCACAGGCGGAAAATACGGCGGTACTTAGCGCAAAGCATGTGGCATTGAGTAGCAGGCGCATCTTCCACCTCCCGGTTAGGAACGCTGGCCGATCAGCCCTTTCTCCGCTTATACGTTCGCTCCCGTTGACCGGATCTGTCAAGCCCGGGTTCCCCCTTGTTTTTTCCCCTGACTCTCAGCTACCGTACGGCCCGGGGCTCGGGTTCGTTGCACACGGTTTCTCGCACGTACGCGGGGGATCAATGTTCCGTTGGGTCAAGACGAAAGCCGTTGAGATCTCCGTCGTCATCCCGGCTCACAACGAAGCCGCGCGCATCCTGCCCTATCTTCACCAGATTGCCGAACACTTCCGCCGCGACAGCCGACCACACGAAGTCCTCGTGATCGACGATGGCAGCACCGATGCGACGGCAGCGGTGGTCGAGGATTTCGCCCGTTCCGCTCCAACCGTACATCTGATTCGATTACCCTCATGCCAAGGCAAGGGCGCCGCTGTACGTCATGGCATGCAATTGGCTGCCGGATATCTCCAGCTCTTTACCGATGCGGACGGAGCCACCCCCATCGGTGAACTCGCTCGGCTTGAGAACGCCCTGGCGGAGGGAGCCGATGTCGCGATCGGTTCGCGCGTGCTGGCGGCACAGATGCCGGATTTTACCGTCCAGGCGCGCTTCTACAGAAGTGCGCTCGGCATGCTCTTCAACGCAGCCGTACGACAGAGCGGAATCAAAGAGATTTCCGACACCCAATGCGGTTTTAAGCTGTTCCGCCGGGTCGTGGCACAAGACCTGTTTGCCTATTCTTCGATCGATGGGTTCGGATTCGATCTCGAGCTCCTCTACATGGCTCAACAGCGGGGCTATCGCATTGCAGAGGTTCCGGTAAACTGGTCTGACAGACCGGGCTCCAAGGTTCGCATCTTCAGAGATGGCCTCGCGATGCTCTATGAATTGGCGGTCATCAGGCAAAATGACAGGAGAGGGCTCTATAATTCTCCTATTTCCTCCGCGGATTTCGTGCCGGCCGGTGCAGTCCGATTTGGCATTTCCAGAAGGTAATTCCCTCCCTTCTTCGTTCTTCTTCTCGGCTCATCCCGATACCAGTCGATAGATCGAAACCTTCTTGTCTTCATACGCCCTTGTCCATGAAGTCTCATCGGCGAGCCCCCGATCCAGTCGGCTATGTTTTCGTACCATGACCCAATCGACGGAATATTTCTTTAAGACCGTGAGATCGGGAGGATCGGCTTCGGCCAAGGCGACATAATCCTGAAAAATTCGGCGCTCTCCCTTCTGCCAGGCAGGCATTCGGCCGTCGATGAAGATCTTTTCCTGCGGCAGCCACCATAACAGAAAGCCTCCGTAGGCATAGTCATTATAGAGGCGATGTCCTACTTGATCGCGATGGGCCCGGATCCATTCGACGGCCTCGATCGGATAGGAAGTTTCCCTGAAATACTCGGCCGGCCGTAGACCGGATTGAGCAACGTGCCCAAGATGCTCAGGGCCGAGCCACAGCAGCACCGCTGCCACAGCCAATGCTCCGATCATGCACCAAGTCCCAGGTGCACCGATCCACGGGCGCACCAAACGTCCGAGCCGATCGAATCCAACGGCCAAGAGCTCCGCACAGAGGGGAAGACTGACAAGCAGAAAGAACGGAATGTTCCGCATATGCCGGAACGACAACGCGAGAAAAACACTTCCGATCACCCATCGGACCGGCTCTACACGCCGATACCACAAGGCCATGCCCAATCCGAGCCCTGAGAGATAGAACATATAGTGCCGGCCGGCCAATCCGTCCATCGAAAGGGGCTGCCACTCCTGCAGCGTATCGAGCATGAACTGGTTCGACAGCGAGTCGACGATTTCCGCATGCAGCCGCCAGCCATAGGGATTGACGAAGGTAACAAGCAGGGAGAGGACCGCCGCCGCGGCGAGCTGTCTGAGCTCCGGCCAGGAGAATAATTCTTCATCAACGCCAGCAGCGAACACAACCCGTTGGTCCGACATCCATCGGATGAGGGCCGTTGTACCGATCACAACTCCTACGACAAACAACCCAGCCGTAAAACCTCCGTGCAGATTGGCCCAGATAAAGAACAGAAGAGGCATGCGCCACCATATCGCATTGCCCGACGGCCGCCATTTCAGAACAAGGAACAGTACGCTCAATCCCAATAGCGTCACGAGTTGAGTCCTGGCTCCGAGATAGGGCAGCGCAACCCAGAGCGAAAGGACGCAGGTGAGCCATTGAAACAGAACTCCACAGCGAGCGACATGTCCGGCGAGCAACCAGGCGCTCATCGTGATCGTGCCGAACAGAATAATCACGCCGAGTTCTCCAAACAACGAATGGGTCGCGGCCATGATCACATCCGTCAGCCACGCATGTTCGACCCATGCCCAATCCGGCATCGTGTGGGAATAGGGGTCACGCGCGGGCAGGATCCAGCCTTGTTTAAAAAAATCCAGCCCTGCGCGCAGGTGCCAGCCGAAATCCGGTTCCGTCAGAGGCTGCAGTGCAAAGTTCACCATGACGATCAGCAGCAGCGCATTCAGAGCCGAGCATTGCATTGAAGCATCAGGGCATGAACGAGGAGAATGTCGGGGGTGAGAAACCTGCTCTGGTTCTCCCTCCTTGCGTTTCACGCGTCAGACCTCATGGTCGCAGGCCGTCTGGCCAGCAGATTGCCCATGACCAGCCACTCCACGTCGGTGCCCAGGAAGCAGCGCACCGCGTCCTGAGGTGTACAGACGATGGGCTCATTCACGTTAAACGAGGTATTGAGCAATATCGGCACACCGGTGAGGCGGCCAAATGTTTCGAGCAGACGGCGGTAGCGTGGATTCGAATCGACATCGACCGTCTGCACTCTGGCCGAGCCATCGACATGCACCACAGCCGGTATCAGTCCCTTCGCCGCTTCTCGTACCGGAGCGGTAAAGAGCATGAACGGCGAAGGCCCCGGCAGATCGAAATACTCAGAGGCCCGCTCCGCCAGCACAGATGGTGCAAAGGGACGGAACGGTTCACGAAGCTTGACCTTGGCATTGATCAGAGCCCGCATGTCTGCTCGCCGAGGATCGGCGAGCAGACTGCGGTTCCCCAATGCGCGAGGTCCCCACTCCATCCGCCCCTGAAACCAGAACACCAACCGTCCATGCGACAACTCTCCGGCAATTTTTTCACAGAGCGAAGCCTCGGGGAGTCGTTCGACTTGCAGCCCCGCTTGCTCAAGCACAGTCAGGCAAGCCGACTCGGAATAGTCCGGCCCCCACGAGGCAGATTGCATGACTGTTCGTTCCGTGAGCCTGCCACGCCGATGCGTCAGCCACAACGCCGCGCCCAACGCCGCCCCCGAATCGCCCGCGGCAGGCGGCACATACAACTCTTCAAATCCTGCCTCGCGCCAGAGCCGGCTGTTAGCCACACAGTTGTAGGCGACTCCGCCGGCAAGGCACAGCCGATCCAGATCGGTCAGCCGTTTCACGTGCCGAGCGAGATGCAAGAGCGTCTCTTCCAGCACCAATTGAGCGCTGGCTGCGATGTCTTGATGGCGTGGCACGACCTCTTCTTCGGGAAGTCGTGCCGGCCCGACGAGTTGGAGAAAATCCGGCGAGAAAATGCGCCGCCTGGCTAAGTGAAAATCCAGCAGCTTGGCGTTGAAGCGAAACCCTCCGTCCGGCTCGAGTCGAAGCAATTGGCTGCGGAAGGCCTCCGCAAAACGCGGCTCGCCGTATCCGGCCAGCCCCATGACGATATACTCATCATGATCCGGCTTGAACCCCAGATAGGCCGTCATGGCTGCGTAGAATTGACCCAATGAATGGGGCAATGGAATGCGTTTGAGGACCTGAATGTTTTCTCGATCAGCTTGGCCGAGCATCGTGGTGTGGGATTCCGATGCCCCGTCCACCACGAGCACCGCCGCCCGTTCAAACGGAGACGCGAAGACTGAGCTGGCTGCATGACACAGGTGATGATCGAGAAAAACCGCGGGCGGGCAGGCTGTCCCATCAACCAGCCGGGAAAGAGACCACCGAAGACAGGCCAGCTCTTTCCATTCGTGAGCCAGCCGCTCCAGACTACGGCTCCCTTTGACTCGAAATAGCTCCGGGGAGCGAAGCATGGCTCCAATCGCTAGGCTTGCGCGGCGACCCAGCTGCCAGTATTTCCACGGGACCGCCACCGCATCCAGATCGCACAACCGGATTCCCGCGGTTTGCAGACAGAACCGAATGGCATGAAGAGGCAAGGCCGTCACATGCTTGATCCGTACAAATCGTTCCTCTTCCGCGGCGGCAACCACCCGGCCATTCTCAACCAAGGCTGCCGCGGCATCCCGCATGTTCGACAAACCGAGCGTCAGCATCGAGTCATCGCCTACACCTCACCACGCACTGCTCTGTGGACGCAGGATAGCTGAGGCCCCGAAGGGTCGCAAGACGCCTCGCCCTGTTGCATTCGCTCGAACATTTAGGTACGGTGCAGATCGTGCATTGGTAGCATTCAAACCCGTCGCGGGCGCAACTTCCTCGACCTATGATTTTCCGGCACCATCCGTCTCAAGTAATTCATCGAGTCCCGATGCGGTGGGGAGTCTTGTTCGCCCTCTTCCTCGCCGCAAGCGGGTCTGGAGGCTGCCAGGCTTTTCAGCGAGCTCCGCTGCCGGACATGGGCCCGCGGCTCCCCAACTCCGTTAAACTGACGTTCGATCCGTCTTTGACGAACCTGAAGATGCAATACCAAAACGGTTGCGCCAGCCCGCGAACCCTCGACGTCGGAGAGCAAATCGAGTCCGTTCTGACCGATGCCGCCGCCAAAAACTTTCAGGCCGTGACGGTGTCCGGCGGCAGCCCGGCGCCTGTGCCGCCGGACACGGAAATCCTTGTGACTTTGCAGCGCTCCGGGTTCAAGCTTTGGGACGACAATCTCTATGACCGGGTGCCCGCAGACATTACCCTCGAAGCGCTCTTAACCTTTAAGGATGCGACCGGGAAAGAGTTCGGCCAACAGATTATCAATGTCGCGCACAATGAGCGGCTCATTTTGGAGCCGACCCAGAAACGTTGCGACTACGGCAATGTCGACGAGTTCGTCTATGACGCGGGTCTCAAGATGTCCGTGCAATTTATTCTCGCTGCCCGTTCCCAATTGGCGGCTGGGGGCAGCCCCGTTCCGCAGAAGGTGCACGCATCATCGCCCGCGCCGCCGGCGCCCCCCACGGCAACCATGCAAACGAAGGGTGCTCCGTCAGCTCTCTCTTTCAAAGCGACCATGCTGGACGAAAACGGCAATTTGGTGTTTGAGAGCGGGGAACGCTTTCGTGTGCGGGTAGATCTGGTGAACGTCGGCAGCCAAGAACTCCAGAACGTGAGCGCGACCATCACCGGCAGTCCGTCGCTGCTTGCACAGTTTCCCGCCACCACACTATCGGCCGGCCGGCTGCAACCGGGCCAATCGCGATCGCTCGAATTCATCGCAACGCTCCCGCAAGCTTCGCAACAGCAAAAAGCGGAGCTCCTCGTCGCTGTATCCGACCCGTCGACCGGCGCACCGCCCTCGCAAGCTCTCTCGCTGTCGATTCTGCCGACCGGCGTCAAATCCGACGACGTCGACCAGATCCCTGCGACAGCCGCCGGATTCAAACGCCCCCACACCTATCTCTTATCGATCGGGGTCGGCGCCTACCGCGATCAGCAACTCTCGATGAGAAAATACGCAGCGTCAGATGCGGAATTGCTTACGACGTATTTCCAGTCTCTCGGCGGACTGCCTGCGTCGAATGTCCGTCTGCTCCAGGACTGGAAAGCTTTGCGCCCCGACATCGATGAGGCCCTGCTCGATTGGCTGCCGTCCCGGATGAACAAAGACGCGGTGGTCATTGTGTACTTTGCCGGCCTCGCCACCGTCTCCTCATCGGGAGAGGTGTTCCTTCTTCCCTATGATGGAAATGCGGCCAACACGTCGCGTGCTTACCCGCTCAAGGATCTGGAGGCGGCTCTCACGCGCCTGAAGGCCAAGCACACCATCCTTCTGTTCGACGGCATGATCGTGAAACTCGGCGGAGAGAGCCGGGCCAAATCCGCCGCTCCTCAATGGAGCCCAGCGGGATCCTCGACCCTCCATATCATCGCATCAAATGGAATCGGTCGGGTTATCGAAGACGACAAGCACAGGCATGGCCTGTTTACGTATTACTTGCTCCGCGCCTTGCGTGGAGAAGCCGATAGTAATCGTGATGGCGAGGTCACACTGGAAGAAACCGTTTTGTATCTCACACAGAAAGTGCTTTGGGCATCCAAAACGCAGTACGGCCAGGAGCAGCGTTCCCTCGTCCTTCCAGCAATCCGGAATACCGATCCTGCCGCCAGCCTCCCCCTCAGCAAGCTGGCCACAGTACAGGCAAAAGAAGCTCCCTGACCGATCCGATCTCGCAAGATCCGTTGCCCCTGAAGAAACAGCACCTTCTGGAAACAAAGAAGGGGTGGAGGACTGAGTCCCCCACCCCTTCTTGTTTCGTTGTCTACGAGACTACTCGTCGCCCTTGCAGAAGCTCCGCTCGTAGTTGATGATCGTCCAGGCTTCTTCTTCATTGATCGCGGCCGGGATCAAGGAAACCATGCCGGTTCCGGCGCTGCCGTTCTTGATCACCCAGAACAGCTCGCCGTCTTTCCGCTTCTTGTGGAACTTGCAGTTGGTGAAGTTCCGCGGGCTCGGGTTCAGGATCGCGCCCGCAGGACCATCGCCCTTGCCTTCTTTGCCGTGGCAGTTAAAGCAGGTGCCCTTGCCCTCGAACAACGCTTTGCCCTTGGCGATGCTCTCCGGAGTTGCGGCCACCGGATTCTTCATGGCCTTTGCATCGGCCATCTGATCGGCCGGAACGCGGGGCTTGAGAGGATCCTTTTCCTCGGCTCCCACCACAGTTGCGGACAGCATCAGCACTGCTGCGCTGATTCCCAAAAACTTAGCGAAAATCCCCATCACACATCCTCCTTTTGTTGTACCCACCACACGCACACTTGGCCTCAGGCCACTGGCTCATGAATCCCTATGTAGAAAGCGAAAAAGCGCGGGAACTATAACAACGCGCTTCCGTTGATGTCAAGCAAACAGCCCAGTTCGTGTCGGGACGGACGGAAACATCGTCGCACCTGCTCCTATTTCTCCCTGAACCTTCTTCTTCCGCCGGAATCGGCCAAGGACCATCCGCTGTGATCGAGCCGATGCATTTTCTCCCCCCACACCCGCCTATCAATCAAATGCTGTGCCAAACGTCTTAAAGCCGGGCAGTCGATATTTCGCCGAGTTAGCTCCACCAGCTACAGATGTGCGATGCTCCCTTGCCCGTTGGTGACACCATTGCGCCCCATCGAAGACTTCTCTGCCACATGGGAGCGCGGTGAAGCCGCCATTGACGCATGCCGCCGCATGCAACAGTTGTACGGGAGTGACTTCGTCAGGAGGAGGATGGGTCAGCGTTTCAGCACGATTTCGCGTGCAACTTTTCCGCTTGGGCCAAAGGGTTTTTGAGGCTTGCCATTGAGTTCCGCCTTTACGCCTCCGGCGTTGCCGAGCGTCAGGATGAACTGATCCTGGCCTCTCCACCTGGCCTTCTCGCCAGGCCTGAGCAGAGCTTCTTGGGGACTCCCTCCGTCGATCTGGAGCACCACCCAGCTCAGCTCCGTCGCCTCGAGATCCAACACCAACGGCTCTTCTGCCGTTGAATTTTCGATTGAGGCTCCTCCAAGCTGGCTGTCGCCGGTCAGCGGCGGAGGAACAGGCAGCGCAGTCTGCTGCGGCGCTGCGGCAGCGGCCGGTGATGGTGCGCTTCCATGCGCAGACCCGGTATCACTTCTCGTTGCCGTGGACGAAGGAAGACTCTCGCCCGACTTCGGCCTTGCGGCCGGCCCAGCATTTTCTCCTTCAGGGCGAGCCGGCACATCATGCGAACCGGGCTCAGGTGTGACCGTTCGTTTGGTGGCTGCAGGCGGCGTCTCTGTGGAGGCGCGCCGCACCAGGAGGGACGATTGCTCTCGGCTGAGCAGCACCACAAGCGTAAGAACCGCAATCCCGATGGCAATGGCAACCGCTTTTCGGTTTGCTCGCCGCTTGCGCTCTTCTTCTGCCTGCCTCGCCTTGAGACGTTCTCGCTCGCCCTGCTTTTCATAAAACGCTCCGGCGGATTGGATGAACCGATGAATCGCATCTTCTTCATCAAGCCCGAGTGAGCGCGCATACGACCGGACAAACCCTCTGGCAAAAACTTGATCCGGCAGTTTGGCGAAATTGCCGTCCTCCAGGGCTTTGACAAAGTCCGTCCGAATTCGGGTCTTCGAGGCCACTTCATCGACCGTGAGCCCCTTGGTTTCCCGGACTTGCTTGAAAAATTCTCCAATCGATTCCATGCGTCTCTCTTTACGGCTTCAGCCGTGCCAGAATTTCCTTTGCCGCCGTGGCATACTCTCCGGCATTCTCCATCTTCGTCACTTTGGTCAGCGCCTCTTTGGCACGCCGCTCGAATCCCATCATGTAGTAGACCCGTCCCAACTCCAAGTACAAGGGCGCAGGAGGCACGCTGGAGGGGCTGACAATTTGCGCATCTTCCAAGGCCTCCATGGCACCTTGGAGATCTCCTTCATGAGCCAGCGCCCTGCCCAGATGGAACCGCGCCAGATCCGGCGTGGGATAGAGCGGGTTGCTCAGTGCCTTGCGAAATTCTGCCACGGCTTCGGGCCATCGATCCTGACTGGCTAACACCTGGCCCAGGTACGTATGGGCTTCCGAATAGTCTTCATTGATCCTGATCGCTTCCCGAAACTCCGCTTCCGCTTGGGCCAACTTCCCTTGATAGACAAGAATATGACCCAGTGCGTAATGAGCTTCCTTGTTATCGGGATCGATTTGCACCGCCTTCTGAAAAGAGACAAAGGCCTTTTGGCGGTCCGTTTCAATACTCGCCACCCCTTCCTGGTAGTAGCCCTTTGCCCGCTGCCTTGCCTCATCAGAGGTCGCACACCCGCTCAACAGTCCAACGGCAAACAGCACCGCAAGGACGGAGCAGAAATGGAGACGAACGAGAGCCGGGACAGCTGTCACGGAAGGTCCTCAAAATGGGTCAACCGCTTGAAGGCGCGGAAACGTTCTTGAATCTCTTTGTAATCCAGGATTCGCAAACGGTCAAGACTAAAGGATTCTACGGTAAACGAGGCCATGACGCTCCCGAACACGATCGCTTGCTTGAAGGACTCGACAGACCGGTTTCCGGTCGCCGCCAAATGGCCAAGGAAGCCGCCGGCGAAGGTGTCACCGGCACCGGTGGGGTCGCGCACGTCATCCAAGGGAAACGCCGGGGTGCCGAATACCTGCTTCTCATTGAACATCAGCACGCCATACTCTCCGCGTTTGACAATGAGATGCTTGGGGCCCCGCGCCAAGATTTTCTGCGCGACCTTCACCAAGTTCGAGTCACCCCCCAACGCGCGCGCCTCACCGTCGTTGACGATCAAGATATCCACCTTTTCAAGCACACGCCACAAAGCTTCACGTTTCCCGTTGATCCAAAAATTCATCGTGTCGCAAGCGACAAGAGGCGGCCGTGGAAGCTTGTTCAGCACATCCAGCTGCAGCTCCGGGTCGATGTTTCCGAGGAAGAGGACCTCTGGAGACCGGTAGGATTCCGGGATCTTCGGCCGAAACGTTTCGAACACGTTCAGTTTGGTATCCAGCGTATGCGCTTCATTGAGCTGATGTGTATACTCGCCCTTCCAGCGGAAGGTGGCGCCAGGCCGTCGTTCGAGTCCCGTCAGGTCGATCCCGCGGCTCTTCAAGAACGTCAGATGCTGCGAGGGAAAATCTTCCCCCACCACGGCGATCAAATCGACGGCGGTAAAGTAGCTGGCAGAGGTGGAAAAGTAGGTCGCCGATCCACCCAGCACCTCGGCAACCTCGCCGAACGGCGTTTTCACTGTGTCCAACGCGACTGATCCGACAACCAACAGTTTCCCCATCGAATTACCTCGATCCTTTCGCAAGCGGGAGAACTCTCCCGGTGAGCAACGCCAATCTGCGGCGCAACGCAGGCGGGATACGATTTGGATCCGTGACGATCGCATGTTGCAGCGCCTGCTGGCACTCACAGCTCGTGACCGCAGCGGCCGATTCCACGGCTCCTCGCAGGAGCCGTTTGGCCAGCGCCACGTTCTGATGGAGCGTCGCCAAAATCGCCCCGACGGTGACGGCCTCCTCCGTTTCGTGCCAGCAGTCGTAATCGGTGACCAGCGCGACCGTGGCATAGCAGAGTTCCGCCTCGCGGGCGAGTTTCGCTTCCGGCAGATTCGTCATGCCGATGACGCTCACACCCCATTGACGATAGAGGCGGGACTCCGCCTTGGTTGAAAACTGAGGCCCCTCGATGCAGACGTACGTTCCGCCTTGATGAACGGTCGCACCGACTGCACGGGCGGCTGCCAGTAAAGACGATCCCAGCGAGGTACAGACCGGATCACCGAAGGCAACATGCGCGACCGCTCCGCCCTCGAAGAAGGTCGAGGTCCGCCGCTTCGTAAGATCGATAAACTGATCCGGCAACACCACGTCCCCCGGCTTCAACGACTCCTTCATGCTGCCGACAGCGCTGACAGAAATCACGCGCCGGACGCCGATCGATTTCAGCGCATAGATGTTAGCCCGGTAATTAATTTCAGAGGGATTCAGGCGATGCCCGCGGCCATGCCGCGAAAGAAACGCCACGCGAATGCCGTCCAATTCTCCCAGCACAAGCTCATCGGACGGCCATCCGAACGGGGTTCGCACCCGCGCGTGTTTGACGTTGCGCAGACCTTCGATATCATATAATCCGCTTCCGCCGATGATGCCGATGTCCGCTCGACGTGTTTGGTTGCGTGTGGCCATATGTGAGGCTATCTCCCCTTCTCCGCGCCGCAAGCGTTGTCCCCGTCCGTTCCATCGAGCGCCTTCATGTACCGCTCGATCCGATGAGTGACACGATCGGCTGTCTCCTCGAAAGTTTCTGGCTCCGGCACCATGAGCCAATCGATTGACGGCTCCCGCCTGAACCAGGTCATTTGCCGTTTTGAAAACCGTCTGGTATCCCGCTTGAAGCGGCGAACCATCTCCGCCTGATCGTACTCGCCGGCCAGATACGCCGCAACCTGCCGGTAGCCCAGTCCTTTCATCGCGGCACAATCGCGCGTGTACCCCTGATCGAGCAACCGTTTGGTCTCCTCTAGGAGCCCGTGAGCAAGCTGCCAGTCAATCCGTTCTTCGATTCGCCGATAGAGAGCGCTGCGTTCGCGATTCAATCCAATCACCAACGCCGAGAACGGTCGCTCGGCAAATCCATGTTGCTCCTGAAAATCCGACATGGTCCGGCCTGACAGTCGGTGAACCTCCAACGCGCGAATCACCTTGGACGTGTCACGCGGGTGCAGGCGAGCCGCTGTCGTCGGATCCACCGCGACGAGCCGTGCATAGAAACGATCAGGCCCCTCTTCCTGCGCTTCGGCCCGCAACTGAGCACGCATCACCGGATCGGACGCCGGCGCCTCGCAGAGCCCTTGCAACAAGGTTCGCACATAGAGCCCGGTGCCGCCGACAACAAGGGGAAGTTGCCGATGCTGATAGAGCCGTCCGATGGCTTCGACCGCATGCTGCCGAAAGAGGCCGGTATTGAAGGTATCGTCCGGATTCACGAGATCGATGAGGTGGTGGGAAATCCCTTGCCAGCTCGCTCGGGAAGGCTTGTCGGTGCCGATGTCCATTCCGCGATAGACCTGCCGGGAGTCGGCGGTCACAATCTCAGTTTCAAAACGCTTGGCGATCTCAATGGCAATCCGACTTTTCCCGACGGCAGTCGGACCCACGATGACGACCAGTGGCCTGAGACGAAGTTGTCGCTCCGACAGTGCGCGCATGGCAATAACGGGCATGGGCTTCACGACCATCCGGCGCGGCCAAAGAGTTTGTCGAGTTCATCGGTTGAAAGACGAAAGGCTGTCCGTCTTCCATGCGGACAGGTCATGATGAGACCCTCTTCGACCCAATCGCGAATCAGTTGCTCGATCTCGGGAAGTGCCATGGAGCGTCCGGCCTGCACGGCGCTTTTGCAGGCGAGAGACGCCAGCAGCAGCTGGACGCGAGCCTCCAAAGAAGACGCGCTGTCCCATTCCGTAAGATCCTCAAGCAGGTCTTGCACTAAGAGCCCCCCGCTCAACTGACCGAGTCCCGCCGGGAGCCCCCGCAACACCACGGCATTGGCGCCGAACGGTTCGACCGCCAGCCCCAGTTGTTCCAAATTTCCAAGATGCTTTTGCAACAACGCATACTGCCCGGCCGTGAGTTCAATCGGCTCAGGGATGAGCAGCGGTTGCGCAACCAGCTCACGACTCGCCCACTTCCTCCACAACCGCTGAAACAGCACCCGCTCATGCGCCGTATGCTGATCGATCACGTGCAGCTCCTGCCCCACCTGTGCAACCAGATACGTCCGCTGAATCTGCCCGAGGGGAATGATCGAGAGAGTCGACGGCCCGGCGTAAGAAGCCCCCGCTTCATGGGCGAAGAGCGACGGGGGACCGGCCGCTGCACTGGATCCGATCCGGTCGTTGCCGTGTCCCGCCACAACCGGCTTTTCATCCGCTGCTGTGACCGAGCGGGAAGCAGCCCTCCGCTCTTGAACCGCGGAGGTTGAAGACGACGAGGAAAAAGACGCACCCTCCACCTCTTCAGTCCTTCCCTGACTGACGACCGCCTTCCTCTCTGGCCCGCCGAGAGCATGACGCACGGCATGACGGACGAATTGATGAACGGCTTCCTGATCCGCAAATCGAACTTCCCGCTTGGCAGGGTGGACGTTGACATCGACGCGCCCGGGGTCGATCTCGAGAAACAGCACGAATGTGGGATAGTGTCCTTTCGGAAGAAACGAGCCATACCCGTCGTTGATGGCATGAGAAACCGCGGGATTCCTGATCGGCCGTCGATTGACGAAGAGATCCTGAGGAACCCGGGATGACCGGGCATGGACAGGGTCAATGATCACGCCGCTGAGCGAACAGCCGGCTATTCGGCCACGAAGCTCGACTGCCTTCGCGAGAAAGACCGATCGATAAACCTGGAGAATTCTATCCCGATCGGAAGCCACGGCGGGATAATTCACGATCTCATGGCCGTTGTGGGTCAGGCGAAAATGGACCGACGGCCATGCCAGCCCAGCCTGCTGGACCACAGCACTGATGTGTGAAAACTCGGTAGGGATGGACTTGAGAAACTTTTTTCTGGCCGGCTGGTTATAGAACAGATCCGCAACTTCGATTTGGGTTCCGGCAACCGGAGGGGCGTCCGCGATCCCTTGCTGCAATCCACCGACGATCGTGAGTCGAGCGCCCACGCTCTCCTGCCTGGAAGCCGTCGTGACTTGGACCTTCGAGATCGACGCGATACTCGGAAGGGCCTCGCCACGGAATCCCATTGTCTTGATGGAGGAGAGATCGTCGTCCGACCTCAACTTGCTTGTCGCATGCCGCTCAAAAGCCAGCGGAAGGTCCGCCCGTCTGATACCCTCGCCGTCATCCGTCACCCGGATGAGCGTCACGCCTCCGTCCCTGACGTCAATCGTGATGTGCCTTCCGCCCGCATCAAGGCTGTTCTCGATCAGCTCCTTGACGACAGCGGCCGGCCGTTCGATGACCTCGCCGGCCGCGATCCGGCTGACGACCTCATCTGGCAGGACGCGAATGCTGGTCGAAGCACTTACAGCGGGCATGGGGTCAAACTCCGAGGCGGGAGACCGAACGGCATTCCAGGCTGGGCAACGGGGCGCACTCGATCATCGAATTTCAGCCAGCTTGTTCTTGGCCAGCTTGGCCTCATCCGATGTGGGGAATTCTTCAAGAACTCGCTTGAGGTTCTTCTTTGATTTGGCCAGATCACCGGTCTCTGCCGCCGCCAGTCCGAGTTTATACAGCGCGGCCGGAACCTTCTCGTTCCCCGGAAACTCCGTTGCGACGAACTCGAACGATTGCATGGCCCGAACGTAGTCTTTCTGCTGGTAGTACGACTCCCCCAGCCAATAGTGCGCATTCGGGGTCAGCGACGTCCCGGGGAAATCCTTTACAAATCGCTGAAAGCCGGCAACGGCTAAATCGTATTTCCCGTTCAGATAGTCGTTATACGAGAGATTGAACGCCGAGGTTGGAGTGATCGCGGGGACGTTGGGAACGATTGAACTCCCTTCCGGGGAGCCTCCCGGTTTCTGCGGTTTCGTTGATCTCGCTGGGTCGAGCGGGGCCGTCTCACTCTTCGGCGGAACCACGGCAACCGCCCCCTCGTCGAGCTTGGCCACACGGGCCTCCAGCTTCTGCAATCGCGCGGAAAGCTCGTCCAGCTTCGGCTTGGTCGGCTCGGCATCTTTGACCCGCTCCAACGATTCCATGCGGCGCTGCAACGCATCCAGCCGCTTTTGATCTTGGTCCTGTGATTTGGAGACCGTGGCCAAATGGTCGCGCAGATCGACAAAATCCGCATGCTTGGCGCAGCCGGCAAGAAGCGACGCCGCTCCTATCACAAAACCCGCTCCGAACAGTTTGGCAATCGTCGGCATCACGGTTATCGTGACTCCTTTAGCTGACTGAGTTTGTCATGTGCTTTCCCGGCCTCGGGACTCTTGGGATACAAGGTCACCACCTGCTTAAAGGCCGATGAAGCCCGTTTCTTGTCCTTCAACGCCAGGTAGGCATACCCCTTCTTCAGAATGGCGGCCGGCACTTTCTCGCTCTGGGGATAGTCCAGTTCGACTCGATCGTATGAATCGATCGCCTGCTTGTAGTCTTTTTTACCGTAGTGCGACTCACCAAGCCAATAGCGCGCGTTGGGAGCGAGGTCCGAATTGGGATATTCGGTCAGAAACGCAGAGAAGCCGTGACGGGCCTCTTCCAAATTTCCGCTTCGGAAGAAACCCAGCAGCCGCTCGTATTCGACCTTATCGGACCGTTCTGGCTGGCGGGGGGCCTCCGCTTGCGAAACCGGCTCTCCTTGAGCCTCCGCCGGCGCCGCACGTTCAACGGCTTGGCTCGCAGACTCCGGCACCGATGCATGCGCCGTCTCCGGCTCATGCTCTGAAACCGGATCGGGAGCCGGAGCGAGCGACGAACGCTGCGCAGGCTTCTGCTGCTGTTGCCGGATTGCAGCCTTATTGTTATTGCTGCCGCCTCGGGCATGGGCGTCCTGGGCAACCTGATCGACCGCTTTACTCAGCGCCTCAAGTCGATGGTCCTGCTCGTCGAGGCGAGTTACCAACTTTTGTGCAACAGCCGCGACGCTCTTGTTGACTTCACCGAGATGGCCGGACATTGTTTTAGTCGTCTCATTGATATGGGCGGTCGACGCTTTGGTGTCCGCTTCGACCTTGGCTGCCAATGTCTTGTTCGCCTGCTCTTCCTGTCCGACTCGCTCACCGAGCGTCGTCAGCGACTCCCGAAACCCCGTCAAGGCCTGGCTGAATTGCGTAAACTTTGCAGAGAGCTGATCTGTTCTGGCCTGATTGTCCGCCAAAGCTTTCCGCTGTTCATCCAGCTTCACGTCGACACTCTTCGCAAACGCGCCATTGGTCTTTTGCACCGCATCGATGATGTCCTTGCGCAGCAATTCCATCTGCCGGTTCATTTCGTCAAGCCGGTTGTTCACCTCGCCGCGAAGGCGATCGCGCTCTTCCTTGTTCCTCACATCTTGCGCGTTGAGGCTCTCTCGGACCTGAGCGTGGCGAGTCGTGCCTTCCGCTTCCATCTTGGCAGCCAGCTGCTCAAGCTTCCTCGTCTGCTGTTCAAGCACCACCGAACGTTGCTTCAGATCATCCTGTTTGCTTTGCAGTTCCTGGGCCTGATGCTGCGCCCGTTCAAGCTGGTCGCGCAATTGCGGCAACTCCTGCTCCCGAAGCACGGAAATTTCCTGGCTCTGCCGCGCACGCGTCTGTAAGAGTTCGTCGTTGGACTGTTTGATCTTCTGCTGTAGACTCTTTTCTGTCTGTTTGAGATCGGCCTGTTGAGCAACACAGCCACTCATCAAGCCGGCCGTGACCAGACAGAACAACGTCCCGACACTCCGCAGATTCCATGCCATGTGCATTGCGCCACCCATATGAGACAGGTTGCTCCTCCGTCTCCAACGCATTCGTTTACTTCCCCGACTTGACGACCAAATGTCCGCGCCGGTTCTGCTGGTAACAGGACTCCGCATGCTCGTTGCAGAACGGACGCTCTTTGCCGTACGAAACGACGGACAGCCGATTGGCGCTGACACCCAGTTCGACCAGATAGTTGCGGACAGCCTTGGCGCGCTTTTCGCCCAAGACCAAATTGTAGGCGGACGTACCCCGCTCGTCGCAGTGGCCCTCGACCTTTACCGCGGCGCTAGCGTTTACTTTGATCCATTCGGCATCGCGGCTCAAGGCTTGCCGTCCATCCTCGGAAATCGTCCAACTATCGTAGGCGAAAAATACATCGCGCAATCCGGCGGCGGCAGAAGCGGCTTGCTCTGCGCGCATCTCATCGAGCTGCCGGCTCGAGCTGCCTGAAGAATCAGCCTTCGCGAGCATCGTTCCGCTGCCGACACGCTCCTCGGCCGGATTCTTGTCGAGCCCTCTGAGTCCCGAACCGCCCGACTGCATGCTGGTCTCCGGGAAGCTTCCGACTCCTGATTTCGAAGTTTCCGTGCTTCCGCTCTTCACTGCACCCTGCTGTGATGACTGCGTATCGCCTCCCGACTGAACTGTCTTTTTCGAACAGCCCTGAACGCTTATCAGTGCAAGACTGGCGACAAATGCCACAGCGATTTTCGTGGTTGACATACCCATTGGTATCTCTCCTCCCTCAAAGTTAATTATCATAATCCGGCGAAACTCTTCGCTCGCAGCTCAGGCTCAAGACGCCGGGGACCAGGTCGGCGCACTATTGTGGGTCCCGTCGAATGTCAAACGTTCCAAATTTTTCCCGTCGGCATCGATCATGTAAATATGGCTCTTCCCATCGGCCGTTGAACTGAAGACCAGGTGCCGTCCGTCCGGAGACCAGGAAGGAGAATCATCGACGCCTCCACCCGTAGTCAATTGCATACGCTTTTGACCGTCCGGGCTGATCACGCACAGCTTATACTCCTTACGGTGGGTCCGGCAGACATAGGCGATCCAATTCCCCCGTGGAGACCAGGCAGGAGCCGCATTATAGTCGCCTTCGAACGTCAAACGGCGCACGTTGGACCCGTCCGCACTCATAAGAAACACCTGGGGACCGCCCCCACGATCCGAAACAAAAGCAAGTTCTCTACCAGTCGGAGACCACGAAGGCGAGAGTTCCCCCGCCGGATTGACGGTCAAACGCTGCATCGCTTTCGTTCGCGTATCCAATCGATAGAGCTCCGAATTGCCTTCGTGACTGGATGCAAAGGCCAGAAAGTTCCCGTCCGGAGAAAGGGCCGGCGTGATATTCAGCCCGCCAAAGGAGACCAGCGTCCAGCGTTTTCCCGTTGCAAGTTCGATCATGTCGATGTCCTGGGTATTACGATCGCGATAGGCCGTAAACACCAGAAACCGTCGGTCCGGCGACCAGCGGGGCATCAGATTCAAGAAACCATCTGCGGTGAGCTGGCGCGCATCGTACCCATCATAATCCATGACGAATATTTCCCGCGCCGCCCCCTGCGCCGACACGTAGGCAATCTTGGTCCTCGCAATGCCGGGCTCTCCGGTGTAGCGAAACACGAGTTCATCGGCAAACCGATGCGCCATCAAGCGGACGACGGACGGGGATCCGGCATAGCGCTTCCCGCCGACAACTTCGTCATTCCCGCTATCGTAGACGAAGCCCTCCATGTTCACATCGTCTTCTTTTTCCCCTTTTTTCAAACCTGCTTTCCCCCAAACCAAGACCGACACGCCATTGTCCGCAGCCTGCTTGAAGACGGCTTTCGATCCGTTTTCCAAGCCGTTGCCCATGTCGTGAACTTTGATCCCTAAACTCGGAAGATCCATGAGCTCGAACACCAAGGAACGCTTCACGTCCTTCTTCAGCACTTCTTCGAGACGCCCGCCGAGCCAGTCAGGACCTCCGCTGTTTTGGATACCCAACACCCCGAGCGGAATCTTTTGAAAGTCCGGCCTGGTCGCTTCGAGAAACACGTCTGCCGCGCCGGATTCCAGAATGCCGATTGCACCGGCCAGCAGCAGCGCCCCGATCAACACCGTACCCACAAGCATCTGTCGACTCATCCTGTAATCTCTCCTACGCGAAATACCATTTCGACGTCCTGATAGGCCTCGGTCATCTCCGCCGGAAAGGGAGGGAAGGACCGCGGCTTCAAGACAGCCCGCTGGCCCGCCATGTCGAAATAGCTGTTCCCCGACGTCTGTTGAATGACCACATCCCTGACGGTTCCGTTCCGGTAGAACCTAAACTTTACCACCGCACTGTACGGTTGGCCCGTGACATCGATCGGAGGCGGTTCCCACTGACTCTTGATAATCGATTCGATGCGCCCCCAATAGGGATTGGTTCCCGAGGAACCGGAGGTCTTCAGTTGGGTTTGCGGCGCTTTGGCCTGAGAAATCGCTGCTTCCTGCTGAGGGGCCGGCTTCACGGGAGCCTCTTTGGGAATCTCCAGCTTGGCCGCCGGCTTAAACTCCTTAACCTTCTTCAGCTCCTCCTCCAACTCACGGTTGAGTTCCTCGCTGATCGAGGTGCGCTGCGGCGACTTGACCGCTTGATCCGGCATGGCATCCGGAATGTTTGGCAGCTCGGGAATTTTGACTTTTCCCTGGGCTTGCGGCTGAGCTACCACTTTCGCCGGAGTCAGCTCACCAAACTTCGGCGCATCGGGAGGCAATTCAAGATCTTTCAGTATATCCTTCGCCGCCGCGCTGCGGGCAGGCGTGGCAACGGGAGTTGCTGCCGGCGTTACGGACTTGACCGGTGGAGCCGGCGCCGGTGCCGCCTGCTTCTGCGATTCAACGGGTTTGGTGATTTCTGCAAGTTTAACCGGTGCAGGCAAACTGACCAGGGAGACTTCGACCGATGCGAGCGGTCGCTCTCCATGAGGAGCGAGCCGAAGTCCCGCCACGACCAACAACACCGCACAATGCAATACCAGCGAGATGGTAAGGGTCCGTCCCAGGCGGGCGAAAAAGCGATCCTGCTCATCCTGATCAAACCAGAGCGCCGAGTGCATATGTGCGGGAGCCACCATAGGTCCGAGACCTTCATCGTCTTCTATGTCAGCTTTTCCGAGGAGGTGTTCGCGGGATCGAAGATCCTCCAACGCGCTCAGGCCCAGCCGGTTCCGTGACCATTCCGATCTTCTCGATTCCGGCCTTCTTCACGCCATCCATTACCTGCACCACGATGCCGTAGGGAACGTCGCGGTCGGCGCGCAAATACAAAGACACGTCGGCATGTTCGTGCTTCAAGATCTTCAGTTTCTGTTCGAGCTGGGCCACGCCGATGGGGTCTTTATCCAGATAGAGCCGCTGATCCTTTTCAATCGTCAACACCGTCCGCATCTCGGGCTTGATGGTGTTGGTTGCGGACTTCGGCAGGTTGATGTCCATGCCTCTGTAGAGCATAGGAGCCGTCACCATGAATATCACGAGGAGCACCAGCACGACGTCCACGAGCGGAATCACGTTGATTTCCGCCATAAACCGCCGCTGGCGTGATTCAAAGGTCATCGCTGTGCTCCTACCGGCATCGGCTTGGTCTTCACCGGAGACATCGAGAGCGAGGCCATCAATTCGATCGTGACCGTGTCCAACCGGAAGGCGGTGCGGCGGATGCGTGTCAGAAAATAGTTGTAGGCAATGACGGCCGGAATGGCGGTGAACAGTCCCGCTGCCGTGGCAATGAGCGCTTCTGCCACTCCCGGGGCCACGGCCGAAATGCTGGCGGTTCCCTGTGCCCCGATCTCTCGGAATGCATCGATGATTCCCATGACTGTTCCCAGCAAACCGACAAACGGCGTAATGTTCCCCGTGGTCGCCAGAAAAGGAAGATAGGACTCCAGCTTGGCCAGCTGGCTGTGGGAAAGATGCGCCGCCGTACGTTCGATGACATGGCGGTCGGCTGATCCAGATCCAATTCCATCTTGCGGCTGTCCACGCAGGCCGGCCACGCGATCCATGACCCCTTCAAACACGACAGCCGCAGGACTCGATTCCATTCGGCGAACCTGCCGACAAAGATCATCGAGATCATTCGACTTCGCCAACAGCCCCATGAACTGCTGGTCTTCTTGATCTGCCGTGCGAAAGGCACGCCACTTGGTAAAGATGATGGCCCAGGAGACGACGGAAAACACGAACAGGAGCAGGAGAACGACTTTCGAGACTGCACCAAGCGAACCTAGCAGTCCGGTCAAACCGATTTGAAACATTTGTCTACACCCTTCCCGGCTGCATGAAGAATTCACGCGCCAAACGTACGGAGTCTAACAAATGCTGGGGAAAATGGCGGGGCCGACGGGATTTGAACCCGCGACCTCCAGATTGACAATCTGGCGTCCTAAACCAGGCTGAACGACGGCCCCTCGTGACTCTACTTATAGCGGAAGATTGTGGTGACAAGACTATCTGTAGCGGTTTGTCCCGTCTTATGTGTTTTTCTTCGTCGTCCTGCTCACCTGTTGCCGGTCTTCCGACTGGTAGGCGGAACAGGGATCGAACCTGTGACCTCTGCCTTGTAAGGGCAGCGCTCTCCCAACTGAGCTATCCGCCCGATTTTTCTAGCAAGCTGGCGGATGCTACCAAGTCCACTTGGCCTTGTCAACCGAATCTCGCACTCTTCTTGCAGATTCTTTCGATTACAGCCTTTCTTTTCTCTTTATTTCGATCTTTTTCTCCGACCACCCTGCCGGGGAAAATAAGCGGCATGCACCTCCTTGAGCCGTTCCCGTTCAACATGCGTATAGATTTGCGTCGTCGCGATATTGGCGTGACCGAGCATGGCCTGCACCGACCGGAGGTCTGCACCTCCTTCCAGCAAGTGGGTTGCAAATGAATGCCTCAGGACATGGGGGGAAATCCGTTTGGCAATGCCCGCCTGGCTGGCTCGTTGACGCAGCGCCTTCCAGAATCCCTGCCTGGTAAGCGGACCGCCGCGCCGAGTGACGAAGATGAATCGCGAAAGTCGCCGTTTCAACAGAGACGGCCGGACCTGATCCACGTACTGCTGGAGCAATCGCCGGGCAACCTCACCCATCGGAACGATACGCTGCTTGGCCCCCTTCCCCGTCACGCGGAGATATCCCACGTCGAAGTTCACCTGCGCCGTCTGTATCGAAATCAGCTCCGATACGCGCAGACCGGTAGCATAGAGCAATTCCAGCATCACCCGGTCCCGTTGGCCTTCCAATCCGGCATGCGACGGCGCCTCCAACAAGGCAACGACTTCGCGCAGCGACAACGTATCGGGCAATCGTACGCCCCGATGCCGAACCGTGACCCCGCTTGCCGGATTATCGTCGATTACGCGTTCCTGCCGAAGAAACCGGAGCCATCCGCGAACCGCCGACAGACAACGCGCCGAGGATACCTGAGAAAGTTGCGCCTTGTTCAGCGTGGTGAGAAATCCCCGGATGGTCTCTGCCGTCATCTGCCGGAGAGAGATGCCCGGGCTTTGATGGAGATACGATTGAAACTTGGTAAGGTCGCGCCGGTAGGCCTCGACCGTATTGCGAGAGAGTCCGCCTTCCACGCGAAGATGGCTCAAATAGCGTTCAACCAGCGGATCGGTTTCCACGCTGCGATCATAGCCAATCACTTCCGCGAAGACAACGCGCCGGCTGCTCATGAACGCTCAGATAACCTTGACACCCCATCGGGATTCCGATACTAGTCACTCTTGGCCCGTGAGCGCGAATCACCATCGACCGACATGTAACCGCCAGCTCGTACCGTCCCTCAATACCTGTCTCATGCCATTGAAACGCACCACAGCCTGCATCGTCCTCACGCTGCTCTCGCTCACGATGGGCCTTGGACCATGCGTCCTTCCCGGCTATTCTGCTGTCGCTGAAACGCCCAAACACGTGCCCGCGAATCACCCGGTCTTGAATCAAGCGAAGCGGTTGATCGACGCAGGCCAGGCAGAGGAAGCCCTCACGATGCTTCGGCGGTTCCTGGGCACGAACCCCAAACCCGATCTTCTCGACGATACCTACCTCCTGCTGGGTGCCGCCCTATACGGGGCGCAGCAATATGGAGAGGGCCTCAAGTATTTGCAGCAGCTTCAAGCCGAATTCCCCAACTCAGAAATCATCGACCGCGGGAAACTCCTGCTGGCTCGCACGCACGCGGCGATGGGCAATCCGGATCTTGCCCTCCCGATCCTGGCAGGGCTTCGCACGCTGTCGCAAGACGACATGACGAAACGCGAAGCGGTGCATTTGAGCGGCGAACTCTACCTCCAAAAGAAAGAACCGGTCCGTGCCATTCAGGCATGGCTCGATGAAATCGCGCTGAGTCAGGACGACCAAGCCGATGAGATCCGCGCCCACATCCGCGAACTCGTCAACCAGTCTTTCGACAAGAAAACGCTTGATCGCATCAGAGAAGCCTACCCCAAGGGGTTTCCAGGCGACCTCGCCTCACTTCGTTTGATCGATCTCTATGTTGGACGTGGAGAAGACCATCAAGCCGCCAGGCAGATCCAGCAATTCCTGACGAACTTCCCTGCCCATCCACAAGCGGCCAAGTCGTCTGAGTTGCTGGCGTCGTTGCAGACCAAACTGAAGGCCAGCCAGTTTTTAATCGCTGCAGTCCTTCCCCTTTCAGGGAAACTCGCCTCGTATGCCAACGACGTACTGAACGGCGTTCAACTGGCCGTCGAACTGAACGGCGGTCGCGCGGGAGGTCCGTCAGTCGGACTACTCGTCAAAGACTTCGAGTCCGCTCCGGCTTCGTTCCTCGATGACTTCAGCAGCCTCCTTGGAAACGACCGCCCCATAGCCGTCATCGGCCCGTTGATCTCGAAACATCTTCCGGTCATGGCGGAATTGGCCGAGCGCTCGCGCATTCCTCTCTTGACGCCTACCGCCATGCTTCCGAACGTCCGGCGACTGGGCAGTTTTACCTTTAGTACGGCCCTCACCTATCAGCTGCAAGCCAAACGGATCGCCGCCTTTGCCACGGGGGATCAGGGATTCAGACGGTTCTGCATCCTGCATCCGGACACGGCCTATGGGCGCGAGCTGGCGCGATTGTTTGCCGAAGAAGTGCGCCAGCGTGACGGCGAAATCATCGCGATCGAGTCCTACAAAGAAGGCGAATCGGACATCGGCAATCAGCTCAAACGGATGAAGGCCGAAGATCTCAAGAAGTACGGGCTTGCGGTGCCGGTGGATCCGGCAAAATCCGGCGGGAAGCTGACGAAGCTCGACAAGAAAATACTCTACACACCGGGCTTCGACGCGATCTTCATCCCGGGCCGCGCCTCGGATATCGGACTGATCGCCGCGCAGCTGAACTTTCACGACATGAAAGTGCCGTTCTTGGGCAGCAACGGATGGAACGCTCCGGATATTGCCCGGACAGCCGATCAATCGATCGATGGCGCCGTCTTCGTCGACGGATTCTTCGCGGACAGCCCGAATCCCAACGTGCAGGATTTCGTGGAGCGGTACAAGAAGCGCTTCCAGGCCACGCCGACCCTCTTTGCCATGCAGGGATACGATGCGGTGAAGTTCGTGATCGAAGCCGTCAGGAAAGGCGCAACATCCGGTGAAGCCGTACGCGACTATCTCATGGCGCAGCAGGATCTCCCTGCATTGGGAGGGCCGGCCTCGTTCGGACAGGACGGCACGCTCAATCGCCCGCTGTTTCTCATTCAAGTCAAACGGGGACGTTTTACACAACTCGATTAGCTGGCATCTTCATGAACGATCTACCGCAACTGCTCTACTCCATTTCTTACAAAGCACTCCCTCTCCTCTTTGCCATGGTGCTGCACGAGTTCGCGCACGGATGGGTCGCCGACAAATGCGGCGATCCGACCGCGAAGCTGCAAGGCCGGCTCACGATGAATCCCTTAGCCCACATCGACCCGTTCGGCACCATCATCATGCCCCTTCTCTGCCTGATGCTGCCGGGAAGTTTCTTGCTGGGATGGGCCAAGCCGGTTCCCGTCGATCCGAGAAATATGGGCAACCCCCGTCGCGATATGGCGTTGGTGGCGGCGGCCGGACCGGGAATGAACCTGATCTTGGCCGTGGCCAGCGCAGTGCTGCTGGCCGTGCTCCTGGCGATCGATCCATCATTGATGACCGACGATGCGCGCAGGGCGCCTCACGATTCGGAACGATCGGCAGCGGCGATGTTTCTGCTGCCCATTACGATCATGGCGTTCTACTCCGTACTCGTGAACGTGTTCCTGGCCATCTTCAATTTGATACCGATTCCGCCGCTGGACGGAGGACGCATTCTGGTGAGCCTACTGCCGTCCCAGCCGGCCCTGGCCCTTGCGCGGCTCGAACCCTACGGCATGCTGATCCTGGTCGGGTTGCTCGTGTTTGACCGCGACCTCCGCGTGATCCATACCTTTACCAGTACCTTCGCCTCGGGCCTTTCAGGTACAATCCTGTCGGCCGCGCTCGGCCTCGGCACAGGAGCCGCTCAATGACGCCACCACGCAAACGGGTGCTCAGCGGCATGCAGCCCAGCGGGCTCATGCACCTGGGAAACTATCTGGGCGCCCTCGAGAATTGGAAAGCTCTGCAAGATCAATACGAATGCTACTTCTTCGTCGCGGATTGGCACGCCCTCTCGACGAATTATGCCGACACCAGCCGCATCCGTGAATATGTGCGCGAACTGCTCATCGATTGGCTGGCTGCCGGCATCGACCCGAACCGCTCGACCGTGTTCGTCCAGTCACGCATTCCGGAGCACGCGATCTTGCATCTGCTGTTCTCCATGATGATCCCCGTGTCCTGGCTGGAGCGGAATCCGACCTACAAAGAAAAGCAGGAAGAGATCAAAGAGAAGGACCTGAGCACGTACGGGTTTCTCGGCTATCCCGTCCTCCAAGCCGCAGACATTCTGCTGTACAAACCTGACTTTGTGCCGGTGGGGAAAGACCAGCTTCCCCATCTCGAATTGACGCGCGAGCTGGCGCGGCGGTTCAACGACCTCTACAAGAGCACCGTCTTCCCCGAACCCAAGGAACATCTGACGAAGTTTCCGAAAGTCCTCGGCACCGACGGGCGGAAGATGAGCAAGAGTTACGGAAACACGATTAATCTCTCCGACGCCGAACCGGTCGTCCGTCAGAAGCTCAAAACGATGGTGACCGATCCGGCCCGGGTCAGACGGACCGACCCGGGCAACCCGGACCTTTGTCCCGTCTATGAATTCCATAAGATCTACTCGTCGGCCGGCGTGCAGGAACAAGTCAACAAGGATTGCCGAACCGCCGCCATCGGCTGCATCGACTGCAAGAAACTGGTGGCGGATCGCCTGGTCGAGCAGATGGCCCCGATCTGGGACGCACGAGCCACACTCGTGAGCAATCCATCGCGACTCGACGAGATCGTTCAGGAAGGCAGCCGCAAAGCCGGCGACGTGGCGAAGGCCACGCTGCATGATGTCACTGAAGCCATGAAGATTTAGCCCGATCGGCCGGCGGCACGAAACGTCCGCTCCAGTTCATATTTCCTCCACCGCGCAAAGTAGCGACCGGGAATCCATCCCCGGCTGAGCATCCGGCTTTTCCCTCCGTGAGTGAAAGTTGCGCAAGGACTCCGCTTGGCGCAAGGAGATCGAGCAGCCCGGCCAGTGTCATCCGGAGAGCCGACTTGGGCAGATGAATCAATGACGCCGCGGCCCCCAACGGGACAGAAACTCCTCCGCAAGCCGTTCATACGTCGCAATGGTCTGCAAAACAACGTTCGGTGTGGTATCGTGCTCCCGACGATCGCGTGGCATACAGCAAATGGGTCAGACCGACGTGAAACGGCTAGGCATCACGGTTCTTCTCACAGGACTCATTGGAGGACAAGCCTGGGCGGCAGATCCTCCTTGCGATAAATACCCGCCCGTGAAACAAACGCGTTGTGCGGAGATTTGGAGCGGCTTGAACAAGGAAGACGGCCCGACCATCGCCCAGTTCGGACTGGACCAGCTGAAACGGCGCGAGGCAGGCAAGATCACCGCCGAGCAGCACCTCGCTCAGAACATGGAATTCATCAAGCAATCGACCGAAAAACGCCTCGCACGTTTAAAGGAGCGGATGGCCAGAGAATAATCTCTCACAGGTCTTCCGCTTTCGACTTTTCCAACAGCCGCCCCGCCGAATCGAGCAGATCCCGCCCCACGATGATCGGCGCCTTGAAGTGGATCGCCAGTGCGATCGAATCCGACGACCGGCTGTCGAACACCCGCACGTCGTCTCGAAACGCCACCGTCAACGCGCCATAGTAGGTACTGCCTTTCAGCGTAATGACCGTTTGCGTCACTTTCCCGCCGAACGTGTCCAAAATCGTGTGCATGAGATCGTGCGAGAGCGGTCGCGCCAGCTTCTCCCCGTTCAAGGCACCTTGAATCGACATCGCCACCGTCAAATCGACAAAAATCGGAATCGCCTTGCCTTCGGCGCGAAGCAGCACGACCGGCCCGTGGTCGGTGAGACGCACGTCTACGCCGGCGATCGTCACCGGCTCGGGAGGCGGCGCGTGAGATTCAGCAGCCTGGGCGGATGGAAACAGCGAGAGACCTGCAATGACGATCGGGAGCGCGAACAGCCCTCGTGTGATCATGCGTCACCTCATGGACGTCAGGCTCGGAAAAATTGGTTCGATTCCTTTTCTGTTCCGATTTCGGTCTCCGGTCCATGTCCGGTCACCACCGCCGTGCTGTCCTCCAGCGTATAGAGCCGTTCGCGGATCGATCGCTCGATGGCGTCAAAATCTCCACCCCAGAGATCCGTTCGCCCAATGCTTCCGCGGAACAACGTATCGCCTGCCAGCACGACTTTTCCGGCCGGCACATGGAAACTCATGGAACCGGGCGTGTGACCCGGCGTATGCAACGCAACCGCTTTCACCTGGCCAATGAGCAGCTGCTCCTCGTCCTTCAACCAATAGTCCGGCGGAGGCACGGGGACATAGGGCACGCCGAACATGCGGCATTGGATATCGAGCATGTCCCAGAGGGTTCGATCCTCTTCGTGCAGACAGAGCGTCGCGCCCGTCGCCTTCTTCAATTCTCCCGAGGCTAGAAAGTGATCGAAATGGGCATGCGTGTGGAGAATCAGGGTGACGGTCAGCCCCAACCGGTTGACATCATGGAGGATGCGCTCGTATGCCCCGCCAGGATCGACCACGATCGCCTGCTTCGTCACCGGATCGCCAATGATGGAACAATTGCAGCCTAATGGCGGCACGGAGAATGTTTTGCGAATCAATGTCGTCATTGGTCCTTGACCCTTCAAGGTAAGTCAACGCAGCAAGAAAGAATAGCCCGCGGCCGCCAGAAGGGTCAAACAGCGGTTTTGCGAGAATCTTCATGGACAACAGCGCGCGAAGCATGGATAATCCCGACTATGAAGATGCGCGCTTCGGGAAATCCGCCTGCAGGACATACCTTTGCTCAGATTGGCCTCTGCAGTGTCGCGGCGCTGTGTCTGCTTGCCGGTTGCAAACCCGATGATTCGCCCTTCAAGGCGGAAAATGACCAGCTTCGGAAACAACTCGCCAAGCAGGAATCGCTCGTCAGTTCGCTGCAAGACGGGAACAAGGTCATGCAGCAGCAGATCGATCTCCTCAACCAAGAAATCCGTGACGCCAAAAAGGCGGCGGACAGCGCCAAGGGTGAAGCGAAGACCGCGGCGGATCAGCTTGAGAGCCAGCTGGTGCAAGCGAGAAAACTGACGGCGGACATCAAGAAGACGGCGATCGAGCAGGCGGCCCAGAGCATCCACATCGAGAGCAAAGGAGCGCAGATCGAAGATATTCCCCGTCCGTTGAGTACCGTGGCAAAGACCGTCGAAGAGGCCTTGGCGAGAAATGGCTACCAGGTCAGAGTCAGCATCAAAGCCGACCAGAAAGCCGTGTTCGTCACGGAACGAAAGATCTCCAATCCGGCATCACTCGAAGTCGCCGGGTTTCGAAACCAGTACGTGATCAGCTTGCAGGCCCAGCCGGCCAACGTCACCCGCCTGAGCGTGAAGGCGGAGTTCGAGAAACTGGCACAGGGCGGGCGCATTCTGAGCGTCAGCGCGGAAGAAACGGCAGAAATCGAACGACGGCTTATCGGTGAGGTCAGCAAGGCCCTCGCCTCGACCAGCAAAACATAATGTCCCGCCTGGCATCTTGCTTCACGGTCTCGATTCTTTTTCTCTTCACACCGCTGCTGTGGGCCGCCGGTCCTAAACCGTCATTGGAATTGAGCCGACACTTGACAGCGATCGCCGCTCTCGGCCAGCCGTCTCCCGTCGTCACGGTTCCCGCGGGGCAGTTTTTGCTCGGCAGCAAGCGGATTGATGATGATCCCTACGGCGCCTGGACGCAGTTCGATGACACGGAAATCCCGCAGCAGCGGGTCTGGCTCGATACCTACGAAATAGACCGGGATGAAGTGAGCCTCGGGGAATTTCTGTCGTTCCTCCATCAGCGGAAACAGCATCCGCCGGAAGAGTTGCAGAAATTGATCTGGCATGTAATCACGGTCCATTCCGTCTCAGACCAGACACTTGCCCGCTGGCCTGCGCTCTACGTGACGTGGCAGGAAGCCCAGGACTTTTGCACGGCCCGCGGCAAGCGCCTTCCCACAGAAGCCCAATGGGAGAAAGCAGCCCGTGGCATCGACGGCGGTTTATTCCCCTGGGGGCAGAGCCCTCCCGACAATACATTGGCGATGTTCGGCCAGCATCATGTCCACGAAATCCCCATCCTTGCCTCGGTGGATTCGCACGACGCGGGCAAGAGCCCTTACGGACTGCATCACATGGCCGGCAATGTCGCCGAATGGGTTCACGACTGGTTCGGATTCGATTACTACGCCTACGTGCCGGAACGGAATCCGCCGGGACCGGCAAGCGGCCGTTACAAGAGTTTGCGGGGCGGCTCCTGGAAGAGCAAGACCATCATGCTCCGCACCGCAACCCGCAGCGGCGGACCGCCGGACCAGCGTTCCCCGACCGTCGGATTTCGCTGCGCGCTGTCGTCTGCTCAAACTGAACGGCCCGCCGGCTCGAAGTAGCGGATCGCTTGGCCCTTCTACCCGGCCATGCTAGCCTACAATCCATCATGCCTTCTGATGACGCCACTCCAATCAGCGCGTTGAGGCCCCGCCTGTTCTTTATCGGGTTGATTATTACGGTGGCCACGCTCGTCGGCTGCGCCACCGGTTCGAGCGACCGCCCTAGAACCGCTGCCGTTTCCAGCCCTGCCTGTTGCAAGTCGGTGGAGGCTTCCTCGCGCCGAGCCGCAATCGTTCACACGGCCGCCAAGCTCGTAGGGGCCACAAGCATTCAGGCCAACGGCAAACGGATCGGGTACGATTGTGCCGCCGTAACCCGCGCGATTTTCCTGGAACACGGCATTGATCTGTACGACAGCGGTGCGCCCGACCCCAAGGCCAACGGCGTGCGGCTCATCCACCATCACATCAGCCGGCACGGCAAGTTTCATCAAGGCCCGGCCGTGCAACCAGGCGATCTGGTCTTTTTCGACAACACCTGGGATTTTAACCGCGACGGATTCATCAACGACCCCCTGACCCATGTCGGCGTCGTGGAACGGCAAGAACCGGACGGCACGGTCGTGTTCATCAGCCGCGTCGCGGGCGCAATCGAGCGTTACCGCATGAACCTGGCGCTGCCTCACGTCCATATGACCGCCGAGGGACGGGTCCTCAACGACTATATCCGCCGGAAAGATATCGACGACCCCCCCGGCACGCACTACACCACCGGCGAGCTATTTGCCGGGTTTGGGACCAGGACGGGGCTCTAACCCCGCTCCGCCACTCCCCCTCTCCAAGCATTTTTTTCTGCCCGCGCTATACTTAGCCTATACGTCTTACTGCGTATCGCCATTTTTCATGTGCCGGAGAGAGATCAAGAGCCGCGCTCACACAACCCACAGGAGGGACCATGGCGAAGACCGCGACGTATTGCAGCAACTGTTACAACAAGGTCGGAAGAACTGAAGACGCGCAGATTCAGGCGGCAGAGAAGGCAGGACAAGTACCGATGACGGGACAAGGCACCTGTTGCAAGTGCAACAAAGCTTCGATCGTCGTGTACTACGAAACCTAGCGGGGACCGCGAAGCCAGCCGATCGGCACGGATCTATGCATGCCCACCCCGCTCCGCATCGTCGTACTCGTCGATGAGCTGTTCTAACTCATCGAGGTCGTCCGGTTGAACCTTCTGAAATTCCACGCCGAAGGTCTGCTCATCGACCCACTGCACCCGAGCTTCCTGAATCGACAAGGCGGACTCGAGACCCGGGACAACCAACCGCACGACGATCACCTTTCCCGGAAACACATCCAGATCGCTCTCAAATCTCGCGCCACCGAGCGACAAATCAAGGGTGTGGCCCTCCACCTCGTGCGAGTTCCCCGATAGAAACCCCTGGAACTGGGCCGACACGCGCCGGTGCCTTCGACGCTCCATCGCGCACTCCCTCTCAAGTCCTCTGGCAATACCCCGGGCAGCAGGAGAATACCTGGGTTCTTTCAGGAAATCACCTGGACGAAGCTGCGGCGCTCCGTCATGCGGCTCTGCAGAATGGCACCGGCCTGCTACACTTGACACATGGCGGCCTCACCCAAGACGACAGCCCTCGTTCCCCTCGACGTGCGCCGGCGCCAGGTGCTCGCGATTCGTGAAAGCCTGGTCGGTCTTCACGGAGCCCTCATCGTTGCTGAGCAACTGACCTATGAAGGCATCAACGGACCGGTCGAAAGCGTCGATGCCCTGCTTGCGCTACTCCAAAAGGATCCGTGGTTTACGTGGCTCCACCCAATCGCCGATCTCCTCGTTCGCATCGATCACGTGCTCGAAGACGACAGCTACGACATCACCGACGAGATCGTCGAACACCTCATCCAGGAAACCGGTCGCCTGCTCCATCCATCGGTCGAAGGCGACGGCTTTGAGCGGGCCTACTACGAAGCATTGGACCGGGCGCCCGACGTGGTGCTGGCGCATTTCCGTGTCAGAAAGCTATTGCCCAAGGCTGCATAGCGCTGCCTCTCTTTGGTAGGATGATGCAATCCTTGGAGAGATCGGCCATGCGGGCACGCATCGCTGGATGGCTTATTACGACGGCGATGGTTTTGACCACCGCCGTGACGCGGGCTGAAGTGGCAGTCGTGCAATCGCCTCACGGCAGCCGCGTCACAATCACCGATCTCGGCAATGGAATCGGGATGCAGTCCGATCCGCATGGCCAAGGCGGCGCCGTCGTCATGCCACCGGAGCCAACGATTCCTCTGCCGCCGGGTCCGCATGGCGATCAGAATCAGCGGGCCGTGACACCATTTGGATCACCCTCGCCACCGAACCAACTGACTCCTGCGCCCGTTCTTCCCTTTCATCCTAATCGCCCGATGATGCCGTCACCTTCTTCTCCCCCAACGGCCGCTCCACACTCAAATTCAGGCGGGGGACGCCTTGGTCGATAACGACAACGGCGCCTCAGATTTTTTACCGCCAGGCCAACCCCATTTTTTCTGCGACCTGCTACAATAAATTTATGGCACAGGCGTTCGAATCCCCCCTTACCGCAGAAGCCCTGAAACAATCGCTCACCGACGTGCGCCGCGGCCTGCTGGGGCTGCACAAGGCTCTCATCATCGCCGAGCAGGTAACCTATGAACGCATCAACGGCCGTGTCGGCTCGACAGGGCAATTGCTCCAGCTCGTCCTCAACGATCCTTGGTTCACATGGCTCCATCCCCTCTCCCAGTTGGTCATCCGGGTCGACGAATTACTCGACGACGACACTGAGCCGACGACCGTCGAAGTGGAACATTTCCTGGCTGAAGTGCGCGCGCTGATCCGGCCTTCGGAAGAAGGCGACGGCTTTGAGCGGAGTTACTACGAAGCCCTGCAACGGGAGCCCGACGTCATCTTCGCACATGTGGAAGTGAAGAAACTGCTTCAGAAGGCAGCGGCCTAACGGCCCCGGCCCACCTGGCAAAGCCTCTGGGCTGAAAAAGAAAAGGCGGCCAGCTGATGAGAGCTGGCCGCCTTTATGCTTCTTGCTCTGGCTTCGAGAGCGTTCAGCGCAGATTAGTGATTGCCGCGGGCCTTGTCACGGCCCTGCTTGCCATGTTCGCCGGCCGCTTCATCAGCACGATCGAGACCGCGCTTCTTGTCACCGCTCTTGCCATGGCTTTTGCCCTTTCCTTTTCCCTTGCCCTCATGCTTTTCGCCCTTCGTCTCCTCGCCCATGGCAGGCGCCGGAGCTGGAGTCGTGGCCTGTGGCGCCGGAGCTGGAGCAGGCGCCGGTTCCGGAGCAGAGGCAGGAGCCTGGGCAAACACGCTGGTAAACGCCGCGAATACCGCAGCCGCCGTAATGGTCGAAATGGTCTTGATCATGCTGTCCTCCTGGTTAGTTTCTTCGAAACGAGGGGCCTATTCCCCACGATTGGTTAGAGACTCTACAGCAATCTTGATGCCATCGCAGCCGGAATCGAAATCCTTCGTTATCCGCGGTTTCCATCTGCATTCTTCTCAAAAAGAGCCTGTGTCTGCCCTGGATTTGAAGCAAGATGGCTACAGTTCCCACCAAGTTGCCCCACAGTAGGCTATCGAAGCTGGACCCGTTATAGCCGGGACACAACCTGGGCGATAGGGCCGAGGACTTCTACAGCCTTCCCTCATCCAACTCAATTACATCAGCCCAGGTGGAGACAGGAGGGAGAGCACTCACCGATACACTGCGCTTAGCGGCTACTTCCTGGAGTCGCCCTTGGAAGCGTTTGTGCGCGGCATCATCCTTCGGTCCCGAAGAAAGAAGATTCTGGCTCCACTGGGCGATCTCTTCCGGCATCAGGGGCTTCCCGTGCGCCACAACCCACGCGAGCAACTCCTCATCCGTTCCACCGGCCAGCACTTTCTGCTCGAATGCCTTGGCATCGATTTGCAGAAAATCGACCAAATACTTATCGAACCCTACTGTGATGTAGTTGTAATCCTGGATCTTGCCGGAGTTGCGCAGACGGATCTTGTCGATAAACCGCCCCAGATGCGCGATGCCACCGAGGAGGGCCTTCGGGCTGCGGGGATACGTTTGCTGCATCATTTAGTATTCTCAAAAATGGCGTTGGCTTGGAAGATACAGACGAATAAAAGAGAAGTCTAGGCAGAATGACGGCCGTTGGCCGCCGCCGCTGTGGTTCTCGGTACGTTGAGGGTTTGAGCGAGGCGAGAACGAAGCCTGGTGACAGGCGCGCCTCGACGCGCCGGGGTGGGCGGGTGAGAAGAGGGCGTTTTCAGCGGCCTGTTTTTGCAGACTTCCCAGCCTGCAGGTACTTGTCGATCCCGGCCGCCATCTTGCGCCCTTCGGCGATGGCCCACACGATGAGCGAAGCGCCACGTTTGGTGTCGCCGCCGGCAAAGACGCCGTCGAGGTTGGTCATGAAGTTGTCATCCACGGCCACGGCGCCGCGCGCATCATAGGTGATGCCCAGGCTGTCGAGGAAACCGTTCTTGACCGGGCCGGTGAACCCCATCGCGAGCAAAACGAGATCGACATCCATCTCGAAATCCGTATTGGGCATCGGGATGAACTTGCCGCCTTCGAACTTCACGCGATGGGCATGAAGCTTGGTGATGTGGCCATTGTGCCCGGTGAACTTCGTGGTGGACACACTCCACTGACGGTCGCAGCCTTCTTCATGCGCATGCGAGGTTCGCAGCTGCATCGGCCAAAGCGGCCAGGGTGTCGAGCCGGCGCGTTGCGGCGGCGGTTCCGGCAGCAGTTCGAATTGATGCGCTTCCACGCAACCTTGGCGATGCGCTGTTCCCAAACAGTCCGACCCCGTATCGCCGCCGCCGATAATCACGACCCGCTTCCCCTTGGCGGTGATCGGATCATCCGTGACAGAAATGCCGGCCGTCCGCTTGTTCTGCTGCGTGAGGTATTCCATCGCCAGATGCACACCCTTGAGTTCACGGCCGGGGATCGGCAGCTCGCGCGGTTGCTCAGCTCCCATGGTCAATCCCACCGCATCGAACTGCTTTCGCAGCTGTTCGCCGGTGATGTCCTTGCCGACGGCCACGCCGGTTCTGAACTCCACCCCTTCGGCCTTCATCTGCTCTAGCCGGCGGTCGATGACCCACTTTTCCATTTTGAAATCGGGAATGCCGTAGCGCAACAACCCGCCGATGCGGTCGGACTTTTCGAACAGCGTCACGCTGTGGCCGGCGCGCGCCAGCTGCTGCGCCGCCGCCAGACCGGCCGGGCCTGACCCGACGATGGCGACCGTCTTGCCGGTTTTCACCACCGGCAGGATCGGCGTCACGAGGCCTTCGTTGAAGCCGCGATCGATGATGTTCCATTCGATGATGCGGATCGACACCGGGTCTTCGTTGATACCGAGCACACAGGCACCTTCGCAGGGAGCCGGGCAGAGACGGCCCGTGAATTCAGGGAAATTGTTCGTCGTGTGCAGCGCCTTGAGCGCGTCTCTCCACCGCCCGCGATAGACGAGATCGTTCCATTCTGGAATGAGATTGACGACGGGGCAGCCGGTGTTGCCTTGGCAGAACGGCACGCCGCAATCCATGCAGCGCGCGCCCTGCACTTTAAGTTTGTCTTCGGAGATGGGCTCGTACATCTCCTTCCAATCGAGCACGCGCAGCTCGACCGGCTTTCGCTTCGGGCCCTCACGCGCATATTTCATGAAACCCTTCGGATCACCCATCGGTATCTCTTCTGTCTACCCTCTCGCCCTTAGCCTCTTGCCGCTTGCCCGAACCTAGTGGACTGCGCTCGCTTTCCGTTTCCGCTCTTCGATGACGCGCTTGTAGTCGACCGGCATGACCTTCACGAACTTGGACAGCGTTGCATCAAACGCATCGAGCACCTGCTTGGCCTTGCGGCTGCCCGTATACATGAAATGCTTGGTAATGAGGCCATGGAGCAACTGTTTGTCTTCTTTCGTCGTCACCGGCTCTAATTCGACCATGCCGGTGTTGCAGCGGCCCTGGAATTTGCCGAGTTCATCCAGCACGAAGGCCACGCCGCCGGACATGCCGGCGGCGAAGTTGCGCCCGGTTCGCCCGAGCACCACGACTACTCCGCCCGTCATGTATTCGCAGCCGTGATCGCCGGTGCCTTCGACGACCGCAAAGGCGCCGCTATTCCGAACGGCGAACCGCTCACCCGCCATGCCGTAGAAGTACGCCTCGCCTTGCGTGGCACCGTAGAGCGAGGTGTTGCCGATGAGAATCGTTTCTTCCGGATTGAACAGCACGTGCTTCGGCGGGAACACGATGATCTTGCCGCCGGAGAGGCCTTTCCCGATGTAGTCGTTCGACTCGCCTTCCAATGTCAGCGTGACGCCCCTCGCCAGGAACGCGCCGAAGGATTGCCCGGCTGATCCGTTGAACTTGATCGAGATCGTATCTTCCGGCAGACCTTCCAGCCCGTACTTTTTGGCGATCCTGCTGGAGAGCACCGTGCCGGTCGTGCGATTGACGTTCTTGATCGGCAATTCGAGCGTGACCTTCTCACCCTTCTCGACGGCCTGCTTGCAGAGTTCGACCAGCTTGTTGTCGAGAATATCGGCCAGTCCGTGATCTTGTTTCTGCACGCAATAACGCGGCACCTCCGGCCCGACATCGGGCGTCGTGAGCAGCGGCGTGAGATTCAGCCCCTTCGCTTTCCAGTGATCGACCGCCTTGGTGATCTTGAGCTTGTCGACGCGCCCGACCATCTCGTTGATTGTCCGGAAACCCAGCTTAGCCATCAGCTGCCGCGCTTCTTCCGCCACAAAGAACAGGTAATTCACGATATGCTCCGGCTTGCCATTGAATTTCTTGCGCAGTTCGGGGTCTTGCGTGGCGATGCCGACCGGGCAGGTGTTCAGATGGCACTTGCGCATCATGATGCAGCCTTCGACGATGAGTGGCGCCGTGGCAAAGCCATACTCCTCCGCGCCGAGCAATGTCGCGATGATGACGTCGCGTCCGGTTTTCAATTGCCCATCGGTTTCGACCCGGATGCGGCCGCGCAGATCGTTAAGCACGAGTGTCTGATGCGTTTCCGCAAGACCCAGCTCCCAGGGAATGCCGGCGTACTTGATCGACGCCAGCGGTGACGCGCCCGTGCCGCCGGAATCGCCGCTGATGAGCACTTTGTCCGCATGAGCCTTCGCCACGCCGGCCGCCACCGTGCCGACCCCGACTTCCGACACGAGCTTCACGGAAACCGCGGCATCCGTATTGGAATTTTTCAAATCGAAGATCAGCTGCGCGAGGTCTTCGATCGAATAAATATCGTGGTGCGGCGGCGGAGAAATCAGCTGCACGCCGGGAGTCGCATACCGAAACTTCGCAATGTTCTCGTCAACCTTGTGCCCCGGCAGCTGGCCGCCCTCGCCCGGCTTCGCGCCCTGCGCCATCTTGATCTGCAATTCGCGCGCATTGACGAGATAGTGGGCCGTCACGCCGAAGCGAGCCGAGGCCACTTGCTTGATGTAGCTGTTCTTGGAATCGCCGTTCGGCAGCGGAATGAACCGCTCGGGATCTTCGCCGCCCTCGCCGGTGTTGCTCTTGCCGCCGAGCCGGTTCATGGCGATCGCCAGCGTCTCGTGCGCTTCCTTGCTGATCGAACCGAACGACATTGCGCCGGTATTGAACCGCTTGACGATCTCGCTCGCCGGCTCGACCTCTTCGATCGGAATCGGCTGCGATCCAAACTTAAAGTCGAGCAGCCCGCGCAGGTTGGACCGGCGCTTGCTCTCGTCGTTCACAATCTGCGCGAATTCGGCGTACGTCTTCGCATCATTCGCGCGGCTGGCGTGCTGCAACTTGTAGATGGTTTCCGGGTTCCAGTTATGGTGTTCGCCCTGGATGCGGTAATGGATCTCGCCGCCGAAATCGAGCTGGCGAATCGCCGCCGGCTCGTAGGCCACGCGATGGCGCCGCAACGTCTCTTCGCCGATTTCGCGGATCCCGACGCCTTCTACACGCGAGGGCGTGCCGGTGAAGTAGCGGTCGATGATCTCGTGGCTCAATCCGATGGCCTCGAAAATCTGCGCGCCGCAGTAGGACTGCACCGTCGAGATGCCCATCTTCGAGAAGATTTTCAACAGACCCTTGTTGATCGCCTTGATGAACTTCCCTTCCGCCGTCTGGGCATCGAGCCCTTCCGGCAGATAGTTGTCGCGCTCCATATCGACGAGCGACTCGAAGACGAGATACGGATTGATCGTCCCCGCGCCGTAGCCGATCAAACAGGCGAACTGGTGCACGTCGCGCGGCTCGCCGGTTTCCAAAATCAACCCGACTTCGGTCCTCGTGCATTCGCGCACGAGGTGGTGGTGAATCGACGAGATGCCGAGCAGGCTCGGGATCGGCGCCCACTCTTCATCGACGCCGCGATCGCTGAGGATCAGGAACTTGTAGCCGTCCTTGATGGCCTGCGATGCCTGCTTGCACATATCGTCGACCGCCGCGCCGAGCCCGTCCGGTCCTTCAGCTACGCGGAACAGCATACGGAGTGTTTTGCTCTTGAAATGCGGATCGGAAATCCCGCGGATTTTTTGCAGATCGGCGTTCGTGAGAATCGGCTGCTGCACCTTGATGCGGCGGCAGGACTCGGGCGACTCGTCCATCAGATTGGGTTTCGGTCCGATGTTCGTCACCAGTGACATGACGAGCTGTTCGCGGATCGGATCGATCGGCGGATTGGTCACCTGCGCGAAGAGCTGCTTGAAATACTTGAAGAGCA
>CAZOUA010000018.1:0-54513 GCA_964582865.1 uncultured Nitrospira sp. | reverse complement strand
AACGCGAAGAGGCACCAGAAGATCAGCATGATCTTGGCCGCATCGTTCGTCGTCCGCCCGGAGGTCCAGACCGCGAGGCAGACGAGCCAGTTGCAGAGCAGCCCGCGGAGGAACAACTCCCACACCGGCAGCGCCATTTTCGTGGCCGCCACGTTTCCGATCAACTCCGCCTGCGGTCCCTTGGACAAGACGCCCGATTGAACGACCAGCCAGGCCAGCGCCAGGGAACCGGCAAGGTTACCGACCCAGGACCATGCGTTGAGTTGCGCCACTTCGGCCCAGGTGAGGCTGCGCGACAGCCCACCGATGACGCCGGTCATGTTGTTGCCGGTGAATAATTCCGATCCGGCGAAGATCACCAGAGTGAGGGCGATCCCGAACGAGACGCCCATCACCAGCTTCGCAATCGGCGATCCGGCCGCAGCCAGCGGCGCTCCGACGCTGAAAATCAACGCGATGCCGAATCCGACATAGACGCCGGCCAGCGCCGAGAGCACAAGATAGCGCGGCAGCGAGACTGCCAGGAACCGATATTTCTTCTCGGCCGACGATGCAATCCGTTCATGATCTGCTGTGTACATCCGTTCCTCCTCAACCGCCACCGGTGTGAAACACAACGGCGTCCGTTTCCCGTTCGGAAAACGGACGCCGTTGTCCGTGTGTTCTGACGCTCTCTGGTGACCATGCAGGAACGCCCTTGTTCCCGCCGGTCAGCGCATGGCCTAGAACGTCTTATACTCGAGCCACTTTCCGTTCAGCGTAATTTTGCATCGAGCCTCGCCCTGACTTCCCGTCACCTTTTCCATGTCCAGCGTAAAGTCGATCGCGCTCATGATGCCGTCCCCGAACATCTCGTTCGCCTGCTCGCGCATCGAGTCTCCGTACACGCCGATGATCTCCATCAAGCGATACTTGAAGGGGTCGGTCGTGTTCGGGAAATCGGTGCGGACCGGGAACTTGCTCAAGGATGCCGTCAGCTCGGCATCCAATCCGATCAGATCGCCGACCTTCTTCGCTTCCTCCGCCGGCAGCTTGTGCGTTCCCTGCAGCACCGCGGCAACGAACGTCGGGTTTCTGCCGACCGCCTTCGCCACCTCGGCAATCGTCACTTTCTTCGCCACTCGCTTCGCTTTTATCGCCTTCCGGACCTCATCCCTCTCCATGAACGGCCTCCTTCTTGTTTGTTCCTTATCGGCTCCGACCCCTCTTCCCCCAGCGACCCTTTACGAAAAGTTCACCCTGACCGGCGCACCGCTCCCCTCGACACCGGATTCCCCTTCCTTCGTGGCGACATGCGAGGCATGCCGCACGAGGAAATGAATGACATGGTTGCGAATCTTGTAGTAGTGCGGATGCTCGATGACGGATTCGCGCGAGCGCGGCCGTGGAATCGTGACGTCGACGATTTCGCCGACCCGCGCCGAAGGGCCGTTCGTCATCAATAAGATGCGGTCCGACAGCAGAATGGCTTCATCGACGTCGTGGGTCACCATAAACACGGTGTTCCTCGAGCTATTCCACATCTGGATGAGTTCCTCCTGAATGACGCCTCTGGTCAGCGCGTCGATCTGTGCGAAAGGCTCGTCCAGCAACAGCACTTTCGGTTCGATCGAGAAGGCGCGCGCCAGCCCGACCCGTTGTTTCATTCCGCCGGACAGAGCCGTCGGCCGCTTCGTTTCCGCACCCTTGAGCCCCACCAGCGCAATGTACTTGTTCACATGGGCCGTCACCTGAGCGGGCGTCCAGTCCGGGTAGGCCGATCGGACTGCCAGCGCGATGTTCTCGAACACGGTCATCCACGGCATCAGCGAAAAGTTCTGGAACACCACCATCCGGTCGAGTCCGGGGCCCACTACCTCTTTCCCATCCAGGATGACGCCTCCCTCGGACGCCGTCTCCAGCCCGGCGATGATGTTCAACAGCGTGCTCTTGCCGCAGCCCGAGTGCCCGATGACCGTGACGAACTCGCCTTGGTCGATCTTAATCGTGACATCTTCGAAGATGCACACGTGTCCCTCACCCGTATGACTCGGGAATGACTTGCTGACATGGTCGATTTGAAGATAGGGCATGGGTTACTCCTGATAGGTGACGAGCCCGGCCAGCTTGTTGAACCCCGCGTCTAAAATCACGCCGACACATCCCACGACGAGAATGGCGAAGATGACGCCGGAAATATCCAGGTTATTCCATTCGATCCAGCTCAAATATCCGACTCCCAATTCTCCCAGCAGCATTTCCGCCGGCACGACCGCGACCAGCGCGCTGCCGAACGAAATGCGCAGTCCGTTGACGATCGTCGGAGCCGCGCCGGGGAGGATGACCGTAAACAGCCGCTTGAACCAGGACAATTGTAGAATAGCCGCGACATGCAGATAGTCTTTCCGAATTCCGTTCACGCCGAAGGCCGTCGTCGCCAGCGTCGGCCAGAGCGCCGCCATGAATACCACGAGGATGGCGGTCCATTTCGGGTCTTTGACCGTGTAGAGCAGCAAAGGCATCCAAGCCAGCGGCGAAATCGGCTTCAAGATCTGAATGAACGGGTTCACCGCCTTAAAGAGCACCTTGTTGAGCCCCAGGAACACGCCCAGCACGACCGCGACTACCGATGCCGCAAGAAACCCTGCGCCGAATCGCGATACCGTATACATCACGAGATAGGCGATCCCGTGATCGTTGGTGCCCTTCTTGACGAAGGCTTCGCTCAGTTCCTCCCGCGCCTTCTCCATGACCGCGAGGGGGCCTGGAATCCCTTTCACCTTTTCTTTCTCCGGATTCCACGTGTACGTCCCATCCGGCAGACGCACGATGTCGCCGTTGAACTCCATCATCTGCAGTTGCTCGTCGGTCAGCCCCTTCGCATCGAAGGCCGATCTCAGCGTCGCGAGATGCCACGCGAGCAGAAACACCACGATGAGAAACACCGTGATCAACCATGGACTGCCTGTCGCTCGTCGGGCCATCCTGTCCCCCCCTGCCTTCCTCAATGCGCTTCGCGAGTTGTTCGCCTCGGCTCCTGCCGCCGTATGCTCCCCTGCCGATGATCACCCCATGCTATGGATGGCGAATCCCTTTACATAGGCTTCCGGCTGGGACGGATCGAACTCCTTCCCCATGATGACGTGTTTCATCGTGGTCGCCTGGTGAGTCGGATACCCCAGCTCCTTGGCGATTCGGTCGCAGTCCGCCGCCCGATAGACCTGCTCGGCCACGGACTTATAATTCACCTCGCCCTTCAGATGGCCCCAGCGCTTCATTTGCGTGAGAATCCAAATCGCCATGGAATGCCACGGATACGGATCGAAGTCGATGCGGCCGGGGTCTTTCCGAATGTTTCCCAGCCCATCCGCATAGGTACCCGTCAACACTTGTTCGAGCACGGTGACCGGTTGGTTCAGGTAATTCGTAGGAGCGATCGCCGCTGCGATTTCTTTGCGATGCGCCGGGTTCGAGGCATAGTGCGTGGCGTCCACGATGGCCCGGAACAACGCATTGAACGTATTCGGATACTTGGCGGCAAACTCCTGCGACACCGTGAACGCGCAGCAGGGATGCCGATCCCAAATGTCCTTCGACAGCTTGAAGATGAACCCGACATTTTCGTAGATCGCCCGTTGATTGAACGGATCCGGCGCCAGATATCCGTCCACATTGCCGGCCTTCAAATTGGCCACCATCTCGGGCGGCGGCACCACGCGAATTTGCACGTCCTTGTCCGGATGCACCCCCCCTTCGGCGAGATAGTAGCGAAGGAGATAGTTGTGCATCGAAAAGTCGAAGGGCACGCAAAAGCGGAAGCCTTTCATGTCGGCCGCCGATTTGACGTCCTTGTGCTTGACATGCAGCGTGATGGCCTGCCCGTTGATGTTTTCGACCGCCGGCATGTAGAACGGCTTGGGCACCGACCCGACGCCCATTGAGATCGCCAGCGGCATCGGTGTCAGCATGTGGGCCGCATCGACTTCGCCGTTGATCGCCCAATCCCGAATCATCGCCCAGCCGGCCGCACGCTTGACCGACACGTTCAGGCCGTGTTTTTGGTAGAATCCCAGCGGCTCCGCCATGATGATTGGCGTAGCGCAGGTGATCGGAATGAAGCCGATGCTCAGATCTTTCTTCTCCGGCTTTCCCGCCGGATCAGCCGCGAGTGCGGCCAGTTGCTGTAGCGGAAAGAATTCGGCGATAAGGGTCGTCAGCGCAGCGGTGCCCATGGCTGCCAGAAACTGCCTGCGCGAGGGACCGGCGGCTTCCAGCACAGCCATCGACACGGCTCGCTCGACGGCACGTTCAAAATGCCTATCAGAGGCTTCGGCTTGTGCCGCGTCAGCAGTCGCCTTCTCTGTCACCGGCCACTTTTCCCCTCGATCTCCCTCGCTCATGACCGCCTCCTTCCCTGCATTGCCAGGTTCTTTCCCCGGACCAAACTGCTTGCTGCAGACCGGCCGAACTCGCGTGAGACAACACAACCTTGCTTGTCCGCACCGTCCAGTGATGTCGATGTCCGCACTCAGCACACCTTCCTGTCACGGATGATGGTCAGATCGTGCGCGCCTTTTTGTGCTGTCCAACACGGTTGTCATGAACGATGCTCACGCCCAGCACCCAGAGAAGCCCGACCACTCCGACGAGCAAGCTCCACATCACCAAGAATTGTGTCATCGGGACCCTCCTTTCTTCCTATCCTGCTTGTCCTTCGTCATGTATCCGATCAGCGCCTCGATCCCTCACACCTCGAAACATTTTGAAACTGTTTTATCCTTGAAATAAAAAACGTCCGCCTCCCATTCACGAGAGACGGACGCCATTGTCCGCATTGAATGATAGGTCGGCACCGACCTATCTCCGCTGTACCCGGCACCGGCTTCCGTACCCTGCTCCAGAAACAAAAAGGCGTCCGCCACTCTTTCCAGAATGACGGACGCCTTTGTCCGTGTGCCTATTTGGAGAGCCGTTATCGAAGCGTCATTGCTTCAACACCGCTCATGAAGAAAACTTGTATCACAGGTCCCCTCGGACCGTCAACCCATACCGCTGTACGGGCTGCCGTGCCTAGACGTCGTAGTACAGGAAGAACTCGTACGGATGCGGGCGCAACCGCATCGGATCCACTTCCTTGCTCCGCTTGTACCCGATCCAGGCCTCGATGAGATCCTCTGAGAAGACACCGCCTTTGAGCAGGAACTGGTGGTCCTTCTCCAGATTCCTGAGGGATTCGTCGAGACTGCCCGGCATGGTCCTGATCTTCGCGGCTTCCTTGGCCTCGAGATCGTACAGATCCTTTTCGGCCGGTTCTCCCGGATTGATCTTGTTTTCGATCCCGTCCAGGCCCGCCATCAACATCGCGGCGAAGGCGAGATAGGGGTTGGCGCCGGGGTCCGGGAAGCGCACCTCGATTCGCTTGGCCTTCGGGCTCGGCGAGTACATGGGGATGCGGATGCCGGCCGACCGGTTCCGGCTGGAATAGGCCAGGAGCACCGGGGCTTCGAATCCCGGCGTCAGCCGCTTGTAGGAGTTCGTGGTCGGGTTCGTGAACGCCGCCAAGGCCGGCGCATGCTTGAGAATGCCGCCGATGTAGTGCAGGCACAGCTGCGAGACGCCTGCGTATTCTTTTCCGGCGAACAGCGGCTTGCCGTCCTTCCAGATGCTCTGGTGCGTGTGCATGCCGCTGCCATTGTCTCCGAAAATCGGCTTCGGCATGAAGGTCACGGTCTTGCCGTGCCGGCGCGCGACGTTCTTGACGATGTACTTGTACATGAGCATCTTGTCCGCGGTCCGTACCAGCGAGTCGAAACGGATATCGATTTCCGCCTGGCCGGCCGTCGCCACCTCATGGTGATGTTTCTCGATCGCAATCCCGGCCTTTTCCATCTCGAGAATCATTTCGGTGCGGATGTCCTGCTGCGTATCGGTCGGCGGAACCGGGAAGTAGCCTTCCTTGTGGCGGATCTTGCCGCCCAAGTTGTGGCCTTCCTGCCCCATATTCCACACGCCTTCATCGGAATCGATGTGGTAGTAGCCGCTGTGGCTGGTTTGATCGTATCGCGCATGATCGAAGATGAAGAATTCGGCTTCCGGCCCCCAGTAGGAGATGTCGCCGATCTTCGTGCTCTGGAGGTACTTTTCCGCCTTCTGGGCGATGTACCGCGGATCGCGGTCGTAGGTCTCGCGCGAAATAGGATCGACCACGTTGCCGATCAAGCTCAAGGTCGGAACCGCGCAAAAGGGATCCATGCAGGCGGTCGCCGGATCGGGCACGAGCAGCATGTCGCTGTTGTTGATTGCCTTCCATCCGCGAATGGACGAACCGTCCAGCCCGGAGCCGTCCTTAAACAAATCCTCGGTCAGTTCGCCCACCGGGATCGTAAAATGCTGCCACGTTCCGACCAGGTCGACGAACTTCAAGTCCACGACCTGGACCTTGTTCTTCTTCGCATACTCCAACACCTCACGAGCGTTCATTCCCCTCCTCCTTTCAGATCACCTCTCGATAAAACCACCTGTGCAGCCGCCATTAGGCCGCTTTGGCCCCGAGGAAATTCTCGATGGCCTGTTCCACACCTCTTCGCAACCGCTCCAACTGATCGTGATCGTCTAGCTTCTTTCCGCGTTGATCCGTGATGTAGAACACGTCGGCCACTTGATCCAGCCTCGTCGAGATCCGCGCGGCATGGATCGAGTGCCCCAGCTGAAAGATGGCGTTCGTGATCACATACAACAACCCCTGACGGTCGTCGGCGAACACGTCGACGATCGTAAACCCATCGGATGTTTCGTTATCGATCCGCACTTCGGTCGCGTCCTTCACTTTCGGCAGCGGGCGCGTCAGCTTCAGCCGCGCCCCGCGCCGGAGCAGATCGTCGACATGCTCCCATCCCTTCAGGACCGAGGCAATGCGATCGCCCACCGTGGCCATCCGGTCTCGTGGCGGAACGCCCTGGTAGTCGGGATCGGTCACCTGAAACGTATCGACGACGATGCCGTCCACTCTCGTCACAATTTGGGCATCGAGAATCTGCAGCCCGCTGCAGGCCATCACGCCGGCAATTTTCGAAAAAATTCCGGGGGTCAGATCATCACGGGCGATGACGGTGTACTCGCAGGTTCCCAACTCGTGGTTGAACCCCGATTCGACCACCACTTCCCCCATGTGCAGTCGCCGTATAGCCGCCAGATGCGCGGCAATGCGGGCCGGAAGCGTCCCGTGAACGTAACGCGTCGGAAATTGGCGCAGCTGCTCCTCGATCCACGTCGCAGAAACACCTCCCGCCACGGTCAGAAGCGGGTTTCGGCTCACCTCTTCGACAACTTGCGCAAGCCGCTCCGGTTCGCCGGTGGCGTCGCGCTCGCCCGACACTTCCGGCATCGTGCGCAGATACAACTCCACGAGGAGCGACTCTTTCCACTTGGTCAGCACGCCGGGACCCACCGCGGCAATGTCCGCGGCGGTCAATGCCAGGAGTTTTTTCAGCACTTCCGGCGTGCCGACTTCACGGGCAAACGGCAGAACGACTTTCACGTCGTTGGGATCCCGCCGAAACGCGGTGTGGGCCATCACTAGATGCCGGTGGACCAGAAATACCAGCGTGCGCGTTTCTTGTTCGTCGAACCCGAACCGCGCCGCCGTGTCCTCCGCAATCCGCTTCCCGACTTCACTATGGTCTTCCTCCTGCCCTTTCCCCAAATCGTGCAGCAGCACTGCGAGATGGAGCAGATCCTTCCGCTTGATGCTGCGATACACGTCTCCCAGCACCGTCCCTTCCTGGGCCAGCGCTTCGGCGCGGCCGACCGCCAGGAGGCTGTGCTCATCAACGGTGTACTTGTGATACTGGTTGAATTGCATGAGGCCGCGAACGGCTCCCACCGCCGGCACTAACTTTTCCAGCACATAGGCTCGATGCATAGCTTCAAGCGTCTTGGTGGTGCCAGGGCCCGCGAGGATCTTTAAGAACGCCCGGCTGACCTCGGGAGATCGATAGGACTCGGGCGAGACGGCATCGACATGGCGATGAATGTCTTCGAGCAACGGCGGCACGATCGTGAGGTTCTTGGATCGCGCCAGGTCGAACAGCCGGAGCAGCAGGGCCGGACTTTCCAACACCGTAGCCCGCTTATCGTCGGCCACCGTCAACAGGCCGCCCCTCACCATAAAGTATTCATCGACGCGGGGTGCGGGAAGAAATCGAACCATTCGACGCCAGAACGACACGCTCCGGCAGCGCTCGACAAACCGCATGCAGCGCTCATGCAGTCCCATCGTGTGCTGATAGTACAGCTGCATGAATTGTTCGACCGCGAGCAGATGCGGCTGGTCTTGAAACCCGAAGTGCTGGGCCAGCCAGACTTGTTCGTCGAACGTCAGAATTTCCTGCGCCGCACCGGCATGCACGTGCAACAACGCGCGCACGCGCCACAAAAACTCCCGCGCGTCGGTCAGCGCCAGCGCGTCGCTCCGCGACAGAATGCCCCGGTCAGACAGTTCACGGATGGTCGGGGCTTGGTACCGGGCCATCCCGGCCCATTGAAGCAGGTGGAGATCCCGGAGCCCGCCTTTGCTCTTCTTGACGTTCGGCTCGAGCAGATATACCGTTTCGCCGAACTTGTCGTACTCACGCCGGCGCTCTTCCAGTTTCTGGTCGAGAAAGGCGTCCGTGGCTTTTGCAACAACCCTCCGCACGTAGCGGCCGTGCCATTCTTCAAAAAGATCGGCATTCCCGGCCAGAAACCGCGCTTCCATCATGGAGGTCTTCACCGTCGCATCGGCTTGCGCCAGCTCAATGCTGTCGGCAATCGTCCGGACACTGTGCCCGACCTGAAACCCGCAGTCCCAGAGCGGATGCAACACCGCACGGACAAGCGCTTCAACATGCGTCTTCCCCTCGGGGCGGAACAGAAACATGAGATCGATGTCGGAATAGGGCGCCAGTTCACGGCGACCGTAGCCCCCCAATGCCACCAGGCAACAGTGCCGCATGGCCGCCGACGACAGTTCCGCGCCGCCTTGCCGCAAGGTCTCCCGGTACTGCCCGACGATGAGGCTGTCGACCAGTTCGGTCATGGCGGCGAGCGTCTCGGCCCCGGAGGCTCCATCCATCACGCGCTGCCCAATCACACGCCGCCGGTCCGCGAGGAGGAGGCCGGCGTTCGCCGCTTCCTCCTCGCGCCCTCCGGAATTGGATCGGTCTTGATCCACGAACATCGTCACAATGCGGTATCTCCGGTTTCTCCGGTCCTGATGCGAACCGCCGCGCTCAAATCGCGGACGAAAATCTTGCCGTCCCCGATGCTGCCGGTTTTGGCCGCCCGTGTGATTGTCTCGATCACGCGCGGCACTTGTGCGTCCGTCACCGCCACTTCGATTTTCACTTTCGGCACGAATTCAATCGTATACTCCTGCCCGCGATAGGTTTCCTTGTGCCCCTTCTGACGCCCGAAACCCTTCACTTCCGAGACCGTCATGCCCTGCACACCCATCTCGAGCAACGCATCTTTGACTTCATCCAACTTGAACGGCTTGACGATGGCTTCGATCAGCTTCATATGCCTGCCTCCTTGCCTGACGTACCCGAGGTGATCGACCCTGTTGCGTCGCTCGGGTCGCCGGAATCATCGTTGCATCAAAAGTGTGATCTCCGTTTACGAATACGCGCGCTCATTGTGCTGACTCAGATCCAGCCCGGTGGCCTCATCTTCAGGCGGCACCCGGAGACCGACCATCGCATCAACGAGCCGCAGAATGATCCAGGTGCCGACGGCGGAAAAAACCGCCACCGCAGCGACCATTACGGCCTGGATCCCGAACTGCGCTGCGTTCCCGAAGAACAGACCATCGGCTCCCGCGGCATTGATCGCTTTCGACGCGAACAACCCCGTTGCCAGGATGCCGAAGATGCCTCCTACGCCGTGGATGCCCACGACGTCGAGAGAGTCATCATAGCCCATCCTCCCCTTCCAAACAACGGCGAAATAGCACAAAACCCCAGCAAATCCGCCGATTATGATCGCTGAGAAGGGTCCGACGAACCCGGCCCCAGGGGTCACCGTCGCCAGTCCGGCTACGGCTCCGCTCGCCACACCCAATACGGTGGGCTTGCCCCGATGCATCCATTCTATCCACATCCAAACCAACGCAGCAGTCGCCGCAGCCGTGTGAGTGGCCAGAAACGCACTCCCTGCGACGCCGTTTGCCCCCAACGCGCTTCCGGCGTTGAATCCAAACCAGCCAAACCACAAGAGGCCGGTCCCCAGCAACGTCATCGGAAGATTATGGGGCGCCATATACTCCACTCCGTATCCCTTGCGCTGTCCTATCACGAGTGCGCACACCAATGCGCTCACTCCCGAACTGATATGCACGACGGCACCGCCGGCAAAATCCAGCGCCCCCATCTTGCCGAGCCATCCACCGCCCCAGATCCAATGGGCAACAGGCGTGTAGATGATCACGGACCACAGGGCCGCGAACAGCAGCAGCGCGGAAAATCGCATGCGCTCTGCAAACGCGCCCGTGATCAGCGCGGGCGTGATCGCGGCAAACATGAGCTGAAACAACATGAAGACCTGGTGTGGAATCGTCGGCCCGTATACGGGGTGCGGATCGCTTCCCACCCCGTTCAGTCCGATCCACTCCAGCCCCCCGATGATGCCCCCTTTGTCGGGGCCGAAGGCCAAACTATAGCCGACGAGAATCCAGATCAGGCTGACCAGACAGAGAATGATCATGCTGTGCATGATCGTCCCCAAGACATTCTTGCTCCGGACCAGCCCGCCGTAGAACAGTGCCAATCCCGGCATGGTCATGGCCAACACCAGCGCACTGGAAGTCAGAACCCATGCGGTATCTCCCGTATCGATTTTCAGAACAGGAGCTGCGACGCCGGCTCCCGCTTGTACGGCTGCGTCTTGGGCCATGGCAACCGATCCCGCTAAGACAGCCAGGCTTCCCAGCATCATGGCCGCAATGACCAGGTTGATGATGCCACGCGTTCCACGATGCCTGCTGTTTCCCTTACTGTCCTGCGTCAAATCGATCACTGCTCTCCTCCTCTGGTGAAACACCCACTGTCTTACGAATAGGCCCGCTCATCATGCTGACTGAGGTCCAGGCCCATGCGCTCGGCATCCTCACTCACCCGCAGGCCCACCAAACCATCCACAAGTTTCAGAATCACGAAGGTTCCGACGAATGCGAATACGACCGAAACCACGACAGCCATGGCTTGAATGCCCAGCTGTCCGGGATTGCCGTAAAACAATCCGTCCGCGCCGGCTGCATTGACCGCTTTCGATGCGAACAAGCCCGTCGCCAATGCGCCCCAAATGCCTCCGACGCCGTGAATCCCGACCACATCGAGGGCGTCATCATAGCCCAACTTAGACTTCCATAACACTGCTAAGTAACAGAACACGCCCGCCCCAAGCCCGATCACGATCGACGGCAGAGGCCCGACAAACCCTGAGGCCGGCGTGATCGCCACCAGCCCGGCGACTGCGCCGCTCGCGGCGCCGAGAACCGTGGGTTTCCCTCGATACATCCACTCCACCATCATCCAGGCCAGCGCGGCAGTCGCCGTGGCCGTGTTGGTCACGACAAACGCACTGGTTGCCAATGCCCCGGAGGCCACCGCACTGCCGGCATTGAACCCAAACCACCCGAACCACAGCAAGGAGGCCCCCAAGACGGTCATGGGCAGATTGTGCGGAGCCATATGCTCCCTCCCATGCCCCAATCGCCGTCCCAAGACGATGGCGCAGGCCAACGCCGACGCGCCGGAACTGATGTGGACTACCGTCCCGCCGGCAAAGTCCAACGCTCCGAGATTTCGAACCCAGCCGCCGACCGCCCACACCCAATGGGCGAGCGGATCATAAATGAAGGTGGCCCACAGCAACGTAAACACGAGAAAGGCGCTGAATTTCATCCGTTCGGCAAACGCACCGGTGATGAGCGCCGGCGTAATCACCGCAAACATCATCTGGAAAATCATGAAGGCTTGATGCGGAATCGTGGCCGCATAGTCGACATTGGGATCAAGCCCGACGCCGTTGAGCCCCAGCCATTCCAATCCTCCGATAATGTGGCCCTTGTCAGGCCCGAAGGCGAGCGAGTATCCCCACAACACCCATTGGACGCTGATCAGGCAGAGGATAATAAAACTCTGCATGATCGTCCCCAACGAGTTCTTGGACCGAACCATCCCGGCATAGAACAACGCCAGCCCCGGCGCTGTCATCGCCAGGACTAAGGCGGTCGAGATCAAAACCCAGGCCGTGTCTCCGGTATCGATTTTCGGCGCAGCCGGAACGGCTGGCGCTGCCGCTGCCTCGGGCATGGCAGAAACGGGGGCTGCTGGAGCCGGCGTGCCTGCGTCTTGGGCATACAGAGCCGCGCCCCCTGCTAACGTGACGAAACAGATAAGCAGCGTCAGCACTATTTTCATCTGGCTGTTATGTGAAGGCATATTCATATCCTTTCCATCCCTGCTCAGAACAGGTAGATGACTTCGAAGGACAGGGTTTCTTGATGGTTGGTGGGGCGGGTGCCATACAAGAAGACGTTGTGATCGGATTTGTCGTAGCGGAATTCCATCCGCGTGATGAGCGAGGGGACCGGTTTGAATTGCAGGGTCGGGGTCAGTTCCCAGAGCGTCTGCGCCACCGGGACATTGGTCACCACCGCTCCGGGCAGTGTATTGGTCGCCCCCGCGCACGTATTCGTGCCGCCCGCATTGTTCCAGGTGCCGGTACAAACCCGGGAGCCGCCCGCATCCTCGAAGATCTCCGCGCGCAACCGGGCACTCCATTGCTCATCGAAGTCGTGAATCAGATAGCCGACCAGGCCGTTCCACCGGGCATTGGCCTTGAGGTTCGGATTCGCCGCCCGGGCGGGATTGCTCGCCTCGTTGACGTAGTACGGCTCCAGCACCACCGTGTCCTTGTCCGTCGGCTTCAGCGTGAGAATGAGCCCGTTGGCAAACCGCTTGGCCGCGGGGTTCCCCGGAGCCCCGCCCGAGGTCGCGTCGCCGAACTGCCGATTGGCCTGCTCCGGGCCATAGGAGCCGTACCAGCTGAGGCCGACCTTCTCATGGGGCGTCAGGGCGACGAGGTACTCGATCGTCTTGCCCCGGTTGTTGTCGTCGATGTTGTCCCAGCCATTGACCACCCCGAAGGAGGCGGTGAGGAGGGGACTGAAGGTGTAGGTGAACCGTATGCCCGTGGTCGTGAAGGCCTGGCCCGTACCGAACATGAAGGAGCGGGAAAAGTTGGCGTTCTCGGCACTGTTGATCACTTCGTAGCCGATCAGCGTATTCATCTTGCCGACCTGGACCTTGAGGCCGTTGCCGACGGGCAGCAGGTACTCGGCATAGAGTTCCTGAAAATCCACTTCGTCGTTGCTGGTGCCGGTTTGATAATTGGTGCGGGCCCGGGTGACCCGGGAATCGGCGCCGAAGTTCAGCCGGGCGCGAAAGCCTGCCCGATCCAGGGCGCTGCCGCCGCCGTCCGCCGGCCGCTCCAGCATGATTTGGGCCAAATGCGGCATGAAGCCGTTGGCATTCGTGTCGAAGATATGCCCGGCGTTGAGGTCGCTGTTGGGATTGTTGAAGTTCTGCGTGTAGGCCACATCCACGAACCCGGAAGCCTTGAATCCCAACGTCTTCCACAGTGAGGGCGCCTCCCCCTTCTTCTCTAACGCGTCCAGCCGCTCCTGCACGGTCGGCGTCGAGGCCGGAGCCGGCGCAGGCCCCTGGCCGAACACCGAATTACCGCCGGCCAGCGATAACAGTGCACACATCCCTATCCCGATCAGACTGCGTACCGACATGGTGTCGTCCTCCCTCGTCCTTTGGTGATTCCGTTGCCTGTCTACCTTGCCGCACTCACCACGACGACGTCGTCGCCACGCACGCCATTGTGCGCATTCTCTCGTCTCCGCTGATCTACGTGACGTTCCATCTTCCTGCGATTCCCACCAGCCAATGCCGGCATGTTGCGCCGGAACAGCGCTCCGTTCCCGGACGGCATTCTTCAACGTTCTCGTGCCATTCGATTCTGCTGCGCCATCCGGATTCTGCATGCATACCTGTCGACCCCAAAAAAAAACGCCCTCTAGCCCGACGGGCCGGAGGACGCCATTGTCCATACCGCACTGACGTGACGCTGGTGGGAAACGCCGTTGTTTCCCGATCTAATGAGGCAAGCTTGTAGCACGCCTCAGGAAAATCTGTCAACGCCCTTGTCGATGGATGTTTCGAGAGTTTCCGCCTGTTGTCCGCCGGTCCAACTGCCTGCAAGCCGGCCTGGTGACCGCCTTCGACCTGTGCTAGACTCCGGCTTCACCTATGACTTCCACACGACCGCATCCGGAATGGACCCACACCCCCTGTTATTTCCTGTTGTTAGCCTTATTCTGCCTTTCCGGCACTGCCTGCAGCACGACCGCTCAAGACAAGAACGCCCTTCTTGAAGATCCGCGCGGAAGCGTTTCTCTTCAAGCAATCCCTGATCCATCGATACAGGCCAGCCACCCGATCAATTTGGATCAAGGCCTCATCGCCCGCGTCTTGAACGGTCTCAAAGTCCAAGAGCGCCAGCGAACACTCCAGGAAATTCTGGCCGGATCGTCTCCGGCCGATCCGGTCTTTTCGGATGAACAGGTTCAGTTTCTGGCGCCACGCATCGCCAAAGCGCTGACGACGGCCACAGCGGGAGAGACCGTGTCCTTTCTCGTGAGAAGCCCTCGCCCAAATTCCGGACGCTTGGAGAACGCCCTCACCGAAACCACTGCGGGCTCCCTCTATGCCTATGGGCTGTCACTGTATGTGACGCTCTCCCAGTACCGCTATGCACCGGGCCAACCCAACGCGGACAGTACTTCCCAAAAGCGTCTTCTGGATTCCTCAGGCCTCTCCAATCGCACATTGCATTTCACGCCAAGCGCCGCCCAGCGGTCCGACACCTTTCAACGGCCGACGGGAGGAGCAACGACTGACCGGATGATTGTCGTCGATTATCAGCTGCTGCAGCACGCCGTCGTATCGGGGCCCACCGTCACTCCGCCTCTTCCGGCAGAACGCGCGGCCGCGCCGGCTCTCGTCCCTCCGCCAGACACCAAGATCTCCGAAGCCGCCCCACAAAGCACGGGGGCATTGAGCGAACGCGAGGCCGAGCTTCACGCACTCAAAGATCTCGTCATCAAGAAAGATTTGGAGTTGGAGTCGCTCAGGAAGGAGCTGCAATCCGTTCGGAAACAACTCGACAGTCAGAACACGAAACAAGATACCAAACGGAAACCCTCGTCACCTTCGAAGCTGCAGCAAACCGCTCCGTAAATTGCAGCTAGAAACTTCGATAGCCGTTCGTGATCGGCATACGCCGGTCTTTGCCCAACCCTCGATGCGTGATTTTAATCCCGACCGGCGCCTGCCGCCGCTTGTATTCGCTGCCGTCGACCAGCGCCACCACACGCAACACCATCGGCCGTTCGAATCCCATGGCGACGATCTCCTCCACTGAATGGTCTTCCTCGACATAGGCCTTGAGGATCGGATCCAGCAGTGAATAAGGCGGAAGACTGTCCTCGTCTTTCTGATTCGGCCGCAACTCTGCCGTTGGGGCCCGGTCGATCGTCCGTTTCGGAATGACCGCGGCTTTATCCTGTCGATTTCGCCACGCTGCCAAGTCATACACCATGGTCTTCGGCACATCCTTGATCACGGCGAACCCGCCAGCCATGTCTCCGTATAGGGTAGCGTATCCCACGCTCATCTCGCTCTTATTGCCCGTCGTCAGCACGAGATGGCCGAACTTGTTGGACAACGCCATGAGCATGTTGCCGCGAATACGGGCTTGCAGATTTTCCTCCGTCGTATCCGGCCGCGTGCCTTGAAACGAAGGGGCCAGGGACTTCCGGTAGGAATCGAATATGGGCGTGATGGCCACGGTTTTCCATTCGATCCCGAGCCGACGGGCCAACTCGGCCGCATCTTCCTCGCTCTCCCGCGAGGTGTACGGGGACGGCATAAAGACGCCGAGCACGTTTTCCGGACCGAGCGCATCCACAGCAAGAGCCGCGGTGAGCGCTGAATCCACTCCGCCGCTCAGTCCAATCACGGCTCGCTTGAATCCATTTTTCCCGACGTAATCTTTCACGCCCAAGACTAAGGCCCGGTATACTTCTTCGATCTCGCCTACCGGCTCTGCCAGAGCCGGGACCAGTCGGGTCCGTTTCGTCTTGGCAGGGGACACCTTCACGGCCACACGATCGACAGCCTCCGCCGCCTTGCCGCTCAGAATTCTCTTTCGGCCATGCGCCAGCCGTCCCCGCGCAACCGCCTCGACGTTCAGATCGGCGACAATCAAATCTTCCTGAAACGCCGCGCCTCGCGCGATGATCTCGCCGGCCTGATCGACAATCACGCTGTTGCCGTCGAACACGAGTTCATCTTGCCCCCCGACCGTGTTCGTATACGTGACGATGACGCCGTTTTCCCGGGCTCGTGTTGCCAACATCTGTTCCCGCGAACGGCTTTTCCCGACATGGAACGGCGAGGCGTTGATGTTCACGATCACTTCCGCGCCCGCCGCCGCTTGGGCACGGGTCGGCCCTTCCGGAAGCCAGATATCCTCGCAGATATTCACGCCTACCGTCGTTCCGTTGACCGACAACAACGGGAGTCTCCGCCCCGGATGGAAATAGCGGCTCTCGTCGAACACTCCGTAGTTCGGCAGATACCATTTACTGTAGCTGCCGATGAGACGTCGGTTGGCGATCATCGCCGCAGCGTTATAGAGTTCGTGGCGTCCGGCTGAGACGACCGATGGCCGAGACGCACGGGACTCGGCATGATTCCCCTGCCCCACATACCCCACCACCGCAACAAGGCCATGACAAGCCCGTACGATTTCATTCAGCGCGCAGCGATTGTCTTCTACGAACTGCGGTTTGAGCAGGAGGTCTTCAGGGGGATAGCCGGTGATCGCCAGCTCTGGAAATGCGACCAGGTCGGCCTTCGCCTTCTTCGCCTCGCGCAACCATCGAGTGATCCGACGAACATTCCCGTCCAGATCCCCGACCGTGGGGTTCATTTGAACCATGGCGATACGAAAGGTGCGCATAGACGTCTAGGACGAGGGGGAGTCAATAACTGCGATGCGAATCGGCTTAACTTGGTGTCAGAATAGCATCAAGAAGAAGCGGGCATCAAACCGTTCGTTCCATCCCAAGCCGTTGGGCATGCTCAATACTGCGGAGCTTCAGCCTCGTTGTTTTTCAACCCGCTCGTTAAGCTCTCCGGCTAAGAGTACCGCTTCGGCAATCTCGCGCATCGACTTCCGAAGGTCCATGCTTTGCCGCTGGAGCAGCTTGAACGCCTCTTCCTCAGTCAGCTTCTTGGACCGCATCAGGTAGCCTTTGGCTCGATCGAGAAGCTTCCGGACGGCCAGGGCCTCTTGCATTTCGAACGACTTTTCGAGCAGGGTCGTGTGCTCGATCGCGATGGCCGCTTGGTTGGCGATCGCCTGCAACAGCTTGACCTCTTCCGACGTAAACGCATGAGGGACCGAGGTATAGCTGTTGATCACGCCCATCGCATTTTCACGCACCATCATCGGCACCGATAACAACGAACAGAGGCCTTCCTTCTTGGCCATGTCGGGATACATGTAGTCCGGCTCCTTCGTCACATCAGATACAATGATCGGCCTATGCTCTTTCACGACACGCCCGCTGATGCCCTGTCCGACTTTGAGATTGGGCTTGCGGCGATACTGCTCGCTCAGGCTTTGAGTCGCCTCAATCCGCAGCTCGCCGGTCGCCTCATCCAGGAGCATGATGGAGCAGATCTTGGAGCTCATCATCTGGGCTGTCATGGTGACCAGCAATTGCAGCACATCCTCGATCAGGCGATTTGACGCCACGGTCTCGGACACTTGCGATAAAGTTTCAACCTGCAAGGCCTTGCGCTTCATCTGCTCATAAAGACGGGCATTCTCAATGGCTCCGCCTACCTGATTCGCGATGGTCGACAGGAGCGTCAGCTCCTCAGGGCGATACCGTTTCGGACGCTTGTGCTGCACATTGATCACACCGACCACTTCCTTCTTCGCCATAATCGGCACCGACACGAATGCCTGATGCCGGTCTTCAGGCAGATTGTGAAAGAACTTGAACCGAGGATCGTCGCTGGCATTGCTGGGAATCACCACGCGCGTGCGCTCTCTCGCCACCCACCCGGTGATCCCCTCTCCCATGCCGATTGTGATTCGCCCGATGAGCTTCGGGTGAGGATTCTTTGAGGCCCGCAGAATCAGTTCATCGTCATTATCGGAGAGAAGGTACAGGAGACAGGCATCGGCCTTGGTGACTTCAACAACCACCTCGACGATCTGCTTGAGGACGGCTTCGAGGTCGAGCGTGTTGCTGATGGAATCGGTAATCCGATGCAGGACATCGACCTCGCGGGACTTCTCCCTCAAGGCCTGTTCAAGTTGGGCGGTTGACGGCGCACGTCGAGCTGTCATTGGATAGCCTATTTGCGTGTCCGGGTTGCACGACGGAGCGGGCGAACAGCTCTACCTGTTCGACGTGAAACCGTTTTATGAATTCCGTGCCGGCTCAGAAACCACTTCTCACAGGCCGCTTTGTCTAATGGACGGATCATCGCCTCGCCAATACGGGCCGGCCAGACACCGATCACCTTCCCACCGACGACTTTTTTATCGTGTTGCATTGCACCCCACAACACCGGGAAGGAAACGTTCGGCATACGGTCGGATAAACCGGCAAGCTGAACAAGGCGCTTGATCCGCACCGCTACGTCATTTTCACAAAACCCTAAAGAGACAGCCAGATCGGCTTCCTGGACGAGCCCGATTCCTACTGCTTCACCATGGATAAGTCCCCGATAGCCTCCTAGCGACTCGAGCGCATGCCCGATGGTATGCCCGAAATTCAGAATGCGCCGACGATCCGACTCACGCTCATCCTCGGCCACCACCTGAGCTTTAATCTGACAGGAATGTGTAATAGCTTGCGTCACGGCAGCCCCTTCGAGTCGCAGCAGCGCCGGCATCGCCGCTTCAAGAAACGAAAAGAACGTCTCGTCGGCAATGATGCCATACTTGATGACCTCGGCAAGGCCCGCCACCCACTCTCGGCGGGGCAACGTCCGTAACGTATCCGGATCAATGAACACTGCTTTAGGTTGATGAAACGCACCGATAAGGTTTTTCCCTAAACGATGGTCAACACCGGTCTTTCCCCCGACACTCGAATCCACTTGCGCGACCAACGTTGTCGGCACCTGCACAAAGGGGATGCCGCGCTGGTAGATGGCTGCGGCGAATCCCGCAAGATCACCGATGACGCCGCCACCCAACGCGAGCAGCATAGAACGGCGTTCAAATCGGTTCGTGGCCAGCACGTCCAGTATTCGTGCGATGGTCGAAAGGGTCTTCGATCGTTCACCGGGCGGCAAGACGATGGGAACTGCCTCGAATCCTGCCTGCTTCAGGGAACGAACGGTTCGCTGGAGATAGTGTTTTGCTACATGGCGATCTGTGACAATACCGATCTTCTTGGCTTCTGCGAGATTCTTGAGCTGATCGCCAAGAACAGCGCTGACGCCGGGATCGACTGTAATGTCGTAGCTTCGCTCGCCTAAACTGACGGGAATGGTCTGCACATTCATTCTAACCGTGACCGAAACGGACGATTGGTAGCCCAGTTAGCAATGCGTCTCAAATGCTCCCCGATGGGCTGAAGATGGGAAACGAATGCCCATGTCGGCGCTCGATGTGTGTCATGGGAGAAAGCAGGCGAATGTTAACATAAGTCACTGACGGATCAAAGTATTCCTGGAAGGTCTTAATGGGAGCTCCGGTTATAGCCTGCGCAAGTGAAGCAGACAGGCGGGCGCATGCGTTCGGAATAAAAGGAAATCAAACAAGAGCGGGGATACAAGGCAGTGCCTTGTATCCCCGTCAACATGAACCGGGAAAGATTTCTATGAGCTTTTTACAATCGAGGGCGTCAGGAATATGAGCAGTTCTTGCTTGGACACACTCTCTGACTTGTTCTTGAACAGCCACCCCAACACGGGAATGCGAGACAGGTACGGCACCCCTTGCACGTTATTGTTTTGAGTATCGATGAACACACCGCCGATCACCATCGTCTCTCCATCCCGTACGATCACCTGGGTGTTGGCCTCACGACGATCAATACTCGGACCAGCGGGGTTGCTGCGAGCACCGACCGCATTGCGTGTGGCGCGAACCTTCATCATGATCTGTTTGCCGATCTCCTTCGGATCACGCGATGTGATCTGAGGCGTCACATTCAACTCCAAATTGGCGTCAACAAACGTGGTTTGCGTGCCTTGTAGAGAGGTTGTCTGGAACGGAATGGATTCTCCCTGTGAGATCTTTGCCTCGCGTTTATCCAACGTGGTGATCTTTGGCGCGGCAATGACTTTCGCCAATCCGAGCAATTCACCGGCGGAGAGTCTCAGGTCCAAGGCAAACCCAAGCCCCAGCTTGCCAAAGGTATATCCAATCGCAGGGACAGAGGGAAGTCCGGGAACTTGAGCCGGCAAATTGACAAGGAAGTCTCTCGGGATCACGCTTCCGCCAGTACCGGCAGTCGGCGCGAATGGACCCGTGAAGTTGCCAACAGCTGAGAATTTCCCGCCGCCACTATCAATATTCTGGATCCCCCACTGGACTCCCAACCCTCTGGCATACACCGTGTCCGCCTGCACGATGCGAGCTTCAATCTGAACTTGCGGCACCTCAAGATCCAATCCGTCAATCAGTTGCTTAAGCACCGACATTTTGGTCTCAGTGTCTCGAACAATCAGTGCATTCGTCCCTTGACTGACTTGCATCAGCCCTCGAGTGCTTAAATTTTGCCTCAGTGCGGTCATCAACTCCTGCGCCTGTAGATTTCGGATATAAAAAACACGATCGACAAGGTCTTCGGCCTTCGTCTTCGCATCCTTGGCCCTGGCTTCCTCATCCTCCTGCCTGGCGATATTTGCGAGAGAATCAATCCAGAGGATATTGCCCTGCTTGATCTTGCCGAGACCATTCATCTTGAGAATCATGTCGAGCGCTTGGTCCCAAGGCACACTGACAAGCTTCATTGTGACCTTGCTCTTGACCCCTTCACCAATCACGATGTTGAACCCGCTTACCTCCGCAATGAGTCGGAGCACATTACTGATGTCAGCCTGTTGAAAATCCAATGAGATGCGCCGGCCGACATACCGGGTCTCTCCAAGAACCAAATCCTCTTTCGGAGTATGCTTCTCCACCGAATCCGGATCAGCCATCATTTGGGCAGGGCGAACAAGAAATGCCGAGGGCCTACTGTGAGCGATAATCTTCGCACGATTCACCAATCGCAATTCGCTTGCCTCCCACTTTACGGAATCCCCCACCTCCGCCGATACAGCAGTTGAAACAAGCGTGGGGGCTGCAGTAGCCGGGGATGGCACGGCATCGGCAGTGGCACCTCGGAATCGCACAAGCAGATTTGCTCCTTGCGGCTCAACGGAATAGTCTGACTTGCCGGGAAGATCGAAAACCAGCCTGACTTTGTCGGCATGATATCCAATACGGACCTGCTTCAGCAGCGGATGGTTCACACGAATGACGGATTTCCGAATGACGGAGGTGATGCGAGGAATGTCCATCACAAGCCGCTGCTGATCAAGCTTGGTTTCCTCATGAGACAGCGTGCCATCTCCCGCGATCAGGACACTGAGTTCACCTTCTCCTCGTTGAACCTCGATTCCGGTCAATGCTTGAGCCTGTCGACCACTGAGAGCGGCTGACGATTGCTCGGCTGGCGCTTGACTGGCCCCCGTCTCCGAATCCATCCCCGCGTCGGCCCCCATTGCCGGGGCTCCGATCGGGAAACTCAGCGCCGCCATAGCGGCGAGGGTCCGAACCATCGTCGTTGTATTGAATGTTGTGCGTGTCATTCTAGGCCCTCTTTGGGATGGAGAAGCTTGACATACTCACGTTCCTGCTTTCTGCCGTACACATCGGTAAACCGTTCCTGAACGATAATCCCCTTCTCCGTGATCGCGCTGACTACACCGTTGTTTGGCCCCATTCTAGTTCCTTTCCGAACGGTGTACCCGTTGCCATCCGGCATCTGCACCATGGCGGTATATCCGTATGCTCCCCAGACTACGGCAATCAAATTCATGTCGGTTAGACCCACGCGCTGCAACGGAGGCAGAGTCGGGTCGATTTGACCAGGAGCAAGCTGACTCATCACAGGAGAGAAGGGGTCTCGCCTTCCGGCCGGATCATACCCTCCTATGGACGGGAGAGCAGATGCCTGAACAGTTTCCCCGGAATTCCCCAGGGAGCCTGGTACAGAAGCACTGAGGGCTGGAGCAGGCATCTCTTTTGTCGTTTCATTCATCGACGGAACTTTCACTGAATCCTGCCGCATGGGAGCCACTTGTCTAACATTCGACGTGAGACCTGGCCCACCCAATACTCCTTCGGCTGCCCCAAGTACGATGGCATAGATAACTACGGAAGCGGCAATTGTTGTCTTCGTCATCTCAAACACCGCGACCACCCTTCGTTTGTATGCCATATTCGGCCCTGCCGCCTCTCTGCTCTCGAAGAAACCGCTGCCTCTCTCTATTTCGCAGGAGTTGCCGGCACAGCTGCCACGATCTTCACATCCTGTGGCGCGGCATAGGCCACAAGATCAAATACTGTCTGTGTGACCACCCGACCCTTCTCTGCTCTCGGAGTCCCCATTTTTAAGTTCGAGACGGTGACAATGCGCGGGAGGCTATTAATACGATCAAAGAACAAGGCAGCCGTGTGATATCCCCCTGTCACTTCCACATTCACGGGCAATCGCACGAACAACTTGGAAGGATCTTCACTTTTTGCACCGGGCTTCCATAACTTGATATCGAGCCCCAGCCTGAGACCAAGATCTGACACCTGCTTCAGAAGCATCACGGCTTCCTCTTCCGGTGGGAGACGTTCTTTCTTTTTAGCCAATTCAATTTCCAGCTGCTTGTTAGCAGCGATCAGCTCGTCAAGGTGTTTGACCTTAATGGTCAAGGTCTGAATTTCCGTATCTAGCTTCCCAACCTCCCCTTGCAGTGCCGCAATTTCAACAGATTTCGGATCCACCACATAGTAGTAGAAGGCCACGAGGATTCCGGCCAAAACCAACGCCAGAAGCCCCACCTTTTGCGCAAGGGGGATTGTCCTGAGGACGTCAAGATTGATTTCTGGCATCTTCATGCTGATTATCCCTTGAGGCGAAATCCAAGCTTAAACTGATATAAGCTGATCTGACTCTCCAACGCCGCTCGACTTTCTTGAAGATTGATATCCGTGAAGTAGTCCGTGCGGCGCAGGTTATTAACAAATTCGACCACGTCATCGTTGGAGAGTGCACGACCCTCCAGATCGATATTCTGTCCGGTCACTCCTACTCTCACCAACCACAGCTTGAGAGGCTCGAGACTCTGACTTACATGATCTAAGACTTTCACGGGTCCCACGCGCGATTTTTCAAGTTGATCGATGATGCGATTTTTATCCTCGAGTTGTTTTTTTCGTGCCTCAAAGTCTGAGACCTGCTTGACCTGTTCCTTCAACTGAGCCACCTGCTTGGTCTTCTCGTCCTTTTCCGTTTGCCTGGCGGCAATCTCGCTATCAAGCGCATCTGCATACCACCAGCATCCAGCCAGAGTGACTACCACAAGGCCCACGCCTAGCAATACTTGGGCACGAACATCATATTGAGGTTTGGCCTGACGTCCCTTCGGCCCACTGGACAGTAAATTGATGCGGATCATCGATCCCCTACCGATCTGAGGGCCAACCCAACCCCCACCGCAGCCCTCGGAGCCAATTCGGCAAGTGTCGCTTGGTCTAAATCACTCCCGGAGGTATCGATCTCAGAGAATGGGTTGGCAACCTCTACAACCGCCTGCATGCGGTCACGCAATTGCTGCACAAGCCCCGGCACCTGCGCACCGCCCCCGCACAACAACACCTGCTGCACATCACCGTCTGACGCAGTGGATTTGAAGTAATCGATGGTACGAGCGATTTCTGAAGCGACTTCTGCGTTCACACTTTCGATCACGCCTTGCACCGCAGACTGATTACTATTCCTGCTTCGCCCGCCCTTTTTGGCTTCCTCTGCCTCTTCATACGACAACCCCAGCTCACGTTGGATAGCCTCTGTGTAGCGATTCCCCCCGATTGGGATATCCCGGGTAAAGAGCGACGTACCCTTCGATACGATATTGATGTTCATGACGCTCGCGCCCACATTGACCAGTGCCGTGGTCTCTTCCTGCGACAGTTGATAGTTGATCCCGTGCATGTTTTCGATCGCAAAGGCATCGACATCCATTACCATGGGAAACAAGCCGGCACCTTTCACCAATTCAGTCAGTTCGTTGATCTTATCTTTCTTGGCAGCCACAAGAATGACAGACATGTCTCCCTGGCCATCCGCTTCTCCCTCTGCGGGCGGAAGCACATAAAAGTCTATATTGACCTCGTTGATATCGAACGGGATATATTGCTCAGCGGCCAGCTTGACCTGCCCCTCCAACTCATCGTCCGGCATCGGCGGCAAACTAATCTTCTTGATGATCACGGCATGTCCGGAAATCGAAACCGCAACCTGCTTGACCTTGACATTCAATTCATCGAACAGTTCTTTAATCGCCGACACGACCCGTCCTTCATCCATAACTGTTCCGTCAACGATGACTTCCGGTTCCAGCGGCTTGAATCCGAATTTCTGCAACACATACCGGCCACGATTCTCCTTCAACTGCACCAACTTTATCCCGCTCGACCCAATATCCAATCCGACCAACTGGCGCTTTGGTGTCAGCATCGAGAAGATGTCGGTATCGACGAGGCTTTTGAGGGAGCTCAGCATACGTGCCTCAGACTGTACATGACTTTCCTTAAAGCACAAATCATTTCATGTTTTCCTGACATCCCTTGCCTCATGTCTTACGATTCGGACGGCCGGCGAACAGCGACTCGCAAACACCGTACTCCATGCGCTTTCTACGATGCACAGGCTAAGTATAGTGCAGATGTCCAACCTGTCAAGAAAACGCGACAATCCGCGTACAGCCTACGCAGTAAACGACCGAAGTAGTGATTGGAGAGGGCAGGCGCGAAGGCTACTGCTTTGCAAGATCTCGATGGGACAATGTGACGTGATGGCCAGAAGAAGCGAAGCGCTCCTGCAATCGCCTGGCAATCGCAACAGACCGGTGCCGCCCGCCGGTACAGCCGATTCCAACGTTCAGATAGCTCCGCTGTTCACGCTCGAAGAGGGGGATCAGAAACTGGAACATTCGTTCGAGCTGATCGAGAAAGGAAGCCGCATTTTGGTCTGATAACACATAATTACACACGCGGGGATCCTCACCCGTGAGAGGCTTGAGTTCCGAAACAAAGAACGGATTCCGCAAGAATCTCACGTCAAATAACAGATCGATGTCGTAGGGAACCCCGAATTTGTACCCGAACGTAATCAGCGAGATGGTCATCCGTCGAGCCGCATCGTACTCGCTGAATTGCCTGGTCAGCAGCTCGCGCAATTCATGCACACTCAAACTGGACGTATCGATGATACGATCGGCATGCCCGCGGATCTCAGCGAGCCGTTGGCTTTCAAAACGGACGCCTTCGAGGACCGGAAGATCTGGCAAGAGAGGATGAGGCCGCCGCGATTCGGAAAATCTTCGCACGAGAACGGCGTCGCTGGCTTCCAAAAATATCAGTTCGACCGAATGGCCGAGATCTTTAATTTGCTGCAAGATGCCCACGAGATCGGCGAAGAACACCCGCTCACGAATATCGATTCCCAATGCCACATTTTTGATTTCACCCCCTTGCTGATGACAGAGCTCAACAAAGGTTGGAAGAAGAGCCGGCGGGAGGTTATCGATGCAGAAATACCCTGCGTCCTCAAAATATTTCAGCGCATGTGATTTACCCGCTCCCGAAAGACCGGTGATCACCACAAGCTTCAATCCTGGCATCGTGATGAAACCTCAGGGATCGATGAGCACGACGTGTCCGGATTCCGATCGCTGCATGATCTGAAGTTTCCCGGACTCCGCACAGGTGAAGAGCACCATGGAGCCAGGGCTCGCTTCCAGCTGGCTGCGAGCCTCTGATCGGGAAAGTACGGCAAGGCGAGGACGCACGATCTTCCAATCATCGGACTCAGCGGCTGTTTGAGCAACGGAGGGCGGAACCTGGGTTTTCGCCTTCCCTTTGTGTTCGACTCGCCGCTCCTTATACTTTCTGATCTGGGCATCAAGACGATCAACCAATTGATCAATCGTGGCATACATCTCACGCGTCGAGATTTTCGCCTGGAATCGTTTCCCTCCTACGGAACAAACCGCTTCAGCCATATGTTGCAGCTTGTTCACGCCCAGGACGATCTCCAATCGATTCAACGGTACGTCATAGCGATCGAGGCGCTCAAACCGTGAACGGATATGCCGTCTTAATGCCGGCGTTACTTCCATGTGTCGTCCAGTAATCTTCATGCGCGTCACCCTTTATTAAGCAAATTATGTTCGGTCAAAACATCAAGGCTCGAACTAGAAAAACTTCTTGCGTTGAGTAGCCGGAGGAATGTTCTCTTCCGCGCGATACTTTGCCACCGTGCGGCGCGCAATCAACACCTGCCGCTCACGCAACCGCGCTGCGATTTCCTCGTCTTTGAGAGGACAATTGGCATCTTCCTCCGCCACCATCCTCTTGATCATTTCTCGCACGGTCACGGAAGATAGCATGTCGCTTGGCTGGTCCGCCCGCTGAAGCCCGGCGTTGAAAAAGAACTTGAGTTCGAGCATACCTTGGGGGCAATACATATACTTGTTCGCCGTCACGCGGCTGATCGTAGACTCATGCATGCCAATATCCTCGGCAACTTGCTTCAATACCAACGGCCTCAGGTATTGAACGCCGTGCTCGAAAAACTGTTCTTGGAACTTCACAATGCTGGACACCACTTTTACGATTGTCTTATTCCTCTGCTCAATGCTGCGAATAACCCATTGTGCCGCGCGCAACTTTTCATCCAGGTATGCCTTCGTTTCCGTCGACCCACTATCGCCGGAGGCGATCATGTGCTTGTAGTATGGGCTGATCCGCATCCTCGGGAGTCCGTCATCGTTGAGAAGGACAACCCACTCACCTTCGTTCTTAACAACGAAAACATCCGGAACGATCACATAGTTCTGCGTATTCGTGAAGGGCCGCCCAGGTTTGGGCTCCAGCCCCTCAATCACCTTCGTCGCCTGGAAGACTTCTTCGACTGTCACATCGAGTTCCTTCGCCACCTTCGCATACTGCTTTTTCTCAAGGTCTTTCAGGTGGTGCTGCACCACGGCTTCGACGATCGACCCCTTCAACGCGCCGGGACGCGCCCCTAGCGATCCCATCGGACTCTTCCCTAAATGACCCAGCTGTAGCAGCAGGCACTCGGCCAGATCCCTCGCACCCACACCTGTCGGATCGAACGTCTGAATCTCTCGCAACACCGACTCGGCCTCGGCCTCTGTAAAATCTGTTCCGTTGATAACTTCGGATAAGGGAGTGCGGAGATAGCCGTCATCATCAAGATTGCCGATCAACGATCGTCCGATCGCCTTTTCACGGTCTGACAATCCGGAAAGCGAGAGTTGCCACAGCAGATGGTCTTCCAACGAAGTCGCCTTGGCAACTGTCTGCTCATAAGAAGGAAAATCGTCTGAAGATGACGACTGCTGCTCGCTGCCCCCGGTGCGGCGGTCACTTCCAAAATACTCTTCCCATCCCGCTGCGGATACTTCATCAGGAGTATCCCGCTCTTCCGCAGTCGATGCTTCGGACTCTGGCGCTTCGGCGTTGGTGGATGCCGAGGCCGCAGCGTCCTCCGCCTGCTCTTCGGCGGTACCGGCCTCGCTGTCCTCCGACTCTTCCGGAATCTCATCCAGTAAAGGGTTGTCCATGAGATGCTGAGCCAGACTCTGTTGCAACTCAAGCCGGGACAGTTGCAACAGCTTGATCGCCTGCTGCAACTGCGGCGTCATGATCAACTTCTGGCTAAGCTTGAGGTCTAAGCGCAATTTCATCGTGTATGACTCTGCCCTACAGCTTGAACCGATCCCCGAGATATACGGCCCTGGCCGTTTCGCTGTGCACGATCGAGTCAGGAGACCCGGATTCCAAAATCAGTCCCTCGTTAATAATGTACGCCCGATCCGTGATCGACAAGGTCTCCTGAACATTGTGATCGGTGATAAGAATGCCAATGCCTTTGCTCTTTAGTCTGGTAATGATCTGTTGGATGTCTGCCACGGCGATAGGATCGATGCCGGCGAACGGCTCGTCCAAAAGCATAAATGACGGGCTCGTGGCCAGAGCCCTGGTAATTTCCAAGCGCCGGCGCTCCCCGCCAGAAAGCGCATACGCCATGCTTGTCCTAATGTGTCCGAGGTCTAACTCTTTGAGCAAGCTATCGACTCGTTCGGCCCGCTCTGATCGAGAGTAGTCCAGCATTTCAAGAATTGCCAGAATATTGTCTTGAACAGACAGTCGACGAAATACGGAGGATTCTTGCGGGAGGTACCCGATCCCTTTTCTGGCCCGCTTATACATGGGAAGAGCCGTAATCATCTCCCCATCAAGCGCAATTGTCCCTTCATCAGGCTGCGTAAGCCCGACCATCATGTCGAAAATCGTCGTCTTTCCGGCCCCATTAGGCCCCAACAATCCTACGACTTCACCGGCCTCGACTTCGACAGAAACCCCTTTCACCACTTTTCGAGATCGAAAACTCTTGACCAGCCCTTCAGCGCGGAGCACAGCCTTTTGCAGACGTTGTGTTGAAACGCCCCCTGCGGCTGGTTGTACGTGAACCGCCTCGGTCACTTCGCCCCCCCCTCCGGCTCAAGCCGCACATGCGAGCCCCCCTCAACCACCGTCCGATCTTCAGCCAAGAACATCGTGATGCGCTTGCCACTCACTCGTGCCCCTTTGTCCCAGGCCACAGGATCCCCCGTCAGAACAATCTTATCTTCGTCACGGTAATAGACTGCTTTCTGGCATGTCGCGTTGCCCGCATCGCGTTCGATTTTTACACGGCCAGTCGCTTCGATTTGACTCACCGCCCGATTCGACACCGTGTCCGGCCCCTTTGTCGGCGCCGCGCCTTTCCCAGCCTCTCCGCTTTTTTTGGGCTCGTTCCCTGCGGGATCCTGATCACGAAAAGAGACGATCATCCGATCTGAATAGACAACCAGCGTTCCTCTGGTCAACACGACTGCACCGTCAAAAACAGCCTGACTTGCCTGATTCTTGAATGTCATTTTCTGGGAAGTCACCGTCGTCCCGACGGTCTCGTCAGAAACTCCTTTGGCAGGACCATCGCCTATCGCGGCCAGTCCGACCGACGCAGAACTGAGGAGCACACAACTAAGAGCTATGAGCCAAATCCACATGTACATCCTCGAGCACTTCAAACTCTTCTGTATCCAGATGCCCTAAAAGACCACGCCCCTTCACTTCCAATCCATGGCCGATAATACGAACGGGGTCTTTCGTCCTGATCTCGCGCGTCTGATCAGTCCACATTAAATGATTTGTATAGATGACATACCCGCTCTGCGTGTGGATCACCAACGGCTCAGATCGATTCGCCAAGAGAAAGTCTTTCGACTCCGTATCCAGAGACCCCTCATCCCCCTGCACGGTCAGCTCTTTTCCTTGCAGACCAAATAAGGTAACCGTCACGTTGTCGAGAACCGCTTTTTTCTCACGTTCGAACATTCGAGCCTGTTTGGCATCAACCTGCCACTGCACCCTGTCACCCTTCGTTTGCGTAAAGGTAAACCGAGAGATGATCGCGTCCGCTTGATCGATCGTCCCGGGGACGATTGCAGTCGGTGGAGGCACTGAAGTGGCATTCGTCATGAGCAAATAGATCAGAAAACAGGCCAACATTGCGCTGAGCGCGAATAAACTACGTTGTGCCCAGCGCCGCCACACAGTGTTTCTGTTCCTTTTTCCTCATCACAAATTACTGGCACGATAGTAGCATGGGGATCTAGTCAAGTAAACTCTCGCGAGGTGGACGATTGGGCGTAAAGGGGGTTGGCTGGCTCGAAGAGAATACAACAATACCGACTGCGTCAACGAAGCAGAAGAATTGCACTGACTAGGTCCCGAGAAGGGACCTAGTCGGCTTTTTCTGATTTGGCCGATGGGGCAGCCGGAGTAGACTTTTTCGAAGCGGATGCTTCAGATCTCGATACCAATTCAATGGCAACCAGCTCGGCGCCATCACCGATACGGCGACGGGTCTTCACCATTCTGGTATAGCCGCCCGGACGATCCTTGAACCGTACGGCTACATCACTGAAGAGTTTCGACACCACGTCTTTGCTCCGGATGAAACTGAGGGCACGCCGACGAGCCGGCAGAGAACCTTCCTTCCCCAACGTGATCATCCGATCCGTGAAACCGCGGATCTCCTTCGCCTTCGCCTCGGTCGTTTCGATTCGCTCGTGCTCGAGAAGTGACGTTACGAGGCTTCGAAACAATGCCCATCGGTGCTTGGTCTGCCGCCCGAGCTGTCTACCTTTTTTTCTGTGACGCACGGTTCCCTCTTCCTTCGTTACTCGTTCTTCGGGCTGCCGCCCGAGGCCATGGCATCGAGCTTGACGCCCAAACTTAAACCCATGTCCGTCAAAATTTCCTTGATTTCGTTGAGCGATTTCTTACCGAAATTCTTCGTCTTCAGCATTTCGCCTTCCGTCTTCTGAACCAGGTCGGCAATCGTCTTGATGTTTGCATTCTTCAAGCAATTCGCCGCGCGTACGGACAATTCCAGTTCGTTGACGCTGCGGAAGAGATTCTTATTGATCTCCCGCTGGGCGTCATCACCTGCCAATTCGCCACGTCCTTCCACTCGAGCTTCGGGATTGATGAAGATGTCGACGTGATCCCGCAAAATTCCGGCGGCGGTGGAGAGCGCGTCGCTTGGCGAAATAGTTCCGTCCGTCCAAATTTCCAGTGTGAGTTTATCGTAATCGGTCATGCGTCCGACACGCGCATTTTCCACATGGAAGTTCACCCGCTTAATCGGGGAAAAGATGGAATCGATGGCGATGACGCCGATCGGCAATCCTTCTTCCTTGTTGCGCTCCGCCGGCACATATCCGCGCCCATGCTTGACGGTCATTTCCATATCCAGCGTGGCATCCTTATCCAACGTGGCGATATGGAGATTGGGGGTGAGGATAGCGACATCGGCATCATGAATGATGTCCGACCCCTTGGCCTCTCCCGGACCTTTCTTCTTCAGCCGGATGGTCTTGGGCTTGTCTGAGTGCAACGCCAGCCGCAACCCCTTCACATTCAAAATAATCGAGGTCACATCCTCCGTCACACCTGGGATCGTAGAGAATTCGTGGAGCACCCCTTCGATCTTGACGGTCGTCACGGCCGCCCCCGTCAGCGATGAGAGCAGCACCCGACGAAGGGCATTGCCGACCGTCGTCCCGAACCCTCGCTCGAACGCTTCCGTTGAAAATCTCCCGAATGTCGCAGAAGCGGTTTCCTTATCGACCTCGACCCTCATCGGGATCTGAAAGTCTTTCATCGCCTTAATCATGAGTCCCCCTTCATCCTGTCAGCCGCCACACGCCCTTGCGATGCATTCTGCAATGGCGCGGCGTCGTTGTATGAAGTTGCCGTTATCTCGAGTACAACTCCACGACCATCTGCTCATTGACTGGCAGAGTAATTTGATCCTTCGTCGGCAGCGCCCGCACAGTCCCTTTGAAGCCCGCCTTGTCCAATTCCAGCCATTCCGGAATCCCACGACCTTCCACCGACTCGAGAGCAGCCTGGATCGAAACAAGCGTTCGGCTCCGCTCCCGCACGGCTACGACGTCGCCTGCCCGCACCTGAGCGCCCGGGACATTGGTCTTCCGGCCGTTGACGGTCACATGCCCATGGCTGACGAGCTGACGCGCTTCCTTGCGCGAAGCCCCAAATCCCAACCGATAGGCCACATTATCCAAGCGACACTCCAGCAATCTCAAAAGCGCTTCACCGGTCACCCCGGACTGTCGTTCCGCCCGGTCGAAGACGCCACGGAATTGTGATTCCATCAAACCGTAAATTCTCCGGAGCTTTTGTTTCTCGCGGAGCTGCGTGCTGTAGTCGGAGATTCTCGGCCTGGCCTGCCCATGCTGCCCCGGCGGATAGCTGCGACGTTCGATGGCACATTTTTCGGTCATGCAGCGTGTGCCTTTCAAGAATAACTTTTCACCCTCTCGCCGACACAACCGACAGACAGGGCCGCGATACTTTGCCACTTCTCTACCTCCGGTTACCGGACACGCCCATAAGGGTGTGTCCGAAGAATTCCTTCCGCTCGACTTTCTTTACTCTCTCACTACACTCGGCGCCGCTTAGGCGGCCTGCAGCCGTTGTGCGGTATCGGGGTCACGTCCCGAATCAAATTGATCCGGAGACCGGCGCCTTGCAAGGAACGAATCGCCGATTCGCGCCCGGACCCAGGACCATTCACATACACGTCGACCTGGCGCATGCCGCTTTCCATGGCCTTGCGGGCGGCTGCTTCGCCGGCACGCTGTGCGGCAAACGGTGTGCTCTTTCTGGAGCCCTTGAAGCCTTGATTGCCGGCACTGGCCCAGACAATCGTGTTGCCGCTCATGTCAGTAATCGTCACGATGGTATTGTTGAACGAGGCCTGCACATGCGCGACCCCGCTCTGGACGATCCGGCGTTCTTTCTTCTTGCCCTTTTTCACGCTCATAAGAAGCTCCCTACAACTGGAACGGTTAGGCGCTCGGGGCCGGACGCGCGGCTGGTCTTGGCTTGCTTCCCACCCCTGCGCGACGGCCCTTCCTTGTGCGCGCATTGGTCTTCGACCGTTGGCCGCGAACGGGCAATCCCTTCCGATGGCGAAGCCCACGGTACGTGCCGGTGTCGATCAATCGCTTGATGTTCATCGAAAACGTTTTTCTAAGATCACCTTCGACCTGATATTCCTGATCGATAATTTCACGAATCTTGACGATTTGATCTTCGCTCAGATCCTTCACGCGAACCGCCCCATCGATCCCGGCCTTGTCCAGGATATATCGGGCGGCAGCTCGGCCAATCCCAAACACATAGGTCAGGCCGATGTCCGACCGCTTCTCTCTCGGCAAATCCACCCCGGCAATACGTGCCATACTTCCCCCTTATCCTTCTTTGACTCTGAGGATGACCTCGTCGGACTCGATTCCACGCCTCCAGTTGGAGCCGCCCCAGGCCAGCACGTTTGCGAGCTGGAGTCCGATGAGGTCGTCCTCAGAGTCCGCGCTACCCTTGCCGCTGCTTGTGCCTCGGATTCTCACAGAGAATCCGAACAACTCCGCGACGTCGAACAACTTTGCATTTCGCACAAATCGGCTTGACGGATGATTTAACCTTCATGGCTCCTTCACACTCCTACTTAAACCGATACGTGATCCGCCCTCGGGTTAAATCGTACGGCGACATTTCGACCGTCACTTTGTCCCCGGGAAGAATTCGAATAAAGTGCATGCGCATCTTGCCTGATATATGCGCCAGGATCTTGTGACCGTTATCGAGCTGCACGCGAAACATGGCATTAGGCAAGGTTTCCAACACTGACCCCTGGATTTCAATAATGTCTTCTTTCGGCACGAACCGTTACCTCTTCTCCTTGCCGGCAAACACGTCGGCCTGACTTACAACTGACTTAATACGTGCGGCGGACCGTTGGGCTGAATCGCAATCGTATGTTCAAAATGCGCCGACAAACTGCCGTCTGCCGTTACCGCCGTCCAGCGATCATCAAGCACTCGGACGGCCGGCCCACCCATATTTACCATCGGCTCGATCGCCAGGACCATTCCGGGCTGCAAACGGGGACCTTGTCCCGGTTTTCCATAATTCGGCACTTGAGGTTCTTCATGAAGCTGCCGGCCGATGCCGTGCCCGACAAACTCCGTCACCACCGAGTATCCAGCCGCTTCGACGTGCCGCTGAACCGCATGGGAGATGTCGGACAACCGATGGCCGACAACCGCCTGCGCAATCCCCAGCGCCAACGCCTCTGCGGTCACCCGCACGAGATCGGCTGTTTTCTCGTCGATCTCTCCGACTGCAACCGTGACCGCCGAATCTCCGTAGAACCCTCCGACGATCGCGCCAAGATCCAGGCCAATGATGTCTCCCTCCTTCAGCACCCGCTTGGAGGGAATCCCATGGACGACCTGCTCATTCACCGACGCACAGAGCGTCTTGGGATAATTGCGATACCCTTTAAATGCCGGGATCGCCTTCCGCGACCGAATTTCCGACTCAGCCAATCGATCCAACTCGTCCGTCGTGATGCCGGGCCGGACTGCGTTCTTGAGTATCTCCAAGGCTTCAGCCACCACTCTCGACGCCTTTGCCATCAAGGCAATTTCATCTGGCGTCTTGAGAATGATCATGCCGCCCTATACGGCGCGAGCACCTGCGACAACCTCTGAAAAACCTGCTCGACCGCACCGGATCCGTCAAGCTCTGACAGCAATTGCTGATCGCCGTAGTAGCGGATCAACGGGGCTGTTTGATCTTCATAGACCTTCAGTCTGGTCTCAATCGCCTCGCGCCGGTCGTCGCTCCGCTGGATCAGCGCCTCTCCGCATCGATCACAGGCATCTCCGGTCTTGGACGGCGCAAACTCCACATGGAACGTCGCCTGGCATTTCGGACAGCTGCGGCGGCCGCTCAGCCGCTTGATAACGTCGTCTCTCGAAACCTGAAAATTAACGACGCGATCGAGGGCCGCACGCTTCGATTTCAGCACCTTCCCGAGTTCTTCCGCCTGCGGCACCGTCCTCGGAAAACCATCCAGCACAAATCCGCTGGCGCAACCGGGATCTCCAAGCTTGTCTTGCACCAGGCCGATCACGACCGAATCAGGAACCAGCTTCCCCTGATCCATAAAACTCTTTGCTTCCCGGCCGAGCGGCGTCTGATTTCTGACGGCCTCGCGGAGCAAATCACCGGTCGAAATCTTCACGACCTTGAATTGAGCGGCGATGCGATCCGCCTGCGTTCCTTTGCCAACGCCGGGCGCTCCAAGAAACACCACGCGCATAGGAACCTCACCCGCTCCGGCCACGTAGCGGGCCCATGCCTTTCCCCAAGAATCCTTCGTAGTTTCGCATCAGCATGTGCGACTCGATCTGCTGTGCCGTATCGAGACCGACACCGATCACGATCAACAACGAGGTGCCGCCGAAATAGAACGGAACGTTCAGCTTATAAATCAAAAATTCCGGAATGACACAGACGATGGCCAGATAAATAGCCCCGGCAAACGTGATATGCGTCAGAACCTTGTAAATGTAATCGGAGGTCCGCTGCCCGGGACGAATTCCGGGAATGAAGCCTCCATACTTCTTCATGTTGTCAGCCATATCCACGGGATTCAGTACCACCGCCGTGTAAAAGAAGCAAAAAAACAAAATCAGCCCGACGTACATCACGGTATAGAGCAGCGACCCAGGAGCCAGCTGGGAACCGATAGCCTTGATCCACGGCGTCTCGAAGAAACCCGCGATTGTCGCCGGAAATGCGATAATCGACGACGCAAAGATCGGGGGAATCACACCGGCTGTATTGATCTTCAGCGGGATGTGCGTACTCTGCCCCCCATAGACCCGCCTGCCGACGACCCGCTTGGCATATTGAACCGGAACTTTGCGTCTCCCGCTCTCAAGAAAGACGATCGCCGCGACAACCGCCACCATCAATACGGCAAGGCCGATCAGCAAGAACGCATTCAGCTGGCCGATCTCATACAGGTTGTACGTCTGCGCCACTGCCGCGGGAAGACGGGCGACGATACCTGCAAAAATAATCAGCGAGATTCCGTTCCCGATTCCTCGCTCCGTAATCTGCTCACCCAGCCACATCAAGAAGCCGGTCCCGGCGGTCAGCGTAATGACCGTCATCAGGCGGAAGCTCCAGCCGGCCTGCATGACAAAGGCGCCCTGATTCATCTGCTCGAGACCGATCGCGATCCCAAACCCCTGAATCAACGCAATCCCGATCGTCCCGAAGCGGGTATACTGAATAATCTTTTTACGACCCCGCTCTCCCTCCTTGGCGAGCTTCGAGAGATGAGGCACGACGACCGTGAGCAATTGCAAAATGATCGATGCGCTGATGTACGGCATGATGCCGAGCGCAAAGATCGTCAATCGCGACAGGGAGCCGCCCGAAAAAATGTCCAGAAAACCGAGCAGCGCTCCGCCCTGCTTCTGCAGAAAGTCGGACAGCGCTTCCCCGTTGATTCCCGGGGTCGGGATATGGGCGCCGACCCGGTAGACGACCAGCATCCCCAGCGTGAAGAGGATACGGGTCCGCAGCTCGGGAATTTTGAAAATATTCTGAAAACTGGTCAGGAGCCGCTCAAACACCGGGGATGACCTCGACTGAACCTCCCGCTGCCTGGATCTTCGACTCAGCCGACTTGCTGAACTTATGCGCCTGAACGACGATCGCCTTCTTCAGCTCTCCGTTCCCAAGAATCTTGATGGGCAACGTCACGCGCTTGACCAAGCCTGCATCGACCAATGCCTGCGGTGTAATCGTGCCAGCTGCGGCCAGCTCCGCCAAACTCTTGATATTGACGATGGCATATTCTTTTCTGAACGGGTTCTTGAACCCATACTTCGGCACGCGACGGATGAGCGGCATCTGGCCACCCTCGAACCCAGGCCCCTTCCCTCCGCCAGACCGAGCCAGCAACCCCTTATGTCCCTTGGTCGCCGTCTTTCCATGCCCTGACCCAGGACCGCGGCCGATACGTTTCCGTTTTTTCTTGGCTCCCTTTGCTGGAGCGAGATCGTGTAAATTCATGATGGCTGGACTTCCAATAGATAGCCGACTTTGTGAATCAACCCTCGAACCTGAGCGGTATCCGGACGGACGACTGTTTGCCGGATTTTTCGCAAGCCTAGTCCGCGCAATACGAGTCGATGACGCTCCGGAGTGCCGATCGGACTCCGCTTCAAAGTTATACGTACGCTCTGCGTTGAAGTCTTTGTGGTCTTTGCCGTAGCCATCACGCTGTCACTCCGCTCGATAACCCTTGCGCTGTTTCACGACGCAACCGCATCACTTCTTCAGGATTTCTGAGTTGCATGAGCCCGTCGAGCGTTGCCCGAACGGTATTGAACGGGTTGCCCCGGCCCAGCGTTTTGGAAATAATATTATGTGCGCCGACCAATTCGACGACGGCCCGCACGGCACCGCCGGCGATGATCCCGGTCCCTTCGGCGGCAGGCTTCAGCAGCACGTGCTCTGCGCCAAACAGCCCGTGGACTTCATGGGGAATCGTGCCGGACTTCAGGGGAACATGGACCAGATTCTTCTTGGCCTGTTGTACCGCCTTCGCAATCGCCACCGGTACCTCAGCCGCCTTCCCCTTCCCGATCCCGACCCATCCCTGTCCATCTCCCACGACCACGAGCGCGCAGAAGTTGAATCGCTTTCCGCCTTTCACCACCTTGGCGACACGGTTGATGAAGACGACTTTGTCTTTCAAGCTCAGTTCATCTGGATTAACTCGCACGCCTCGTGTCTCCTCTTGGTTCCTCTCGTTCCCTCGATCGGAAAAACGAGAGTCATCACACTAGAACTGCAGGCCGCCCTCACGTGAGGCATCCGCCAAAGCCTTGATCCGACCGTGGTACAACCGGCCACCGCGATCAAACACCACCGCGTGAACCTTGGCGCTCTTCGCCCGCTCTGCCAACAATTTCCCGACCGCTTTTGCCGCGGCAATACTGCTTGTCGATTTCAGCGTCGTCCGCAAGGACTTATCCAATGAGGATGCGGCGGCCAGCGTCGTCCCCTTCAGATCGTTGATGATCTGCGCATAAATATGGCCGCTGCTACGGAAGACGTTAAGCCTAGGGCGCTCGTCGGTCCCGAAAATCCGTTGGCGAACTCGCTGCTGACGTCGTGCTAAATGGCGTACTTTTTCTGCGCTATTCATAGATCTACCTACTTCCCGGTCTTTCCTTCTTTCTTTCTCAATACTTCTCCCGCGTACCGAACACCCTTTTGCTTATAGACATCCGGCGGCTTGATGGCGCGCAGATTGGCGGCCACTTGCCCCACGAGCCGTTTGTCTGCGCCCTTGATGTTAATCAAGGTCTGCTTGTCGACTTTGACATCGATGCCGGTCGGCACTGCGTACACAACCGGATTGATATAGCCGACGTTGAAGCTCATCGTACGGCCTTGAATGGCCGCCTTGTAGCCAACACCGGTAATCTCCAGGCTGCGTTCGTAGCCCTTCGTGACGCCATGAACCATATTGTTCAGCTCGGCACGAACCAATCCATGCATCGCCCGCAAGTTGCGCTCTTCGCTGGACCTGGAGACAACAACCTGGCCCTTGTCGACCGTTACCCCGATACCGGGCGTCAACGTCCAGTCAAGTTTCCCCAAAGGGCCCTTCACGGATACAACTGATCCTGTCACCTTGACATCGACCCCGGCTGGTACTGCAATCGGCTTGTTCCCTATGCGTGACATCGCTTCCTCATCATCTTCCGGCTGATTCGCAACCCCATTCGCTCTACCAAATCGAGCAGAGGACCTCTCCGCCAAGGCCAGCCTTGCGAGAAGCCTGGTCCGTCATAATTCCCTTGGAGGTGGACAAAATGGCCATCCCGATGCCGTTCCGCACACGAGGGATATCCTTGGTTCCCACGTACACGCGCCGGCCAGGCTTGCTGACCCGTTGCATTCCGGTAATCATCGGCTGTCCCTCACCGACGTATCGCAACTGAACCTTCAACACCGGATGGCCGTCTTCCGTCCCGGTCTCAATGGCTTGAATGAACCCCTCGGCTTGAAGCACACGCAACACTTCGCGCTTCAACTTGGAAGCCGGAATGGTCACGACGTCATGCTGGCGCCGGAAACCGTTCCGCAGTCGAACTAACAGGTCGCTAATCGGATCTGTAACCATACCAACCCTTTCACTAACTTCTTATTCCACAACATCATGCCGATCTTTAACGTGCCGATCGGCGACGACACTTTACCAACTGGACTTTCTCACCCCCGGGATCTCACCCTTCAGACTCAGCAACCGGAAACAGATTCTGCACATCTTGAAGCGGCGCAAATATCCGTGCACACGACCGCATAATCCACACCGGTGATAGCCTCGGGTTGTGAACTTTGGTTTTGCCGCGGTCTTATTTCTCAGTGCTAGTCTCGACACTGCTGGCTCCTTCGTTCTGTGTTAGGCCCGGAACGGCATCCCCAACTGCTTGAGCAACGCCTTCCCTTCATCGTTGGTCCTGGCCGTCGTGACAATCGTAATGTCCATCCCGTGAATCGACGCCACTTCGTCGTACTGGATTTCCGGGAAAATCAGCTGCTCCTTAAGACCCAAGGTATAGTTGCCTCGCCCATCAAACGCCTTGGGAGAAACACCGCGAAAATCTCGGATGCGCGGCAACGCCAGGCTCACCAGCCGATCGAAAAATTCATACATCCGGCGACTGCGCAGCGTTACCTTGGCGCCGATCGGCATCCCTTGCCGCAACTTGAAGCCGGCGATGGCTTTCTTGGCCTTGGTAATGACGGCCTTCTGCCCCGTAATGGTGCCCAGCTCACCGGCGGCGCTCTCCAGCAGCTTAACGTTCTGAATGGCCTCGCTCATGCCGACATTGAGGACGATGCGCTCCAGCTTCGGCACCTGCATGACGTTCTTATAGCCGAACTCTTTCATGAGCGCAGGCACAACCTGATCGCGATATGCGTCGCGCAGCCGCGGCTGAAACTTGAACTCCTCGCTTCCGTCGTCCAGTACCTTGGGCGCAGATGCGCCCTCCTTCTTGGACGGCCGACCCGCCGGTTTGCTGCCTTTTGCCTTCTTGGGATCCTTTACATCCGCCATGCGACCGTCCTCACTCCTACTCAACGAGCTCGTTCGATTTTTTGCTGAACCGGACCCGACGGCCATCCGCCTGAGCCCGCACGCCCAACCGCGTCGGCTTCTGTGTCACCGGACACAGGAACATGACGTTCGAAATAGCCAACGGGGCTTCCCTCTCAAGAATGCCGCCCTGCTTCACCTTTTGATTCGGCTTGGTGTGCCGTTTGATCATGTTCAGTTTCTCGACCACGATCTTCCCCGCTGCACGATCGACGGAGAGTACCTTCCCGGACTTGCCGCGATCGCGCCCTGCGATCACCATCACCGTATCGCCCTTCCGAATTCGATTTTTCTGCAACGCCTGCACGATTACCCCTTACCTTGCAATCCGGCTAGAGCACTTCCGGAGCTAATGAAATAATCTTCATGAACTTCTTCCAGCGCAATTCGCGCGCGACCGGGCCGAAAATACGGGTGCCGATCGGCTCGCCATCTTTATTGATGAGCACACAGGCGTTCCGGTCGAACTTGATATAAGAACCGTCTTCCCGGCGCACTTCCTTCGTCGTGCGCACGATCACGGCGCGGCTGACATCGCCCTTTTTCACCGTCGCCTGAGGAATCGCTTCCTTGACGGCCACGACGATCACATCGCCCAAGGAGGCGTAGCGGCGCTTCGACCCGCCCAGCACGTGAAAGCACATGGCCTGTTTCGCACCGGAATTGTCGGCCACATCCATGTATGTGTAATTCTGAATCATGATCGCTTTATGTCCTCACGAGCAGGCCTCGACAGCCTACTCCGCTCGCCCTTTTTCCAAGACTTCCACCACACGCCAATGCTTGTCTTTGCTGATCGGCCTGGTCTCGATCATCCGGACACGGTCGCCGACATTGCAGGCGTTCTGCTCATCATGCGCTTTGAATTTTGTCACCCGGCGCAACACCTTGCGATAGATGGGATGCACGACCGAGCGCTCCACCGCCACCACGACGGTCTTGTTCATCTTGTTGCTCACGACACGCCCGACCCACTCACGCCGCTTGACTTCCGTCTCCGCCATCATCTCAACCCTTTCCGCTTATGACGCCTTCTTCTGATCAGCCTGCTCAACTTCGCGCAGAATGGTTTTCACCTGGGCGATCGTCCGCTTCGTCTTTCGGATCTGCATGGGATTCTCAAGCCTTCCGGTTCCCAGCTGAAACCGCAGGTTAAAGAGTTCCTGCGTCAACTGCTTGGCCTTTTCCGAAAGTTCCGCACCGCTCATCTGTCGCAATTCTTTTAGTTCCATATGAAATCTCGCTCTTCAGCTATCCGGTCAACGAATCTAGAATTCTCCCCGCGTCACGCATTTGGTTGCGATCGGCAATTTGTGGGAAGCGAGCCGAAACGCTTCACGGGCGATTTCCGGCGTCACACCGTCCATCTCGTACAGAATCCGTCCCGGCTTCACAACGGCCACCCAATACTCCGGATTTCCTTTTCCCTTACCCATTCGAGTTTCAGCCGGCTTCTTGGTGATCGGCTTGTCGGGGAAAATTCTCGTCCACACCTGGCCGCCGCGCTTCACGTATCGCGTAATGGCGATACGCGCCGCTTCGATCTGCCGGCTGGTCACCCACCCCGGCTCCAACGCCTTCAATCCGAACTCGCCGAGCGTGATGCTGCCGCCACGATAGGCCTTGCCCCGCATCCGCCCCTTCATCATTTTTCTAAACTTGACTTTTTTCGGTGCTAACACGGTTCCCTCTTCGCTTAGCCAAGCCGCCGTTCAAAAGCCGCTTCAGGCTTGAGCGGTTGCGCCGGGAGAATCTCCCCTTTGTAGATCCACGTCTTGACGCCGATTTGCCCCATGGTGGTATGCGCTTCAGCAAACCCGTAATCAATTTCCGCCCGAAGGGTATGCAACGGCACCCGCCCTTCTCGATACCATTCGGTTCGAGCAATTTCCGCACCGCCGAGCCGGCCTGCCACCATGATCTTGATACCTTGCGCACCGAGACGGAGCGCCGACTGCACGCTGCGCTTCATCGCCCGACGAAATGCGACGCGCTTTTCCAGCTGGGTCGCCACATTTTCGCTGACCAACTGCGCATCCAGTTCGGGCTTCTTGATTTCCTTGACCGCGATAAAAACTTCACCGCCGTATTGCTTCTGCAGCTCGGCTTTCAGCTTGTCGACCTCCGCACCCTTGCGGCCGATGATGATGCCGGGGCGTGCCGTGTGGATGATGACACGCGTCTGATCTCCCGACCGCTCAATCTCCACCTTGGCCACGCCGGCGTGATAGAGCTTTTGCTTCACGACCTTACGGATCTTGATGTCCTGATGGAGCAACTTCGCGTAGTCTTTTCCCGCGTACCAACGGGAACTCCACGTATAGTTGTATCCGAGCCGATAACCTATTGGATGTGTCTTCTGACCCATACGCGCATGCCTCAGTTCTGCGGCGGCCGACTCGCCTCTCCGCTCAGTCCGCTATAGCCTATGACTTCCCCGTCACGCCCGGGGCTTCCACCACGACAGTAATATGACTCGTTCTCTTTTGAATCGCGTTGGCGCGCCCCATCGAGCGGGCACGGAAACGCTTGTAGATCGGGCCACAATTGACAAACGCCTTCGACACCCGCATCGACTCGCTGTCGCCCAATTCTTTCTGCTCCGCATTTGCAACGGCAGAGCGGAGGATTTTCTCGATCACCCGGGCCGCATGACGCGGAAGATGCTTCAACATGGCCAACGCCATGGGCACCTGCTGCCCCCGGATCATATCGACCACAGGACGCGCCTTGCGAGGGGCGACGCGAACGAATCGGAGTACTGCTCGTGCTTCTGCCATGTCCTATCCCTTACCCTCGGTTTACTTAAGCGCGACCGCTTTCTCGGTCTTCGCCTGTCCATGCCCTTTGAAAAATCGCGTTGGGGCAAATTCACCCAACTTATGTCCAACCATATTTTCCGTCACAAACACCGGGATAAACTTTTTGCCATTATGAACGGCGAACGTATGGCCGATCATATCCGGGACCACCGTCGAGCGGCGGGACCAGGTCTTAATGATCTTCCGATCCTTGGTCTGATTCATCTGCTCCACTTTCTTCAGCAGATGGTCGTCTACAAATGGGCCCTTGCTAATCGATCTAGCCATTGCGCACTCCTGACTTACGCCGAGCGATGATGAACTTATCCGTCGCCTTATTGTTGCGCGTCTTGTATCCCTTCGTCGGCAGTCCCCAGGGGGACACGGGATGCGGGTTACCCTGGCCCGATTTGCCCTCGCCGCCGCCGTGTGGATGGTCGACTGGATTCATCACGACGCCGCGCACGTGAGGACGGCGACCCAACCACCGCATACGCCCGGCCTTCCCCACCGTAATGTTCTCATGATCCAGATTGCCAACCTGCCCGACGGTCGCCATGCAGGTCGCCAAGATCCGACGCATTTCCCCTGACTTGAGCCGAACCTGGACATACTGCCCGTCACGGCCCATGACCTGGGCAAATCCACCGGCGCTGCGGATGAGCTGACCACCTTTGCCGGGCTTGAGTTCGATGTTGTGAATCGTGGTACCAAGCGGCATGTTCGAGAGCGGCAACGAATTGCCGGTCCGAACTTCCGCATCGACACCGGACTGCAGCACGTCTCCGATCTGCAACCCGACAGGAGCAAGGATGTACCGTTTCTCGCCATCCTTATAATTCAATAACGCGATCCGGGCCGAACGGTTCGGGTCGTACTCGATGGCCGCCACCTTGGCAGAGATGCCCACCTTGTCCCGACGAAAATCGATCTTGCGATAGAGCCGCCGGTGCCCTGCCCCCCGAAAACGCACAGTCGTACGCCCGTCATTGTTGCGCCCACCGGTCCGCAAATGAAATGACGTGAGCGACTTTTCAGGCTTCTTTTTCGTCAACTCGTCCGTCGTCACGATCGTCATCCCGCGTCGGCCTGACGTCGTCGGCTTATAGGCTTTCAATCCCATGCTATTCTTTTCCTTCTTAACTATTCTCGCTCGCCCACCCTCGCGGCGCCGAGACACCGCGCGACCCAGGCTATGCGCTCTCGTAGAGCTCGAGCTTCTCGCCCTGCTTCAACTTGACGAAGGCTTTCTTCCAATCGGAGCGTTTTCCGGAAAATCGTCCCAAACGCTTGATCTTGCCCTGCACGTTCAACACGTTGACCCGATCGACTTTCACCTTCAGCAAGGCTTCGACCGCCTGCTTGATCTGCACCCGATTAGCATCCGGATGAACCAGAAAGCTGACTGTATTGTTCGCTTCACGCATTGCCGTAACCTTTTCGGTCAGTAACGGCTGAATGAGCACACTATGGAGATCGAGCTTCATGCCCACACCTCCTTCACCCGCGCCAAATCTCGCTCAGGAATCACGATCATGCCGGCACGCACGACATCATAGACGTTGAGCCGATCCGGAGTGACCACCCTGACTTTGGCAAGGTTACGAGCCGCCTGCGTGAGGCCCGTCTGCCCTTCACCGGCAACGATGAGCACCTGCCCGCCCCCGCTGAATTGCCCCAGCGCTTTCGCAAGCATCTTGGTTTTCGGCTGCTCCAGCGACAAACTGGAAACGACAACGAGATGCCCTTCGGCAACTTTTGCCGACAACGCGCTCTGCAGCGCCGCACGATACTTTTTCTTCGGCATGCTGAACGCGTAGCTTCTGGGCTTCGGACCGAACACTGAACCGCCATGACGCCATACGGGGGAACGAACAGATCCGGCCCGCGCACGACCGGTATGTTTTTGCTTCCACGGCTTCTTGCCCGAACCGGCAACCTCACCGCGACGAAGCGTCGACGCAGTCCCCTGGCGTTCGCACGCACGCTGCATTACCACCGCCTCATGGACGAGCGACGCATGCGGCGCGCAGCCGAACACTTCGGCAGGCAATTCCGCCGATCCAACTTTTCGCTTATTCAGATCAACGACATCAACCGTCGGCATGGCCCTATCCCTTCTTGGACTTCCTGACCACCAACAATCCATTCGCCGCGCCGGGAACGGCCCCGCCGACAAACAGAAGATTTTCATCCGGCCTGGACTCGATCACCTTCAGGCGCTGGGTCGTAACACGCTCCGCCCCCATATGTCCCGGCAAGGTCTTGCCCTTCCAGACACGGGAGGGAAACGAACTGGCCCCGATAGAGCCCGGCGCGCGGTGGAACATCGACCCGTGCGATTCCGGGCCGCCTGAGTAATGATGCCGCCTCACGACACCCTGAAATCCTTTGCCCTTCGAGACACCGATGACATCCACCCAATCGCCCTTCTTGAACAGATCCGCCTTGATCACCTGACCCACCGCCACATCTCCGTCCTTCTTGAACTCTCTCAAGATTCGGCTGGCGGGCGCTTCGTGCTTCTTCAAGTGTCCCAACTGCGCCTTCGACAACTTACGCTCTTTCACTTCGCCGAAGGACAGCTGCACGGCCTCGTATCCGTCCCGCTCTTTTGTTTTCACCATCACCACGCGGCACGGCCCAGCTTCGATTACCGTGACCGGCGCCAGACGGGCACCGTCCAACATCTGCGTCATGCCAAGTTTTTTACCGAGCAACCCGTTCGTCATACAGCACGTTCCTTATCAATTCTCAGCGTCAGAGCTTGATCTCGACGTCGACACCGGCCGCCAGATTCAGCTTCATGAGGGAGTCCATCGTTTCAGGAGTGGGCTCCATAATATCCATCAAACGCTTGTGCGTCCTGATCTCAAACTGTTCCCGCGCCTTCTTGTCCGCATGCGTCGCGCTCTGCACGGTGAACTTTTCGATACGCGTGGGCAACGGAATCGGACCAACCACTTTTGCACCGCTCCGCCGCACCGTTTCCACGATCTCGGCGACCGACTGGTCCAACACACGGTAATCGAACCCGCGCAATCTGATTCTGATTCGTTGATCGACCTTCACTCTTCACTCCTCAGCTGTCCGGGGACAGCGCTCCGCGGTTAGGCCAAGATTTCAGTGACGACGCCGGAGCCGACGGTCTTGCCGCCCTCGCGCACGGCGAAGCGCAACCCCTGATCCATCGCGATCGGGCTGATCAATTCGGCCGTCACACTCACATTGTCCCCCGGCATCACCATTTCCACCCCCGGATTCAGCGTCACGATCCCCGTCACGTCGGTCGTCCGGAAATAGAACTGCGGCCGGTAGCCATTAAAGAACGGCGTATGCCGTCCCCCTTCTTCCTTTGTCAGCACGTAGATCTCCGCCTTGAACTTCGTATGCGGCGTGATGCTCTTGGGCTTCGCCAGCACCATCCCGCGCTCCACGTCTTCTTTCTTCGTCCCGCGCAACAGCACGCCGACGTTGTCGCCCGCCTGCCCCTCGTCGAGCACCTTGCGGAACATTTCTACACCGGTCACGACCGTGCTCTGGTTCGGCCGCAAGCCCACGATCTCGATTTCGTCGCCCACCTTCACGATGCCCCGCTCACAGCGGCCCGTCACGACCGTGCCGCGCCCGCTGATCGTAAAGACGTCTTCGATCGGCATCAGGAACGGCTTATCGATGGGGCGCTGGGGCGTCGGAATATAGGAATCGACCGCTTCCAGCAGCTTGAGGATGGAGGGCACGCCCAGCGGCCCCTGATCGCCTTCAATCGCCTTCAGGGCCGACCCTTGAATGATCGGGGTCTTGTCGCCCGGGAACCCGTACTTGGTCAACAGCTCGCGCACTTCGAGCTCCACCAGATCCAAGAGTTCTTTGTCGTCGATCTTGTCGGCCTTGTTGAGGAACACCACGATGAAGGGCACGCCGACCTGGCGGGCCAAGAGAATATGCTCCCGCGTCTGGGGCATGGGGCCGTCGGCCGCACTCACCACCAGAATGGCACCGTCCATCTGGGCGGCGCCGGTGATCATGTTCTTCACATAATCGGCGTGGCCCGGACAATCCACATGCGCGTAGTGGCGATTGGCCGTTTCGTATTCCACGTGGCTGATGGCAATGGTCATGATCTTGGTGGCATCCCGCCGCCCCTGGCTCTCGCTCGCCTTCGCCACTTCGTCGTAGCTGACGAATTTCGCCATCCCTTTGTCCGCGCTGATCTTCGTCAGCGCCGCCGTCAACGTCGTCTTCCCGTGGTCCACGTGCCCGATCGTCCCGATGTTCACATGCGGCTTCTTCCGCTCATATTTCGCCTTCGCCATACGAAACTCCTCCCTGCTACCGACAACTCGATGATCAGTGGTTAATCGCCACGATTTTTCGCGATGATTGCTTCTGCAATTTGCTTCGGCACCTGCTCGTATCGATCGAACTCCATGCTATACGTGGCCCGGCCCTGGGTCCGCGAACGAAGATCCGTGGCATAACCGAACATCTCCATCAGCGGGACCGATGCCTCGATGGCCTGCGCCCCAGCCCTGACCTTCATACCTTGGACTTTTCCACGGCGGCCGTTCAGGTTGCCGATCACGTCGCCCATGAATTCCTGCGGAACCAGCACTTCCACCTTCATGATCGGCTCAAGCAACACGGCATCGGCCTTTTTGCACGCATCGGAGAATCCCATGGATGCGGCAATCTTGAACGCCATTTCATTGGAGTCGACTTCATGGTAAGAACCGTCGATCACGGTGACCCGGATATCACGCAACGGATAACCCGCAATGACGCCGTTCTCCATCCGCTCTTTTACACCTTTTTCAATGGCGGGAATGTACTCCTTGGGAATCGCTCCGCCGACAACCTTATTGACGAACTCCAACCCCTTGCCGGACTCTGACGGCTCGACAGTCAGTACCACATGGCCGTACTGACCTCGCCCGCCGGTCTGTTTAATGTACTTGGACTCCGCCTCAGCTTTCCTCTTGATGGTCTCACGGAATGCGACTTCCGGCTTCCCGACATTCGCTTCGACCTTAAATTCTCTCAGCATCCGATCAACGATGATTTCGAGATGCAATTCTCCCATGCCGGCAATGATCGTCTGCGCCGTCTCCTCATCGGTTCGCACACGGAAAGAAGGATCTTCCTGCGCGAGTTTTTGAAGAGCAAACCCCATCTTCTCCTGATCGGCCTTCGTCTTCGGCTCAATCGCCATGGCAATGACCGGCTCAGGAAACTTCATCACTTCGAGCAGGACAGGCTGCTTCTCATCGGCCAGCGTGTCTCCGGTCGTCGCGCCCTTCAAACCGACGGCCGCGACGATGTCTCCCGCATAAACCGCATCGATTTCCTCTCGCTTGTTCGCATGCATCTTGAGCAGACGGCCGATACGATCCTTGGTACCCTTCGTCACGTTCAATACCGGCGTCCCAGTCTTCAGCATGCCAGAATAGACACGGAAATACGTGAGCTGACCGGCGAAGGGATCGGACATGATCTTGAAAGCCAGCGCCGCAAAGGGCTCACTGTCTGAGGCCTTGCGCTCGACTTCCTTGTCGGTATTTGAATCGATGCATTTAACAGGTGGAATGTCGAGCGGAGAGGGAAGAAAATCGACCACGCCGTCCAGCAATTGCTGCACGCCTTTATTTTTGAAGGCGGAGCCGCAGAGCACGGGCGTTACCTTCATCGAGATGGCAGCAGCGCGAATCACGCGGCGAATCTCGTCTTCGGTCAACGCCTGGCCGTTGAGGTACTTCTCCATGACCTGGTCGTCGAATTCCGCCACCGCCTCGAGCATCTTCTCCCGATACTCCTTGGCCTTGTCCACCAGATCAGCCGGAATTTCTTCGATCTTATATTTTGCACCGAGCGTTTCATCGTCGTAGACATAGGCCTTCATCGTGATCAGATCGATCGAGCCGCGGTATTCCGACTCCCGGCCGATGGGAATCTGAATGGGAATAGGATTCGCACCCAAGCGGTCAATGATGGTCTGAACGCTGAAATAAAAGTCCGCCCCGATCCGGTCCATCTTATTCATGAATGCAATGCGCGGAACCTGATACTTGTCCGCCTGCCGCCAGACCGTCTCGGATTGCGGCTCGACGCCTTGAACCGAGTCAAACACAGCGACAGCGCCATCCAGCACACGCAGCGAACGCTCGACTTCAATGGTGAAATCTACGTGGCCGGGCGTATCGATGATATTGATCCGGTGATCCCGCCAAAAACAGGTGGTCGCGGCTGCGGTAATCGTAATACCGCGCTCCCGCTCCTGTTCCATCCAATCCATCGTGGCTGCGCCCTCGTGGACCTCGCCCATCTTATGCGTCATTCCCGTGTAATAGAGAATCCGCTCGGTGGTCGTCGTCTTGCCGGCATCGATGTGCGCCATGATGCCGATGTTCCGAGTATGTTCTAACGATGTTTGCCTAGCCACGTACAACCTCTAAAAATACACGTGCTGCAGATTGAGCCGACAGTTGCTGCGATTCAGGGGCACTCCGCGTCTGCGGATCGCAGCACGGCCCAACTGCAGCACAGAACGAGACGTTACCAGCGATAGTGCGCGAAGGCCTTGTTCGCCTCCGCCATCCGATGCACGTCTTCCCGTTTCTTGACCGCGGCCCCTGTGTTATTCGACGCGTCCAGCAGTTCGGCCGCGAGCTTCTCCCGCATGCTCTTGCCGCCGCGCGTTCGGGAATATTCCGACAACCAACGAAGCGCCAGCGACATCCGGCGAGCCGGACGGATTTCAACCGGCACCTGATACGATGCGCCGCCGACCCGGCGAGACTTGACTTCAACAACCGGCTTGACGTTATCGATCGCCGCCTTGAAGACCTTGAGCGGATCCCCTCCGGTCTTCTCCGAAATGACATCGAAGGCACCGTAGCAAATCCGTTCCGCCGTGCTCTTCTTACCGCCTTCCATCAAGATGTTCAGAAACTTTCCCACGACTTTGTCGCGGTAACGCACATCGGGAAGCGGCTCTCGCTGATCTAAAAATCTGCTTCGTGGCATGTGATGTACTCTCTTAAATCTTCCTTACGATAATCTTACTTCGGGCGCTTGGCGCCATACTTCGAACGGCCCTGCTTACGATCCGCCACACCCACCGCATCGAGCGCACCGCGCACAATGTGATACCGCACGCCCGGCAAGTCCTTCACACGACCGCCTCGCACGAGGACGATCGAGTGTTCCTGCAGATTGTGCCCGACGCCGGGGATGTAGGTGGTAACTTCCATCCCGTTTGTCAATCTCACACGCGCAACCTTCCGAAGTGCGGAGTTCGGCTTTTTCGGCGTGGACGTGTACACACGCAGGCAGACTCCCCGTTTTTGCGGACAGGATTTGAGCGCAGGGCTCTTGGTTTTTGCATGGGCCAGCTGGCGGCCCTTTCTCACTAATTGATTGATCGTTGGCATCAGTCGTGTCTCTCGCCTTTAGAACAGTTTGGTCCCGTCTTGCACTTCTTCAAGTGCAAAGCCCGCGGATTATAATGATCAAGTGCCCCGCTGTCAAGCGTGACACAGATCGTCAATGTTTATGCGGCTCCGCCGTCTCCCGATGCCGTAGCTGCCCCTTCGCGCGGCAATGCAGCAGCCGCATCTGTCTGGCCCACAACCACCGGTTCGGGCTTCGGGCTGATGACGAACGTGTCGCGATACTCCTCGAATCCGCTGCCCGCAGGAATCAACCGGCCGACGATCACATTCTCCTTGAGTCCCAGGAGATTGTCCTCGCGTCCATTGATCGCGGCTTCGGTCAGCACTCTCGTGGTTTCCTGGAAAGATGCCGCCGAGATGAAGCTGTCGGTGGTCAACGCCGCCTTCGTAATACCCAAGAGCACGGGCTTTCCAAGCGCGGGCTTCCCGCCCTTTTTCATCACGCGATCGTTCTCTTCTTCGAACAACATCTTGCTGACCTGGCTTCCAGGCAGGAATTCTGTATCGCCCGGATCTTCGATGCGCACTTTGCGCAACATCTGCCGCACGATAATCTCGATGTGCTTGTCGTTGATCGTCACGCCTTGCAGGCGATACACGTCCTGCACTTCGTCCACCAGATACTTCTGCAATTCATTCGGGCCGAGCACGTCGAGGATGTCGTGCGGATTCGCAGAGCCATCCATTAACGGCTCTCCGGCTCGCACCCAATCGCCTTCGTGTACGTTGACGTGCTTGCCCTTCGGAATGAAGTATTCCTTCACATCGCCCATCTTGTTGTCGACGAGCACCTTGCGCTGGCCCTTGACGAATCCGCCGTACGACACTTCGCCGTCGATTTCGCTGATGACGGCCTGCTCTTTCGGCTTTCTCGCTTCGAACAATTCCGCCACGCGCGGCAAACCGCCGGTGATGTCCTTGGTCTTCGTCGTTTCTCTGGGGATCTTCGCCAAGACGTCGCCGGGATGGACCGCGGCACCCTTCTCGACGAAGATGTGCGCGCCCACCGGCAACAGATAGCGGGCAACGGTATTGACTCCGCCCGAGACCTTGGCGGTTTTCCCGCTCTCATCCTTGATCGACACGCGCGGACGCAACGTTGCGCCGGAATGCTCGATGATCACCTTACGGGAAAGGCCGGTGACCTCGTCGAACTCGTCCTTCATCGTCACACCTTCGACGATGTCCCCGTACGCCACCTTGCCGCCGACTTCGGTCAGAATCGTCAACGAGTATGGATCCCATTCCACGAGTTTCTGAGCCAATTCGACCCGGTCGCCATCCTTCACTTTGATCTTGGCACCGTACACGACGGGATACTTTTCCCGCTCGCGTCCGTTCTCATCCACAATCGCAATTTTGGCATTCCGGTTCATGACCACCCATTCGCCTTCTTTATTGCGAACGGCGATGCCGGCGTTGTGCAGATCCGCGTTCTTCTTCGCATCGAAGCTCATGAACTTCATGCGGCCCGCATGCTTGGCCTCGAGCACCGTTTGCTCAACCACTTTGCTGGCCGTACCGCCGATATGGAAGGTCCGCATGGTGAGCTGGGTGCCCGGCTCACCAATGGATTGCGCGGCAATGACACCGACCGGCTCGCCCTTTTCAACCAACCGGCCTCTGGCCAGATCGCGGCCGTAACAGGCCCGGCAAACCCCGCGGCGCGACTGACAGGTCAGCACCGACCGGATCTTGACGCGATCAACCGCCGCCTCGACGACATCCTTGGTTCGCTCCTCGGTGATCTCTTCGTTGAAGGAAACGATCACTTCGCCCGTCACGGGATCGCGGATGTCCTCCGCCGCCAGTCGGCCGAGAATACGTTCTTCGATCGGCTGAATGATTTCTCCGCCCTCGACCAGCGCGCTCACGAAAATCCCGTCGGTCGTGCCGCAATCGATCTCGCTGATAATCACATCTTGCGCGATATCGACGAGGCGCCGGGTGAGATATCCGGAGTTCGCAGTTTTCAACGCGGTGTCGGCCAAACCTTTGCGGGCGCCGTGCGTCGAAATAAAATACTGCAGCACCGTGAGACCTTCGCGGAAATTGGCCGTAATGGGTGTCTCGATGATTTCCCCTGACGGCTTCGCCATCAGTCCGCGCATGCCGCCGAGCTGGCGAATCTGCTGGGAACTGCCTCGAGCTCCGGAATCGGCCATCATGAAAATCGGGTTAAACGACTCGTCCTTGGCCGGATCGCCGCCTGCACCAAGCTCCTTCATCATTTCACCCGCCACCTGCTCGGTGACGTGGGCCCAAATGTCGATGACCTTGTTGTAGCGCTCACCGTTGGTGATCAACCCCTCGGCATATTGCCGCTCGATTTCGTTGACTTCCCGCTGAGCCTTCCCGATCAATTCTTCCTTCTTGCTCGGAATATGCATGTTGTCGATGCAGATCGACACGCCTGCGCGGGTCGCATAAAAGAACCCCGTATCCTTGATCTTGTCCAGGAACGTCACCGTCTCCCTATGGCCAGACTGGCGATAGACTGAGTCGATGAGTTTCGTCACTTCCTTTTTCGTCATCAACTTGTTCGCATAGGCGAACGGCATCCCCGGAGGAAGGACCTCGGAAAGGATGACCCGGCCGACAGTGGTCTGCACCAGATTGCCTTCAATCCGGACCTTGATCCTGGCATGCTCCTCGACCTCACGGGCATCGAAGGCAATACGCACTTCTTCAGGAGATCCGAAAACTTTCCCCTCACCCTTCACCCCAACCCGTTCTTTAGTGAGCCAGTAGCAGCCCAGCACCATGTCTTGCGACGGAACGGCAATCGGCTTCCCGTTGGCCGGAGAAAGAATGTTGTTGATCGACATCATCAGAACACGCGCTTCCACCTGCGCCTCGACCGACAACGGCACGTGCACGGCCATCTGGTCGCCGTCGAAGTCGGCGTTGAACGCGGCGCAGACTAGCGGATGCAGCCTGATCGCCTTGCCTTCCACCAACACGGGGTCGAATGCCTGAATGCCCAATCGGTGCAACGTCGGCGCGCGATTCAGCAGCACAGGATGCTCACGAATCACTTCATCTAATACGTCCCAAACCTCGGGGCGCTCTTTTTCAACCAGACGCTTGGCACTCTTGATCGTCGTGGCCGCGCCTCGCTCTTCGAGCTTGTGAAAGATGAATGGCTTGAACAACTCCAGCGCCATCTTCTTCGGCAAACCGCACTGATGGAGACGAAGCTCCGGACCGACCACGATGACCGTACGGCCGGAGTAATCCACGCGCTTCCCGAGCAGATTCTGGCGGAAACGCCCCTGCTTGCCCTTGAGCATGTCGCTCAGCGATTTCAGCGGCCGCTTGTTGGGCCCGCGGATCGCCCGGCCACGGCGGCCGTTGTCGAACAACGCATCCACCGCTTCCTGCAACATCCGCATCTCGTTGCGGATGATCACGCCCGGCGCTTTCAATTCCATCAACCGCTTCAAGCGATTGTTCCGATTGATCACGCGTCGATAGAGATCATTGAGGTCCGACGTCGCAAACCGGCCGCCGTCCAGCGGCACGAGCGGCCGCAACTCCGGCGGCAGCACGGGGATCACGTCCATGATCATCCACTCGGGCTTGTTGCCGGATTTCCGGAATGCCTCGATGACTTTCAACTGCTTGGCATATTTCTTCTTCAACGCAGCGGAAGTGGAGACTTTCGCCTTCGCCTTAATTTCTTCCCACTTGGCATTGATGTCGATCTTGCGTAGCAATTCACGGATGGCATCGGCCCCGATCCCGACTTTGTAGGAGTTCGGTGCGTATTCCGACTGGAGGGTGCGGAGCTTTTCCTCCGTCACCAGCTCTTTCTCCGTCATATCCGTGGAACCTGGATCGACGCAGACATAGCTCTCGAAGTAGAGAATCTTCTCCAGTTGCTTCAGGCTCATATCGAGCAAGGTTCCGATCCGGCTCGGCACACCCTTCAGGAACCAGATATGTGCGACCGGCGCCGCCAGCTCGATGTGGCCCATGCGCTCACGCCGCACCTTCGATTGAATCACCTCGACACCGCACTTATCGCAGACAATGCCACGGTGCTTCATGCGCTTGTACTTGCCGCAATTGCATTCCCAGTCCTTGATCGGACCGAAAATCTTCGCGCAGAAGAGGCCGTCCTTTTCCGGCTTGAACGACCGGTAATTGATCGTCTCCGGCT
>CAZOUA010000017.1:49618-55205 GCA_964582865.1 uncultured Nitrospira sp. | reverse complement strand
GAAGCATTGACGAATCATCCAGGCCTGAGCAATGTGGGAGAGCTGGAAAATAGGGTAAAATAGACGGTTGTGATGAGGAAGGTGCGATCAGGCGTCCGACTTATAGTCAGTTACTTGCCCGATATAGACAAAAAGCGAGATCGGAAGATATAAAACGAATTTCTAACGTGGGTTATATGCGCAAGGTACTCTCGAAGTTCCAGCTTCTGGGGGGCATCACTCTTTCTGCCGTTAAGGGGATTCCATTCCCGTCCATGCTATTGTTGTCCATAAGTGGATGAAAATAATACGGTATTAACTTGATCCCGTTTTGGTTAGCCTGTTTACAGGCTGTAAAAATATTTGACGATCGAACAATTTGTAAGCCATTGAAATGTCGTCATAATTTTCATTGGCAGGATTTCGCCTAATGGAGCTGTTAAGAAACCTTTACAGTTCAAGATACAGGCGATGGGAACAAAACATTTTATTGTTTATTTTACAACATCTTAGGAGCTGTTTCCTTTCTGGCATATGACGTGCTTATCCCTCGAAAGTGAAACGACATTGTTCTTTAAGGCTTCGAATTTAGGAGACTAGCAATGAAGAAGCAAATTGGTTTATTCGGTTCTCTTCTGCTGGGAGCCGTGGTAGTTGCGGCTCCGGCGCTGGCAGATCAAATCGTCATATGTCAATCGTGCACGAGTGCGCCTACTGGGGATCCAAACCCGATCACTAATCCCACTGGGTTCAATATGTTCTTGAGTGGCAGTAGCTCGACATCATTGTCTCCAACCCTGATTGTCATTGCAGAGTACAACGGTGGTCCTGCCCCGACGGTCACTGTTGGCGGGAGTGCTCTTTCGTTGGCGACGGTAGGAACGTGGGGTTTGACCACGAATACACTGGTAGGTTGGAATGATCCGTCCCCCGCAACGGTATTTTCTGCGCTCGGGCTAGCGGCAGGAGGGTCTTTAAATTTTGGCAACTTGAACCTCGGTCTTACGACCAATGGCTTTGCGGCGGCGAGTAGTTTTACTCTCTACGCGTTTCAGTATAACAGCGGCCTCACCCATACCCCGGTTGTTGTGGGCACGAATGCCGAATATGGATCGTACGTCTTCGGATACGGCTGTTCAGAAACTCCCATGAGCGGTACATGCTCGCCCAGCGGAAGTATTTCGCAGACGGTTATGACAAATGGTGGGTTGCTCGTTCCGGAACCAAGCTCTTTGCTGCTGCTTGGTTCGGGGTTGGCCGGGATCGGTCTCTGGAGACGTAAAGCAATCAAGGCCTAACATCTCTCTCGACCAGAAGAGGGATAATCAAAAGAGATAAGGGCCGGTCCTCGTGAGAGGACCGGCCCTTCGTTTTTACAACGATGCGGAGTTCATGAAAGGCAAGGACTACGGCTCATGTGCAGCGCATGGCAATTTCTGCCATTGCTGCTTTATGTTTCCTCTGAGACCACTTTCCGGGCTGCCATGAAGCTTCGAGGCAGATTAAGAGTCTTGCTCCACGCGATCGTGCTCTTTCATTTCTACGGCTTGACGGCTTGCACTGCTCCACATTTCGACTCTCGCATAACTCAACGAGAGGGTAGCCCCATACCACCGTTGGTTCGGCTTCATGATGTGGCATTCCCACTACTCATGGCAGCGGCTGAATGGTGTGGAGTTGAACAGGAGCCGACATATGGATTTTTAGTCGGCGAATCTCGTCTTCCTGAAAGCAATACTGGCGCAACAGGAGATCGCTTCGTTTCTGTGGTATATGTTCATCCGAGACTTCCTGCCGCTGGTGCGGGGTTAAAGTCTGGTGATCATGTAATCTACGTGAACACGCAGAATGTAGTGGGGATGTCGGCTGAGGAACTCTCTCAATTCGTGCGAAGACTGACTATCGCTAGGATTCAGCCTTTGCAACTTGAGGTGGAAAGACATACTGTGAGACATACTATCTATCTGTGGTCGGTTCCGGCCTGCCGCTTATCTGTTGAACTGATTGAGAACGAAGACATCAATGCCATTACAGATGGGAGACGAATAGGAGTTACCACCGGAGCGATGCAGTTTGTCCGTTCTGACGAAGAACTGGCCTGGATGCTCTCCCATGAGATTGGTCACAACGTATTGAGTCATGTGCAAACGGCCAGGCTTCGTGTCCTGCTAGACAGGTTTCGTCGTGCGACCATTGATCATAGCGGAACGATAACACCATCGATTACGCAACGGCTCATGGAAGAGCAGGCGGACTATGTAGGACTCTATATCTTGGCAAAGGCTGGGTACGATCTTCGGGCAATCGGAGAGGTCTGGCGTCGAGTGGATGAGTCGCAGGCGATGCAGAAGGTATCGCCTGCCTCTGCGATGTTGACCCATCCTTCAAGTGCAGAGCGGATGGCAGCGTTTGAGCAGACTCGCAGGGAGATTGAAGAAAAACGGGCACGGGGGGAGCCCCTCAAGCCTATAGTGGGGGAGGGACCATAGGCAGGTTGAGGCCTACAGCCCTTCTAGAGTTTTCTTCGCTTCATCTGATCCAGAGAAACTCGGATTGAGTTTCAAAGCGGTCTGCAGCGACTTCTTCGCACCGGTTTTATCGCCACCCCTATACTGCGTCATCCCATAGTGAAAATGGACGACTGCTTCGTTCGGAAGTTTTTCGACCGCTTCCTTCAACAGACTCACTGCCAAGAGAAAGGCATTTTTCTTGTAGTAGAGCCATCCAATAGTGTCGGCCACATGAGGATCATCTGGCAACCCTTCACGTGCGACCTGGGCGTATGACAGGGCAACGTCGAGGTTCCCCCCTTGTTCAACAAGAATCCAGGCAAGATTGTTGGCTGCCGGAGCGAACTTGGAATTGAGTTTCATAATGGCTTCGTAGTGGGCCTGAGCTTTCGCATGCTCATTTCGAGCTGAACACATTATACCCAGCATCATGTGAGACTGAATAGAGTTTGGGTCTCTTGCAAGCACAGATTCATACTCCTGTGCCGCTTGGTCCACTTTCCCGATTTGATAATAAGTTTGTCCCAAGTTCATGTATGCCGAGAAAAGCGAATTATCCAGTTCAATGGCCTTCTTGAATGCTTGTTCTGCTTGTCCGAAATCCTTCGACTGCTGCCACAATTGTCCCAGTAGATTGTAGAGCAACGGATTATTTGGTGCGGCTTCCAGTTGGCGTGTAACCCGCTCTCGAGCGTCCTGGGTTTTCCCCTGTGCGATCTTCATCATGGCGAGTTGCGTCATGGGCTCGATTGCGTTCGGTTTTCTTGTGAGCGCTTCCTCAAAATAGATGATGGCTTTGGGATCGTTCTTCTCTGCGCGTGCGATAAGGCCGAGCCGGTACGGCCCGATTGCTTCTTTGGGAAGGGCCTGGGCAATTGCTTCAAAGACTTGGCGGCTCTTGGCAAGGTCCCCTTTTATCAGATAGGCATCACCACTGATGATGGCGGCCTGGACATTTCGTGGATTCAGTTGGGCGGCCGCATGCGATTGTTCAAGGGCTAGGTCCGCAGATCCTTCTGCTAGGTACAGGCTGGCGAGAGCTGTCCGCGCCTCGGGGAAATTTGGGTTCAGTTTCACTGCTTCGACAAAGGCACCACGAGCCTGAGACGTCTGCCGTTTTTGCAAGAAGGCCACTCCAAGGAAGTAATGAGCCCCGGCGAACTGGGGCTCATCTTTTACGATGCCTTGAAGAATTGCGATCGCTTCGTCCGTATTCCGTTTTGCCAACCGGAGTCTGGCATCGAAGAATCGCCCCATGAGGTCCTTGCCGTTCTTTTCGAGGATTGCTTTCACCCTTGGTTCAGCTTCGCCCGTCTTGCCCGTATCGAGGAAATGCGAGATGATTTTATCTCTGGCGGTGAGGGACGCGGGGTTCACATCCATGGCTCGTTGATAGCTGGCGAGTGTCTTGTCCGGCTGCCCCGTCCAGAGGTAAAAATCGCCCAGGTGGATGTGTGGTTTCTCATCTTTAGGGATGAGCGTAATCAACTTCTGGAGCGTGGCTTCTCCTTCGGCCGATTTGTTGGTGTGCTGATAGAACGCCGCGAGCTTCAAATAGAGATTCTCTTTTTGCGGGGCGATGTCCAGCGCCTGTTTATAGGCCGCTTCCGCTTGATCCAGCTTTCCGGTGCTGGTGCGTAAATCGCCGAGCGCCATCAGTATCTCGACGGATTGCGGATCGATGGCCAAGCCCTGTTTGAGTGCCGAATCAGCAGCCTCGGGGTTTCCGGAAAACATGTAGGCCCGGGCCAACTCAATATATGCCCCCATGATCTTGGGGTCGAGCTCGATGGCCTTCTTCAACTCCGCGATGCCTTCCTGATAGCGCTTTTCATTGATGAGGCTGCGTCCCCGTAGAATGAGTCCTTCTGTATTTTGAGGAGCCGATACCAGGACAATCTCGGCTTGTTCTCGGGCTTTAGCCGGTTCATTGCCACGAAGATACAATTCTCCTAACTTGAGCTGAGCATCCCGGTTCGTGTTGTCAAGTTCGACAGAACGCTTCATTTCAGCGAAAGCTGTTCGCAGATTTGTCAGGCCTCCAATCTTCAGATAGAGCAATGCTAACTGGTAATGTGCATCGGCATCCTTCGGGTCCGTCTGCGCGGCATTCCGATATTCGATGATGGCTTCCTGATACTGGCCTTTCTCAACGTAGCTTGTTGCCCGTTCGCGGTGTTTGGCTTTCTTGGCTTCAGGCGATGACCCATCGCAGCCGAAACAGACAATGATTAGAAGGGCGCAAATCACTCGCAGCGTGGATAAAGAGCGAACGGACATAATCACTCCTCTTTCAGCCTTCAAAGTGGTGGTACGTATTCTCTTTTAGCTCGCGCGATTATCTGATTGAGAGCGGCTTTAGTCAATGGCATTCGGGTTCTCTGTATCGTGTAGGGCTTGAATTGACGAACCTGGTGCCTGTGAAGAGGCAAGGGACTAGGAGAGAGCTTGAGATTCAGATTGTTGCACGAGGGGATTTGTTGCGAGGAAACATCCTGCTGCAATGGTACGAATAGATTTTGGTACTCACCATGCTCTGCCCTGTGAGATTAGGGAACGGGTCTGACGTGACCTTACCCGTTCCCTCCATTGATCACGTCAGAAGATGCTTTTGCTGACCTCGTTTGAAGGAAGGCTTTCGTTGTTGCCTGTATCCACTGCCGTAATTCTGAAATAGTAAGTAGTTCCTATCGTGAGCCCGGTTGCTGTGTAGCCTGCAGTGCCGGCCGAGACCGTCGCAATCGCTGCGCCGTACACGCCTGGCGTCGTGGATTGATAGACTCGGTACGATCCGAGATCCGGCTCTATATTAGGAGTCCAGGTCAATGTGGCAGAAGAAGTCGACGGTGCATTCAGCGTGAGCGTAACAGTGACGGTTCGCGTGATGCCTCCGCCGGTGATCGTGATGGTTCCAGAGTTGGTTCCGATAGTTGCGGTTGTGGTATTGACGCCGACGGACAGAGATCCGTTGTTGGATCCAGATGTTGGACTGACTGACAGCCAACTGATGCCCTCACTCACAGTCCAAGAAGTATTGGATGTCACAGCCAGCGTTTGATTGGCCGGATTGGCTGCGCCCTGCGTGGCCGTGAAAGAGA
>CAZOUA010000017.1:0-49518 GCA_964582865.1 uncultured Nitrospira sp. | reverse complement strand
ACAGCCAGCGTTTGATTGGCCGGATTGGCTGCGCCCTGCGTGGCCGTGAAAGAGAGGCTGGCTGGACTCACATTCAATGTGACGGTCGGTGTAGCTGCAATGGTCAAGGTCACCGAAATGGATTGCGGGGTATTGGTGGCGCCAGATCCCGTGACGACAATGGTCGCTGTATATGTGCCAGCTGCAAGCCCGGCGATGTTAGCCGTGGTCGTAAATGAAGCTGGTGCAGTTCCTGAGAGAGGAGAGAGCGAGAGCCACGGGGCTGCAGTGCTTACACTCCAACTCAGGGTGCCGGTGCCTGAATTGTTGACCGTAACGGTTTGTGCGATGGGATTGCTGCCACCTTGAGTTGCGGAAAATATCAGACTGGTCGGACTGAGGTTGATTGTTGGGATCTGGGGAGCCGTGAGGGTTAGTGTAACGGTGACGATTTGAGGTGTGTTCGTTGCCCCTGAGGCTGCGACTGTCATGGGAACTGAATAGGTCCCCGCTGTCATTCCCGACGTATTGACACTCAGTACGACAGTGCCTGTCCCGGTTCCAGATAGCATGCTGGGGGTAAGCCATGCGGCGTTCTCAGCGACCGTCCAGGTGAGAGTTCCTGCTCCAGCATTCGTAATCGTAAGGCTTTGTGTCGTGGGATTGTTTCCGCCTTGAACAGCAGAAAACGCAAAGTTCGTCGCGCTAAGGCCGATGGCGGGGGTCGGTGCAGTCGTAATCGTTAACGTTACAGCAATCGATTGAGGGGTATTGGTGGCCCCTGCAGCTGCGATTGCAATTGTTCCATTGTGTGTTCCCACGGCAAGCCCACTGACATTCACTCCGGCTGTGAACGATCCGCCATCTGTTCCGGACATTGAAGACGCACCATTGAGCGTCAGCCAAGAGGCAGACGATGTTGCAGCCCAACTAAGAGTTCCGGTTCCGCTGTTAGTAATCGTGACTGTTTGGTTGGCTGGATTGGTGCCGTTCTGAATGGCTGAAAAAGACAATGATGCTGGATTTCGACTGATCGTTGGCGTAAGGGGAGGAGTCCCATTCGTTGCAGTGAGCAGTTGTGTCAGGCCCGGCATTGCCTCTGAGAGTCTTTGGAGGGCCCTTCCTCCTCCGCTAGTATTACCCGACGAGGAGGATGTTGCGGCGGCAACACCGATTGATGGAGAAGATGCAGATGATGTCTGACTTGTTGAGCCGGAGGTCACGCCTGCATATGACGTGGATGTTGTTGTGGCCGATGTTAAGGGTGCAGCGGCGAGGGGCACTGTAGTGCGGTTTGTCGAGACCGTTGCAGTGCTAGTCGTCGGATCAGGCTGTTTCCCAGACGTCACCGGTGAGATTTCAGTTAGTGTGGCGGTCGGCTGTTGAGCTTTCTTGATCAGTTTGTGTGACTTTCCGGAAAGGATCTGAGTGTTCTTTGTGGCAGCTGAAGGTTTGGAAGTATTTCGGGCGTCGGGCAACAGACTCTGAGCTTTCCCCTGGCCCAATAGGATTAATTGCTCTGCGAAAGCCGGATTGACAGCTGGAAGCCATGGCGTTGACGTCGTCGTAGCCAGGAGAATGTAAAACAACGAAAAGGGAATGGTTCGAAATATTGCCTGGCGCATGGGCAAGGTCCTCCGTTGTAACTCAACCTGCCTTTGCACGAGCTCGGATGAATCTGTTGAGCCTGGACGTGTGGCTCGCCGAATGTCATGCATTGCGTCACGGTGTTGTTCATTCATTATATTTACGAAGTCCTTAATCCTTGTTTGTATGAAGGTTGAGCAAGACCGGTGCCCCCACGCGAGCAACCTCGTCTGTACGGTGGAAGGCCTTGGTTAGAAAGAGAAAATCTGGTTATTTGGATGGATTAAATGCCAGAAGGAGTGTGTGGCGCCGTTCACAAGCAAAGACAGAACTTCAAATATCCGAACAGATAATTAAATAGTTTAAATATCTATTGCAAGATTTTGATATCTATAAAACTTATGTAATCACATACAGGATCTATCGAGTTCGTTGACGGAAATGAATTGTTCTGCCATTCTGATGAAAATCTGCTTTAAAAGGGGATCTCATGGCTAAGCTGCATATGAACGAACGAAAAGTTGCTGTCGTTGGCCTTGGCTATGTAGGTCTACCGATTGCTGTGGCCTTTGGTAAGTGCCATCCAGTTATCGGATTCGATATCAATAAATCAAAAATTGAAGAACTACAGAAGGGTTTTGATCGGACAGGGGAGGTGTCAGCGGATGATCTGAGGGTTTCCCAAGTCCAGTACACCGCGGAGCCTGTCGAGCTTAAAAAAGCGGACTTCATCATTGTCGCCGTTCCCACTCCTATCAATGATGCCCTTCAGCCGGATCTGAAAGCGCTACGGATGTCATCTGAGCTGATCGGGAAAAACATGGCACCAGGGACAATCGTGGTGTACGAGTCAACGGTGTATCCGGGAGTGACTGAAGAAGTATGCCTTCCTATATTGGAGAAAACGTCCGGGCTTAAACCCGGTGTTGATTTCAGGGTCGGCTATTCTCCGGAGCGCATCAACCCTGGCGACAGGGAACACACGCTTGCAAAAATCGTCAAAGTGGTGTCAGCGCAGGACGAGGAGTCGCTGGAGATCGTGGCCAGCACCTATGCAAGGGTGGTGAAAGCGGGGATTCATAAGGCTTCGAGCATCAAAGTCGCAGAAGCAGCCAAAGTCATCGAAAATACCCAGCGTGATCTGAACATCGCGCTGATGAACGAACTCGCACTGATCTTCCATCGGCTCGGGATTGACACCAAGTCGGTGTTGGATGCGGCAGGGACGAAATGGAACTTCCTCAAGTTTTTCCCGGGGCTGGTAGGAGGACATTGCATCGGAGTCGACCCCTACTATTTGACTCATAAGGCGGAATCTGTCGGCTATCACCCGCAAGTTATTCTTGCCGGTCGACGAATCAACAATGGAATGGGGAAGTTTGTGGCCGAGCAGACAATGAAGCGGCTCGGTCAGCTTGATCGGCCGCTGAAAGATCTCAAGGTGGCCGTGCTGGGCCTCACATTCAAGGAAAATGTGCCGGATCTTCGGAATAGTAGAGTGCCGGATATCATCCGTGAGTTACGGGAATATGGTGTGCAGGTACTCGTGCACGACCCGCTGGCTGAGTCGGAAGAGGCTATCGCAGAGTATGGCATCCATTTGAGCGAGTGGGATTGCCTGAACAATGTGGACGGGATTATCCTCGCCGTGGCGCATCGCGAGTATGCTGAGATGGGCACCCCGAAACTCTTGTCGCTACTCAGCAATCCGGAGCGAGGTGTGGTGATCGATGTCAAGTGTATGCTTGAGCAGGGCAAGCTCCCCGCGTCGCTGACGTATTGGCGGCTATAACAGGCTCCGGTGCATCCGGTCCGGTTGAAGCCGGTCTTTCGTGTGCCTACCCCTTTCAGAGCAGGCTGAATTCAAAACCAACCAGGTGTAGGGACTGCTTTCGGTGTGGTGGAGAGATTTATCTTTTTCTATCCAACCGATGACGGCTGGTGTAGAGTCAATTTGGTGTCAATTTTCCAGGCAAGTTGTTTGCATTGTTTTTGGTTCTTCCAGAATGGTCTGCACGCACTATGCACACTATGAATGACATTAAGTCATGTAGCCGTAAGGGTGTGAAGGGCGTATCAGAAGTTCTGATCGTTGGTGCGCTCACTCTACTGGCGGGTTGTGCGAATTTCAGCTCGAACGATGTCAAGCGCGGCGATCAGCATCTCGCCGCCGGTAAGTGGGAAGAGGCCAGTCTAGCTTATCGTCAAGCCCTCAAAGAAGCTCCTTTTGATACTGCCTTACAGGAGAAGTATGCCTTAGCCCGGGAACGTGCTGCTGCGCAGTATGACGAACGGGCGCGCGCATTGTTGAAAGAACACAAGATCGATCTGGCCGTCGAGCAATTTAAGCGAGCCCTGACGATCGCACCATCGAATCAGGAATATCAGTCCGGACTGACTGAAGCCTTACGGCTCAAGGAGGCAAGGGAACAATTTCGTGAGGCCGAGCGGTTAGCTCAACTGGGACGCGTTGACGAAGCGATGGAAGGTTTTGCCAAAGCCGCTGAGCTGGATCCCTCGTTTGCTGATCCGTTGGAGGGCATCGCAAAATTGACGGAAGATCAGCAGGCTCGGGCTCGAGATGATCAACAGAAGCAGCCGATTACGCTTCGGTTCCGCAATGCCGGCCTCAAGGAGGTCTTGGAGGGCATCGGGAAGGCCGGAGGTGTCAGTCTGATTTTCGATAAGGATGTTCGAAACGATCCGGTGACGATTGCGATTGAGGATACGCCGTTCGATGATGCGCTCAATCTGATTCTGAACAGCAACAACTTGTTTTCGCGGATCGTGGCTCCTGGCGTAATGATCGTCAGCCCGAACACCAAGCAAAAGCAAGAGCAATACCAGGATCAAATGATCCGAACGTACTATTTGTCCAACGCCAAGGCGAAGGACATGTTGGTTTTGCTGAAGAGCATGCTCGATTCAAAACGGATGCACGCGAACGAACAATTGAATACGATAGTCATTCGCGATCAGCCAGAAAAGCTCGAGATGGCTGAGAAAATCATCAGCGCGAATGATCGTCCCGACTCCGAAGTCCTGTTCGACGTTGAAGTCCTGGAAGTCGATCGGACGGTCGACCAGACCTACGGACTTACCTATCCCAAGCAGCTTGCTGCGGCGATGGTGCCCCCTGGATTTACCTCGCCTATTAACGGAGACATCGCGCCGCAATTTACGCTTCAACAATTGACGAGCCTGGGCCAGAGTAATTACCTCTTTAAATTGCCGACCAATGTGCAATTGGATTACTTCAAGCAAATTACGGATGCGAAGACGCTCGCATCTCCCAAAGTACGGGTCGTGAATAATAAGAAGGCCGAGATCAACATCGGGGATAAACAGCCGATATTGCTCTCTACGACGAACGTATTGCCGGGCCAAGCATCAACCGGAGCCGTTCCGACGACATCGACTGTGACGTCAATCGAATTCCGGGATACCGGGGTCAAATTGACGGTCGAGCCTGCAATTCACCTGGGCAACGAATTGTCGCTGAAGATGAAGATTGAGGTCGTTCGCCTTGGCGACCGGGTCATTCTGCAGGCGAATCCGCTCATTACCCAGTTCAGATTCGGCAATCGAACCGCTGAGACAATGCTGAATGTGCGGGACGGTGAAACGATCGTGCTTGGCGGTTTACTGCAAGAGGAAGACCGCCGAACACGCGTCACAATTCCCTGGATCGGCGATTTGCCATTCATCGGCGATCTCATCAGTTCGTTTCAGACTACTCGAGTGACGACGGAAGTGATTTTGACGCTCACGCCGCACATCGTTCAAGCGATGACGCCGCCGAGCCTGAGCAAGCAAGCGTTCTGGTCAGGGACAGAGTCCACCTATTCGACGAGTGCCATGTTTACTCCCCACAGCAAGGCAACGGCAAACGGCAAAGGGACAAAGACCGGTTTGGCTCAGCCGGCAGGCGTGGAGTCAGGAGGATCGATCACGAAAGGCCGGTCCGCAGCCTTGGCGAAGATGTTGTCCTCCGGCCCGGCAGCATCGATTAAGCCTGAGGAGTCTGTTGTCGAAGTGGGAAGGGAATTCAGGCTGGCGATCAACGATGAGCGGCTGCGGCCTGACAAGGACGGGATGTTCCGCCTCCAATATGATCCCCATGTTCTCGATCTGAAAGCGATGATTGATGGTGAACTAATCCAATTAGACCAGCCGGACATTCAACCTTCTACATCGGGAGAAGCGGTGGTCGCATTTCGAGTGGCCTCATCGGCTCCGCGCGCAGCCGGCGGTGGACGAACGGTGACAGCCAGATTTTTAGCCAAGGCTCCCGGAGTCTCTCCTGTTCGTGTCGTCCTGACGGATAAGAATGGAGAGTCGACTGCAGGTCCATCACGTGACGCGAAGGGGATCGTGAGGGTGCGGTGAGCGAGAGAGGTGTGACGCTTCTTGAGCTGCTGGTGACTCTCACAATCGTCATGATTCTGGCGTCGGTTGCACTTCCTCTGAGTCGAGTCTCTTCCAAGCGCACGCATGAGATCGAGTTGCGGCAGCATTTGCGGGTCATGCGGGCTGCTATCGATACGTTCAAAATGGAGTGGAACCGAGACGGTGATGTATTGGTCGGCCCGGTATGCATGAAGAATAAACTGACCTGCAAAGAGGTCACGAGCATTTATGGGTACCCAAAATCGTTGGATCTGTTGTTGGGCGTTAAGCTGACAAGCGAGGAAGCGACAGTTCGGGGTACAACAGTACGGCGATATCTTCGAAGTCTTCCGCTTGATCCGATGACCGGGAAAGCAGATTGGCAGCTGCGATGCTATAAGGATGCACCGAGCACGACGAGTTGGTGTGGGCAAGACGTTTACGATGTCATGACCGTCAGTCAGGAAACCGCACTCGATGGCACGAAGTATCGCGACTGGTGAATCCGGATTTGACGGCTCGCGCGGGTTTACGCTGCTTGAGCTCATGATCGTCGTGTCGATCGTCGGTATCTTGGCCACGATCGCCGCCCCGACCTATCAAGCGTCCGTGGTCAAAGCGAAGGAGGCGGTGTTGCGGCAGGATCTGTTTACGCTGAGGGACCTTCTCGATCAGCATCGTGCCGATCAAGGCAAGTATCCTCTATCACTGCAGGCCCTGGTCGGTGCCGGCTATCTTCGGGGCATTCCCAAAGATCCCTTTACGCATTCCGAGACGACCTGGCAGGAGATTACGGATGTGACGGAGGGGGGGGTCATTGACGTGTTTTCCGGTTCAGAATTTGTCGGCACGAACGGAACGCCGTATAATCGCTGGTAACCATGACGAATTATTTGCCTCATTCTGCTGGTTCAAGCCCCCGCAGGCTTTTGTGTATCCCGCAATTCTCGATGGCCAGCATCGCCGGGCTGTTCTCCCTCGGCCTGATGATTGCGGCTGTTACCGGTTGTGGTGAGTTAGAGCCGATGGTTGAGCCGGAGATGGTCAATCTTCAACTGACCGTTGATACACTCAAAACGCAAGTGCGTGATGCGCAGCGGAGTATTACCGAATTACGGGCGGAACTAGAAGCCCGCCGTCAAGAGCTTGCCGACGCTCAGGTGGCTAGAGCACAGCTGGAGGGGCGAGTTCGAGAAGCTGAACGCCGAGTCATCGAGGCGCGGCAGATCGTCGAATTGCAGCGGGAGGAATTGGTCGCAGCTCGCAAAGAACGGGAGCGAATTACCCGTAGCAACTCCCCTGTTCAAGGCCGGATGAAGCCGCATCAAAAGCCGGCTTCTCGTCAAGGAAGGACAGTTGAAAACGAGCAGGACATTGTTGCGGCTCAGGCGAGCATGCCGACCCGGAAACAGCAGAAAGCTCAAGCGATGTCCTCCTTCGCGGATGAGGTCTCGGCCACGGGGCAGCCGAACCGTGCTGCGACTACCCCCGCCACATTGAGAGCTGATAATCCGGCCGGCCCACAGAGGGTTGACCAGATCGCCCCCTCGGTCCCAACCACGCATATTTCCATCAAGTCTGGTGATACCCTGTGGAGTATTGCCAGAAAGCACGGCATCAGTCTCACTCAACTGCGCTCGCTGAACCACCTGACTGACAACCAGATCATGGTTGGACAAGTCTTGCGGGTCCCCGGTGATCGGGTGCGTTCCGAATCGGCTGAGAGTCAGGCAGAGATTGTCCCGTAGCAGCGCGTCGCTGCGCAGACGTCCCATTGTTGTATGAATCGTTGTTATGGCTGTTTTTTCCTATAGAGTCGCTCGTTCCGACGGATCGACCCTCAATGGTCAGATTGAAGGGGAAGAGGAGCAACTTGTCCGCGCAAGGCTTGAAGGACAAGGGTTCCTGGTATTCCAACTACAAAAGAGGGGCACCGCAATCGGCCGGTCGTTCGGTATCCGCGCGTTTCACGGACTTCCGTTGGGCGAATTTCTCGTCTTCAACCAAGAGCTGTTAGCGTTGGTCAAAGCCGGTCTTCCGGTCCTCCGGGTCTGGGATCTCCTCATCGAACGGGCTCGCCATCAGGGATTTCAAGAAACCTTGCGTACGGTTCGCCAAGATATTCGCGGCGGGGCGTCGGCATCAGAGGCCTTGGCCAAACATCCTGACTATTTTTCAGAATTGTACGTTGCCACCATAAAAGCGGGTGAGCAGTCGGGCAATTTGGTTGAGGTATTGCGACGGTTTATTGCCTATTTGAAGTTGATGATCGGGCTTCGGCAGAAGGTTTCGAAGGCGATGGCCTACCCGGCCTTCTTGATTCTCGTGGGGATCGCAGTCGTCGGGTTTTTATTGAGCTACGTGGTGCCGACGTTTGTGTCGGTCTATGCGGAAACGGCGAAAAGTCTGCCTGCCGCGACACAGCTCTTGATCGATGTTGTGACGGCGGCGAAAGCCTATGTCGTGCCGGGACTCGTCTCTTTTGCTCTCCTCCTGCTGGCAGGGCGTGCGTACTATGCGACGGCGCAAGGTCATCTTGCCGTCGATCGATTTCTGATACGAGCGCCTGTATTAGGATCGATTTTTGTCAAGCACCATACGGTCCAGCTAGCTCGGACGTTGGCGACCACCCTTGCAGGCGGTACGCCGTTGGTTGACGCACTGCATATCACGAAGAGTGCTGTTTCCAATCGGTATGTTTCCATTGGAGTGGCAGCAGCGGTTGATGAAATTCGAGAAGGGACGACGTTGGCGGCGGCACTCGATCGGCCCAAGGTGTTTCCAAAGTTAGCCATCGAAATGCTTTCTGTCGGTGAAGAGACCGGGTCCTTGGAAGCCATGCTTCACGACGTGGCAGAATTTTACGAGGGAGATCTCGACTTGCGGCTGACGCAGTTGACGACGTGGATCGAACCCGTCCTTCTGCTCGTGATGGGAATTGTGGTCGGTGGGATTGTGATCGTGATGTATCTTCCGGTCTTTCAAATGGCGGGGAATGTGTAGCGAAACTTTCTGTTGCCTGATCGATGGCAACGGACGGGTGTTCAGGAAACAGGGTGAGATCTGATGGCGCGAAGTATCGCAAGGCCAGCTTTGGCGGATATCTTGGTGAGGCAAGGGATGCTGCCCAAGCCGATGATCGACCAGGCGTTAAGTCGTCTGGCGGGAGTGACGGCAGAGCTTGGGCCGACGCTGGTGAGCGAAGGGATGCTTTCCGAGGAACAACTGGCCCGTGCGCTCGCGGTTCAATTCGGCCTCTCCTTTGATCCGCTGACCGATTTTCGCATCGATCCATCGTTCTATGACCGGATCTCGGTTAAGCTGATGCAGCGACATCCCTTCGTGCCGGTCTCCGAACAGAACGGCTGTCTGACGGTTGCGATTCCTGACCCGCAAAACCTTTTGGGCCTTGACGAGCTGGAGTTGCTCCTCGGCCGCGAGCTGGAGCTCGTTGTGAGTCCTCGGTCCGCAATCCTTACCGTGTTGGAGCGCAGCGAAGGGTCGAGTCAAGCTCTACGCGAGCTGGAGGCGGAATATCGTTCCGTGCTTGTGAAGGAGGATGAGCGAGGCGAGGAGATCCTCACCATCGACCAACGCGGTGAAGATCAGAGCCCCGCAGTCAAATTGCTCGACTCGATCCTGCTGAGCGCGATGCAGCGCCGTGCCAGTGATATTCATATCGAAGCTGCCGATCGAGCGACGAAAGTGAAGCTGCGGGTCGATGGCATCCTTATTCCTGCGATGGAACCCCTCGACATCCGCCTGCATGCGCCGCTGGTTTCGCGCCTGAAGGTCATGTCGGATCTCGACATTGCAGAACGGCGGGTTCCCCAGGATGGAAGTTTCCGGATGCGCCTGGAGCGGAAAACCGTCGACTTCCGTGTCTCGATCCTGCCGAGTGTGTTCGGCGAGTCGGTCGTGATCCGCATTCTGGATCGAGAAGCGATTACGACGGGCGTATCGACTCTCCGGCTCGATCGGTTGGGATTCAATGAAGAAGACTTGAAACGGTTTCGGCGGGCGATCACGAGGCCCTACGGCATGGTGTTGGTCACCGGGCCGACCGGGAGCGGAAAAACGACGACACTGTACGCCGCCATTACGGAAATGAATATCAAGGACGACAAGCTGATTACGATCGAAGATCCGGTGGAGTATCAGCTGTCCGGTGTCGTGCAAATCCCGGTGAACGAAAAAAAAGGGCTGACTTTTGCCCGCGGTCTCCGTTCGATCTTGCGCCATGACCCGGACAAGATCATGGTGGGCGAAATTCGGGACTCGGAAACAGCGCAAATCGCCATTCAATCGGCGCTCACCGGGCATTTGGTGCTGACGACGGTTCACGCCAACAACGTGTTCGACGTCATTGGGCGATTCGCGTCGATGGGGATCGATGCGTACAACTTTCTGGCGGCGCTCAATTGTGTGCTGGCCCAACGGCTGGTCCGAATGGTCTGTCAGGCCTGCCGTATTCCTGTCAAGATCGATCAGGTATTGGCTGAAGAATCGGGGCTGGATTTCGAGGAGTATAAAGACGTGCCGTTCTATCAAGGCAAAGGTTGTCATGAGTGCCACGGGACGGGCTATCGCGGGCGAAAGTGCATTACGGAGTTTTTGGACCTTAATGATGAGATCAAGGAGATGATCCTTGCGGAACGCCCGCTCTCCGAGATTCGGTATCGTGCAGTGACAGGTGGCATGATTACGTTGCGGCAGTCGGCCTTAAGAAAGGTTATTGAAGGCAGCACGACTTTGCGCGAGATCAACCGTGTGACGTTTAGCGAGGAAGGGTGAACAGATGTGGGGGGTGAGCGGCGGACGTCCTAAATGCTGTCTGAAAATCGGGGCGCAGGCGCTTGTCTGGGGTGAGTCATCGCGGACCTGGCGAGGCCGGCACCGGTACCGGTGCGTGCTTTCTCCGACGCCGGCCGGAGCTGTCAAATTGTCACCCATGGATCTCAATCTCACCGACCGCACTGTGTTGGAGGAGCGTCTTCGTTCGCTGGCTGGGCCGTCCGGGCGCTTTCCAATGGGGGAGCAGATGCTTTGGGCCGACCTCCCTCGATCCATCACGCTCATATTGCCGGATCTTGCCGTACGGGCCACCGTGCTGCAACTCGAGCAGCTTCCGTCAAGGCTCGACGAGCAGGAAGCATTGATTCGCTGGCGGCTGGGACAGGATCAACGGCTCCCGATTGCGGGGGCAAAGATCACTTGGCAGGTGTTTCCTTCCGTGGCGCCAGGTGAAGAGTTCAACACGGTGTTGGTTCTCGCCATTCAAGAGGCCATTCTTCATCAATATGAATCAGCCTGCGAGTCCATAGGATTACTTCCGCGGGAAGTGGCGGTGGCGAGCTTTCGACTATTCGATCTCTGGTTGAAAGCGGCCGGAGGGCAACGGCGTTTAAGCAAAGATTTTGTGTGGATGACGGTATCGGATGGAGGCCTGACCTGTCTGATGATGCATCAAAGCCGGCCGGTCTTCGTTCGTACCAAGCTGCTCGCCGGTCAGGCCATGTCGTCAGGGGATGGCCAAAGCCTCGAGTGGGTGGCGAAGATCGTGCACGAAACCGGGACGTCGATCTTGGCCTGCCAGGAACGCCATCCCAATTTTCAGGCCAAAAATCTGGTACTGGTAACGGATTGCGAATTGCCCGGCCTGGAAGAGGCATTGGGCAATGAATTCGGAGTGGGCACGGAACGGGTGGATTGGAGCCATGTCAGCTCGCTGGGTTGGTCTCATGAGAGCGGCACAACAGCTCTCGCGGCGTTGCCTGTCGTGGCTGGATTGGTCTAGGCCGTGCGACGAAAGCAAACATTGATGACGCAGATGGCAAACCGGTTTGGCAGTTTCCGCTGGCAGTGGAGCGGGAATCGTTATTTTCACCTCGAACTGAGCACTCGTTATCGCGCGTATGTCGAACCGACTCGACTGGTTCTGCTCGCCGTGTGTGCAGGATTAGGTTGCTGGGTGCTCTGGAGTTTCGGGGTCATGTGGGTGGATTGGCGCGATCTGGAAGAGATGCAGGCACGCGTTGAGCAAGTTCGCGGGCAGGATCTCCAACTCGTTGCCGCAGCGCAGGCGGAAGGGATTGATCTGTCGGATGCCGCCTTGAGGCAGTTGCCCGCTGAAGTGAGTTTGGCGAATCAACTCTTAGTGAAACGGAATTTTTCCTGGACGCAATTTTTGTCGGGACTGGAGGAAATTATTCCGCATCGGGTTTCGATCAAGAGTGTTCGGCTCGATCCGGAGAGTGCAACGGTTCACATGACGGGGATTGCCGTGACGCTCGAAGATGTTACGGCGCTAACGTTGAAGTTACAGACCCATCCGGTCTTTCACGATCCCGTGCTCGGCCAGCACCATTCAGGGGGAAACGGTCTGGTGGAGTTCGATCTGAAGTTGAAGTACCGTCCGCAGGGGGCATAGTAGATATGAAAGCTCTCTTACTCCAGGAGCTGCGGAAACCCTACGGCGCCTTGATTCCCTTGGCTGGATTAGCCTCGGTGCTCTTGATCATGTTATGGGTAGTGAAGTCCTTTAGTGTCGAGAGCCTTGAGCAAGCCCGATTTGAACGGGAGAGGGAATGGATGCAGACTCGCAAGTTCTATCAGCGGCATCAGGAGGCTCTACGCGCCAAGAAAGATTTAGCACAGGTGTGGGAAGCGTTGCCGGAAGAGCGTGATTTTGCTCCTCTTGCACTCGGAATTACGGAAGAAGCGAAACAGAGTCGTGTGACGCTGCCGGCGCTCTCCTACAAGACAGAGAGCACTGCGATATCCAAGACCAGTAAAGGTGTGTTGCAAGGCACAATGAGCGGGCGGTATGAGGATCTTCGTCGATTCTTGTACGACATCGAGACGGCCGAGGAATTGGTCTACATCGAAGATTTGGAGCTGGTTCAGTCTACAGTTCCGCTCGACCAGTCCCTCGCATTCAACATCAAGATTGTGACCTATCTTCGTGGAGAAGGAAACCAGCAGTCCGTCCCGTAACCGGCGAACGCATGAATAATAAACAGAAGAAAATGACGGCGTTGGCAGTGCTGGGCCTTACTTGGAGCGGGTTGCTGGCGTGGCAGTGGCTGGCTTGGGAAGAGCCGGCCCGTGTTCCTCTTACCAATGTGACTGGTTCTGTGGCGACGGCTCAACAGATGCGCGGGACGACCGGAGGGCTCCGCGTGCAACTTGAACTTCTCTCAGCCGCTCGTGCGCAGCGTGAGCGGGAGTTTGCAACCCCTCGAAATATCTTTGCGCCTCCGGTCTCGACCGGATCTTCTCAAAGCATCGAAGGGCTGCTGCCAGATCTCGCCGCGCGGCAACAGGAAGTGGCTGCTGAATTGTCTCAATTTCACTACTTGGGATATGTTCGTCTGGGGGAGGAGTGGCAGAAGAAGCAGGACCTTGCCGTCTTAACGAAACATGACGATTTGCATGTCGTCAAGCGCGGAGACACATTCGACAAGCATGTGCTGGTGAAGTCCATTACGCAAGAGAGTGTGACGTTGCAAGATCGAGACACCCGCGTCGAATACACCGTCCTTCTATCAGAGGAACCGACGACGCCATCAACCGTACCGCAATGACCACAGCCATGCCTTCTCGATCCGGAAACGAGCATGGGGTTACCTATCTCATGCTCATGTTTGCCATTGTGCTGATCGGGCTGACCACAACCGCCGCGGCCAAACAGTGGAAAGCGATGGTCCAGCGGGAGTTGGAGGCCGACTTGCTGGCCAAGGGAATGGAAATCCAGAATGCCCTGGCGCTGTACTCTGCGACGATGAAAGCAGGCCGGGTGATGCCGGGAGAAGTCTATCCCCAATCACTGACTGACCTGACGAGACAGCCAAAGCCGTTCTTGCGGAAGGCCTACGCGGATCCGATGACTCACGGAGAATGGGACTACCTTCGCGCGCCGACTGGAGGTATTATGGGGGTGCGAAGCAAGAGCCGTGGGCGGCCGTTCAGGAAGCATGAATTTCCTCAAGCCGTTCGTCACTTCGAGGGGCGGGCATCCTATTATGAATGGGTTTTTCAGCATCCCAACCCTTCGGCAGGGGTATCGTTTCCCGCCGGTGGGGTTCCGCTGAATTCAGGAGCAGTTCCCAATCAAGCGGCCGGTACTCCGCAGCCCGCTCCGTCCGTTTTTCCGGGCGGAGGGCTCCCGAATCCATGATTGTGATGACAACACTCTCGCTATTTGAATGAAGGAGCATATCATGCGCGTTTTGATCACGGGAGGGGCCGGATTTCTCGGAAGTCACTTATGTGAGTCGCTCATACAGGCTGGGCACTCGGTTATCTGTATGGATAACTTGTTGACCGGGCGAACGGAAAATATCGCCCATTTGCTGGGGCACGAGCGGTTTACTTTTCTCAAGTATAACGTCTGCGACTATTTGCATGTCGACGGCTCTCTCGATGCCCTTTTGCATTTTGCGTCTCCTGCCAGCCCCCAGGACTATCTTGAATTTCCGATTGCGACTCTGAAAGTTGGCGCGCTGGGAACTCACAAGGCGCTGGGGTTGGCCCGGGCTAAGGGCGCCAGGTTCCTACTGGCGAGTACATCGGAAGTCTATGGCGATCCGCTTGTCAATCCTCAGCCTGAATCTTATTGGGGGAACGTCAACCCGCTGAGCCCGCGCGGTGTGTATGACGAAGCGAAGCGGTTTGCCGAAGCGATGACCATGGCCTATCATCGATATCATGGCATCGATACACGGATCGTACGGATCTTCAATACGTTCGGTCCCCGCATGCGGGCGAATGACGGCCGTGTCGTTTCGAACTTCATCGTGCAGGCGCTGCAAGGCAAGCCGCTCAGTGTATTTGGGCAGGGGAGCCAGACCAGAAGCTTCTGTTACGTCGATGATCTCGTGCGAGGCATTCTGGCGCTCTTGATGATTGGCTCGAACAAGACGGTCGAGCAACGGACGGACAAGAAGTTTCTTCTGGCCCAAACTGGGCCGTCCGATGACGACAGCATCCACGATCCGGTCAACATCGGCAATCCACGCGAGCTCACCGTTGTGGAGATCGCCAAGTTGGTGCTGAAATTGACCGGTTCCTCCAGCCAAATCAGCTACCATCCGCTTCCCGCCGACGACCCCAAGGTGCGCCGTCCCGATATCACGCGTGCCCGTGCCCTCCTCAAGTGGGAGCCAGAGGTTTCCCTGGAGGATGCCTTGGGCCGGACCATCGAGTATTTCCGAAAGGTTCTTCCCCGATAGCCGATCTTGGCCATCTGGAGCGGGATTCGTCTGGAGGATCTTTTCCGAGGTGCCTTGACCCCTCGGAAACGTCCACTGTATCCTGTAGATCGGTCAAGTCTACCGTAGGAGCGTCGATTGATGTCCGATCTTCGTAGCCAAACCGATCTCGTCCCTGAATCAGGGCTTCCGGAAGAGCAGGCAGAAGCTCCCGTTCAACCGATTCCGGAATATGTCGAGGAGCTGGTCACTCGTGCGCGACGGGCTGCTGTCCGGCTGGCAACGTTGTCGACCGTCGTGAAAAATCAGGCGTTGTTGGCGATGGCGGATGCGCTGGAAGCGCAATCCGAAGACCTGCTTGCCGCGAACACCCTCGATACCGAGGCGTTCGGCACAGCGCCGGAGAAAAAGGCGATGGCCGACCGTCTGCGTTTGACGCCTGAGCGGATCGCCGACATGGCGTCCGGAATTCGAGAAGTGGCAAAACTGCCAGACCCTCTCGGTGAGATGCCGAAAATGTGGACCAGGCCGAACGGCATGCAAGTCGGCCGCGTTCGTGTGCCGATCGGCGTGATCGGTATTATTTACGAGTCCCGCCCCAATGTGACGGCGGATTCGGCTGCCCTCTGCTTGAAATCGGGCAACGCCTGCGTGCTGCGGGGGGGGAGCGAAGCGATCCATTCCAATACGGCGATTGCCGCAGTGTTGTCAGAGTCGGCGGAAAAAAACGGTGTTCCGGCCGGTGCGATCAGCTTTGTGACGCGGCCGGACCGGGAGCTGGTGCCGGTCTTATTGAAGAAAGACCAGTCCATCGATCTGATTATTCCGCGTGGCGGAGAATCGCTGATGCGCATCGTGACCGAGCATTCGACGATTCCGGTCATCAAACATGATGCCGGTGTTTGTCATGTCTATGTGGATGCCGATGCCGACCCGGTGATGGCGGAACAGATTTGCCTCAATGCGAAAGTCCAGAGACCCTCAACCTGCAATGCGATGGAGACGTTGCTGGTTCATCAAGGCATCGCGCGAACGTGGCTGGCGGGATTTATCGACAAATTGGTCGCGGCCAAGGTCGAGGTCCGCGGCTGTCAAAAAACCTGTACGCTTTCTTCGGCCGCCAAGCCTGCCGCCGACAGTGATTACGGCAAGGAGTTTCTGGATCTCACGTTGGCCGTGAAGGTCGTCAAAAACATCGACGAAGCCATGGAGCATATTACACGCTATGGGTCCCGACATACCGAATCCATCGTGACGGCCAACTATCAAAAGGCCATGCGGTTTCTTCGTGAAGTTGATGCCAGTGCCGTGATGGTGAATGCCTCGACCAGGCTCAATGACGGGTATCAGTTCGGCCTGGGCGCGGAAATCGGGATCAGTACCTCCCGCATTCATGCGCGGGGCCCGATGGGTCTCGAAGAATTAACCTGCTCCAAGTTTGTCGTGATGGGGAGCGGGCAAGTCCGCGAGTAAATGTCGTTTGATCCCGTCGCCGTTGCCCTGAAGACTCCCGGATCTCTCCAATTTCCCGCCAACCGTCCCTTCATCCGTGACCTCGCGCAGTCGGGGGGACGTGTGGTCTGCCAATCGACGGGCCATCTGGTCTTTTACCGATCAGACGGACGCCGGTTTCTCGCAACCGACCCCGCTGGAAATCCCCTGCATGAGTGCGATTGGGGAACAGATGCCAAGGGGGAGGTGACTCTCCTGCGCGCTCGAATCAGGCTTGACTGGGGTGCATGGGTGGGACTGAAGCCTGCCGGGTTGGTGAATGAGACGAGTCTCAATCTTGCCACAAAACCGGGGTGGCAGCGGCTACGAGCTGATGATCTGCGAGGCATGGCCGCGCAAGCGCTTCGCGTCCCGCTCGATGAGGTACGGTGGTTCTACCGGGACGAGGATTTGGTGATCAGCCCGACGGGACGGGCGACCATTCGACATCGAAAGGATGCGTTTTATTTTCTGGAGGACGGAAGCTTCGACCGCCTCCGTTTCATGTCTTGCATGGGAGCGATGCATTGGGCAACCATTGACTTTCTCCCGGTCGTCGAACTCTTCAAATCGCTGCTTCCCGGCACGGGTTCGGCGGTGTTCGAGCTGATCCGGGGACTCTACGATGATCAGAACGAAAGCCAGGCTGCCCCGCGGCCGCTTCGGTACCGCGGCATCCCGACCTATCCCTCCGAAGCAGCTTTCCGGCTTTTTAGCAGCTTTTTTCTGCCGACCGCACGGGGAACAAGCGATCCCTTCCAGTTGTTCATGGATGCAACCAAGGCGCACGAGGTTGAGTGGCTTCCTTCGCCGACTCAGCCCCGCCGGTATTTTGATGGGGCGCAGGGCTGCTGTCTCACTGTTCAAGGAAGTAAACTTCAAAAAGTGACCATGATGGAAGATTCAGCGGGACTATCCTTTCTCAACCCGCGAGGCCGGCGATTCGCTCCTTGCGATCGAGCCGCACAGATTGTTCATGGGGCGGTCGTTGTGCAAGATCGTGATCGTGAAACGGTCTTGTCTCTGGCTCTGCCGAAAGCATGCCGCGAGCAGCAGCAGCCCGAGCCTGTTTTGATGAGTCCTGTTGACTGGCGAAGTCTCTTCATCGGCGGAATTCCGCCGATTTCCGCGCAGGAAGCGTATGGTGCCGTGCTGTTCTATCCGCAGGATGAAGCAGAAATCGGGGAACTGGCAGCACAGCCCTTTGTGGCCGACTATCTCCAAGACCTTGCCGAGCAGGATCGAGAAATCGGAACCGCAGTCGCAAAGGCTGAACGGGTCCTGATCGAAAACGGCGATGCAGTCATTGCGACCTGTATTCCCTTTGACCGGCCACGACGCTACGACGTGCTCGTGCGCGTGCCGTCGTTTGCACAGCGCCAGGCGCAGCAGTTGTGGAGTGCCAGTGCTGAATTGCAGCGCTGGGATTGGCTGGCGCAAATCAGGTTTCTGCCGACGGGGAAAACCGAGGAGACAGCAAGCTCATCGAGTGCCTACGACCTGATCTATCATTGGGTGCCCTATCCATTAGAAGGGAATCTTCCCGGCCTGATGGCGCGGATGCAAGGCGTTCGAAATGCATTGAGCCGTGGCGGTCACGCGTTTGTCATCGGGCCGGCCGGCGTAGGAGCGTTGTGGGGAGGCTCCGGCCTCTCTGTGTGTTGGCAAGAAGCCGTTGAAGAATTGCCGACGTTTCGCATGCATCGGACCATCCTGCCTCAGGCACGGCTCAAGCCCGGGTTGACGCTGTTTCATGTGAAGAAGGCCTAGCAGGCTGAACATGGGGAACCATGCTGAGCATGGGCTTTTATTTCAGAAGGAGGACATGACAGTGTCACGCGTGCGATGGATGCTAGTTCTGATGGTGGTTTGGCTGCCTATGGATGGGGTAATCGGGCTGCCTCCTGCCCTTGCGGTTCAGAGCAACCCGATTGTAATCGAGAACCAGCAGCCCGGGACGGATCAATGGCAGATTGATCTCCGATCCAACGACATAGACAGCCAGATTAAGGGTTATGCATCCGCGGCCAGCGTCAATAAAGGAGAGAGCATTACCTTCTACGTGGGCGTGAATCCTGCGCAGACCTACACTATCGACGTCTATCGGATCGGTTGGTACCAAGGGCTGGGGGGACGTCTTATGCAGCACATAGGTCCGATCGACGGCGTCCGCCAATCCACCTGTCCTGCAGACGTAACAACGGGGATGATTGCATGCAACTGGGTTCCAGCCATAAGCTTGACTATCCCGAATTCGTGGACCAGCGGAATCTATTTGGCTCGCCTGACGAACGCGCAGAGGTTTCAGAACTACATCATTTTTGTCGTTCGCGACGACAGCCGGGTCGCCCCCCTGCTTTACCAGCAGCCCGTGACCACCTATCAAGCCTATAACAACTATCCCGATGACCAGAAGACCGGCAAAAGTCTGTACAGCTTTAACAGCCATGGTGCGCCGACGGTGAGAGGCGGAGCGGGTGCGGCGAAGGTCTCGTTCGACCGGCCGTACGCGGGCGATGGCAGCGGCGGTGGTTTCCTGGCGTGGGAGATCAATTTCGTCCGTTGGATGGAGAAGTCTGGGTATGACGTGGCGTATTCGACCAACATCGAAACGCACACAGACGGCGGCCGTCTGTTGAGATACCGCGGCTTTCTCTCTGCAGGACACGACGAATATTGGTCGAAGCCGATGTATGATGCGGTCGTTGCCGCTCGAGACGCCGGAGTCAACGTCGCCTTCTTCGGTGCTGACGCAATCAGCGGACAGGTGCGGTTCGAGTCTTCGAGCGGCGGTTTTCCGAACCGCGTGATGGTCTTTTACGGGGACGCCAATATCGACCCGATCGACGATTCGAGTCTGAAAACCATCGGCTGGCGTGAGCCGCCACTCAACCGTCCGGGGCAGACATTGATGGGCGTCCAGTATGCCGGCATGGTGCCATGGAGGAATGGCTACGCCACGTATGTAGTTGTGAATAGCGGGAATTGGGTGTACGCCGGAACGGGATTCAGGGACGGTGATACCGTCCCGTCGATAGTCGGGTATGAAGCGGATCACTTGTTCGGCGATTACCCCGGGCCAAACTCAGTGAGCGGCACGCATGCGCTGCTGTCGAACTCGCCCTTCACGTCGGCGTCACCAAATTCTCCTAATAGATCGGACTACGCGAACTCTTCTGTTTACCAAGCGTCGAGTGGGGCCTGGGTATTCGCATCCGGGACGATGAGTTGGCCCTGGGCGTTGGACAGCTATGGGCAGATCAACACCGTTGATAGACGCATCCAGCGGACGACGGCAAACATCCTCGATCGGTTTATCGCTGACTAGACGCGGGTCAGAGAAAAGGTTCGGGTGTGATGCCGGCCGTTGGGTGAACAGAGTTCAGTCCGTCTGCTCCGAGCGAGAAAGCTATGAGAATATGCCCTGCGAGGGAAAGGCGGAGGTTGTGAAACGCAACCCTTCAGTAGAAAAAATTTCGATAGTGCTTGAGCAGGGGCTCGTTGAAGTTTAGCCTGCACCGGTAATGCTGTCGCCCTCTGTTAATGGGCTTGTATGGCGGATGATATTTCGATTACGGTGACGAACATGAACGAGGAAATGTCAGGGCAGGCTGGTGACCAGGACGACAAGATCGTCATCTATTGGGAGCGTGAGTACAGCACGGCATTCCCGCCGGAGCGGCTCAAGCTCGATTTTATGCCACACCGGCCGTTGCTGTCCGGCATGTCGCTTGACGAGCAGCGGGCCACCGCCGCCGGCGGTTACAAAGTGATTCCCGATGATTGTGGTCCGGTGCGCACAGTCGGGCAATATGGATGGCTGATCCGATCTCCGGCAGATTGCAAAATCAGGCGAACCGCTGACGGCGTGAAGTGGCAGGCTCCACCGATTTTGCCCGAAGAGCGATTGTTGGGGTACAAGTCCTTTTCAGGCACCTATGTCGATCTGATTCTCAATAGCGGCTATCCGAAACTCTGCTGCGGGATCAGATTCTATTATCCCAAGCATGTCGGCTTGATGATGAAGGATATCCCCAACCCCTTCTATCATCGCCCGGAACGGACCTTTTACATCTGGGAGGGAATAAAAACACAGGAGTATAAACGTACACCGAACGTCTACGACTGGTTGCCGGACTACGATGCTTTTACGGCCAACTTTCTGCTCCAACTGACTAAGCCGACGACGATCAAACGGGGTGATCCCATCGGCCTCGTTGTGCCGGTCCTCCTGCCCAAACAATTCACATTAGAAGAGTTGAAGCCCCGATAGGCTCGGTTCGTTTCTTCAAACTTGACAGCCTTCCTCACCTCTCAGTATGATGCATCAACCTTTAATGCTCATCCTGAGAGGTGAGCAAGGAGTGCGTATGGGCCTCGTTCAGGCCTCTGATCGGCAACGAACGGATACCTTCTCGTCGAATCTCGGCGGGGAGGTTTTTTTATGCCCGGACGTGAGATGAAAACACCGGCCCAGCATGATCGGCAGCAGGAGCGATTGGTGATGGAGTCAGGCGACATCACCCGCGCGGTCACCCGTATCGCCCACGAAATTCTCGAGAGAAACAAAGGCGTCAAGGATCTCGCGTTGGTGGGAATCAGGACCGGAGGTGTGCATCTGGCCCACCGGCTCGTGCGGCGGATCCACGATATCGAAAATGTGACTGTCCCCATCGGGGAATTGGACATCACCCTCTATCGAGACGATTTGGCCTTGCGAAAAGAGCAGCCGATTCTGCGCAAGACGTCCGTGCCGTTCGATATCTCAGGCAAGGTTATCGTGCTGGTCGATGACGTGTTGTTCACCGGGCGGACGATCCGTGCGGCGATGGACGGATTGATCGATCTCGGCCGGCCGGCGGAAATTCAACTGGCGGTTCTGGTCGACCGGGGCCACCGGCAGCTGCCGATCAAGGCCACTTATATCGGAAAGAACATTCCCACATCACGGGAAGAAAAAATTCAGGTTTTGCTGGAAGAGGCGGGCGAAGACGACCGGGTCGTCATACTCAAGGCGTGAAGGAGACGAAGCGATGAGCCTCAAACGCAAAGACCTTCTCAGCTTGGCGCCTTTGTCGGCGGATGAGATCAAGTTGATTCTGGAAACGGCCGACTCCTTCAAGGAAGTAACGGGCCGCGAGATCAAGAAAGTGCCGGCGCTCCGTGGCCGGACCGTCGTGAACTTGTTTTTCGAGCCGAGCACGAGGACCAGAACGTCGTTCGAATTGGCGGCAAAGCGCCTCAGCGCGGATGTCATCAACTTCTCGCCTTCCTCCAGCAGTGTCGTCAAAGGGGAAACGCTGCTCGATACGGCGCGGAACATTGAAGCGATGCAGGCGGACATTATCGTGCTGCGGCATCCGTCGGCCGGCGCAGCAGAAGCGCTGGCGCGCGGGGTCAAGTCCTCCGTCATCAATGCCGGCGACGGATGGCATGAACATCCGACGCAAGCCTTGCTCGATCTCTATACGATTCGCGAGCGGGGCATGTCGTTCGAGGGGCTTCGCATCGCCATCGTCGGTGACGTGGCTCATAGCCGCGTGGCGCGCTCGAATATCCACGCGCTGACGAAATTGGGAGCGGAAGTTCGTGTCGTAGGTCCTCCCACCATGATCCCCATGGGCGTCGATAAGCTGGGAGCGAAAGTCTTTTACAACCTGGACGAAGCGTTGCGCGGGGTTCAAGTCATCATGATGCTGCGGCTGCAGCTTGAACGGCAGGGGCGGGCGTTGTTTCCAACCATTCGGGAATACGCGCGTCTCTACGGGTTGACGGCAGAACGCGTGAAATTGGCCGATGCAGGCGCGATTGTCATGCATCCGGGCCCGATCAATCGGGGCGTCGAGATCGCCCCAGAAGTAGCCGACAGTTTGTCGTCGGTCATTCTCGATCAAGTCGCAAATGGGGTGGCCGTTCGCATGGGGATTTTATACCTGATGTCGGGAGCAAACTAATCGTGGCGATATTGATTCACGGCGGGCACATTATCGATCCGGGGCGCTTCAATGCAGTGGGCGATTTGCTGATTGACCAGGGAAAGGTCGTCGCTGTCGGACCGAATATCAAGGCCCCGGCCGGGGCCACGACGATTGCGGCCAAGGGGCGGCTGGTCGTGCCGGGATTCGTCGATCTCCACGTGCATTTCAGAGAGCCCGGCTTCGAATATAAGGAAACCATCCAGAGCGGAGCGGCGTCGGCCGTTGCAGGCGGCTTTACGACGGTCTGTTGCATGCCCAATACGAATCCCGTGAACGACAACCAGGCGATCACCGAGTTCATGCTGGAGCGTGCGCGGGCTGCCGGGCTGGCCAACGTGTTGCCGATCGGAGCGATCACGAAAGGCTCGGAAGGAAAGGAACTGGCTGAAATCGGGGATTTACGCCGCGCCGGTTGTGTGGCGATTTCCGATGACGGAAAGCCGGTCATGAACAGTCTCGTCATGCGCCGGGCGATGGAATATGCCCTGGCGTTCGATGTGCCCGTTGTCGATCATTGTGAAGATTTGCATCTCGCCGAGGGCGGTTGCATGAATGAAGGTCTGATCTCGACGGAGCTGGGACTCCCTGGCATACCTGCCGCAGCGGAAGATGTCATGGTGGCGCGGAACGTGTCGCTGGCGGAATTGACCGGCGCGCGATTGCATCTTGCCCACATCAGCACGGTCGGGTCGGTGCGCATGGTCCGAGAGGCAAAATCGCGGGGACTCAAAGTGACCGCCGAGGCCTGTCCGCACCACTTTACGTTGACCGAAGAAGTGGTGCGGGGATTCAACACGCTCGCGAAAATGAACCCGCCGCTTCGGACGTGGAACGATGTGCAGGCGATCAAAGAAGGATTGCGTGACGGCACGATCGATGTCATCGCGACGGACCATGCGCCTCACGCGACGCAAGAGAAACAACAGGGGTTTACGGAGGCGCCGTTCGGGATCGTGGGATTGGAAACGGCGCTCTCATTGACGCTGGCGCTGGTCGACGAGGGTGTTCTGACATTGGAAGCAGCTATCGACAAGCTGAGTACTGCACCGGCGAAGGCATTCAGTCTCGCAAAAGGGACGCTGGCGGTCGGGGCCGACGCGGACGTCGCCATTATCGACCCTCATATGCAATGGGAGGTCGATCCGGCTAAGTTCCGCTCGAAGAGCCGCAATACTCCGTTTGCCGGCTGGAAGGTGAAGGGCGCAGTCCTGGCCACAATTGTGGGCGGCCGCGTGGTGTTTGAGGCGCCGGTGGTGGCGTGAGCCGTCGTGTCCATTGGGGGCTCGTGTGCGCCCTGAGTTGCGAGCTTCTGGCGCTCGGTCTGTGGGTCGGTGGTCTCATTGTACTGATCGGAGCCGTCATCCCTGCGGTATTCAATACGTTCGGTGGGCAGGATACGGGAGGTTTTCTTCTGACCCGAACGTTCGAAGGATATAACCGGCTTGTTGTAGCGGCCATGGCGGTATTGGCCCTTGCGATGGGCTATCGATGGTGGAACGGGGAGCCTGCCGTGCGGGTCAGCCGTGGAGAAGTGATCGTGCTGGGTCTCATGGGTCTGATCGCCGGCTTGATCATATTGGTGCTGCATCCCCAGGCTGCTGCGCTGCAGGCTGAAGCCTTTGCCGTCAAAGATGAGCAGGCCAGGAAGGCGGCGTTCGAAGCCTTCTTTCGGCTCCACATGCCGATTCGTTCTCTCTATGTGGTGAATCTGGTGTTGGGAATGGGGTTGTTCGTGATGAAGGCGAAACAATCGTCGGGGGGAGCATCGGCGTGAAGAAAGCACTCTTGGCATTGGCGGATGGAGCAACCTTTGAGGGCCGTGCGCTCGGCTACGAGGGCGAGACGGTCGGTGAAGTGGTGTTTAATACCGCCATGACCGGCTATCAGGAGGTGTTGACCGATCCTTCCTACAAAGGACAGATCATTACCATGACCTGTCCGCACATCGGCAACTATGGCCTGACGCCTGAGGATGTCGAGTCCCGGCGCGTCTGGGCGGAAGGGTTCATCGTCAAGGAAGCCAGCCAACTCGCCAGTAATTGGCGCAGCCGGCAACAGCTTCACGAGTATTTGCAGGAAGCGAAGGTCGTTGGGATCGAGGGACTCGATACGAGAGCGCTGACCCGCCATTTGCGTGAGCATGGGTCGCAGCAGGGACTTATTACCCATGTCGAAGGGGATGCAACGCGCGCGGTCGAGAAAGCCGCGCAGGCCCCCGGCATTATCGGGCGGGATCTTGCTGCGGAGGTGACATGCCGGAAGCCGTACCAATGGGCGGACGGGTCCGGTGAGTGGATTCCCCTGCTCGGCGATACGCCTGCGGCTGTGAGGCGGCGGTGGCGGGTCGTGGCCTACGATTTTGGCGTGAAGCTCAACATTCTTCGGCGTCTTGTCGACGTGGGATGCGATGTGACGGTGGTGCCGGCTGCGACGACAGCGGAACAGGTCGAAGCCCTCAATCCCGACGGCATTTTCCTCTCGAATGGACCGGGCGATCCGGAAGCAGTGCCCTATGCCATGGAAGCGGTTCGGCGGCTCATCGGACGACGTCCCATCTTCGGCATCTGCTTAGGGCATCAAATTCTCGGGCTGGCGTTGGGACTCAAAACGTACAAGTTGAAGTTCGGCCACCACGGGGCGAATCATCCCGTCATGGATCTGCGTACGAGAAAGGTCGAGATCACCTCTCAGAATCACAACTTTGCCGTACAAATCTCCAATGCAATCAGTTCAGTTCCGGAGCAGCCCGTGCAGGTCGAGAGCAAGTTCGGGAAGGTGGCGGTCACGCATGTGAGCCTGAACGATCACTCGATCGAGGGGCTGGCCTGTATGGATCTTCCGGTATTTTCGGTACAATACCATCCGGAGGCTTCGCCGGGGCCTCATGACTCAGCATACTTGTTTGCGGAGTTTGTGCAGCTCATGGAGAAATCGCATGGATAGGATCCAACGGTTGAAAGTTCTGTTGCTGTTGCTCGGTGCAGCGAGCTTGCCGGGGTGCATTACGGTCAATCTCCTGGAACCGGCGGGTCCGGTGCAGGAGGTGCAGTTGACGGGAACCGGAGAGGGGAAAGTTCTGCTGCTCGATCTGTCAGGTGTGATCAGTTCGCAAGACAAGGACGGACTGTTTCCGCAACCCAACATGCTGGCGGCGTTAAAAGAAGAACTGACCAAGGCGTCGAAGGACGAGAAGGTCAAGGCAGTGGTCGTGAGAATCAACAGTCCCGGCGGCACCGTCAATGCGTCCGACATTCTGTATCACGAGCTCAAGACCTTCAAGGCCGGCAGGAAAATTCCTGTGATCGTGTCCATGATGGATGTAGCGGCTTCCGGAGGCTATTACGCGGCGATGGCGGCGGATGCGATCCTGGTCCATCCCTCGACTGTCACCGGCAGCATCGGCGTGATCATGCTGACGGTCAATGCGAAGGGACTCATGGAGAAAGTAGGGGTCGAAGCCAATGCGATCACGTCCGGGCCGCGGAAGGATATGGGGTCGCCCTTCCGTACGATGACGGCTGAGGAGAGGGCGATTTTTCAAAGTGTCATCGACTCGTTCTATCACCGGTTCCTGGCCGTTGTGCAGGAAGGGCGTCCGAATTTGTCTGCCGACCAGATCAAGAAACTCGCCGATGGGCGTATCTATTCGGGAGAACAGGCCAAGGCTGCAGGATTGGTCGATGACATCGGCTATCTCGATGAGGCCATCGAATTGGCGAAAAAAAAGGCCGGTTTGACCGATGCGCGAGTGGTCACCTATCGCCGGCACGGGGAATATCAGAACAACATCTATTCGCGGCTGTTCGGGACGAGTTCCGGTCTCAGCAGCTTGGCCAACATGGATTTGCTGTCGATCGTTCGCGGAGGAAGTCCCCAGTTCATGTATCTCTGGATGCCGTAGGGGTCACATGCGTGGGTATAGCGACGATAGGCTCCCTTGCAGTGATGCTGCCGTCGCGCGCGCGCTCACGACATCGGTCAGCCGGCGAGCCGCACTAATGCTCGGGGCACGCGGGGTTTTGGGAATGTGCACGGTTCTGGGGGCGGGGGCGGCTTTGGGATTCTTGGGCAGCCTCACCGGCTGCTACCGTGCGCCGGGGACAGCCCGTGACCAGCTGATATTTTTTTCGGAGGAGAAAGAACTCCAGTTCGGGCTCAGTGCCTATCGCGAGGTGTTGCGGCAAGCGCGGTTGAGCGACAATCCTGATGCCAACGAACTGATTCAGCGAGTGGGGATGAAGATTGCTGCCGTGGCTAACAAGCCGGAGTATCAATGGGAGTTCGCGGTGATCGAGGATGAGAAAATGGTCAACGCGTTCTGCCTCCCCGGTGGAAAGGTCGCAGTGTTCACAGGCATTCTGAAGCATACGAAGACCGATGCGGGTCTTGCCACAGTCATGGGGCATGAAATTGCCCATGCGCTTCAACGGCACGGCGTGGAGCGGATGAGCCGCAGCATATTGGATCAGATCGCCCAACTCGGCGCGTTAGGGGCAGCCGTATCGGGCCATACGAGCGGACAGGCAATTCAAGGGTTGCTGGGCGCCTATGGCGTCAATGTCTCATTGCCCTTCAATCGAAAGCAGGAATCTGAAGCGGATTACATCGGACTCCGCCTCATGGCGCAGGCCGGATATGATCCGCACGAGGCCGTGCCATTTTGGGAGCGGATGAGCGGCTGTCCCAGGCAGATGATCGACAAGCTCTGTTTCCGATCGCAGCATGCGATTCCGGAGTTTCTGTCGACCCATCCTTCTGATCTGACGCGTATCAAACAGCTCGAGGCCTGGTTGCCTGAAGTGTTGCCGTACTATCACGGCCCCGGTAAAAGCCCTGTTCCGGCGCCGGCTCCCTACAGGCCTGCCATCGGACCATTGCCCCAGTCGAGTTAACAAAACATGCCAAAACGCACCGATATCCGCACCATACTCTTGATCGGCTCAGGCCCCATCGTGATCGGCCAGGCCTGCGAGTTCGATTACTCCGGGACCCAGGCCTGCAAGGCGCTGAAGGAAGAAGGCTATCGGGTCGTGCTTATCAATAGTAATCCGGCGACCATCATGACCGATCCGGAACTGGCCGATCGCACTTATGTGGAGCCGATTACGCTGGATGTGGTGGAAAAAGTCATCGAGCGGGAACGTCCGGACGCGTTGCTCCCGACCATGGGAGGCCAGACGGCGTTGAATGCGACCATGGGATTGGTCAAGCGGGGGACGCTCGAGAAATTTGGCGTACAGTTGATCGGAGCCTCAGCCGAGGCGATTCATAAAGCCGAAGACCGTGATGCCTTCAAACAGGCTATGCAGCGGATCGGGCTGCGTGTTCCGGAGAGCGGCACGGCGCATAGCCGTGAGGAAGCCATTCGCATTCTGGACCGCGTAGGCTTTCCCGCCATCATTCGTCCGTCGTTCACGATGGGAGGGACCGGGGGAAACATTGCCTACAACCGAGAGGAATTCGAGAAGCTGATCGAGTGGGCGTTGACGATGAGCCCGGTGGGCCAGGTGTTGATCGAGCAGTCGCTGATCGGATGGAAAGAATACGAACTTGAGGTGATGCGGGATCTCAAGGACAACGTCGTCATCATCTGTCCGATCGAAAATCTCGATCCGATGGGAGTTCACACGGGCGACAGCATTACCGTTGCACCGGCCATGACGCTGACGGATAAGGAATATCAGCGGATGCGCGATGCCGCGTTGCGAATCATCCGCGAGATCGGCGTCGACACCGGCGGGTCGAATATCCAGTTCGGCGTCAATCCCGACAACGGCGAGATGGTCATCATCGAAATGAATCCCCGGGTCTCCCGCAGTTCGGCGTTGGCGTCCAAGGCTACAGGATTCCCCATCGCCAAGATCGCAGCCAAGCTGGCCGTCGGTTATACCCTGGACGAGATTACCAACGATATTACCGGGGTCACAAAGGCTTCATTTGAGCCGACCATCGACTATGTCGTGGTGAAAATCCCTCGATTTGCATTCCAGAAGTTCAAAGGGGCCGATCCGACGCTCACGACGCAAATGAAATCTGTGGGCGAAGTCATGGCGATCGGCCGGACGTTCAAGGAATCGTTGCAGAAGGCGATCCGGTCGCTTGAGCTCGACTTGAATGGATTGGCGTCGCGCCTCGGATTGGATCGGGGAATTCCGGAAGGTTTCGACCGGTTGAATGCGATGGAGCGGGTTCGCCAGCAGTTGCGGACACCTATAGCCGAACGCATGTGGCATATGGCGGACGGGATACGCCTGGGTCTGTCCAATGAAGAGCTCTTCGCTCTGACCAAAATCGATGCCTGGTTTTTGGAGCAGCTGAGGGATCTGATCCGATTCGAGGGCATTCTGGCAGGGCAGACGGGGAAATCGGCGGTATCGCTCGATGAAACAATCCTGTGGGAAGCCAAAGAATTGGGCTTTTCCGATGAGCGGATCGCGCAGCTCACAGGCCTGCCCGTGGCGTCGATCCGCAAAGAGCGCACCAAGTCGGCGAAGAACGGGCGGGCGGTGACCTACAAGCGGGTCGATACCTGCGCGGCCGAATTCGAGGCCCATACCCCGTATCTCTATTCTACGTACGGCAGCGAGTGCGAGGCCCGTCCCACCGATCGGAAAAAAGTCATTATTCTCGGGGGAGGCCCCAATCGCATCGGGCAGGGGATCGAGTTCGATTACTGCTGTGTCCATGCCGCGATGGCTCTTCGCGAAGAGGGCATCGAAACGATCATGGTCAATTGCAATCCCGAGACGGTCAGCACGGATTACGATACCTCGGACCGTCTCTACTTTGAGCCGCTGACGGAAGAAGACGTCTTGAACATCGTGGAGCGTGAGCAGCCATTGGGCGTTGTGCTTCAGTTCGGAGGGCAGACGCCGCTCAAGCTTGCGATCCCGTTGTCGAAAGCCGGTGTGCGTATTCTCGGCACGAGCCCGGATGCGATCGACCGGGCCGAGGATCGTGAACGGTTTCGCGATCTGTTGAACAAGCTCGGCCTGCGCCAGGCAGAAAGCGGAATAGCGCGATCGGTGGATGAAGCGGTGGCAATTGCGTCCAGAATCACGTACCCGGTGATGGTCCGGCCTTCATATGTGCTCGGGGGACGTTCGATGCAGATCGTATACGATGAGTCCGGCCTGCTCGGGTATATGGGATCAGCTGTCAAAGCCTCTCCGGCGCATCCGGTCCTCATCGACAAGTACTTATCCGACGCGATCGAAGTCGATGCGGACGCGATCTGCGATGGTCAACAGGTCGTTGTAGCCGGGATTATGGAACATATCGAAGAGGCCGGGGTTCACTCAGGGGATTCAGGCTGTTCCTTGCCGCCTTATTCGCTCGATCAGTCGATCGTGGAAGAGATTCGCAAACAAATGGTGGCGTTGGCGTTAGAACTCGGGGTAGTCGGACTCATGAACGCGCAGTTTGCCGTGAAGGACAAGCTGGTCTATGTGCTGGAGGTCAATCCGCGGGGCTCGAGAACCGTTCCGTTCGTCAGCAAAGCGATCGGGGTTCCGCTGGCGAAGTTGGCCATGAAAACGATGGTCGGAAAGAGTCTCAATACCCTGAGGTTTACCGACGCGCCGACCCCGACCCATCTGTCCGTCAAGGAATCGGTGTTCCCATTCAACAAGTTTCCGGGGGTGGATGTGCTCCTGGGGCCTGAGATGAAATCGACGGGAGAGGTGATGGGGATCGATGCGGACTTCGGCTGGGCCTTCGCCAAATCGCAAGCGGGGGCCGGGTCGATGCTTCCACGAGGCGGAACGGCGTTCATCAGCGTCAAGGAAAGCGATCGCCCGGCGGCGCTTGAAGTGGCGACACGACTCCATCGCCTCGGGTTTTCGATTCAGGCGACCAGCGGCACGGCAGGCTATCTGCGCGACAGCGGCCTGGACGTGAAGACGGTTCATAAGGTGACGGAAGGCCGCCCGCACATTGTGGACCATATCAAGAACGGGGAGGTTGCCCTGGTGGTCAATACGGTTGGAACGGCGGCTTCACATGCCGATTCGCTGTCGATTCGCCGGGAAGCGCTGAACAAGGGGCTGGCCTATTACACGACGATGCGCGGAGCGCGGGCTGCCGTGATGGGCATCGAAGCCATCTTGAAGAAAGAACTGACAATCCGGTCGTTGCAAGAATATCATCAGCCGTCATAGAGGAATCATCGAATATGCCGACACCGATCACCAAGAAGGGGTACGATGCGCTCAAGGCCGAGCTGGATCGCCTTCGCAAGGTAGAGCGGCCGCAGGTCATCGAAGCCATTGCCGAAGCCAGGGCTCACGGCGACCTGAGTGAGAATGCCGAGTATGACGCTGCGAAGGAGCGGCAAGGCTTTATCGAGTCGCGCATCGCCGAAATCGAAACGAAGTTGGCGGACTCCCGCGTCGTCGAGATTGCCGGGCGTGTCTCCGATACCGTTGTATTCGGTGCCACGGTGTTGGTCATCGAGCAGGAGTCGCAATCGAAACGGCAATACACCCTTGTCGGGCAGGACGAAGCCGACATGAAGTTCAACCGCATCTCGATTCAATCTCCCGTCGGCAAGGCTCTCATCGGGAAGCGTGTGGGGGATTTCGTGGAGGTGAAGACGCCGACAAAAATGGTCGAGTACGAACTGGTGGAGATCAAGTTCGAGGAATTCTAGACGGATGTTGAAAAAGCCCTCCCGCTTGGTTCTCGCATCGCTCTGAGCTCAACGTGCGGAGGTGAGGACGTCTCGCCTCCTCGCTCGCTGCGGCCTTGATCGAGGAGCGGCGCGTCTTGGCGCGCCGGGGTTGGGCGGGTGAGAACGGCAGCCTTTTAAAACATCCTCGACGTTTGCAAGACTGTTGAGTAATCCAGGGTTTTCCTGCCACTGGATGTCGTCATGGAAGTTCAGAGCCCTCCTAACGTGCCGCACCCGTTGGGGCTCATCACGCTCCTGACCGATTTCGGCGACCGAGATTGGTTCGTGGCGAGCATGAAGGGCGTCATTCTCTCCATCAACCCCCACGCGACGATCGTCGATCTGAGCCATCAGATTCCGTCTCACGCTGTTCAAGACGGCGCCTATGTGTTGAAGTCCTGTTATCGGCACTTTCCAGCGGGAACCGTGCATGTCGCGGTCGTGGATCCCGGGGTGGGCAGCCCGAGGTGTCCCCTTGTGGCCAAGAGTTCGCGCTATTATTTTGTAGCGCCGGACAATGGATTGCTGACACATATCTTCGATGAAGAGACGGATATCGAAGTCCGGGAGATAGCAAATGCGCAGTTTCGACTCAATTCCCCGGGTCATACCTTCGATGGGCGCGATGTCTTTTCCCCGGCGGCTGCGTGGCTAACCAGGCATCAACTGTTCTCGTCCTATGGGCCCGTTCTTCGTGAGTACAAGAGGTTGCAGGTGGCCGCGCCCCATTGGGAATCCTCGGCGTTGATCGGCGAGGTGGTCTATATCGACCGGTTCGGCAATCTGATCACCAATTTGACGCGGGATCATATCAAGAAGGTGCAGGCGGTCAGTCCGCGACCGAACAGGGCAATTCGAGTTGCCGGACAGGTCATTGATGGGTTGGTAGAGAGTTATGCCGAGGGAGAGACCGGCTTCCCTCGCGCCTTGATCAACAGCGACGGTCAGCTGGAAATTTTCTGCAAAGAATCCAGTGCCAGCGCCTGCCTCAAGGTTGGTTGTCGCGAGGCCGTGGAGCTCTCGTAATCCAATCCCGCGCATTCTTTGAAGATCATACCAGGCCGACACACGGCGATGCTCAGGACCTGTCGCCGCGCATGGTTACGGCTGTAATCGAATGTTTCAGAATGCCGACCATGCGGGAGAGCGTGGTGAGATCAGTAGAGAGCGGCGGCATCAGCACCAGCACATGCCCGAGCGGGCGAAGGAGGAGGCCTTGCCGGCGCGCTTCCATCGCGACTCGATGGCCGATCCGTGTCGCGAGCGGGTACGGAGTTTTCGCCGGGCGGTCTTGGACCAATTCGATTCCTGCCGTAAATCCCTGCTGGCGGATGTCGCCGACGTGGGGCAGGGCTCGCAGCGGCTGAAGCAGCCGTGCCATCGTCTTGATCTTGGGTTGCAGTCGAGCAAGCGTCTTCTCTTTTTTAAATACTTCGAGGTTGGCGAGTGCGACGGCGCAGCCGAGCGGATTACCCGTATAGCTGTGGCCGTGGAAAAACGTCTTGAAGTCTTCGTACCTTCCGAGAAACCCCTCGTAGATCTTCTCAGTCGTCAACGTCGCGGCCAACGGCATGTACCCGCCGGTGAGGCCTTTGCTGATCGCCATGAGGTCCGGAGTGATGCCTTCGTGCTGGCAGGCGAACATCTTGCCGGTGCGGCCGAAACCGGTGGCGACTTCATCGGCAATCAGGAGCACATGATATTTCGTGCAGAGTTCTCTGACTCTTTTCAGATAGCCCGGCGGCTGCGGAATCATTCCCGCCGCCGCTTGGATCAGCGGTTCAATGATAAAGCCTGCCAGTTCGCGATGACTGGTTTTGAGGATCTGTTCGATCGGATCCAGGCAGGCCATGTTGCAGGAGGGATAGGCCAGCTTGAGCGGACAGCGGTAGCAGTAGGGAGGTTCGGCTTCGAAGGTCGGGAAAAGCAACGCTTTGAACCGTGAGTGAAAGAGCTCGATGTTCCCGACGCTGACGGCTCCGATCGTGTCGCCATGGTAGGCGAGTTTGAGATGGAGAAAGCTGTTCTTGGGGCCCGCCTCGGGACGTACCTGCTGCCAATATTGCACCGCCATTTTCAGGGCGACCTCGACGGCTGTGGACCCGTTGTCCGAATAAAACACCCGTTTGAGTCCCTTCGGAGCGATGCGAATGAGTTCGCGTGCCAATCGAATGGCGGGAGGATTCGAAACGCCGAGCAAGGTTGAGTGCGCGATCAGACCGAGTTGCTGCGCGATGGCGCGGTCCAGAGAGGGATGCCGGTGACCGTGGACGTTGACCCAAATGGATGAGGTGCCATCCAGGTATTTCTTCCCGTGGCTGTCGATAAGATAGGCGCCCTTCCCGCGCTCGATGATCAGCGGGTCCTCCTGTTCCCATTCCCGCATTTGGGTGAAGGGATGCCAGAGGTATTGCCGATCCCAGGCGCTGAGCGGTGCGGTCTTTTTCCTGCGGTTCATCGAATCGTCACCGTGGGAAAACGGTTGGGAGGTTGATCGTGAAAACCCGCGGTTGGCGCAGCTGCGGCGGGGATTATACGAGGGGCTGTTTGCTTTGACAACCTGCGGAGCAGTTACTATAATGAACCGGTTTTATTGAAGAAATGAGCTAGGATTTGCAAAGCCTCATACGCAATTTCTCGATTATCGCCCATATCGATCACGGCAAATCAACCCTCGCTGACCGGTTCCTCGAAGCTACAGGCGCTGTTACCGCCCGAGAGGCGAAAGAACAGATCCTCGATGCGATGGACCTGGAGCGTGAGCGGGGGATTACGATCAAGGCCCATGCCGTGGCGATCCGGTACAAGGCGAAGGACGGAAAGACCTATGCCTTGCATCTGATCGATACGCCGGGTCATGTCGATTTCACCTACGAGGTCTCTCGAAGCCTGGCTGCCTGCGAAGGGTCCCTGTTGCTTGTGGATGCGACGCAAGGCGTTCAGGCGCAGACGATCGCCAACGTCAACTTGGCGATGGCCAACAAGCACGTCATCATTCCGGTCATCAACAAGATCGATCTGGCGAGCGCCAACGTGGAGGGGACCAAGCACTCCATCTCGGAGGTGCTGCAGCTCGATGCCAGCGATGCGATGCCGATCAGTGCGAAGGAAGGGCGCGGGGTGCCGGAAGTGCTCGAGGCTATCATTGAGCGGATTCCTCCGCCGTCCGGCGATCCGAATGCACCGCTCAAGGGATTGATCTTCGATTCGTGGTTCGACAATTACCAAGGGGTCATTGTGCTGACGAGGGTCGTTGACGGCAGCATTCGACCGGGGATGAAGATCAAAGTCATGTCGAACGGCCGCACGTTCGAAGTGATGGAGGTCGGGCAGTTCACCCCGAAGCGCGTGAAAAAAGCCGAACTGCTGACCGGCGAGGTCGGCTATCTCTGCGCCAACATGAAAGAAGTGGCGGATGTGAAAATCGGCGACACCATCACCGATGCCATTCAGCCGACGAGCGAGCCGTTCCCGGGGTACAAAGAAGTGAAGCCGCTGGTCTTCTGCGGGCTCTATTCCACCGACACGGCGAAATACGAAGATCTGCGGGACGCGCTGGTCAAGCTGCGGCTCAACGATTCCTCCTTCGTCTATGAGCCGGAAACGTCCCTGGCCTTGGGCTTCGGATTCCGTTGCGGGTTTCTGGGCCTGCTCCACATGGAGATCATTCAGGAACGCCTCGAACGGGAATATGGATTGACCCTCATCACGACCGCGCCGACGGTCGTCTATCGCGTGACGACGACCAAAGGGGATGTTCTGGAGATCGACAATCCTGCCGAGCTGCCTCCGCCCAACAGCATTCAGATGTTTGAGGAGCCCTTCATTCTCGCGACGGTCATCACGCCGGAGCGGTACATGGGTGCCATCCTGCAGTTGTGCCAGGAGCGCCGCGGCATTCAGCGCGGCATTCACTTTCTCGATCCGACCCGCGTCATGATCAGTTACGAAATGCCGTTGAACGAAGTCATTCTCGACTTCTACGACAAGTTGAAATCCCGCACGCAGGGCTATGCATCGCTCGATTATGAACTGCTCGGCTACCGGGAATCCGATCTCGTCAAGCTCGACATCTTGCTGAACGGCGAGGCGGTGGATGCGTTGTCTTTCATTACCCATCGCGAACGGTCCTATCACCGCGGGCGCCAGCTGGCCGAAAAGATGAAGGAGCTGATCCCGCGGCAGATGTTCGAAATCGCCATCCAGGCGGCCATCGGCAACAAGATCATCGCGCGTGAAACGATCGGCGCCATGAAGAAAAACGTCATCGCGAAGTGTTACGGCGGCGACATCACGAGAAAACGAAAGCTGTTGGAAAAGCAAAAAGAGGGAAAAAAGCGCATGAAAGCGGTCGGCAGCGTCGAAGTGCCGCAAGAGGCGTTCTTGGCGATTTTGAAAGTCGGTGAAGAATGAGCGTTGATCCGAATCCGCAACACTCTGATGAAGTAACCACGTCCGGTGCGGACACGGCTGCCGAGGCGATGCCGGCGATCGCCAGCCCCGCCAGAAAATCGGTCTTCCGCGAGTACCTCGAAGCCATTGTGGTGGCCATGCTGCTGGCGTTCGCCATTCGCGTCTTCGTCGTCCAGGCGTTCAAGATTCCCTCCGGCTCGATGATTCCCACGCTCTTGATCGGCGATCACATTCTGGTCAGCAAGCTGTCCTACGGCATACAGTGGCCCAGCGACTGCAAGTTTCAGATGACGTTTCCGCCGATGAATTGTTATGCCTCGAGTGCGCTCATCTCGTTCGGAACACCGCAGCGGGGAGACATCATCGTCTTCCGGTTTCCCGAAGACGAAGAAAAAGATTTCATCAAACGCATCGTCGGAGGGCCCGGGGATACCGTTCAAATCAAGAACAAGGTCGTACTGGTGAACGGCCAGCCGCTCGATGACAAGGCCTTCACACAGCGGATCGATCCCGGCGTCATCGACGGCACGATCAATCCCCGCGACAACTTCGGGCCGGTGACGGTACCGGAGGGATCCTATTTCGTGATGGGTGACAATCGGGACCAGAGCCTGGACAGCCGGTTCTGGGGGTACGTGCGCGAGGAAAAAATCCGGGGGAAGGCGTTCCGTATTTACTGGTCTTGGAGCGGTCAGGGGGAGTGGAAGGAGTGGGTGAGATGGGATCGGTTCGGCAAGGCCATCCAATGAATAAGTCCGTTCGCGAAGCGGCGGCAGGGTCGGCGTCGCCCGGTCGGGGAGAGAGACCGTCATCCAAAGGTCTCCGGCAACACGTCCAACGGTTTCCGCAGGCCTCCATTCTCGTGATCGGCGATTTGATCCTTGATCATTATATTTGGGGCCGCGTCAGCCGGATCTCTCCGGAAGCTCCCGTGCCGGTCGTCCACGTGGATTCCGAATCCGTGCGGCTCGGCGGGGCGGCCAACGTATTCAATAACATTCTGGCGTTGGGTGGCAAGGCGGACCTCTGCGGCGTGATCGGGTCGGATGAAGCGGGGCGTGTGCTCCTCAAGGAATTGGGGGCGAAGCGATCAGGCCGCGGCGGAGTGGTCATCGATCAGGATCGGCCGACGATCAAAAAATCGAGAGTGATCGCGCACAACCAACAGATCGTACGATACGACGTTGAACGAAAAGGGGAGCTGAAGTCTCAACTCCAGAAACGAATTCTGCGCTATGCCGAATCGCGCATGCGCGAGCTGACCTGTCTGGTCGTCTCAGACTACGCGAAGGGTGTCGTAACGGCAGGGTTGATGGCGGAATTGGTGAGGCTGGCGGCTTTGCAGAAAGTTCCCATCATCGTCGATCCCAAAGTCGAGCATTTCGGATTCTATAAGGGAGTGACCCTCATCACTCCAAACCATCTTGAAGCGACTCAGGGAGCCGGCCTTCACGGGGACGACGATCAAACGATTCGGGAGGCAGGGGAAATCCTTCGCAAACGGTTGGGATGTGAGTCCGTGCTGGTGACGCGTGGTGAAAAGGGCATGAGCCTGTTCGAAGGGAACAACGAGTCCTGGCATATTCCCACGCAAGCGCAGCAGGTGTACGATGTGACCGGCGCCGGCGATACAGTCGTCAGCACCCTGGCACTGGCCCTCTCGACCGGAGCCTCGACGAGAGAAGCGGCGATGCTGGCGAATCAGGCGGCCGGCATTGTGGTCGGTATGATCGGCACCGCCACGGTTTCGGCCAAGCAATTGACGGAGGCGCTGGGAAGTGACTAAGCCGACACCGAATGTGACGGTGGTGATCCCGGCGCGCTATGGCTCGTCGCGCTTTCCCGGAAAACCTCTGGCCATGCTCGGTCGGAAGCCGATGATTCAGCATGTCTATGAACAGGCTGCCGCCTGCCGGGTCGTGGCAGACGTTCTCGTAGCGACCGACGACGAGCGGATTCAACAAGCGGTGGAGCAGTTCGGCGGACAGGCCATTTTGATGACAGGAGATTTTCGTACCGGGACGGATCGTGTCGCCGGTATCGCGCGGTCCCGGGCGGGTCGGTTCTTCGTCGATCTGCAGGGAGACGAGATTCCGGTCGATTCGGATTTGCTGGCCGACCTGATCGAGCCCTTCGTCGAGTCCGGCGCCGACATGGGCACGCTCAAGCGCGTGATTACCTCCAGCGAAGATCTGCACAATCCGGCCGTCGTCAAAGTGGTCACCGACCAACAGGGGCGTGCGTTGTACTTTTCGCGTGCACCGATTCCGTTGGTGCGCGACGATCCCGGCCGCCGGGCCACCGAGGGGTTGCACTATATCCATCTGGGGGTCTACATCTATACGAGAGAGACGCTGCTCAGGCTGGCGACATTGCCGACCGGCGTATTGGAGGATGCGGAAAAACTGGAGCAGTTGCGTGCGCTCGAGCACGGCATCCCCATCAAAGTCTGGGAAACCAAGCACGAATCGTTGCGGGTCGATACGCCGGCGGACGCCGTATCGGTCGGCGAAACCTTACGACAGCTTGAGCTGACGAAGCAGCCGCAAGCGTCGAATCGATCATGACGGGATGCGGGTCCGGATTATCCGATCGCGAAGGATGGAGGCCACGATGAGCAAATTCATATTCGTCACCGGTGGCGTCGTCTCATCCTTGGGAAAGGGACTGGCGTCGGCGTCCATCGGCAATCTGCTGGAGAGCCGGGGCCTCAAGATCACCTTCCTGAAACTGGACCCCTACATCAACGTCGATCCCGGGACGATGAATCCCTATCAACATGGGGAAGTCTACGTGACGGACGACGGGGCGGAGACCGATCTGGATCTCGGTCATTACGAGCGCTACACCTCGCTGACCCTGACGAAGGAAAACAACTATACGACCGGCCGGATCTACAACTCCGTCATTACCAAAGAGCGGCGGGGCGACTATCTCGGCGGGACCGTCCAAGTCGTGCCGCACATCACCGATGAGATCAAGCAATCCATCATGCGGACCTCGCAGGGCATGGACGTGACAATCGTCGAAATCGGCGGGACCGTCGGCGACATCGAGAGTCTTCCGTTTCTCGAAGCGATCAGGCAGATGCCCTATGACGTGGGCCGCGACAACGTCCTGTACGTGCATCTCACGCTGGTTCCCTATATCGGCGCCGCAGGGGAGCTGAAAACGAAGCCGACCCAGCATTCGGTCAACAAGCTGCGCGAGATCGGCATTCAGCCGAACATCCTCCTGTGCCGCACCGACCGCTATATACCCCCGGAGATGAAAGCCAAGATTGCGATGTTCTGCAACGTCGAAAGAGACGCCGTCATCACCGCCAAAGATGTGGAGACGATCTACGAAGTGCCGATCGTGTTCCGGAAGGAAGGTTTGGACGAGCTCATCGTCAGGCAGCTCAAGCTGGAGACCGGTCCGCCGAACCTTCGCGAGTGGGATGCGATGGTGCAGAAGATCAAGCATCCCAAGCATGAAGTCTCGGTCGCGCTCGTCGGAAAATATGCGGGGCTGAAAGAATGCTACAAGAGCTTAGCCGAAGCGCTCGTGCATGGCGGGATCGACCACGAGACCAGAGTGAACGTCAACTGGATCGAGTCCGAGGATGTTGAACGGCAGGGGACCGAGCGGATCTTGCGGGAAGCCGACGGGATTCTGATTCCTGGCGGGTTCGGGTCGAGAGGGATCGAAGGCAAGATCATCACGATTCGCTATGCGCGGGAACGGCAGGTGCCCTTCCTGGGGCTTTGCCTCGGCATGCAATGTGCGACGATCGAGTTTGCGCGGAACGTGGCCGGGCTGACCGGGGCCAACAGCGCGGAATTCGACGAACGCTCGCCGCATCCGGTCATTCATCTCATGCTCGATCAGCAGAGCGTCAGCGATAAGGGCGGGACGATGCGGTTGGGGAGTTACCTCTGCAAGCTCGGAGAGGGCACGCTCGCGCAAAAGATGTACGGGGTGAGCGAAGTCCGCGAACGGCACCGCCATCGCTACGAATTCAACAATGCCTATCGTGAGCAGCTCACGGCAAAGGGGCTGGTCTTGAGCGGACTGTCGCCGGACGGCCGATTGGTGGAGATCGTCGAGCTCAAGAACCATCCCTGGTTCCTCGCCACGCAGTTCCATCCCGAATACTCCTCGCGTCCGCATCGCCCGCATCCATTGTTCAGCGGGTTCGTCGGCGCGGCATTGCGGAAGAAGTTGGGGCACTGAAGAAGCAGGTTGAGGCTAAGGCTGAGGTCGAGTCAATGAACGGCACGTTGCAATTTTCCGGCTCAACCTTAACCTCAGCCTGAACCTATCAAGACTATGGCGAATCTCGTCGACATCGGTTCCTTTAAGGCCGGCCAAGGGCAGCGGCCTTTCTTGATCGCCGGGCCATGCGTCATCGAGAATGAGCAGCTCGTAGTGGAGACGGCCGGGCAAATCGCGGAGATCACGAAGTCGCTCGGCATTCCCTATGTGTTCAAGTCGTCCTTCGACAAAGCCAACAGGACGTCGATCACGTCGTTCCGCGGGCCCGGCATCGAGAAGGGGCTCGAAGTGTTGGCGAAGATCAAGAAGCAGTTCGGCTTGCCGGTCCTGACCGATGTCCATACGGAAGAACAGGCGACAGAGGCGGGCAAGGTGGTCGATGTGTTGCAGATTCCCGCGTTTCTCTGCCGACAAACGGATCTGCTCATCGCGGCGGCGAAGACAGGGAAAGTCGTGAACGTGAAAAAGGGGCAATTTCTTTCACCGCTTGAGATGGGCAATGCGGTGAAGAAAGTCGAAGAGTGCGGCAATAGGCGGATTGTGCTGACCGAGCGGGGTTCCTCGTTCGGATACAACAATCTCGTTGTCGACATGCGCGCGTTCCCAATCCTTCGAAGTTTCGGGTATCCGGTCGTGTTCGACGTGACGCATAGCGTGCAGCTGCCGGGTGGCGGCGGCACAAAATCCAGCGGCCAGCGCGAATTTGTCGAGCCGCTGGCCTGCGCGGCAGCCGGCGCCGGGGTCGATGGCTTCTTTATGGAAGTGCATCCGAATCCCGACGAGGCGTTGTCGGACGGGCCCAACATGGTGCCGCTCCATCAATTGAAGTCGCTCCTTGAGCGTGTGATGCGGATATGCGACGCAGCAAAACCACGAAGTTGAAAACGAAAGCCGCCTCACGGCCTTCGGCCAAGCGGGCCGGCGGCAGCCTGGAGGAAGGCAAGCGCGTATTGGCGATCGAGGCGCGGGCCGTTCAGGCCCTCATCGATCGTCTCGACGGCGGATTCCCCAAAGCCGTCGATCTACTCTTCAACTGCAAAGGCAAAGTCGTGGTGTCCGGCATGGGGAAGTCCGGATTGGTCGGGCAGAAGATTGCCGCGACCATGGCCAGCACCGGCACGCCGGCATTCTTTCTCCATCCTGCGGAAGGCATCCATGGCGATCTCGGCATGTTGGGCCGGCAGGATGTCTTGATTGCGATTTCCAACAGCGGCGAGACGCAAGAAATCTTGCAGCTGCTGCCCTACGTCGAGCGGATGGGTATTCGGATCGTTTCCATGACCGGGCGGATGGTGTCCACATTGGCGAAGAACAGCGATGTGACGCTGGACGTGTCAGTCTCCGAAGAAGCCTGTCCGATGGGGTTGGCGCCGACGGCCAGCACGACGGCGACTCTGGCGATGGGCGATGCCCTGGCGGTGGCGCTCTTGCAGAAACGCGGCTTCAAACAGGAAGATTTCGCGCAGTTCCATCCCGGCGGCACGCTGGGACGGAGGCTGCTGGTGCGGGTAAAGGATGTGATGCATGCCGGAGCCGAATTGCCCCAGGTGACGGAGTCTGTGCCGGGAACGACGGCGATGTTGGAGATGACGGCGAAGAAGCTCGGCATGACCACGGTCGTCGACGGAAGCGGAAAACTGGCGGGCATTATTACGGACGGGGATTTGCGGCGATTCATTCAGCGAGGCGGTGATTTTGCCAGGGCGACCGCCGGGGAATTGGCGTCGCGCAATCCGAAGACGATCGGTCCGGACGATCTCGCCGCCAAAGCGGTGGAGATGATGGAGCGCTATTCGATTACCACGCTGGTCGTCACCGAAGGCGAGCGGAAGATCGTCGGGGTCATCCATTTACACGACTTGTTGAAGAGCGGCATAGTCTGAAGGATACTGAGCACGCCATGCACCGCGTATTCGCCATTTGGAGAGCCGTCGGCCCAGAGTCCCTCAACTGGCCGAATTTCATCACGCTCGTCCGTATTCTCTTGATCCCTGTGTTCGTGGTGCTCTTTTTCACGCCGACGCCGGACCGTTCCTTGAGCGCCGCCGTCATCTTTGTGGTCGCCGCCGTGACCGATCTGTTGGACGGCTATATTGCCCGTCGAACCGGCCAGGTCACAAAGCTCGGCAAGCTCCTCGATCCCATCGCCGACAAACTGCTGGTTCTTTCCGCGTTGATTCTTCTAGTGAACATCGACCGCGTCAGTGCGCTTGCCGCGCTCTTGATCATTGCGCGCGAAGTGGCCGTCACGGGGATCCGTGCGATCGCAGCCGGCGAAGGCATGATCATCGCAGCGGAGACAACAGGCAAATACAAGATGGCGCTGCAAGTCGTCGCCATTACATTGCTGATTCTCGAAGGTACGGACCTCGCTGCACTCGGCAATCTTCACTTGGCCGGCATCGTCACGCTGTACCTCTCGCTGATCCTCGGCTACATTTCAGGCGGCCAATACGTGTGGAGTTTTTGGAAGCAGGTTGTCGCGAAGGGGCTCTAGCCTCGCGTGAGAATATGGGACGTTCGCACCTCCTCCCAGCCATTTTCTGATTCATGAACGAAGAACTCCTCTGGCTTCTTATGGCGATGGCCGGCTACATGCTGGGCGCCGTTCCGTTCGGTGTCGTCGTATCCAAAGCCATGGGCCTGCCGGATCCCCGCACGGTCGGGAGCAAGAACGTCGGATTCACCAACGTGCTGCGGGTCTCCGGCGCAAAAGCCGGTGTGCTCACGCTCCTCGGCGACATGGGCAAAGGGTGGGTGATGGGCTGGGCGGCGATGCAATGGCTTACCGGTGAACCCTTCATCATGATCGTGGCGATCTCGCCGATCCTGGGTCATCTCTTCTCGCCGTTCCTCGGTTTCAAGGGCGGGAAAGGGGTGGCGACGGCACTGGGATCGGTATTGGGCTTATCCCCTTCGATGGGGCTGTTGTTGCTGCTCATCTGGCTCGGAGCCGTTGCGATCTGGCGCTACTCATCCGGCGGGGCGCTCGCGGCATTCGGACTGTTTCCGGTGGTCGCGATTGTCAACGAGCAGCGGCAGGAGTTTCTCGTTTTCTCGATCATCGTCAGCGCGCTGATCTGGATCAAACACAAAGACAATATCGTGCGGCTGTGGAAGGGGACGGAGAGCAAGATAGGGGAGAAGAAAACCTAGGGCAGCAGCAGGCGATTCTTCCTGCTTGCTGACTGCGAAGAAAGAATCATAAGGTCAACTCAATTGACTCCCTTCTGAGTGCTCCATATAATCCCTCCCAGCTTCTAATTTGGCCTGGTTTGACCGGCACTTATGCGCGCCTTGTCCAGGGAACACCTCACGAAAAGATTGCGGAATTTTCAGGTTGGTTTACGGCATGCCTTTGCCACGCAACCGGCCTCGCAACCTCTTTGTAGTGAAGATGTCGAACTCATGGAACGCATGGCCGATGTCATTGTGAAGCGCGGCATGGCGGCTCCGGCGACGGTCTTCTTGGAATCCATGGGACCGATGAGTTTTCTCGGCAGCCAGGCGCTGCACTTCTTCACGCCCATCATCGAGTTTGCCTTCAATGCCAGGGAGGTCGAGCAGGTTGCGCGGCTGCTCGAGCGGCGCGATAGCGGGGCGCGGCTCATCGCTCTCATTGAAGCGAAGGCTTCCGGAATGAAGGCGTCGGCTCAATGACGTCTCCGGTGTCCAGCCCGCCACAGATAGACCGCCCCCTCAATGTCATTGTCGCCACGGATTGCGGCAGTACGACGACCAAAGCCATTCTGATCGAAAAAGTCGGCGACGAGTATCGCCAAACCTATCGCGGTGAAGCGCCGACGACGGTGGAAGCGCCGTTCGAAGACGTGACGCGCGGCGTGCTGAACGCCATTGCGGAGATCGAAGAATTGTCCGGGCGTAAGATTCTCGACGGCGACAAGATCATCACGCCCTGCCGTGACGCCAGGACCGGCGTCGATATCTACATCTCCACGAGCAGTGCCGGCGGCGGCTTGCAGATGATGGTGACGGGTGTGGTGCAAAATATGACGGGCGAAAGTGCGCAACGCTGCGCGCTCGGAGCGGGCGCCATCGTGATCGACGTGCTCGCGTCGAACGATGGACGGTTGCCTCACGAGAAGATCGAACGGATTCGTGCCATGCGGCCCGACATGATCTTGATGTCCGGCGGGACGGACGGCGGGGCGGTCACGCACGTCGTGGAAATGGCGGAATACGTCGCCGCGGCTGACCCTCGCCCGCGATTCGGCAGCACCTACAGGCTGCCGCTCGTGTATGCCGGCAACAAAGAGGCGCAAGGGCAGGTCAAGAAGATCCTCGGCCAGAAAACCGCACTGGAGATTACCGAGAACATCCGGCCCGTGCTGGAGCGGGAAAACCTCGCGCCGGCCCGTCACAAGATCCATGATCTGTTTCTCGAACACGTCATGGCTCAGGCGCCCGGCTATAAAAATCTCATCGAGATGGCCGGTGCCCCGATCATGCCGACGCCGGCTGCGGTCGGCGTCATCATGGAAACGATCGCGAAGCGCGAACGTTTGAATCTGATCGGCGTCGATATCGGCGGGGCGACGACGGACGTGTTCTCGGTGTTCGAGGGGATATTCAACCGCACGGTCAGTGCGAATCTGGGCATGTCCTACAGTATCTCGAACGTGCTCGCCGAAGCCGGCTTGGCCAACATCATGCGGTGGGTCCCATTCACGATTGATGAGCAGACGCTCCGCAACCGCATCAAAAATAAAATGATCCGGCCGACGACGATCCCGCAAACGCTGGACGAGCTGCAAATCGAGCATGCGATCTCACGCGAAGCCCTCCGGCTTGCTTTGATCCATCACAAGTCGCTCGCAACAGGGTTGAAAGGCATCCAGCAGGAACGCACGATTTCCGATGTGTTCGAGCAGCAGACCTCCGGCAAAAGCCTTGTCGACATGCTGACGTTGGATCTGATCGTCGGGAGCGGCGGGATCCTCTCGCACGCCCCGCGTCGCATCCAATCGATGCTCATGATGGTCGATGCCTATGAACCGCTGGGGTTCACGATGCTTTCGGTGGACAGCATCTTCATGATGCCTCATCTGGGTGTGCTCTCGACGATCAACGAGAAGGCGGCAACCGAAGTGTTCGTGCGCGATTGCATGATTTATCTGGGTACGTGTGTGGCGCCGATCGGGCAGGGAAAGAGCGGCGAGCCCTGCGCCGACTATGACATCACATTTCCCGACGGCAAGATTGTGACGGACCAATTGAAGTTCGGCGATTTGCGGCTCTATCCACTCGATCTTGGGAAGAAGGCGAAGGTTACGATGCAGCCGGCCAAACACGTCAGTCTCGGAGCAGGCGCCGGTGTTTCCGTCACGCGCGAGGTTCTGGGTGGTGTCGTCGGCCTGATGCTGGACGGTCGAGGTCGTCCGCTGCAATTGTCCGGCGATCAAGCTGCGAGGGTTGCCGCGTTGATGAAGTGGTACCAGGCGGTGGATCTATACCCGATGGCATAAGGCGGGGGCGCGAGGCTAGAGGCGATGATTCTGATTTCCTCTTGCCCCTTGCCTCGTACCTCTAGCCTAGTGATTTGATATGGCGCACTCCTATACTCCAGGCCTCACCGTCACCGAACGCACGGTCATTCGCCGCCGGCGTCTGTTGCCTCTGCCGGGCAAGCTGCTCGTGAGCCAGGGCGACTCCGTGCGTTCTGATCAAGCTGTCGCCCGCGCCGAGTTGCCGGGAAAGGTCTATCCGGTCAATTTGGCGAATCAGCTCAGCATCGCGCCGGACGAGATCAAGGACTATCTGGTGAAGAAAGAGGGCGATCTCGTCCAGAAGGATGAAATCCTGGCCGAGAACAAACCGCTCATCAAATGGTTCAAGACGGAAATCCGCTCGCCTGTGACGGGGACGATCGAATCGCTTTCCATGGTGACGGGGCAAGTCTTGCTGCGGGAACCGCCGCGTGTTCTGGATCTGTTGGCCTATATCGATGGCATCGTCGTGGAGATCGTTCCACAGCAGGGTGTGGTCGTGGAGGCCAGTTGCAGTCTCGTGCAGGGCATCTTCGGCATCGGCGGCGAGGTCTGGGGTGACATCGCTGTTGCGGTTCAGTCGCCGGATGAGCCGTTGACACCGGCCCATGTGACGCCGGCGATGAAAGGCAAGATCGTGGTGGGAGGAGCGTTTCTTTCCTCCGATACGATGGCCAAGGCCAAAGAAGCGGGCGTGGCGGGGTTGGTCGTCGGTGGCATTCATGATAAAGATCTTCGCGCGTTATTAGGCTATGATCTCGGCGTGGCCATTACGGGAACCGAGCAGGTTGGATTCACGCTGATCCTGACGGAAGGATTCGGGACGATCCCCATGGCCGCCAAGACGTTCAAGCTGTTGCTGGCCCATGCAGGACAGAAGGCGTCGATCTCAGGCGCCACACAAATCAGAGCGGGAGTCATTCGTCCGGAAATCATCATTCCTCAGGCGGCAGGGGGTTCCGCGAGTGCCGTGATGCAGCCGCAGCGAGAAGGAATTCGCCTCGGCGATCCGGTCCGTATCATCCGCGATCCGCTGTTCGGCAAGATCGGCGAAGTGTCGGCGTTGCCGCCGGATCTCACCAAGATTCCCACTGAAAGCGATGTCCGGGTGTTGGAAGTCACATTCGCTGACGGATCGTGCGCAGTGATTCCGCGCACCAACATTGAAGTCATCGAGGGCGCATGAGCGTGGAGTGTGAGAAGGTGTTTTGGGCATACGCAGCCAGCCTGCTGGTCGCATTAGTGCTGTGTGCGCCGTTCTCGGCAGCGTTCGCTCAACCGACGCTTGCGCCGCCGCAAGATCTTCTGGCGTTCGATACCCCGAATGATGGGGGGGCAAGCGTAACGGTTTCATGGGCGCCTGGCCCCTCGGATAGCGCGGAGGTTCGCTATCAGGTGTTGGCGGGCGAAACCGGCATCGCCGATCCGGCGGCGCTCAAAGTGATCGCGGAGTTTCCTGCGAACACCCATTTCGTCAAAGAGGCGAAGGCCGCCTGGTGGACGAGAAGGGCGGAGAAGCACTGGCATCAATTCGTGATCAGAAGCGGCAAAGGGATCGAGCTCAAAGACGGGAAGTCCTACAGCCTCACTGTGGCTGTCGTGCAAGGCGCGCAACGGGTCTTTGGCCCCGTGATTCAGGCGACTCCGTCGCCCGACTGGTTCAACTGGAATCAGCTGAACAACCTGATTCTTGCGCTCTCGTTCGGCGGGCTGGTCTTCTATACGATCAGCCACGCAAAACGAAACAATATTTTTCTCAGGCGGATTCCCGGTCTCGATGCCGTAGACGAAGCGATCGGGCGTTCGACGGAGTTGGGCAAACCGATTCTGTACCTCACCGGCGCGCACGACATGAGCGATCCTTCGACCATTGCGGCAGCCGTGATTCTAGGGCGAGTGGCCAAACGCACCGCGGCCTACGAGACGGAATTGCTGGTGCCCCATCGCGATCCCATCACGATGGCCGTCTGTCAGGAAATTACAAAACAGGCCTATTTAGAAGCGGGTAAGCCAGATCTCTTCAAGGAAGACTCGAACTTTTTTATTACCTCGGACCAGTTCAGTTACACCGCAGCCGTCGACGGCATCATGCTGCGGAAAAAGCCTGCGGCGAACTTCTTCATGGGGTCCTATTTCGCCGAGTCGCTCCTCTTGACCGAGACGGGCGCCAGCACCGGTGCGATTCAAATTGCCGGGACCGACTCGGATCACCAGCTGCCGTTTTTCGTGACCACCTGCGACTACACGTTGATCGGGGAAGAGCTGTATGCCGCCAGCGCGTATCTCTCCAAAGAGCCGATCCAGATCGGCACCTTGCGCGGCCAGGATATCGGCAAGGCGTTTATCTTGAGCGTGATAGCAGTCGGCACAGCGCTGGCGACGATCGGCGTCCTGACCGGAGCGCAGTGGCCGCAGCTTTTTCTGGACCTCTTTAAGGATCTCAAATGATCTTCCTTCGCCGGCAAGTTCCACTGCTCATTACGATGATCACGGGATTGGTCTTCGCGGCGCAATACTACATTCCGCATCCGGCCTCGGAGCAGTTGCTGACATCGGCGACCAAGTGGCTGCAAATCATCGGCGGTTTTGCGCTGGTGCTTGGCGTGACCAGCCTGTTTCACCAACATGCCGCCAAGATCAGGCGCAAAGAAGCCGGGTGGGGATACAGCCTCGTCTTGTATGCCGGCATGCTGGGCACGATTGCCGTGGGACTCTGGGCCAACGGCAAAGAGAGCATCGATGGCGCGATGACGACGTTCGGGTGGGTGTACTCCTTCATGATGGTGCCGCTCCAGGGCACCATGTTCGCCATCCTGGCCTTCTTCATCGCGTCGGCCGCCTACCGGTCTTTCAGAGCCAGAAGTCGTGAGGCGGCGGTGCTGTTGGTTGCCGCCGTCATCGTGATGATGGGCCGTGTGCCGCTGGGCGAGTACCTCATCCCGATCAGCGGCGATCTCTCGCAATGGATTCTGAACGTGCTCAATGCGTCGGTTCGGCGCGCGATCTTGATCGGGGTGAGTCTGGGCGCCGTGGCGCTGTCCTTCAAGATCATTTTCGGCGTCGAACGGTCCTATCTGGGGGGCGGTAAGGAATGAATAGGCGAGAGGCACAAGGCGAGCGGCGAGAGGTCCGGAATCGGATCATAGAATGCTGTGCAACCCCTGGCCTCTTGCCCCTCCCCCATTGCCGGGTGTTGTGGCGATGAGTTTCGCTGAGCGCATGCTGAAGATCGACCGGCGGATCATCTTCGTGGTGATCGGCATCTGCACGCTGTTGCCTCTGCTGTATCCGGTCGGGCTTCCGATCAAGATTTCGCCGGAGGTGCGGAGCGTCTACGACTATATGGAAGCGCTGCCGGAACGGTCGGTGTTTTTGCTTTCGATTGATTTCGATCCGGCTTCAAAACCCGAACTGCATCCGCAAGCGATCGCCTTGCTGCGGCATGCGTTCAGAAAAAATCTTCGCGTCGTAGCAATGACGCTGTGGGTGTCTGGCACAGGCATGGCGGATCAGCTGCTGACGCAGGTCGCCAAGGAGATGGGGAAGGAAAACGGGAAGGACTATGTTTTTCTCGGCTGGAGTCCCGGTGGAACGGCGGTGATCATCAACATGGGCCAGGATCTCTACCAGGCTTTTCCTAGCGATTACGGCGGCAAGGCGACGAAGGGGCTTCCGGTGCTGGAGGGTGTGCTGAGCTTGAAGGACGTGAATTATGCGATCAGTCTGGGCGCGGGAAATCCCGGCGTCGAAGCCTGGTACGTGTTCGGGAAGGATAAATACAAGTTCGAGCTGGGCGGGGGCTGCACCGGGGTCATTGCGCCGGGGCTCTATCCGTTGCTGCGAAGCGGGCAGATCAACGGCCTGATCGGCGGCCTTCGTGGAGCGGCGGAGTATGAAAGCTTGATCGGACAAAAAGGCCGTGCCGTCGCCGGGATGGACGCGCAATCGGCGACGCACGTGGCCATCATCGTGCTCGTGATGATTTGCAATCTCTTTTATTTTTCGTTACGCAAACAGAAAGGCCAAGGTTGAGG
>CAZOUA010000016.1:0-55656 GCA_964582865.1 uncultured Nitrospira sp. | reverse complement strand
GAGCGCCGGGCTTCGAACCCGTAGGTCGCAGGTTCAATTCCTGCCGGGCGCACCAGCCGTTCGATGAGACTCCCTTTAAAATCGATGGCTTAGACAGTATCTTCAACTTACAATCCCGCCGTAAAGTGCTCTCCCCCCAAAGCGGAATATGTTTCTCTTGGCTTTGGCACTATTATTCGGATCGCTGTGACAGCCACGCCCAAAGTTTTGCTCGGAATGGACGATTTTGTTTGTTACTTCGAAGACATGCGCTAGGCTTTGTGGCGCTGTCGTTCGGTCGATTCGAGTCGGAAATTTGTAAGTCATTATGAGTGTAATACGTTTTCTTGTTCCATGAACCAAGTGACCTCGGGTATTCACCTCGGAAGCCCTGAACAGGAGTAATGACTATTCCAGAGCACCATGGTCATGAAAAAGTAACAGCCGCCAAGTCCACTTCAGAAGCCGTTCATCCTGAAATGCCTGGTGTTGGTGCAACGAGTTGCATGCCAGACGGCTCTTCACTTGATGAGGCGAAGCTGGCTCAACGATCTCTTGCATTTGTCTCGGGACGTGCTGTTCCGATATCAACTGAGTCCCTCGTTCATCTGCTTTTCGAGGCGCAAGCGGCGCGGACGCCGGCGGCCGTGGCGGTGGTAGGGGGGGAGGAGGCGCTGAGCTATGAGGCGCTGAACGCGGCGGCCAACCGGCTGGCCCGCGCGTTGCGGCGCCGGGGGATCGGGGCCGCCAGCCGCGTCGGGGTTTTTCTGGAGCGCCGGCCCACGATGCTGGTGGCGCTGCTGGGGATCCTCAAGGCCGGGGCCGCCTATGTGCCCCTGGATCCCATCTATCCCGCCGAACGGATTGCCTTCGTTCTCGGCGATGCCGGCGCGGCCCTCCTGCTCACGCAACAGAGCCTGCTGCCGGCGCTCGGGGCAAGCAGCCTGCCCACCCTCTGTCTGGACCGGGACTGGCACGAAATGGGGCGGGAAGCCGGGGAGAATCTGGCGCTCGAGCTCGGCGCGGAGACGCTGGCCTACGTGATGTATACCTCCGGCTCCACGGGGAAGCCCAAAGGGGTGCAGATCGAGCACCGGGCCCTCGTCAATTTTCTCCACTCGATGCAACGGGAACCGGGGATGACGGCCGCGGATCGGCTGTTGGCGGTGACCACGCTGGCGTTCGATATTGCGGGGCTCGAACTGTTCTTACCGTTGCTCTGTGGGGCCCGCGTGATCCTGGTGCCCTGGCACACGACCGCCGACGGCCGGGCCCTGGCGCAGATGCTCGAGGCGCACGCCATCACCGTGATGCAGGCCACGCCGGCCACCTGGCGGCTGCTGCTGGAGGCGGGCTGGTCGGGCCGCGCGGGGCTGAAGATTCTCTGCGGGGGGGAACCCTTGCCGGCGGAGCTGGCGCGGCAGCTCCTGTCGCGCTGCGCCGAACTGTGGAATATGTACGGGCCCACCGAAACGACCATCTGGTCGACCTGCGGCCGGGTGCAGGCGGCGGAGGACATTCATATTGGCCGGCCCATCGACAATACCGAGCTCTACATTCTGGACGCGCAGCAGCAACCGGTTCCGGTGGGGGTGGCGGGGGAGCTGCTGATCGGGGGCGCAGGCCTGGCGCGGGGGTACTTCAACCAGCCGGCACTGACAGCCGAGAAATTCATCGCCCATCCGTTCAGACCCGCGGCGCGGCTCTATCGCACGGGAGATCTCGCGCGGTATCGGCCGGATGGCACAGTCGACTGCCTGGGGCGGCTGGATTTCCAGGTCAAGATTCGCGGCTACCGCATCGAGCTCGGCGAGATCGAGGCCTGCCTTGCGCAGCATCCGCAGGTCAAAGAATGCGTCGTGACCGCGCGGGAGGACACGCCCGGGGACAAACGGCTGGTGGCGTATGTGGTGGCGTCCCCCCCGGCGCGTCTCGACCCGGAGCAGCTCCGGGACCATGTGCGCGCCCAGCTGCCCGACTACATGGTGCCGGCGGCGTTCGTCCCCCTCACGACGATGCCCCGGACCCCCAATGGAAAAACCGACCGCCACGCCCTCCCCAGGCCGACAACAGAAGCGGCTCAGGTTGTAGGCACTTCGGTCCGTGCGGGGACTGTGCTGGAGGAATCAATTGCTGCCATTTGGAGAGAAGTGCTTGGCATTGCTTCCGTCGGGTGGCATGCCAACTTCTTTGATCTCGGCGGCCATTCGCTGCTCGTCGGTCGAGTTCATACGAAACTCAGAGATCAGCTTGATCGGAATATTTCCATCATCGAGCTCTATCAACACCCCACCATTAGCAAATTGGCGGCGCATCTCTCCGCTGACCAAGGCCAGCCCAAGTCATTGGCGCCTGCAGCGGCGTCTCGTCTTGTGGTGGCGAACGAGTCGATCGCTATTGTGGGGATGGCAGGGCGGTTCCCGGGCGCGAATGATCTCGATCAGTTTTGGAACAATCTCCGGGATGGCGTCGAATCCATCTCGTTCTTCTCTGATGAGGAACTTCGGGCTGCGGGAATTCCCAAGGAGTTAATAGCCAATCCTGCCTATGTGCGTGCCAAGTCGATCATTGAGAAGGTGGATCATTTCGATGCTCGGTTTTTCGGGTATAGCCCCGGTGAAGCAACACTCATCGATCCTCAACAGCGGATTTTTCTTGAAGCCTCCTGGACAGCGCTAGAAGACGCGGGTTACACCCCCGACCACTATGCCGGATCAATCGGGGTCTATGCGGGGGCCAGTCCGAACCTCTACATGTTTCAGGTTCTTGCCGGGCAACAAGGCAACCCCTCAGGGTATGGTTTCCCGATGACGATTCATCAGGAGAAGGATTATCTAGCCACGCGAGTGTCATATGAACTCAACCTCAGAGGGCCCAGTGTTTCTATCCAGACCGCATGCTCCACATCATTGGTTGCCGTACACATGGCTTGCCGGAGCCTGCTCGGCGGTGAATGCGATATGGCCCTGGCTGGTGCCGTGAGTGTGCAGGTGCCGCAGACCAGCGGATATTTGTATCAAGAAGGCGGCATCGGATCCCGGGATGGTCATTGCCGGGTGTTCGACGCAGAGGCCTCGGGAACGGTATTCGGAAACGGGGTCGGGATCGTCGTGTTGAAGCGGCTATCCGATGCCCTTCGTGACGGAGACCACATTCGTGCGGTGATCAAAAGTACGGCCATCAATAACGACGGTTCCGGAAAAGTGGGATTCACGGCTCCCAGCATCGAAGGGCAGGCAGAAATCATCGCCATGGCTCACCAGTTGGCCCAAGTCGATGCCGGCCGGATCTCCTATGTCGAGGCGCATGGCACAGGGACTATTGTGGGCGACCCCATAGAGATCACGGCGCTCACGAAGGCATTTCGTGTTACGACGAATCAAACAGGATTCTGCGCCGTAGGATCCGTAAAATCAAACATCGGCCATCTTGATGCCGCCGCCGGAATAGCTGGGCTGATCAAAGCAGTCCTGGCGCTTGAGCATCGTCAGATTCCGCCGACTCTTCATTTCCGCACCCCCAACACAAACATCGATTTTGTCCACAGCCCTTTCTACGTCAATACGCAGTTGGCGGAATGGAGAAGCGATGGACCTCGGCTTGCCGGTGTCAGCTCATTCGGGGTAGGGGGCACGAATTCTCATGTCATTCTCGAGCAGGCGCCGGAACATCCGGCATCGAGGGTGTCACGAACGCCGAAGCTCTTAACGTTCTCCGCTGCGACGCCGTCTGCATTGGGCAGCATGCTATCCAATTTTTACGAGCATCTACGTGTGAACCCCACGCTTGATCTCGCTGATGCGGCGTTCACGCTGCAGACTGGACGCCGTGCATTCGAATTGCGTCAGGCTATCGTGTGCGACGACCGCGATGAAGCGTTGCGTCTGCTTGACCCAGCCATGCGTCCGGCTGCTATGCGCTGTGGAGAAGCTCCTCCGAAGATCGTATTTATGTTTACGGGGCAGGGGGCTCAATACGCCGGCATGGGGTCTGAGCTCTACAGCAAGGAGCCTCTGTTTAAGGATGTGGTGGACGAGTGTTTGGAGCTGGTCCGGCCTTATGTCGACGAGGACTTCCGTCAGGCGCTCTCGCTCTTGGTTGGGCCGAGCCAGCCGAATGTTTCCGCGATCAACCAGACAGCGGTTGCCCAACCATCGCTGTTCATCATCGAATATGCACTGGCGCGTCTTTGGATGAGCTGGGGGGTGCAGCCGCATGCGATGATTGGCCATAGCATCGGCGAATATGTGGCGGCGTGCCTCGCCGGCGTCATGTCTTTGCCGGATGCACTGAAGCTGGTCGCAACCCGCGGACGTTTGATGCAAGGCCTGCCGCAAGGGTCGATGCTGGCCGTGACAGCCTCCGAAGAGCAGGTCGAAGCATGGGCCAAGAGACCCGAATGGCAGGGAAAGCTTTCGGTCGCTGCCGTGAATGCGCCGGAACTGTCGGTGGTATCCGGCCCGACGGATGAGATCAAGAAGTTTGAGGCAGCACTGGCTGAACAGGGTCAATCGACCAAGTTGCTGCACACGTCACACGCGTTTCACTCGTCTATGATGGACGACCTGTTGAATGAATTCACCGCCGCGGTGGCCGAAGTCACGCTGCGATCTCCCCGTATCCCCTACATTTCCAACCTGACGGGCGTCTGGCTGACGGATGCACTGGCGACCGATCCTGTCTACTATGCCAAACATCTTCGGCAGGCGGTGCGCTTTTCAGCCGGCATCCAGGAGATTGCGCGTGAGCTTGATCCGCTATTCCTCGAGATCGGCCCCGGACGGACCCTGGCTTCCCTGGTCAAACGTCACGTGTTCGAAGGTCGCAAACCTGCGGCGCTGTATTCCCTGCCTGCGGTGAGTGAAAAGCAGAGTGACAGCCGCGTTATGGTCAATACGCTCGGACTCTTATGGTGCAGAGGACAGCGCATTGACTGGAAGAATTTCCACGGTGGCCGTAAACCGCAACGCATTCCGCTTCCGACCTACCCCTTCGAACGGCAGCGTTACTCGGTGGAACCAACCGCCTTGACGCCGCAGCCGCTGAACAATCCTCGGGGGAAAAAGCCGACCGGTGAATGGCTTTATGTGCCGGGATGGAAATCGTCCTTGTCCGTCGCTGACGATTCCGTGCAAGCCTCCGGCGCCGGCCGAGCGTGCGTGGTCTTTCGATCTGGCCATCCGTTTCATGACAAGCTGATCCATTGCATGAAGAAGTTAGGCTATCAGATGTTCGAAGTGTTTGCGGGCCAGCGCTTTCGTTCTCTTGGCCCCGACAGTTATGAGATTGCGCCCTCGGAATGCGGGGACTACGTACGTTTGCTCGAGGAGCTGACACGGAAGGAGAACAATCCCAATCTCGTTGTCCATCTGTGGGGATTGGGACAGGATGTATCTGGTCATGGGCAATGTGGCGGCGAAATTCAGGCTTTCGACCTAGAGTTTTTCCCGCTAGTTTTTCTTGCCCAAGCTATCGGCAAGTTAGGTGCAGATGCGCTGATGGACGTCAAAGTGCTCGTCGACGGAAGTGCCGAAATTGTGGACGAGGGCGTGAGATGTCCCGAGCACGCAGTGGTCATGGGGCCCTGCGTAGTCATCCCGCAAGAGTTCAACAACGTCACGTGTTCTTGTATCGACGTGGATCTGGCTTCCGCTGGCTCGGCAAGCGAGCAGCGCCTGCTGGACCAACTTGCCGGCGAATTATCCCGGAAGAGCAGTGATTCAGCGGTGGCCTTCCGGGGGAGGTATCGTTGGACCAAGACCTATGATGCGCTCACGATGCCTGTACGGTCAGAACGGCCTGCCAAGCTAACACAAGGCGGCGTCTATCTCATTACCGGTGGTTTGGGAGGAGTCGGTTTCGTACTTGCAGAGTATCTCGGGAAAACGGTTCAGGCGAAGTTGATCCTGCTGGGTCGGACCCCGCTTCCGGCAAAGGAGACCTGGCAGGACTGGCTTTCGAAGCATGCGGCGGATGATTCGACGTCGAGAAAGATCATCAAGATCCAGCAGCTCGAATCGTATGGTGCGGAAGTACTTGTGTGTTGTGCCGAAGTTGCCGATCGAGTGCAAATGCAGGCCGCCGTGCGCAGTGCAACGGAAAGATTCGGGCCGATAGACGGCGTGATCCATGCGGCCGGTGTTCCCGGCGGCGGCACTGTGCAACTCAAGTCCCGCGAAGCGGCGACGGCTGTGTTGCGGGTAAAAGTGCAAGGTGCCCGGGTGCTCGCAGAGGTGCTTTCGGGTCAGCATCCGGACTTCCTGGTGCTGTGTTCGTCCGTCAACGCGGTCGTGGGAGGTTTCGGCCAAATAGATTATTGCGCGGCGAATGCCTTTCTCGATGCGTTTGCCCACTCTCACAGGACACGGACGGGGATTCCAACAATGTCGATCAATTGGGATATGTGGGGCGATGTGGGAATGGCCGTGGACACGAACGTGCCGAAGTATCTGGAAGAGCTACGAGCGAGCGAGCTGAAACATGGGATCACGTCGTGCGAAGGGCAGGAGGTGTTCGCGCGGTTGTTGGCCTGCGGGCTGCCTCAGGTGCTCGTGTCCACGCGTGACTGGTCCGAAATGCAGTCAAGCCGACAACGAATGAGACCGGCGACCGGCGACAGTATGCAGCAGGCAGCCGATACTCCTGTCGCAAGCCATCCACGCCCCGATTTGACCACGGCGTATGTCGAACCGGCGGATGAGATCGAACGCACAACCGCCGGGATTTGGCAGCAAGCTCTGGGCGTCGAGAAGATCGGGGTGCATGACAATTTCTTCGAGTTGGGCGGAGATTCCTTGCTGGCTGTTCAAGTGGTGACCAGGATTCGTCAGGCTATGAATGTTCCGTTGCCGGTGGCAAACTTCTACGCAGGCCCGACGATCGCCTCGCTGAAGCAACATCTGGCAGACTACCGAGAAGTCGCATCGGGGCGTATGGCTGCGGACGTGCGTCGCGAAGCTCGTCAGGAACTCAGTCTGCGTGCCCAGCGCCGCCGGAAGGTCGAAACCGGCAGCGATCATGATTGTAAAGGGAACTCGTAGGATGCCATCGGAGCCGAACAGTTCTTCCAGCGACATTGCCATTGTCGGCATGAGCGGGCGGTTTCCCGGCGCCGCGGGGCTGGAAGAATTCTGGGACAATCTCTGCCAGGGGCGGGAGGGCATTCGGGTCATTTCGGATCAGGAACTCATCCGCCACGGGGCCGATCCGCAAGTCATTGGGACGAGTGAATATGTCAAAGCGGCCGCCGACGTGCGCGGTGTCGAATTCTTCGACAACGGCTTTTTCGGGTTTACCCCGCGCGACGCAGAAATCATGGATCCGCAATTGCGGATCCTGTTGGAATGCGCCTGGGCGACCATCGAGCATGCGGGCTATAACGTCGAAAGGTATCGTGGCGCGATCGGTGTCTATGCAGGCGCCGCACCGAATTCGTATTTCATAGAACACCTGGTGCCCGATCGGGAGTTGATGCGAGCCCTCGCCGGCCCCCTGTCATCGCTTGCGATCTTTACGGCGAGCGACGCGTTGAGCACGATGGTGTCGTTCAAGATGAACTTGCGGGGGCCGAGTATCACCGTTCAAACCGCTTGCTCCACCTCACTGGTCGCGGTTCATCTCGCCTGTCAAAGCCTGCTGAGTCGTGAATGCGACATGGCTTTGGCCGGTGGGGTCAATCTCACGATCCCACAGGAACGGGGCTATCTGTTTCAGAAAGGGATGATTCTCTCTCCCGACGGTCATTGCCGGCCGTTTGATGCCGATGCCGCAGGAACGGTGTTTGGCGGAGGAGTCGGCCTGGTTTTGCTCAAGCGATTAGCCGATGCGTTGGCCGATAGAGATTGTATCCATGCCGTGATCAAAGGGTCGGCCATCAACAACGACGGTTCCACCAAGGCCGGTTTTACCGCCCCCAGCGTTGTGGGACAATCGGCAGCCATCGCGGATGCCCTGGCGATCGCTGATGTGTCCGCAGATTCGATCAGTTACGTAGAAGCGCACGGAACGGGCACTGCACTGGGCGATCCGATCGAAGTCGAGGCGTTGACCAGGGCGTTTCACCAGAGCACGGCACGGAACAGGTACTGCGGCATCGGTTCGGTAAAAAGCAACATCGGGCATCTGGATCGCGCGGCAGGCATTGCGTCCCTTATCAAAACGGTTCTTTCGCTCAAACGCGGGAAGATTCCGGCCACTCTCCACTTCAAACGACCGAATCCCAACATCGATTTCGACCGGACGCCCTTCTACGTGGTGGATCAACTGACCGAGTGGAAGTCGGATCATGGACCCAGGAGAGCGGTCGTCAATTCGGTCGGATTCGGCGGGACGAATTCCTGCGTGGTGTTGGAAGAGCCGCCTCCGGCACAGGCCTCGGGCACGTCTCGGCCCTATCAGCTCCTATCGCTCTCAGCCCGAACTGAATCCGCGCTCGACGAAGCAACCGGGAATCTGGGGGACTATTTCGAGCAACAGCCGGAAGTTCCCCTCGGCGATGTCGCATATACGCTGCATACCGGGCGGCAACCATTCGATTGCAGGTGCATCGCGGTTTGCAGGAATGTTGCAGAGGCCGCGAAAAAGTTCACATTGACGGAAGAGGGTGGGCGGTTCAGCGGCCGGCGGCTGGCTGCCGAGCCTTCGGTTCTGTTCATGTTTCCCGGACAGGGAGCGCAATATGCCGGCATGGGCGCCGAGCTCTATCGATCTGAACCCCGCTTCCGCGAGGACGTGGATCGCTGCATCGACGTGCTTCAGCCCATCCTCAAGAGCGATCTTCGAACATTGTTGTTCCCCGCTCCGGAATTTGAGGAAGCTGCCGGGCGACAACTTATGCAGACCCGGTTCACGCAGCCTGCGCTGTTCGTCATCGAGTATGCGCTGGCCAAGCAGTGGATGTCGTGGGGCATCCAGCCGGCAGCGATGATCGGGCACAGTGTGGGGGAATATGTGGCGGCGTGCCTGGCAGGGGTGTTCACGCTTGAAGATGCGCTCTGGCTTGTGGCGGAGCGTGCGGCGCTGGTTCAAGCGCAGCCGCCTGGGGCGATGCTGTCGGTCCGACTGCCGGAGAAAGATGTGCTTCCGTTTCTCAACTCGGAGCTGGCCATCGCCGCAATCAACTCGCCAAATCTCTGCGTGGTGTCCGGCCCGCACGAGACGATAGGAGAGCTGGAGACGCGGCTTGCGTCGAGGGGCGTCATGGCCCGGCATCTTCACACCTCGCACGCGTTCCATTCACCAATGATGGAGCCTGTGCTCGCGCCGTTCACCAAACGGCTTCGCCATGTGAAGTTCAGCGCGCCGCGGATTCCCTATGTTTCGAACGTGACAGCCGGCTGGATCACAGAGGAGCAGGCGACCTCTCCAGAGTATTGGGCCGGCCATGTACGGCGGACGGTACGGTTTGCGGATGGCCTGACGACGTTGCTCGGTAACGGGCCGCATCTGTTCCTGGAAGTCGGTCCCGGTCAGACGCTAAGCCAAATGGTTCGCCAGCATCCCGAGAAACGTTCCGATACCGTTGTGCTCGCATCGCTGAGTGCATCGCGCGAGGCTTCCGCAGATACCCAAGCCATTCTCGAAGCTTTGGGTAAGGCCTGGATTGCCGGTGCCGCGATCGACTGGCAGGCCTTTTATTCGGACGAAGAACGAAACCGTATTCCCCTCCCTACGTACCCGTTTGAAAAGAGGAAGTTCTGGATAGAGCCGCCTCAAGTTGTCGCTTCGACCGCAGCCGTAGCGGAGCGGTCCGATACATTGAGCGGCTCGATCAAGGAAGTCCCTGAGCCAAGCAGCACTAGTCGATTGAGTGCCAACCATGACGCGGGGAAGTCGGGGGTGCCGCTCCCGGCGCGAATGGCTCAAATCGAAGCACAGCTTCGGGCGCTTCTCCAGGAACTATCCGGCATGCATATGTCCGACGTGGAAGCATCGACCACCTTTCTGGAAATGGGGCTCGATTCACTTTTTCTGGCGCAATTCAGCCGAAAGATCGAAAGCACATTCGGCCTGTCGGTCAACTTCGGCCAGCTGGCAGGTGAACTTGCGACGGTGGATGCGGTTTCTCGTCATCTGGATCGGGCATTGCCCCCGAGCACGGCAAGCGGCAGTCTTGAATCGGAAGAGCCACGGCTCGCGGCAGAGACAGATGGACTATCCCGGGCCGCCTCTATCGATGCACGTCTCCGGGATATCCTGGCAGGGCTTTCCGGCGTCAAGCGATCCGATCTGTCCGATTCGGCGACATTTCTCGAGATGGGTTTCGACTCACTATTCTTGGCAGAGTTTAGCCGCAAGCTCGAGACAGAGTTCGCAGTTTCAGTGAACTTTGGACAGCTCGCCGATGCCAAGCTGAAGGACTTGATTTGCCACCTTGATCGGAAACTGCCATTGGAACCCATCCCGAGTTTGTTGGCACAATCAGAGAGCGGCCACGCTGTATCCGCTGCCAGCACCGTCATTGCGCAAATGCAGGAACAGATTCGGATCCTGACCGAGCAGGTCCAAACACTGAGTCGAGCACGAGCAACTTTTCAATGGCAGGACCTGAAGACAGCCGGTACATCCGTCACGATTTCGACCGAAGGATCAGGTGCTATCGCGCTACCGATCACGGCCGGCCAACGAGAAATCTGGCTTGCGTCAAAAATGGGAGACGATGCGTCGCGGGCCTACAACGAGGTGATGGTGATTCGCCTCCAGGGGACGCTGCATGTCGGGACACTGCAATCATCTCTCCAGGATTTAGTCGACCAGCACGATTCATTGCGCATCACAATGGCGGCTGATGGAGAGCGTCAATTCATCCATCCCTGGCGCCGACAGGAATTACCGCTCACCGACTTCTCTGCGATGGCGGCATCTGAACGCGAGTCTCGCCTCCAAGAGGTGACCGATCGTCTCAACCGCACACTGTTCGACCTTGTCAACGGGCCGCTCATGACGGCCCATCTCGTTCGGCTGAATTTGGATGAGCATGTGCTGCTCCTCGCATTCCACCACGTCGTCATCGATGGCTGGTCGTTGCACATTGTGGTGCAGGAACTCAGCCGCTTGTACTCGGAAAAGATCCAAGGAGGCAGAGGCCGTCTGACGTCATCGATGCAGTATCGAGACTACGTCAGGTGGTATTACGGAGCCGATGCCGTTAGAAAACGCGAGGATGACGAGAGCTATTGGGTGAAGTCTTTTTCCGATCTTCCAGCCTCCGTTGAATTGCCGTCCAAAAGCTCGCGGCCTATGCAGCGCTCGTATCGGGCGGGGAATGCGAACATCGTTATCGAGGGAGAGCTCTATCGCCGCCTCAAGCGAATCAGTGCGAAGTCGAGTTGTACTCTGTTCCATTTCCTCCTGGCCACTTTCAGTGTGTGGGTGCGTCGCATTACTGGACAGCGCGACATCGTGGTGGGGGTGCCGATCGCCGGCCAACTGGCCCAGAACCTCCAGCATATTTCGGGATGTGATCGGCTCATCGGGCACTGCGCCAACGTGGTTCCTATCCGGTCGGAGGTGAACGATGCAGCCACGTTCCTCGATTTTCTCGCAACTGTCAAACGGCAGATATTGGGGGCCAGGGCGCACGAGAGTTTCACGTATGGAGAGCTGATCGAAAAACTCAATCCAGTACGCGACTCGAGCCGCGTGCCGCTTGTCTCCGTGACCGTCAACTTGAATGATGAACCCAAGATTGACTGGGACCAGTTGAAGGTGGATGTGGAAGTGCCGCCCCTTTCCTGCATCTTCTTTGATCTGGAAATCAATATGTGGGAAAGCGCGAATGGCCTTCGCGTCGCCTGTTATTTCGCAGATGACCTCTTTGATTCCAAAACGGTGATGAATTGGCTCTCGCAGTGGAAGACTTTGATGCTCAGCGCTGCCGAATCTCCCGGCAGTCGGCTTGACCAGTTGGATCTGTTGGATGGAGGAGAACGTGATCGGCTATTGATTCAGTGGAATAAGACTGCAGCGGAGTTCCCGTGTCATTCCACTCTTCCGCAGCTTTTCGAGGCGCAAGCGGCGCGGACGCCGGCGGCCGTGGCGGTGGTAGGGGGGGAGGAGGCGCTGAGCTATGAGGCGCTGAACGCGGCGGCCAACCGGCTGGCCCGCGCGTTGCGGCGCCGGGGGATCGGGGCCGCCAGCCGCGTCGGGGTTTTTCTGGAGCGCCGGCCCACGATGCTGGTGGCGCTGCTGGGGATCCTCAAGGCCGGGGCCGCCTATGTGCCCCTGGATCCCATCTATCCCGCCGAACGGATTGCCTTCGTTCTCGGCGATGCCGGCGCGGCCCTCCTGCTCACGCAACAGAGCCTGCTGCCGGCGCTCGGGGCAAGCAGCCTGCCCACCCTCTGTCTGGACCGGGACTGGCACGAAATGGGGCGGGAAGCCGGGGAGAATCTGGCGCTCGAGCTCGGCGCGGAGACGCTGGCCTACGTGATGTATACCTCCGGCTCCACGGGGAAGCCCAAAGGGGTGCAGATCGAGCACCGGGCCCTCGTCAATTTTCTCCACTCGATGCAACGGGAACCGGGGATGACGGCCGCGGATCGGCTGTTGGCGGTGACCACGCTGGCGTTCGATATTGCGGGGCTCGAACTGTTCTTACCGTTGCTCTGTGGGGCCCGCGTGATCCTGGTGCCCTGGCACACGACCGCCGACGGCCGGGCCCTGGCGCAGATGCTCGAGGCGCACGCCATCACCGTGATGCAGGCCACGCCGGCCACCTGGCGGCTGCTGCTGGAGGCGGGCTGGTCGGGCCGCGCGGGGCTGAAGATTCTCTGCGGGGGGGAACCCTTGCCGGCGGAGCTGGCGCGGCAGCTCCTGTCGCGCTGCGCCGAACTGTGGAATATGTACGGGCCCACCGAAACGACCATCTGGTCGACCTGCGGCCGGGTGCAGGCGGCGGAGGACATTCATATTGGCCGGCCCATCGACAATACCGAGCTCTACATTCTGGACGCGCAGCAGCAACCGGTTCCGGTGGGGGTGGCGGGGGAGCTGCTGATCGGGGGCGCAGGCCTGGCGCGGGGGTACTTCAACCAGCCGGCACTGACAGCCGAGAAATTCATCGCCCATCCGTTCAGACCCGCGGCGCGGCTCTATCGCACGGGAGATCTCGCGCGGTATCGGCCGGATGGCACAGTCGACTGCCTGGGGCGGCTGGATTTCCAGGTCAAGATTCGCGGCTACCGCATCGAGCTCGGCGAGATCGAGGCCTGCCTTGCGCAGCATCCGCAGGTCAAAGAATGCGTCGTGACCGCGCGGGAGGACACGCCCGGGGACAAACGGCTGGTGGCGTATGTGGTGGCGTCCCCCCCGGCGCGTCTCGACCCGGAGCAGCTCCGGGACCATGTGCGCGCCCAGCTGCCCGACTACATGGTGCCGGCGGCGTTCGTCCCCCTCACGACGATGCCCCGGACCCCCAATGGAAAAACCGACCGCCACGCCCTCCCGCTTCCCAACTATGTGCGCGCGAACAGCGTTGAACGGATTCTGCCACAAAACGAAGTGGAACAGCGGTTGGCGGACATCTTCTCCGATGTCCTTCGACTCAAGATCGTGGGCACCAATGAGAGTTTCTTCGAGCTCGGGGGACATTCACTTCTCGCCGTCAGGCTGATGGTTCGAATCGAGGAGGAGTTCGGCAAGCGCCTACCTCTAGGGGTCCTTTTCAGTGCACCGACCGTCGGGGATCTGGCGAAGAGATTGACAACAGAGACAGCGAAGGTTTGGAACAACCTGGTTCCAATCAATGTTTCTGCAGGGAAGCCAGTGCTCTTCTTGATTCACGGGGCCGGCGGGAACATTCTTTTGTATCGTGAACTCGCCCGAAGATTAGCGCCAAACATCTCGACCTATGGGTTTCAGTCCCAGGGGCTCGATGGGCTGAACAGACCCCTTGAGTCTATCGAGGAGATGGCAGCGGAGTATGTATCCGAACTTCGATCCTTTCAGCCAAGCGGGCCGTATCATTTGGGTGGATACTGCATGGGTGGTGCGGTTGCCTACGAGATGGCAAGAATCTTACGCAAACAGGGTGTGGATGTAGAGACTGTGGCGATGTTCGATACGTATAATTTGAACTTTGTTCCCTTGTCTACGAACCTCCGTTTCCGGCTTTCTATCTGGCGGCAATGGTTGATGTTCCATTTCGATAATCTGTGGCAAATGAGTGCGGGCAACCGCCTTGGGTACCTGACGGAGAAAGTGCGCATGGCCGACGAGGCAGTTCGAGGACAATTTACAGCTGCGGTCAAGAAGGTCAAGTTCGGAGCGAATCAAGATATTTCCAATCGTGGCCTGATTGATTACATCCAGAGGGTGAATGATCGAGCCGTTTGGACCTTCAAGCCCGAACAATGCCCTGGGCTCGTGACATTGTTTAAGCCACAGAAGAACTATTCCTTCATGTCCGATCCCCAGATGGGGTGGGGTGGCCTCGTTTGCTCCGGGTTGGAGGTCGTCGAATTACCGGTTAACCCGCATGCCATGCTGATAGAGCCCTTCGTGGAGACGCTGGCCCATGAACTGCAGCTCCGTATTCGGGCTAAGGTCCAATTCCTGCCGGGCGCACCAGTCTGTCGAGCAGATCTTTCTTTACCGTCAATAGGTTAGTAGACGGCTCATCGGGTACGTTTCTCCGTTGATGTCTACCCCCACTAAAGCTGCATAGTATTTTCTGAGTTCTGGTTGTAATCTTACCATTAGAGACTGATAGCAGACGGGAGGGCCCGAAAGTGCTATCTTATAATCAAAGACCTGTGCAGAAATCTCCTGACGGGAGAATGAGTGGCTACGAAGCACGTCAGGCCTGGACGAGACATTGCCCTTGTTGTGGGCGTTGGCTGACGAAGCACGATCCTATGGCCCCGTGGGTGTGCGCTTGCGGTTGGCAGAGCGGGTAAATGCAGAGCCAACAAGGGGAGGGTATCGATGAACCACTTCATCCTCCACGATGTTCGTGCCGGGTTTTTTCTGATGGTCGGATTTGCCATGTTGGCCTTTATCTGTGCGGTCGCAGCATTAAGTACGGTAATGCGCCCCGTGCGATGGGCCGATCGGCGGTCCGCCCAATTCTGATCGGTTTGATCACGAGACCGAGGTTGCTGAAGCTCGGCTGTGGTCCATTTTCTCCATCACATCCCTGCCGTTCCCTGCTGCTCAAGCTGTAACCCGCTGATAAATAACAGCCAATTCGAGACTGCCCGCTTCCGGTGGGACCTCTCCGATCTGGTGCTATAGTTGTGTTAGCACGTTTTCATTCAACAAAAATCTATGGGGGATACCATGAAGGTGAGTTTTGGGAAATCCGGGCTGATGGTGGCTATGGGCCTGGTATTGTTAGCGGCGCAAGGTTGCAGCATGAAATGGCTGCAGTCCGAGGGTGAGGACACCGCGGGCACTGCAGCTGGTACGGCAAAAGGTGGTAGTGGCTCTGAATGGAATGGCCAAGGTGTCAATCCAAGTTCTCCCGGGGTTGCCCAGGGCGGCTCGCAGTCCGAGTTAAGCGGCTTCTCACAGAACCCTTCAGAAGAACATTTGGCATCGGGAGGGGGAATTGCGTCGCTGTCCTCTTCCGGGATGAATTCTCGGCACCATGCAGAATTGACGAAAGAGGAAAAAGCTGCAATTGAAGCCGGACTTCAGGACGTCTTTTTTGGGTACGATCAATGGACCTTGTCGGAAACGGGTATGGAGGCTTTGAACCGTGACGCGAAGTGGCTGAAGGAACATCCCGGGGCAGTCATGAAGGTCGAGGGGCACTGCGACGAACGCGGGACGGCGGACTACAACGTGGTCCTTGGAGAAAAACGCTCCAAGAGCGCACGGAGTTATCTGGTCGAGCTGGGGGTCAGCCCAAAGCAAGTAGCCATCGTTTCATACGGCAAAGAGCGTCCGTTCTGTCTCGAGCACGACGAAGCCTGCTATCAGCAGAATCGTCGTGGGCATGTGCTCCTCAACGTCAAGAAGAAGTAACGGATAGCGGCAAGGCAGCTGTGAAGCCCCGGCGTCTTTATCGAGAGGCGTCGGGGTTCTTCGTTTCCAGAAAACTCTCTGTGCAGAGCGGTTGGGTCGTGGTGCTCTGAATTGTGATGGTTTCGTCAGGATTGACTGGAGGACTATTCAGAAATGGCGGTAAGATCACAGGCGATGAAGCAGGAACGCTGTGCGGAAAAACGACAACAGCCAAGATTTACTGCTCAATTCCGCAGCACCTTTTCGGGTGGACAGCGTGAAGGACAAGGGAAGACCCTGGATCTTTCCGATGGGGGATGTCGGATTGAGACTGATCAACCGGTCGTCATCGGTGCCGCGTTCGAATGCCGCATTTATGCGCCCGGTCTGAATTGGCCTCTTCGTATCGACGAAGCGCAAGTCCGGTGGGTCAAGGGCAAGATCTTTGGCTTACAGTTTGTGGCAATGGATTCAGACGAACGAGCGAAACTGAGACAGGTGATTGCCAGTCTCCAGGTAGAGCCCGTCTAACAGCCCCGCGTTGTTTTCGGTTTGGACAAGTTCCCTGCCCCGACTCCTCTCGCTGCCGACTTTCCCGCTGTGCTATAAAGGGTTCACTCAGTTGAAAGAATCGTGCGGTTCGCTCGATTGAGAACTATCGGGCGCATTGGACGAACTGGATAACAACACTATGGCACAAGAAGTCGCGACACTTGCCGGGGGTTGCTTCTGGTGTTTGGAGGCCGTCTACGACCAGATGGAGGGAGTCCTGTCCGTCGAGTCCGGCTATATCGGTGGGCATGTCGATCAGCCCACATATGAAGCAGTGTGCGGAGGCCGAACCGGTCATGCCGAGGCGGTCCGGATAACGTTTGATCCGGCTCGCGTGAGCTATCGAGAGCTCCTCGAAGTGTTCTTTGTGATCCACGATCCCACGACATTGAACCGGCAGGGCCATGATGTGGGAAGCCAGTATCGGTCAGCAATTTTTTACCACAGTCCTGAGCAGAAGCAGGTTGCCGAGGACCTCATCGCGACATTTGGCAAAGAAAAGGTTTATGCAAATCCCATCGTAACGGAGGTTGTGTCGGCTGGGACATGGTTCGAAGCCGAGCCGTACCATCAGGAATACTTTGCGAGAAACCCCTTTCAAGGCTACTGCACGGCGGTCGTGGGACCGAAAGTGATGAAGTTCCGCAAGCTCTTTTCAGAAAAACTCAAGTCATAGCTCGATTCCTACCGTCTCAACCATTCATTCAATTTCTGTTGTGTCCCGGGCACAATCTCAGTTTTTTTGAGAATCTGATGCAGGGCGAGGAGGACTTCCGCCTGTGGCGGGCAGAAGGGCCATTCAATGGCCGTCTTCCCCTGAACCTCGGCAAGAATTAATCCATCCGGCCTGTCTGACGGACGTTGAACGACCATGAGCGGATCGTGGGGGTCGAGCAGGCAGGTGCCGTCGAATTTAGCGCTTTCATAGAGGAGAGGATGGGCCAGAGAGACCGTACGTGAGCCATCGGTGAATATTGTATCCCCTTCACGAATCGGACCGGGTGGCGCAATCGAATACAGCACCATGGGTACGATCAACATGAGAGCAACGACAAGACCGATCGACCAGAGAGGCGGTCCGGTTTCAGATCGATCTTCCCGGGTCGGCAACATTTCTTGATGCTCGATCAGACGGAGTGATCCTGATCCAGCCAGGCATCCTCGTCGCCTTCCGCTTGGTCCGCGACGCGCAAGGATGGAAAATCAAAGAGTTGTTTATCCAACAGGAGCGAAGGAGCAACATTAGAGAGCGCCGCAAACATGCTGTCAGTGCAGCCAGGCGACCTGCGCTCCCATTCTCGCAGGAACTCTTTGGCCTGTTTCCGTTTAAGATCCTCTTGTGCACCGCAAAGGTCGCAGGGGATGATGGGGAAGGCCTTCAGTTCCGCATAACGGGCCAGGTCTGCTTCGCGCACGGCAGCCAGCGGACGGATGACCAGATGCCGCCCGTCTCTTGAGCGCAGCTTGGCCGGCATGGTTTTCAGCTTTCCGGTAAACAAGAGATTCAGGAGCAGCGTTTCGAGAATGTCATCCCGGTGATGTCCGAGCGCGATCTTTGTGGCGCCAAGTTCGGCGGCAACACGGTAGAGATGGCCTCGACGCAGTCGGGAGCAGAGCGAACAGGTGGTTTGTCCCTCGGGGATCAGCCGCTTGACGATCGAGTAGGTATCCCGTTCCTCTATATGGAAGGGAACTCCGACCGATGTGAGATACTCGGGGAGCACGTGAGATGGGAAACCGGGCTGTTTCTGGTCCAGATTGACCGCCACTAGGTCGAACCGGATTGGAGCCCGCCGTTGTAGGACGAGGAGGAGGTCCAGCAGCCCGTAGCTGTCCTTGCCTCCCGACAGGCAGACCATGATCTTGTCGCCCTGTCCGATCAGGCCGTAATCACCGATCGTTTGTCCGACTTGGCGCAAGAGTCTCGTCTGCAACTGTTCAGTTGCCTCGTCCAATCTGGGAAGATGGGACACGTTGTTGGTTGTCTTCGACATGGGCGATATTGTAAACGGTCGTTTGATCAACTGTCGATCCTCGGAACAATGGAATACGAGGGCCGCATGAACTACCGAGAGAAGCCGATTCAGTCGGTGCTTTTTGTCTGTACGGGAAATATCTTTCGAAGCCTTGCGGCAGAACAGGCACTCAAAATCATGCTTGGACCGCAGTCGTCCATTCTGGTGGGATCGGCCGGAATTGACGTCAAACCTCAGGCGGTTCATGAATGGGTGCAGGCTGGTCTGCGCATCAAAGGGGCGGAGCCCTCCGCCCATACTCAGCGCCAGGTGACTCGTGAGATGATTCAGTCAACGGATTTGGTTGTGGCCATGGGGCGCAATCATCAGCAGTTCATTCGAGAGCATTTTGAGCGTGAGGTGCCTCTCTTCAATCAAGTGTGCTTTGGCCGTGATGAGCCCATTAAGGATGTCCATGAAGCGATGCCTGCATGGGAAGAGAACTTGGAGCAGGCTCGAGCCTACGTCTGGTCGGTGATCGATACGATTTGGGAAGCCACGCCATCGCTCGTTCTGCGCCTCCCATCGTTTCGTTGGCCGTAATCACGCCTGCGATCGCGCTTCAATGGTCCATTCTTGGACGGAAAGGACAATTTTCCCCGATTTTATCCTGCAAGTACTCCTCAAAGGGGTTCTCCGGACGCCTAGTGAGCGGGCCTGCTATATTTTCTATGAGATATGTGCCTTTTGGAATAGGTTATGCCGCGTTCAACGTTACGGGAAGTTACTTCGTCAGACAATGGTCGGATGGAGCCGGTTTGGGTCTCCTGGTCCGACGAAAAGCTGTTGGATTTTCCGATCTGCCGGCTCAACGTCACGCTCGAGCATCCGTTTCTGGCGGAACATATTCAACAGCTCTACGATGAACTCGACGCGAAGCAACTGCGGTTCCGCCCGCATTTCTGGCTGTCAAATGAATGGTTTACACCCGACGGTGTTCCCGGAATTGCAATCCCGTTTTACCTCGCCCATCCTCGACTCGTAAAGCTTGAGTTGGCCCAAATGCTGGAAGTCGAAGGCGGAACCGCCGAGTGGTGCATGCGCATCCTCCGGCACGAAGCCGGGCATGCAATCGAAAATGCCTATCGAATCAGGCGGCTCCGCAGCCGACAGCAAATCTTTGGCCGATCCTCCCAACCCTATCCGAAGTATTACAGTCCCAGGCCGTATAGCCGAAGTTTTGTTCGACACCTTGATGTCTGGTATGCGCAGAGTCACCCGGATGAGGACTTCGCGGAGACCTTTGCCGTATGGCTCACGCCCGACTCCATGTGGGCCGATCGCTACAACGGTTGGCCTGTCCTCAGGAAGCTGCAATACATGGACGGATTGATGAGAGGGCTGGCCGATGCGGCTCCGGTCGTGACGGCGAAAGAGGAGATCGATCCGCTGCCCTGCCTTAAAAAGACACTGCGTGAGCATTACGAACGCAAGCGAAGCCATTACGGCATTGCGAGGTCATCGTTCTACGATCCCGATCTGAAGCGGCTCTTTTCTGACGCGCCCATCCATGCTGACAAGATGAGCGCCACGACCTTCCTCAATCGATTTCGTCGCGAAGTTCGCCGAAAAGTGGCCGGCTGGACCGGCGAGTATCAGTACACGATCGACCAGGTCCTTGAAGATATGATTCAACGCTGCCGAGAGTTGCATCTTCGCCTGCCTCTGCCGGAAGAGCAGGCGAAATTGGACTTTACGATTCTGCTGACGGTTCACACCATGAACTATCTCCGCAGCGGGCGGCACAAGGTGGCGGTATGAGACGGCTGCGCATCCTCGTCCTGATGCATGAAGATCTGGTCCCGCCGGAACCGCTCAATGGGCATGATCCGTCACGAGCCGAATGGAAAACGGAATACGATGTGGTGACGACGCTGCGCAAGCTCGGACACGAGGTGATGCCTCTCGGGGTCAAGAGCGATCTCGGGGTGATCAGGTCGGCGGTGGAAGAATGGAGACCCCACATCGCCTTCAATCTGCTTGAAGAGTTCGACGGCGTTGCCGTCTACGACCAAAATGTTGTGTCCTATCTCGAGCTGCTGCATATGCCCTACACCGGCTGTAACCCCCGTGGATTGATGCTGGCGCGTGACAAGGTGCTGTCGAAGAAACTGTTCTCGTTCCACAGAATTCCGTTCCCGGAGTTCATAGTCGTGCCTCAGGGGCGGACTGTGAAGAGACCCAACTGGCTTTCATTCCCTTTAATCGTGAAGTCCATCACCGAAGAGGCATCGCTCGGAATTTCGCAAGCCTCAATCGTTCAGGACGACGAGAAATTGAAGGAAAGAGTCGCATTTATCCATCAAAGCGTCGGGACCGGCGCGCTCATCGAACGTTATATCGAAGGGCGGGAACTCTACGTCGGCGTGTTGGGCAACGGACATCTGCACGTCCTCCCGGTTTGGGAGCTCAAAATGGATAAGTTACCGGAGGATGCGCGGCGGATTGCGACCGAGCGAGTCAAATGGAGCCGAAAGTACCAAGAGAAGTACGGCATCACGTCTAAAGAGGCGAAGGCTCTTCCGGACGGGAAGGCCGAGGAGATCCAACATCTCGCAAAACGGGTCTATCGTGCGCTCGGGCTTAGTGGCTATGCACGCATCGATATGCGGATGGATGAGAACGGGCAGCTGTACGTGCTCGAAGCCAATCCCAATCCGCAAATCGCGCACAGCGAAGACTTTGCGGATTCTGCCGAGAAGGCCGATTATCCTTACAAAGAGCTGCTCCAAGAACTCCTGAACGTGGGCCTCCGCTGGCGGCCGGCCAAAGCGGCATAAGTTACTTGCCCCAAGATCTTCCGCGTCACCCCCGCACGTGTTTCATCAACATCTCTGATCGCCGACGCGGTCTGACGAATGTCAGATCATCTGCTTGCAGGGCCGCAGCGGGCGGAAGGCACGGTTTCTTAACGTGAATACTTCTCCGGAGAGGTCGTGATCGATGGGAGAGCGAGGCCGGCGCGTGCCCGCATGGTCCGCTAGGGGCCCCAATTGAAACCGAAGAGCAAGGTGACGCTGTTATGATCGTTCTGCTGGAGAGAAGGCGAGAGATTGATATCGTAGAGGTTGACTTGCAGCGTGGATGTGAGCGCGATGTTGTGAACGACTTGATATTCGAGCGACAGGCCGATTGGAATAAACCAACTCGTGTCGTTACGGTCAACGCGGCTTGGACCTATTCCGCGGTCAAGGTCCGCATGGATGAGTCCGAATCCGGTGTAGGGGACGAGGTTGATTCCGTTGTTGAATCGAATGTGGTAACGCCCCACACCGGCAAAAGCGATCTGAAAGAGGTCGCCCGTGGGACTGACCTGCATCATGGGGCCGACCGAAAAATTTCGATCCAGGTAGTAATCGAGGTTCAACCCCAACGTGAACACGGTGCCATCCACGGTCCCCGAAGTGAATCCCAGATTGCTGCCGAAACCCCAGCGATTCTCGTCGGCAGTTGCCGCGGAAACGTTCATGATGAGCAGGAAGAACGAGAACACGGAACCGGCAATCAGGGATCGAACGGCACGTCTATATATTTTCATGGCCGGATGCTAGCACAGGGGGATATGAGGGACAAGTTGCTTGAGTGTCCGTATGCACTGCGATATTCTTTCGCATCGGCCAAGGAGACAGGGGGCAGATGTCAGGAAAAGGAATGACGCCGCGAGAAGCGGCATCGGTGCTGATCACCGCGATGCCGGCCGGCCTCTCGGAGTCTCTGCTGCAAGAGTATGGGATCGAGGCGACGCGTGCACGCGCGCAGGCCCTCACCCGAGAAATGCTCGCGCTCAATCTCTTTTGGATGTTCGCGGCGATCGAAGCCCACATCCCGCAGAAGTTTCAGCCGGCCGTCTCGGAACTCGTCTTGCACGCGGTCGAAACGGGATGGGGTACGACCTATCCCGTCGGGCCGGTGGCCTGGTCGGCCTTTCTGACCGAATGGAAAGAGCGCACGACACGGTACGAGCGTATGGTGGAAGAAGGGATGAGCGCGCTTGCCATCAGCGCCGAAGCGGGAATGTGGCTGGAAGAACAGCGCATCGTCGGCGAGGAAGACCGGCGCTCTGTGCTGACCCTTCTGATCGACTCCGTGCCGGTTGAGACCTACGGGCACCTGCTGCAAGACGTCGGTTGAAGGGCCGGCATCTATAGGTATCGGTGATTGACCACCTTGCCTGCGCTGTCAAGTTCATAGAGCAGCGGGGCGCCTGTCGGAATATTCAGCTCCAGCACCTGTTCCTTCGAAAGCTGCTCGAGTTGCATGACCAGCGCCCGCAGGCTGTTCCCATGCGCTGCGATCAGAATCGTCTCGCCCTTCAAGACGTGAGGTTTGATCTTTTGCTCGTAGTAGGGCAGGACGCGATCCGCCGTATCTTTCAGACTCTCGCCGCCCGGGGGGCGTACGTCATAACTCCGGCGCCAGATCTTTACTTGATCGTCGCCGTACTTCTTGGCCGTCTCTGCCTTGTTCAATCCCTGTAGCTCACCGTACATTCGTTCGTTGAGTGCTTTGTCCTTTTCGACCGGAATGTTCGACTGGCCGATGGTTTCCAGAGCGAGCCGGAGCGTTTCGTTTGCCCTGGTCAAGACGGACGTAAACGCGCGATTGAATGTGAAGCCCCTGAGCTTGTTTCCGGCATTCTTCGCTTCTTGAACCCCGCGCGGCGAGAGGGGGACATCGACCCAGCCGGTAAACCGGTTCTCAAGATTCCATTGTGATTCACCGTGCCGCAGCAGAACTAAACGAGCCATCAGATATCCCTCCCGTGCTGGTAGGCGGTCAGAGCAGGCTCAAGAATACTGGATCGACCATCCAAGTCAAGCGTTGCTTTCGGTCGAATGCGGAAGTACCATCATGCGGCACAATTCAAGCAAAGGATTCCCTCCTGGCATGGTTCTCTCACCGTCACCCGATAGCAACTGGCCGGCTCTTCAATCCTGGTGGATCGCAATGGGGGATCGCCTGAACGTGGCCGACCGCGCGCAAACATTTTTTAAGAAAGTGGGGAGCGATGGGCAGCTCGATCGGATCGCCCAAGCTGGCGGGCAGGTCGATTACATCCTTTTCGTGCTGATGCGTTACTGGGTGCCGACCGTTCTGCCGCCGCCTGGCCGCGAGCGGTTCACAAAAAACGATCCGGATTATTGGCTGGAATCGGAGCAGATTCTCAAAACCGCCGCCGCCCGGCTGCGCGAGCTCAAGCCCTTAATCGAATTGCTCACGACCCCCAGCCCCCTGTCTGATATCCCATCCGGCAAGGGATCCGGTCCATCGCCGGTCACGGAGCTCGATCTCTCCAACATCGTCGAAGGCATTGCCGAAGCGGCCGGTACTTATGGCGGGCCGGACTACACCTCGATCGTGAAAGACTTCGATCCCGTTCCATTACGGCAGACACAGCCGTTCAAGCACAACAAGAAGCACAGTGCGGAACTGTGGGTCGTGTTTCTCTTGCGCGAACATTTGCGCAGTTTGGGATTGGGGAAAGATCGATACTGGCCGCTGGTGGCGCCCATCTGCGCCGCGGCTGGTATCCTCAATCAGAACGGCCAGGCCTATCTGCCGGATGAACTCAAGTCCTGGTGGCAGAAAAACTGGCCGAGGACCTATACGCAGCTGGAGCAAAAGCAGGAAGCGACCGATTCAGGTGGCGCGGCCTACGAGCAGGATTTTGGCTGGTTCCAGGCGTGGATCGGCTGGCAGCGAGCCCGATAATCTTTGCCTACGTGTTCGTAGTTGCGGCTGGCTTGGCCGGTTTTGTCGGCAGCCGCTCCCCGTCCAGCGTGCCGTCCTGGATCATTTTGAACATCGTAATCGAGAAGAGCACGTAGAGCGCGACACCGACCCAGATCACGTAGGGCTGGACGCCTCCCGCTTCCTTCACCTGCGCGTCCTGCTTGGCCGGGTCACTCCACGATTGCTGTTTGATCGCGCCGATCTGTTCCCGGCAATGCCAGTAATAGACGTAGTTGCCGGTTGCCCCTGCTACGATGCTCCAGACGATGCCGCTCGTCATATCGCCGGTCAGGTAGGTCGAAATCATCGGGCCGATCGCATAGACAGCTGCATACAGGTACATTTTGCGATAGAGAAACCAGAGGAACGAAATATACAGAAAGGCCGGCCAATTCCATGTCAGTGCGAATTTCGGCTGTTGGTTCGTGCCGAACTTCTTGAACTGCTCCAAGTAGCGGTCGGCATTGGGGCCGATGAAGGCTCGCCAGAGATCGCGGTCGCCATGCATGCTATGGCTGGGAGAAACGGCAACTGGCTGTTCACCCGGCGCCGTCAGATCGGATCCGCACTGGTAGCAGAACTTCGAGTCGTCTTGATTCTGTTGTTGGCACTGCGCACAAGATTTCATTGTGAATGAGAGTATCACATCATCGGGTCCGAGCGGTTGAAGAAGGAGCTGGCTCTCGGGTAATCATTCACCGGCCCGCCGAATTTGCTTTCGCTACAATTTCCGTGCTATCTTCCCTTACTTTACAAGGGGATACGTCTGCCATGCCGACGGAAGAGCTGAAACGAGCAGCTGAACAATACTTGATGGGGACCTATACCCGCCAACCGATCTCGATTGTGCGAGGGCGCGGGACGAAGGTTTACGATCTCGAAGGCCGAGAATACATCGATTTTGTCGGCGGGATTGCCGTGAATGTTCTTGGGCATGGCCATCCGGATCTCGTGCTTGCCATTCAGCGGCAGGCGGCCCAGCTGATCCATACATCGAACCTGTACTATACCGAACCGCAAGTGAAGCTGGCGCAAGTGCTGGTGGATCACTCGTTTGCCGACAAAGTGTTTTTCTGCAACAGCGGCGCGGAGGCCAACGAAGCGGCCATCAAGCTCGCGCGCCGCTATTCATATGACAAGCACGGCCCCGGGCGTTTTGAAATCATCACAATGAAGAACTCGTTCCATGGCCGAACGATGGCGACGCTGACCGCCACCGGCCAGGAAAAGGTGCAAAAGGGTTATGCCCCGCTGGTGCCGGGCTTTTCGTACGTTCCGTTCAACCACCTTGCCGAGCTTGAGCAGGCCGTGACGGAGAAGACGGCTGCGATCATGCTCGAGCCGATTCAGGGTGAAGGGGGCGTCCACGTTGCCGACCGCGAATACCTCAAATCGGTGCGCGAGCTCTGTACTCAAAAAGACATTCTGTTGATCTTCGACGAAGTGCAGACGGGAATGGGGCGAACCGGCACCCTCTTCGCGTATGAGCAACTGGGTGTTCAGCCGGACATTATGAGTTTAGCCAAAGGACTTGGCGGTGGCGTGCCGATCGGGGCGTGCCTGGCGACCGCTGATGTCGCAAAGGCCTTTGTCCCAGGCTCACACGCCTCGACGTTCGGCGGCAACCCGCTGGCCTGTGCCGCAGCGCTGGCCGTGTTTCGTGTGCTCCTTGAAGGCCGCGTGCTCGACCAGGCCCGTCGCATGGGCGATTACTTGGCGAAGGGCCTTTCAGAGTGCAAGGACCGACACCATGTGGTGAGGGATGTGCGCGGGCTTGGACTTCTACAGGGCATCGAAGTGGATATGGATGCCAAGACCGTGGTCAGTGACTGTCTCAGGCGCGGCATGCTGGTCAACGCCACAGGGGAGCATGTGCTCCGCTTTGTCCCGCCGTTGATCATTACCCAACCGGAAATCGACCGTCTCATCGAAGTGTTGTCGCTGATCTTCAATCGCCACGGGGCCGAGGGGCCGGCGCATTAATCGATAGATGCTCACCTCATGAAACCATCAGCGCAGCGAACAACCGGGTTGGGCAAGGATCTGCTGGATGTCGCAGCTCTCTCCAAAACAGAGATCGAGAGCCTGCTGACGCTGGCGATTCGACTGAAGGACAAGCAGAGGCGAGGCGTCTCCCATCCCTTACTTCAAGGCAAGACCTTGGGGCTCCTGTTCGAGAAGCCCTCGACCAGGACGAGAGTCTCCTTCGAAGCCGGGATGAACCAGCTCGGCGGCCATGCGCTGGTCCTGCCGATGGGCGACATTCAGTTGTCGCGCGGCGAGAGCGTGTCCGACACGGCTCGTGTGTTATCGCGCTATCTCGACGGGATCGTCATTCGCACATATGACCATGCGACAGTCCAGGAGTGGGCGAGGGAAGCGACCATGTCCGTCATCAACGGGCTAACCGATCTGAGTCATCCTTGCCAAGCGTTGTCTGACTTGCTCACGATCAGGGAGAAGAAAGGACGATTGAAGGGCATCAAGATCGCCTATATCGGCGACGGAAACAACGTGGCCAATTCCTTGATCGAAGCGGCGGCGAAAATGGGGATGACGATCGCACTGGGTTGTCCTGCCGGTTATCAACCGGATCAGCATGTGGTCGACCTGGCTCGGCTCGAAGCGGAAAAAACTGGAGCAGCGATTGAGTCCAGCCACGATCCCTCTATCGCCGCCAAAGAAGCGGACGTGATCTATACCGACGTCTGGATCAGCATGGGCCGTGAACGCGAGCAGGCGCGGAGATTGAAGGTCTTGGCGCCCTATCAGGTCAACAGCCGTCTGGTCGGCCGGGCAAAACCCGACGCGATCGTCATGCATTGTCTGCCCGCCCATCGTGGCGAGGAGATTTCAGCCGAGGTATTGGACGGCCCGCAGTCGGTGATCATCGATCAGGCGGAGAACCGGCTCCACATGCAGAAGGCTATTTTGACAAAACTCTTGGGCAAGAGGAAAGAAGGGACCAGATGAGTCGTGCGATCAAGAAAGTGGTGCTGGCCTATTCCGGAGGACTCGACACCTCCGTCATTTTGAAGTGGCTGCAGGAAACCTACGATGCCGAGGTCATCGCCTTTTGTGCGGATCTCGGTCAGGGCGAAGACCTCCAGGCCATCAAGGCCAAAGCCCAGAAGCTCGGGGTGAAGAAGGTCTACGTCGAGGATCTGCGCGAAACATTTGTGAAAGATTATGTGTTTCCGATGCTGCGCGGGAACGCGATGTATGAAGGCTGCTATTTGCTGGGTACTTCGATCGCGCGTCCTCTGATCGCCCGCCGGCAGGCGGAAATCGCGCTCAAGGAAGGCGCTGAGGCCGTGTCGCACGGCGCAACCGGGAAGGGCAACGACCAAGTTCGCTTCGAGCTGACCTACATGGCGTTGGCGCCTGGGCTGAAAATCATTGCGCCTTGGCGCGAATGGAACTTGCGTTCGCGGAGAGAATGTATCGAGTATGCGGAGCGCCACGGCATTCCCGTGACCGCGACCAAAGCGAAGCCCTACAGCATGGATCTCAACCTGTTTCATGTGAGCTATGAAGGCGGGATCTTGGAGGACCCCTGGGAATCGCCGCCGGATGAAATTTTTCAGATGACGGTCTCTCCCGAAAAGGCGCCGAATAAGCCGCTGGAAGTCGAAATCGACTACGAGGCCGGCAATCCGGTTGCGGTCGACGGCAAGAAAATGAGTCCGGCGACCTTGCTGGCCCATCTCAACAAATTGGGCGGGGCCCACGGGATCGGCCGCGTCGACTTGGTCGAGAACCGCTACGTCGGCATGAAGTCCCGCGGGGTTTACGAAACGCCGGGGGGGACCATTCTCCATGTGGCGCACCGGGGTCTGGAGTCGTTGACGATGGACCGCGAAGTGCTTCACTTCAGGGACAGCCTGATCCCGCGGTTTGCGGATCTCATTTACAACGGCTATTGGTTCAGTCCTGAACGCGAGATGGTACAGAAGGCCATCGACGAAGCGCAAAAAGACGTGACCGGCACTGCCCGCGTGAAACTTTACAAGGGCAGCTGTACGCTGGCGGGGCGGAAATCGAAGAACTCCCTCTATCGGCTCGACATCGCGACGTTCGAAGAGGATGAAGTTTATAACCAGAAAGATGCCGAAGGGTTCATCCGTCTCAACGCCTTGCGGTTGAAAATCAGAGCGCAACGAAAGAAGGCCTCGTCCTGATGGCGACGGTGAAAAAGCGCAGCCGGGCTGGTGCTGTCGGCGGCAAGGCATGGGAGGGACGGTTTCGTGAAAAAACGAACCGACTGGTCGAAGCCTTCACCCGGTCCGTCGACGTCGATCGCCGGCTCTACGCCCACGATATTCAAGGCAGTATCGCCCATTGCAAAACCTTGGCGAAGGCGCGCGTGCTCAAGCCGGGCGAAATGCGGACGTTGGTGCGGGGATTGGAATCCGTCAAGCTCGAGTTGGATCGTGGGCGGTTTCGATTCGCGCCGCAAGACGAAGATATTCATATGGCGATTGAGCGGCGGCTCACGGAATTGATCGGGCCATTGGGCGGGAAGGTCCATACGGGACGGAGCCGGAACGACCAAGTGGCGCTCGATGTCAGGCTCTACCTTCGCGACCGGTTGAATCTCCTGCTCGCGCGGATCGAAGCGTTTCAGCTGGTGTTAGTAGCCAAGGCCAAGGCAAACCAGGCGCTGGCCATGCCGGGCTATACCCATCTCCAGCGGGCCCAACCGGTGCTCTTTGCGCACCATCTGCTGGCCTATGTCGAAATGTTCGAGCGCGATAAGGGCCGTTTGCGCGATGCAAGAACGCGGCTGAACGTGATGCCGTTGGGATCCGGTGCGTTGGCCGGCACCAACTACCCGGTCGATCGTCGTTACACGGCCAGATTGTTGGATTTTCCGGCCGTCACGGCCAATAGTTTGGATGCTGTTTCCGATCGGGACTTCATGATTGAGATTGCCGCTGTCCTGTCGATTGCCATGATGCATCTGTCCCGGTTGAGCGAGGAATTGATCATATGGTCGTCGCAGGAGTTTCAGTTCATCGATTTGCCGGATGGTTTCTGCACCGGCAGCAGCATGATGCCGCAGAAGAAGAATCCCGATGTGCCCGAGCTGGTTCGCGGCAAAACGGGCCGCGTCTACGGTCACTTGATCAATTTGCTGACCCTCCTGAAAGCGTTGCCGCTCAGTTATAATCGGGACTTGCAAGAGGATAAGCCGGCCCTCTTCGACGCGGTTGATACGGTGGAGGCATCTTTTCAGGTCTTGACGGAACTGATGCGTCGGCTCAAAGTAAACCGAGAGGCACTCAAGAAAGCCCTGCAGGGCGGGGGGGTGCTCGCAACGGAATTAGCCGATTACCTCGTCACGCGAGGCGTGCCCTTTCGTGAGGCCCATGCGATTACCGGGCGGATTGTGCGGGCTGCCTTGGATCGCGGGCAGGAACTGACGTCGTTCTCTCTCGAAGAGCTCAGGCAGTTTTCTGACCGTATCGAGAAGGGCCTGTTTGCACGGCTGACGGTACAGGCGGCGATCGACCGGAAAGCCCAGATCGGGGGCACCGCGAGTGTGCGCGTGGACCGGCGGATCAGGGAACTCGAACGGATGTTGTCATGAGGGGCCTGACAATCGCGCTATTCGTCGGGCTGCTGACAGCCTGTGGGGTTGTGGGACCGCCGATTGCTCCGGAACAAGTCGGAGTGTCCCGCACGATTGAGTCGCAAAAGAAGCGGGATGCGATTGAGGCACAACGGCGGGAAGCAGCCGACACGCAGCCTGCATCCGAGCCGCAAGACCAAGACGTGAATCTGCCGCCGCTCAGGCCGGTCGGCACGCGTTGAGGTTGGGAAACCTACGAACGTGTATCTTGCACCGATGTTGAGATGGAGGAGGGACCCATGCAACTGATTCAACCCATGCGACAAGGCCATCTGCCCAAGCAAACTGTGGGCAAGCGGTTACTGTTGGTGGATCCCTATCCTCGCAACAGCCAGTACCATCTGACGGCGTCGGAGCGGCGGGCGGTCTGGTTTCCCAAGCTGAGTTTGCCGACGATTGCGGCCTACACGCCGGAACATTGGGATGTCGATCTGGTCGATGAGGCGGTGGAAGATATCAACTTCGATTATCCGTGCGACATGGTCGGTCTCTCGATCATGACCTGCTACGCGCCGCGCGCCTATGAGATTGCCAAGGAATTCCGCAAGCGTGGGAAGACCGTTGTGATGGGGGGTGTCCATCCGACCTACTGTCCGGACGAGGCGCTTCAGTATGCGGACGCGATCGTCTGCGGCGAGGCCGAAGATTTATGGCCGCAACTGGTTGCGGATTACGAAGCGGGCCAGATGCAGCGGATGTACAAGATGACCTCATTTCCGAATCTCGAGAACTATAAGAGCCCTCGCGTCGAATTGCTGAGCCCGGATGCCTACATGACGCGGCAGTGTAGTTTTACGACCAGGGGCTGCCATTTCGACTGCGAGTTTTGCAGTGTGTCGCCGTTCAACGGCAAGACCACGCGCCGGAGGCCGGTGGAGGAAGTGGTCACGGAGTTGCAGAATGTGCAGCGTTGGATTCGCAGCGAGTTGGTCGAACGCATCCGAGACGAACCGCTGTGGAAGGCCTTCATCCTGAGTCTGCGAATAAGGGTCGGTATCGAAGACGGTAGCATCGTGGCGTTTGTGGACGACCTCCACAACAGCAACCGGGCCTATTGTCGTGAACTCTGGGCGGCCTTGAAGCCGCTCAAGCTCAAGTGGGGCTGCCAGTCCACTCTCTTCCTGGCGGACGATGAGGAGATGGTCAAGCTGGCGGCGGAGAGCGGTTGCGTCTCCGTGTTCGTCGGGATGGAATCGTTGGATGAAGATTGTCTCGACGAAACCAACAAGCCGTTCAACCGCGTTCAGAAGTTTTCTCAAGAGATCAAAATGTTTCACGACTACGGCATCATGGTGAACCCCGGCATCGTGTTCGGCTTCGACAACGACGACGAGGCCGTGTTTGAACGAGCCGTCGATTTTTTGACCAAGAACCAGGTGGAACTGGCCTACTTTAATGTCCTCACGCCCTTGCCGGGAACCGCGCTGTTCGACCGGTACAACAATGCCGGAAGAATCTTTGATAAGGATTGGTCGAAGTACGACGGCAAGCACGTGGTGTTTCAGCCCAGCCGCATGACGCCGGAACAGTTGCAAGAGGGATTTCACTGGGCCAACCATCAGTTTTATTCGTTGCCCAACATCTGGTATCGGCTGTTCGGCACCAAACAACGGCTGGTCGCCCGATGGGAGATGAACCGGGAGTTCAGGAAGCTGGTCAAACGGAGCTGCCCCAAGGGGACACTCTCTCCGTTGGCAATTTTATTGAAGAATCTGCAGGCCAAACTTCCGGTCTTGGACAAGGATCAGCTTATCCCCAGCTCGCTGCATGCCTTGAAGCAACGCTTCGATCCCAAGGCTTTGTCGGCGCAGAACCTGACGCTGAACATCAAAGTGAAGCGGCATGACAAGTTTGCCGCCCTGTTCATGGATCTGGAGGGGGCATTGGATCAGTTGAATGTCCAGGAGCTCATCAAGCGGATCAAGGAAGCCGCCGAGAGCGCCAAGATGGACATCATCGTCAATTTCGAGCACCTGAAACTGGCGGCGCCGGAGGCACTGAAGGCCTTGATCGATTCGGAGGCCATCAAGGCCACTGTGCCGCACGTGAAGGTGCGCTATCGCAAGTTCAAAGATGCCTTCGAGACCTCGTTGCAAGGGCTTTCCCTTGCCGGACTCGAAATGCTCACCGAGGATTTCCAGGATGCATAATTTCGAATACCGCCAGGGCGAACTCTGTTGCGAGCAGGTGCCTCTCAGCCAGATTGCCAAGGAAGTCGGCACACCCTGCTACATCTATAGTCATGCGACGCTGATCCGGCACTTTCGTGCCTATGACAGCGCATTCAAAAACATTCCGCACATCATCGCCTTTGCGATGAAGGCCAATTCGAATCTGGCGATCCTTCGCCTGATGGCAATGGAAGGCAGCGGCGTCGATATCGTGTCCGGCGGGGAACTGTTCCGCGCGCTCAAGGCCGGAGTGCCGCCGTCGAAAGTCGTCTTCGCCGGCGTCGGCAAGAATGCCGAGGAGATTCGCGATGCGCTGAAGGCGGACATCCTCATGTTCAACGTCGAATCGTCGGCGGAAATTCACGCGATCAACGACGTGGCTGCGTCGGTCGGGAAAAAAGCGCGGGTGGCCTTGCGGATCAATCCTGATATCGATCCCAAGACACATCCCTACATCTCGACCGGTCTCAAGAAAAGCAAGTTCGGCATCGCCGCGGATCGCGCATTGGAGGAGTTCAAGTTGGCGTCCTCGCTCGGCCACATCGAGGTCGTCGGTGTCCATGCGCATATCGGATCTCAGCTGACGGAGGTCACGCCTTTCGTCGAATCCTTGAAAAAGGTGATCGCGCTTATTGCGGCACTGAAGGAACAGGGCATCAACATTCAGTACCTGAACATCGGCGGCGGGTTAGGCATCACCTATAACGACGAGAAGCCGCCCTTGCCGAAAGACCTGGCCGATGCCATTGCGCCGCTTGTGCAGGACTTGAAGTTGACATTGGTCATGGAACCGGGCCGCGTGATCGTCGGGAATGCGGGCATCCTCGTGACCAAGGCACTTTATGAAAAGGTCGGCGAGGCGAAGCGCTTTATTATCGTCGATGCCGCGATGAACGACTTGATCAGGCCGAGCCTCTACAATGCCTATCACGAGATCCGTCCCGTGTTCGAATCCCTGTTACAGCGCCCCAAACATGCGGTTGATGTGGTCGGGCCGGTCTGCGAGTCCGGCGATTTTTTGGCGAAAGATCGTACGCTTCCGGAGGTGAAGCCGGGGGATCTGCTCGCCGTGATGAGTGCGGGAGCGTACGGATTTGTCATGGCCTCCAACTACAACTCACGGCCGCGGGTACCCGAAGTGCTCGTCAAGGGCAGTGAAGTCCATGTCATCAAGGCGCGGGAAACCTACGACGATCTCGTCCGTGGTGAAACGGTCCCGGCATTTCTCGGATAGCGGTAAAGGAGCTCCCATGTTTACAGGGTCGTTGGTCGCCATTGTCACGCCGTTCAGAAAGGGCAAGCTCGATGAGCAGGCCTTCGGCGATCTGATCGAATGGCAGATTGCCAACGGAACGAACGGAATTGTTCCCTGTGGCACGACCGGTGAATCGGCAACGTTGACCCACGATGAGCACCATCGTGTCGTCAAGCTGGCGGTCGAAGTCGCCGGGCGTCGTGTTCCGGTGATTGCCGGGACCGGTTCCAACAGCACCGATGAAGCGATTTCGTTGACCAGGCATGCCAAGGAGGCCGGCGCCGACGGGGCCTTGCTGATCACTCCTTACTACAACAAGCCGACTCAGGAAGGGTTGTATCGGCATTACAAAGCTGTTGCGGAAGCTGTCGAGATTCCCCAAATCCTCTATAACATCCCCGGCCGGACCGGTGTGAACATGTTGCCGGCCACGGTCGTACGATTGTGCGGCATGAAAAACATCGTGGGCATCAAGGAAGGCAGCGGATCGGTCCAGCAGGCGTCGGACATCGCTCAAAGCTGCGGCGATCGGCTCACAGTCCTGTCCGGAGACGACGCACTGACCCTGCCGATGATGGCCGTCGGGGGCAAAGGGGTGATCACGGTGACGGCGAACGTGGTTCCGAAGGACATGGCGCAGCTGGTTGCGTCATTCCTGGCCGGCCGCGTTGAAGAGGCCCGCCAGATTCACTTCAGGCTGTCCTCCCTGTTTGCCGCGTTGTTCTATGAAACAAATCCGATCCCGGTCAAGGAGGCGTTGGGGATGATGGGGAAAATCGATCCGGAATTGCGCCTGCCTCTTTGCGCGATGGGAACCGACAGCCGCAATCAACTCGCCCGCGTGTTGAAAGAAATGAAACTCATTTAGCCATCCGTTCACCCACGAGTTATTTTCATGATCAAAGTCATTGTTGCTGGTGCCGCGGGACGAATGGGCAGCCGATTGGTTTCTCTCGTCAAAGAATCCACTGCGCTCACCCTAGTCGGCGCGATTGAAGGAAAAGGCCACCATGCCGTGGGCGAGGACGCCGGCGAGACGGCAGGCTGCGGCAAAGCCGGTATTCCGATCACAGACGACCTTTCGCCTCTTCTTGAGCGTGGAGATGTCGTCATCGATTTTTCTGCTCCGGAAGCGACCCTCGATCATCTGCGAATTGTGGCGCAGCATCGGCGCGCGATGGTGATCGGGACGACGGGGCTATCTGCCCCCGAGCTCGAGGAGTTGAAATCGCTGGCCCGCCAAGTGCCCTGCGTCTTTTCTCCCAACATGAGCGTGGGCGTGAATCTGATCTACAAGGTCATCAGCGAAATGGCCAAGACACTGGGAGACGAGTACGACATTGAAGTCATCGAAGCGCACCATCGGCTTAAAAAGGATGCCCCAAGCGGGACAGCGCTCAAGATTGCCGAGGTCTTGGCCAGGGCCGTGAATCGGGACCTCAATCAAGTCGGGGTCTACGCGCGAAAGGGTCTGATCGGTGAACGGAAGAAGCAGGAGATCGGGATTCAAACGATTCGTGCCGGGGACATCGTTGGCGACCACACGGTCCTCTTCGGCGGAATGGGTGAACGGATCGAAGTGACCCATCGAGCCAGCAGCCGGGATACCTTTGCGCGTGGCGCGCTGCGGGCGGCGCGGTGGGTTGTCAGGCAGCAGCCTGGGTTGTACGACATGCTGGATGTGTTGGGCCTCAAGTAACCAGCCTCGACCAGCGGTGGTTTAGCTCCCTCTCCGACACGCTCACAATGATGTCAGATAATTTGGTGCGGCGCCGTTAACGTGCGTGACGGGCGGCTTGCTTCATGGCGATACCGCACCATGTGCAGGTGATTGTCACGTGCTCGGGGTTGTAGCTGATCATGCGGTAACAGGACGGGCAGTTGAGCAGAGCGGTTTCCGGAACCCGTGAGAGCTTCTGAATGGAAGGACGCATGCGTAATTGGTTGATGAGTAGCAGGTGGAGAGCCGCGAAAGATGGAGCTGGCGCGGGCTCGTGTTATGCGATGGTTGCGGTAGGCATGGCACATGGAGATTGTGCCGCGCCTGTTCGATCGACATCGAACCGACATCCGAGAAAGGCTGTCTTAGCAGCCGGATACTCGTCGTACGTCAGCGCTTCGAACGCTGTCATCGCGTCAATGTCTGGCCGTAAGAGGACGAGGTTCCTGATCCGCAGCTTTTCGGCGACCACAGTTTAAGCAGGCAAACACCATGATCGCGAGCCCGGCATCCAAATCCACTGCCCGTTCCGGTAACATTGTTCCGCGGCATTTGTCACATGTCTTCATGGGCGCACTCTAACACTCTCCTCATTGCATGCATATCCATCAGAAGTACTGGGCTGCTCAGGCAATTAAGACCTGGGAAATCGGACTATCCTAGGCCATTGGAGCTAGGTAGAAACTGTATAAACCCGTTGGTTTTTCAAAGCAAAGGGGGAGCCAGATTCTTGACTAACGTCGCCCTCTCCCATAGGATTGTGGCACCGAGGCTTTGACCATACTATGTATAGAATAATCTTCATCCTCATCCTATTGGTCGTGCTCTATTTTCTCATTCGAAGCGCCCTGCGGGAGTTTCGGGGGAGGGTAGGGGTGGATCGACTGCCAACAGACAGGGATCAGATGGTGCAGGATCCTGTCTGCCGTGCATTTGTTCCGCGGGGATCAGCCATCACAGAAATAGTGGGTGGTCAGACCTACTGCTTCTGCAGCCGCGGTTGCGCCGCAGCATTTCAGAAACAGATGACTGGCTAGCAGCCGGAGTAGCTGTAGTCGGACAGCTTTTCGTCTTTGTCGAATTTCAGGGTGATCTCGCACTGGTTGGGGGAGAAGTTAAACAGCGGCGGGCCGGATTTTCCTCCGGCAATGCGGTAATACGTCCACGTTTCCCCCCCGAAGAATCTCGGGGCCTTGCCGCTCGGAGAACCCCAGTTCTTTTCGAACCAGGCTTTGTCTTTTCCCTGCATCTCGGCCGGCTTGAGAGACTGCTCCAGATAGGGATTGCTTCCTCCGCAGGCGCTGAGCAACAGGGAGCCGACAAACAGCCACAACGCTCGTTGCATAGTGTGTCTCCTGATCAGTTTGATGACAGAGAACTCAACGGCCAGAGCCGCGATTCGTTGACGAAATGATTCTAGCTGCCGGTCCAAAGTGTGTCAAACGGGACTCCGCAGAGATTCGTTTGCATCGCCATTCCGTTCTTCCTACAATATCGTCTGTCGAGCGAGTCAACCAGTGATGTCAGCACATGAAAGGACACGAACATGAAATTCTATCTTGATACGGCGAGCGTCAAAGAGATTCAGGAAGCCGCGAGTCTTGGTCTGCTGGACGGCGTGACCACCAATCCTTCGCTGGTAGCCAAGGAAGGGCGGGTGTTCCGCGAGGTCCTCGTCGAAATTTGCAACATCGTGGACGGCCCCATCAGTGCGGAGGTCGTCAGCATCGAAGCCGATGCGATGGTCAAGGAAGGCAGAGAACTCGCCAAGATTCACAAGAACATCGTGGTGAAAGTGCCGCTCATCGCCGAGGGGCTGAAAGCCACGAAGCGCCTGGCTGCCGAGGGGATCAAGGTGAACGTGACGCTCTGCTTCTCGCCGACGCAGGCGTTGCTTGCCGCGAAAGCCGGAGCCTGGTGCGTTTCTCCCTTCATCGGCCGCTTGGACGACATCAGTTCCAACGGGATGGAACTCATCCGCCAGATTGTGACGATCTACAAGAATTACGACTACAAGACCTATGTACTTGTGGCAAGCGTACGGCATCCTCAGCACGTAGTCGAGGCGGCCTTGGCCGGCGGGCATATCTGCACGATGCCGTTTGGCATCTTCCAGCAGCTCGTGAAGCATCCGCTTACCGACATCGGGCTGAAAAAATTCCTTGCAGACTGGGAAGCCCAGAATCGCAAATAAGATGTCAGCGTAGAGGCGAGGCAATCGGCCCGGTCAGCCGCCGGCGTGCCATGGCGAAGATTCGGTGGAACATGGGCCTGGTGAGTTTGCCGGTGAATGTATTCTGCTGGCTGGGATGGTAAGACCCGATGAGCGTCACCTTCCACGGGAGTGAGTAGACCACGCCATGGCCGAACGCCGGGAGCGGGGAAGGAAGTAGCCGACCCTCTTCACGGCTGGCCTTCATATAGTGGTCGAACGCGATTTTGCCGAGAGTCACAACCACCCGCACCTTTTGCAGCAGGCGTAATTCCTCTTTCACGTAGGGCCGACAGGCTTCGAATTCCTCAGGCGCCGGTTTGTTGCCGGGCGGAGCGCATCGTACGGCGGCGCCGATATAGCAATCCGACAGCGCCAACCCGTCGTCCTTGTGTTCCGACGTGGCCTGGTTTGCAAAGCCGTACCGGTGCAGTGCTTCATACAGCCAGTCTCCGCTCCGGTCTCCCGTAAAGATCCGTCCTGTCCTATTGCCGCCGTGAGCCGCAGGCGCCAGCCCCAACACGTAGAGGCGCGCGCCGGCGTCTCCGAAACCGGGGATGGGCCGCCCCCAGTAGGTCCAGTCCCGATACTGTCTGCGTTTCTCTTTGGCGATCGCCTGCCGGTAGGTGACCAGGCGGGGGCACGCGGTGCAGGAGATGATTCGATCGTTGAGGAGGGCAAGCGATCGCATGACAGCCTCAGTGTATCACGATTGCGAATGCCGATCCTGCTTGCCGCACGAATCGCATACTGCTAGCATGAAAAAATTGAAGGCCTGCGAATCCTATCATTTCGGAGGTGGAATCGTGATGCGGGGCTGGTTGCTTCGTCTGTTGCTTATCCTTACGCTGGTCTTGGCGGCGGTGTTTCCCATTTCAACGAAAGCTCAGCCCGAGCCGGATCAAGTTCCGTCGAAAGAGGCTTCGGGCCGTTCCGGGGCGAACGGCGATCTTGACTTAATCCTGCCTGATCCGCTGGAGGGCCAGAATGAACCGGAAGACCGCCTTGTCATTCTTCCCGAGATCAAGCGGGAAGGTGAGCGATACTTTCTCAGTTCGTTCAAGCTTCCGGAGAAAATTACCTTCGCCGGGCAGCCGGTGCCGCTCGACAATTGGCAGGTGCGTGAACGGATCGAGTACGAGTTCTATCAGTTCTTGGAAGATCAGGGCGAAAGCATCATCCTTGCCAAGCGCACCGGGCGCTGTTTCCCGCCTGCCGAGAAACAGCTGGCTGAAGCCGGCTTGCCGGATGATCTCAAGTATATGTTGCTGGTTGAAAGCAAATGTATTTCGGCCGCGTATTCCAAAGCGAAAGCATCCGGTCCCTGGCAGTTCATTCCGTCCACCGGGAGGCGGTATCGGCTCAAGAGCGATGCCGTTCGTGACGAGCGTCGCAACCTGGAGATGTCCACCGAAGCGGCGGTCAAGTACCTGCGGTATCTGAAAGAATTCCAGCAGAACGATTGGTTCCTCGCGATGGCCTCGTATAACGCGGGAGAAGAGCGGGTCCGGAAACTATTAAAAGAACAGAAGATCACCGACTATTGGAAGATGCACGGCCCGCGCGAGACTATGCGCTATGTGCCGCGAATCATTGCGGCCAAGGAAATCTATTCCCAACCGGAGAAGTATCTGGGCCTGAGCAAAAAGGACCTCTATATCCCTCTTGAGGTGGAAACCGTTACCGTCAATGTCAAAGAGTCGCAACGGGCATTGACCTCCATCGCCGAGGAGTATGGCACCTATTTTCTCGAGCTCAAAATGCTCAATCCAGAATTCAAGAAAGATGTGCTCCCGCATGGGTCCTATCAAATCAGGGTTCCGCGCCAAACCTGTCCCAGCCGCTGTTTCAAGCAAGAGAAAACTCCCTAACCGCCGTTTTCCATTCTCATGGCGATTCAGCTTCCTGTTTCTCCGGTCAGACCGCTCCTCGGGAGAATGATCAGGCAGGCCTTCGTCGCGGTGAATGCCGGCGCTGCCTTGCGTCGAATCGTGAGAATGGAGGGCGATGTACTGGCGGTGGGGTCGCGCCGGTACGATCTGCGGCGTTATGACCACGTGCTGGTGGTCGGGGCGGGAAAAGCGACTGCCTCGATGGCCCGTGCGATGGAACAGGTGCTTGGCAGTCGCTTGCACGGCGGATTGGTCATCGTGAAATACGGCCATGCTGTCTCGACGACGAAGATTGTCGTGGAAGAAGCTGGCCACCCGCTTCCAGATCGTGCCGGCCAATTGGCTGCCGGCCGGCTTTCCCGTCTGGCCTCGTCCCTGACCACACGCGACCTGCTGATCGTTTTGCTATCCGGAGGTGCCTCCAGCTTGATGCCGGCGCCGGCCCGCGGCATCACCCTGGCGGATAAACAACGGGTGACCAGGCAATTGCTCCGCTGCGGAGCCGGCATCCGTGAGGTCAACAGCGTCCGCAAGCATCTGTCGAACCTCAAAGGCGGCCGGCTGGCTCAATCGACAAAGGCGACGGTTGTCACCGTCATCCTGTCGGATGTACTCGGCGACGATCTGAGCGCGATTGCTTCGGGGCCGACGGCTCCAGACCCCACCACCTACGGTGAGGCGATCGATTGCTTGAAACGTTACCGTGTGTGGTCCTCCGCTCCAGAGGCGGTGCGGGCGCATTTGGAACAAGGCCGGCGAGGGCGTTTCACAGAGACTCCCAAACCAGGCGCTCCTCTGTTTCGACGAGTCCAGCACGAGATCATTGGCAACATCGAACTGGCCCTTGCCGCAGTCACCCGTGCGGCTCGGGAGGCCGGGCTCAAGACGATCATCCACTCCACGGCGCTCACCGGGGAGGCGCGAGTCGAGGGAACGCGTTTCGGTCGGCTGGCCCAGGACATTCTCGCCAAAAGCGATCCGGTTTCGAAACCCTGCTGCATCGTGGCAGGGGGAGAGGTGACCGTGACGGTGAAGGGGAAAGGAAAAGGAGGCCGAGCGCAGGAGTTTGTGGTTGCGGCGGCGCAAGCCATTGCCGGGCTTCCCAACGTATGGGTTGCGGCGATCGGAACGGACGGCACCGATGGGCCGACCGACGTCGCCGGTGCGCTCGTCAACGGAGGCACGGTTGCCCGGGCTCGGCATCTTGGCGTGGATCTCGCTCGCGCGCTGAGACAGAACAATACCTATCCGGCATTGAAACGGTTGCGCAGCCATATCGTCACAGGACCGACCGGCACGAACGTGAACGACCTTTACCTCCTCCTGGTTCTGTAGGTAGTATTCCCTCAATGGATCGCTCGCTGCTCCTTCCTCTGTCTGCTTCTCAGGACCAACATCTCGCCGGTGGAAAGGCCGTAGGGCTCGCTCGTCTGATCGCGGCCGGTTTTCTTGTCCCGCAAGGACTCTGTGTGACTACGGCCTCCTGCTGTCGCGCGATGGATGCGGCCGGGTTTTCAGCCGGAGAGCGTTGGGAAGCCGTGCAACATCTGGCCGGCGAAGCCCGTCGGCAGGCTCTGGCCGAATGCCAAATCCTCATTCGTGACCTGCCGATCTCCGGGCTGGTACTGGAGATCATTGCGCATCTGCATCGGCTCGGTTTGCCGGCGGGCACGCTCTGGGCCGTACGGTCCTCGGCCACCAACGAAGACCAGGTCCAGGCGAGTTTTGCGGGAGTCTATCGAACCGTTCTTGGTGTGACATTGGATCAAATCGGCGCAGCGATAAAAGAGGTATGGGCCTCGATCTGGGACGAGCGAGTCGTGGCCTACCATGCGAAGACCGGATTGAGCGGTGATCCTCCCGCCATGGCGGTCGTGATCCAGCCGATGCTCAACCCGCAGGCATCCGGCGTGGCCTATTCCATCCATCCGGTGACCGGCCGTTCGAATCTCGTCGTCGTGAATGCCGTGCTGGGACTCGCCTCAACGCTCGTCGATGGAACCGCCGTGCCGGACCAGTACGTCGTCAGGCAGGAGCCGGTGCCGGATCAATTCACGGTGGTGACGCGAGACATCGCGAACAAGGTTTCGGTGACACGGCTCGGCCAGGCCGGTGTGGAAGAAGGACCATTTTCGCGCGATGCCGGGATTCACTCATCCCTGTCAGATCAAGAACTGACCGAACTGGCTCGCGTCGTCAAACGTGTCGAGCAGACGATCCAACATCCCGTCGACATCGAGTGGGCGCTTGAGGCGGGCAAGATCTGGTTGCTTCAAGCGAGGCCCGTCACCGCGGTATCGCAACCGGAGATTTTCACGAACGACGAATGCGAATGGACTCGAGCCAATTTCAAAGAGACAATGCCGGAGGTGCCGAGTCCAATGGGGCTCTCATTTCTTGACTATTTCATGAGCGCCTACATCATTGCGCACTATCGCCGGCTGGGCTGCCACATTCCGAAAGGACTGTCGTCCGTTCGCGTGCTTCACGGACGTCCCTATCTGAACGTCTCGCTCTTTCACTATCTGGTCGGACAATTGCGGGGCGATCCGTCGTTGAATATCGAACAGATGGGAGGCGAACATCTGCACACCACGCCCCCGGCGGTTCGACTAGGCTGGCTTGCTTACATCCGTGCCGGCTGGCTCATGCTGCGTGAAATGCACCGGGTGGCCAATGCTGGACCCAGATGGTTCGCGGAGATGAAACAGCTGGCTGTGACCTATCGCCCGGATCGCATCAGGGATCTTTCGCGGGATGAGCTGGCGGTTCACCTCGATCGGCTGAGTCGATGGCTCGACAGCCGCGAAGTCACATTTGGTATTGCGGCGGGGGTCGGGCAATGTCTGCAAGCCTTCAGCTCGCTGCTGCCGCAATGGCTCGGAGCGGATTGGAGAAATCTCCTGAATGCCGCGCTGCAGGGGCAAGGGACCGTTATCAGCGCGCAGCAGATCATGCGATTAGCGGAGATGGTCCAGCTGGCGCGGGAGGATGAGGCCGCGGTTCGCGCCCTGCTGACCGAGTCATTGGACTACGAAGCTTGTTCCGCACGGCTGAAGGGCTCGGCGTTCATCAGGACTTTCGATCTGTACCTCGAGGATTACGGACACCGGGGTCTTGGCGAATCGGATGTCATGTCTCCTCGATTCATCGATCAGCCGGACTCGCTGCTCAACGTCGTACGCGTTCAGCTCCGGGGGCCTGCCTCGTCTCCGGAGAACATTCTGGTGCGTCAGCGGGAGACAAGAATCGCCGCCTTGAAAGCCATTCGGGCGCGCTGCGGCAGGCGATGGGACCGCTGGCTCATCTTCAAGTGGTGGCATCGGCGCCTCTGCCGTTTCTTCACGCTGCGTGAGGCGAACCGGCATCATCTTATGTACTATTCCACGGCTGCGAGACAGCTGCTGCTTCGCTTGGGCGAACGTTTTGTCGAGGGCGGAGTCTTCACGTCCAGGGAGGACATTTTTTTTCTGACGTTAGAAGAGCGTCAGGAGCTTGTCGCTCAGCGCCACCGCGATTGGGCAGCGCTTGTCAGGCATCGCCGCACGGATCGAGCACGCTGGCTGACGATGCAGGTTCCCGACACGATTCGAGACTGGGAGACAGCGGCCCACAGCGGAGAGCCGTCGCTGCACGAACGGTTCGATGATGTCCTGCGCGGCATTCCCATCAGTCCCGGCGTTGCCGGCGGTGTCGTGCGGCACGTACGATCGACGGCCGATTGGGGGAAGGTAGGAGCCGGCGACATCATCGTGGCGCCGGTGATCGATCCGGGGATGGCTCCGTTGTTCGGGATCGCCGCAGGGTTGATTGTGGAAATGGGAGGCACGTTGTCACACGGAGCCATTATCGCGCGCGAATACGGACTCCCTACCGTTGCGAACGTTACCGGGGCCATGCTGGTTCTCAAGGAAGGTGATCGCATTCGACTGGATGCCGGAGCCGGCGAGGTTCGCCTCGAATAACGCAGAATGTCGAAAAGCTGTGGAATGCGAACGACACGGAGGCAACATTCGGTGACTATGCGACTAGGGCCGAATGGATCTGGCCCTCTCGCCTTGACGTTTGCCAAAAGTTTACGTACTCTCCCCATATCCCTTTTGATACCCGACATCGTTGCGGCATGTCGCTCGACATGAGCCTGTGGACTGCGACCCATGATTGAAAGTACTGCCTTCGGCATTGGCCTGATTGCCGGTGTGGCTCTGGGAGCGTTGATCGCCGGCTTCTGGCTGTCGACCCGCCTGCGCGCGCAATTTCATGCGCAACTCTTCACCGCCGCGGAACGTGCGCAGCGTGCCGAAACCTTGGCCGAAGAGCTTCGCCGCCAGGGAACAGGCGATCGTACCGAGCTCGACCGGCTCCGGCAGGAGATCTCCGAGCAAGCGCGGGCTCGTGCCGTTGCTGAAACTCAAGCGGCCGAAACCAGCAAGCACGCGGATGAACAGAAGGCGTTGCTCGCGCAGGCCCGGCATGAATTGGCCGAGGCCTTCCAAGCGCTCTCCGGTGAAGCGCTGAAACAGAACAACGAAGCCTTCCTCAATCTCGCCAAGACATCGTTCCAAACCCTGCAAGCAGAAGCCAAAGGCGAACTGGCCCAGCGGCAGCAGGCCATCGATGAGCTGGTGAAGCCCCTCTCGGAGTCGTTGCACCGCTACGATGAACAGCTTCGCCAGCTTGAGCAGTCCCGTCAATCGGCCTACGGCGGTCTGGACCAACATCTCAAATCACTCGCCGAATCGCAGCAACGGTTGCAGCAGGAAACCGGAAACTTGGTCAATGCGCTGCGGGCGCCGGCTGTACGGGGCCGTTGGGGAGAAATCACGCTGAAGCGCGTTGCTGAACTGGCCGGCATGGTGGCCCATTGCGACTTCTATGAACAGGAGTCGGTGGCCGTCGACGAAGGGCGGCTCCGTCCCGACATGATCGTGCAGCTGCCGGGCGGGCGGCAAATCATCGTGGATGCGAAGACGGTCTTGGCCGGTTACCTGGAAGCGCACGAAGCCCCCAATGAGGGAGCACGTGTGGACGGTTTACGCCGTCATGCGGCGCAAGTGCGCTCGCGCATGGACGAGTTGAGTCTGAAAGCCTACTGGAGTCAATTCGACCAGGCGCCGGAATTCGTCGTGTTGTTTCTGCCCGGCGAACAATTTCTTGGAGCGGCATTGGAGCAGGACCCGCGGCTCATCGAGGACGGATTTGCCCAGGGTGTCGTGCTGGCGACGCCGACGACGCTGATGGCGTTGTTGCGCGCGGTGGCCTACGGCTGGCGGCAGGAGCGGTTGACCGCGCATGCGGAAGAAGCCGGTCGATTGGGGAAGGACCTCTACGAGCGGATGGCGGTGTTGGCGGAACATTTGAACGACGTCGGACAATCTCTGGGGAAAAGCGTGATGGCCTATAACAAGGCGGTCGGCTCGCTGGAAACGAGAATTCTTCCCGCTGCCCGCCGGTTCAAAGAGCTGGGGGTGTCCTCGGACAAAGACATTCCGTCGCTCGGGCCGGTCGAAGTCGTGTCCCGGAAGGCGCTGCCCTATGACCATGAATAAGGAACCTGTGGCGGACGCACAGGCCATGGTCGAAGCCTTCCACCGGATGTTCGACATCGTGGTGCATCAGACGCCGACCGTTGTGGACGACCGGACCCGTGCCTTGCGTGAACGGTTGATCCTGGAAGAATTCGAAGAGCTCAAGGAAGCGATGGCGAAAAACGATTTGGCCTGTATTGCCAAGGAAATGGCCGATCTTCTCTACGTGGTGTACGGCACGGCCGTGTCTTACGGGATCGATATGGATCCCGTGTTCCGCGAAGTTCACCGATCCAACATGAGCAAGGTCGGCGGATACAAGCGTGAGGACGGCAAGTGGGTGAAGCCGGCTAGTTACTCGCCGGCGGCAATTCATCCGGTTCTCGCCGAGCAGGCAGAGCGAATGGGGCGGGTAGTCGAATCGGGAAGCGATCTTGAGGAGGTTCAGCCGGGGACATGAAGACGCTTCACTGTCCAAACTGCGGTACGCCGTTTGTGCGCGCGACCTATCAGGACGGGACGATGGAACGCGTCCTGAATCAGCTGAATGTCTTTCCCTTTCGCTGCCAGCTGTGCATGAACAAGTTTCGCGCGTTTCACCGGGAGGCCCGTCAAAGCACGCAAGCCTTCGATCGCCGCCAATACAAACGCCTGCCGACTTCCATCGAGGCGCAATTTCTCGCAGACAATCGGATGCAAGCGACCAATCGCATCACCGACATTTCGATGGATGGCTGCACACTGCAGACGACGGGATTGCCGCGCGGAACGTTTCTCGGATTGGTGTTGAAGCCCAATCACGGGGAGGAAGCGATTCGAATCGAAACGGCGATGGTCTGTTCAGTCCGTCCGGCCTCGGTAGGAGTGCGTTTTCTGGAGGTGCCTTTCCCCGATCAGCGGCGTCTCAGCCAAGTCGTGCTGGGCCTTCTGGTGAGCCAGGGGCACCATCCCGTCCCCAATGCCTAACGAGTCGGCCGCTTCTTTGTTGCCCCGGCCTTCACAACGAGATTATCGATCAGTCTGACTGAACCGATCCGGATGGCGCCGAGCAAGACCGCCTGCCGGTCGATCGTAGCGAGGGGCTCCAGCGTGACGGAATCGCAGCAGGCGAGATAGTCGATCCGGACTGCCGGTGTCTCAGCGAGCACCCGTCTCATGATCTGCTGCACGGACGCTCCGTCCGTCGTTCCACCTTCAATGGCCTGTCGGCCCGCCTGCAACGCCTGATGGAAGATCGGCGCGATCCGCCGTTCTTCCTGCGAGAGATAGACGTTGCGCGAACTCATGGCCAAGCCGTCGCGTTCTCTGACCGTCGGCCGCACCTGGATGGTCACGCCGAGATTCAAGTCCTTCACCAACTGCTGTACAAGCGCCGCTTGCTGGTAGTCCTTCTGGCCGAACAGGGCGAGATGCGGCCGGACCATGCCGAATAACTTCGTGACGACAACCGCCACGCCGCCGAAATGATGAGGCCGCGATGCACCTTCCCAGCGCTGTGCAATTTTCGGCAGGGTGACCTGCGCTTGGAAGCCGCTCGGATACATGGCCTTCGCGGCCGGCTCGAAACAGATATCGACGCCTTCCTCCCGGCAGAGCGCACGGTCCTTGGCGATAGGTCTCGGATACTTGGCCAGATCCTCCGTTGGCGCAAACTGGGTCGGGTTCACGAAGATGCTGACGACCAGAGCATCGCATTGCAGCCGCGCCGCACGAATCAACGCCCGATGGCCGTCGTGCAGCGCCCCCATCGTGGGCACGAAGCCGATCGTCACCCCTTCGCGCCTCAGGCGATCGCTCCAAGCCGTCATCGCTCGCGGGGTGCGGATGGTCTTCATGCGTCCGGGTGAGGGCTGCAGGATGGTCGAGAGCCGTAGCGGGTCGATGGCTGAGGAAACAAGAGGCGCACTTCGGACTGATCGTTGGCCTCGGCGAGCATTTGATTGACTGTGCGTTGTCTGGTCGGATGCACCAAGAGGGGGTCGAGCTCGCTCAGGGGCATGAGCACGAACCGGCGTTGATAGAGCCGGGGATGCGGCACGGTTAACCCCGGTTCGTCGATCACCCGCTCTCCATAGAACAAAATGTCGAGATCGATGGTGCGCGGGCCCGATCGGTCGCTCTCGTCGCGCCCCAACGAACGTTCGATCTCGCGCAACACGCTCAGCAGGCTTTTCGGGGTGACATCGGTTTCGATCCGGACGACGCCGTTCAAGAACCAGCCATCGCCAGGATTCGCCCCGTCCTGGACCGGTTCAGTCTCATAGAGGAGGGAGACGCCTGACAATTGAGAATGCGGCAGCAGGCTCAACAGTGTCACCGCGCGATCGCAGAAATCCACGCGATCGCCGACATTCGAACCGAATCCAATAAAGACCGTCTCCCTTCCCACTTTCCTCCCCCGGGGATGGCGTCATGTGCGATGGGCCGAGGCATCTCGGCACCAAACTAGAATCCCGCCTTCTGAATCCGCTCCACCGCCTCCGCCAGCCGTTCTTTCGTCGTACAGACGGTCATCCTGATATACCCTTCGCCCGGAGCGCCGAATCCGTTTCCCGGCGTCGTCACGATCCCGGCCTTTTCCAACAGATGCGCGGTGAACGAGGCAGAGGTGTAGCCTTTCGGCACGGTGACCCAGATGTAAAACGCGGCCGGTGGCGGATCGACTTCCAGGCCCAGTTTCTTCAGCCCCGGCACCAGCGTATCGCGCCGCTCTTGATAGATCTTTCGCAGTCCATCGGTGACCGAATCGTCCAGCCCCAGCGCCGTGATGCCTGCGGCCTGCACCGCTTCGAACACGCCCGAGTCCAATTGACTCTTCACCCTGCCGAGCCCTGCCAAGACCTCCTTGTTGCCGACCGCAAACCCGATGCGCCAGCCGGTCATGTTGTAGGTTTTCGAGAGGGAGTGGAATTCCACCCCGACATCTTTCGCCCCATCCACTTCCAAGAAACTCGCCGGCCGCTTGCCGTCATAGAAGATCTCCGAGTAGGCCGCATCATGGCAGACGATCACCTGATTCTCTTGCGCGAATTCCACGACGCGCTTGAAATAGTCTTTGGTCATGACGACCGAGGTCGGGTTATTCGGCGAGTTCAGCCACATCAATTTGGCCTTCTTCGCCACGTCTTTGGGGATCGCATTGAGGTCAGGCAGAAATCCGTTGGCCTTCGTGAGGGGCATGATGTGCGAGGCTCCGCCGCAAAAGCTCGTGCCGACCGGGTAGACCGGATAGCCGGGGCTCGGGACCAAGACGATGTCGCCTGGATCGATAAACGCCAGGTGGATGTGGCCGATTCCTTCCTTTGAACCGATCAAGGTCAGCACTTCATCGGCGGGATTGAGCGTCACATTGAACCGCCGCTTGTACCAGTCGGCCACGGCGGTCCGGAACGACAACATGCCTTCATAGGAAGGATACTGATGGTGCTTGGGGTTCTTAGCTGCCTGGGCCAGGCTCTCGATAATGGGAGCCGGAGTCGGCAAATCGGGATCGCCGATGCCGAGATTGATGATATCCACGCCCTTGGCAATCGCTGCCTGTTTCATCTTATCGATTGCGGCGAACAGATAAGGGGGAAGTGTCTTGATGCGTGTGGCAACTTCGATTGGGAAACCGGCCATGCTCACTGACTCCTTTCGTCGCTATAGGCTAGGGGCAAATGGCCAGTGGCGAAAGGGAATCTGCCCATCGCCTCAGACCTCTCGCCAGTTGGTCTGGACAGGGTACTTCAGAGGAGTGCTGGCAATCAACGCTGAGAATCGAGCTGATGCCCGATGAGCCGATCGGCGATCTGATGGAGTTGCGGAAGGCGGGAGAGGGCGGTGGCTTTCACCTGTTGGGCCGTCAGGTATGCTTTCGTCAAGTCCGGCGCGCATTCCCGGCACAAGGAGTCAATGCCGCTTTCCTCCATCTCCAGATGGAAGAGGAGTCCATAAGCATGGGCGCCATACCGAAAGGCTTGCAGTGGGGCGAGGGCGGAACCGGCCAATCCCACGCAATCTGTCGGCAGGTCGAACACTTCGCCGTGCCATTCGAAGACGTCGAAGGTCTCCGGAGAGGCGGCGAATACCGGATCGCGCCTGCCATCTGGCGTCAGCCGGATCGGTGTCATGCCTATTTCAAGTGCTTTGCCGGGTCGTATCGTCGCACCCAAAGCCTTCGCCATGAACTGGCTGCCCAGGCAGACGCCGATGACCGGCTTGCGGGCGAGTAATGCTGATCTGATGAAGGCCGTTTCTTCCGCGATCCAACCATCGGCATCGTTCACCGACATCGGCCCGCCCATGACGATCAAGAGATCGCCCGCATCGCCGGGAAGCCCATCATTCGGCACAAGATGCCGATCCAAGCTCACGCCACGAGACGCGAGCGCCGTCGCCAAGGCTCCCGGCCCTTCAAACGGAACATGTTGTAAGCACACCGCGCGCATAGCAGTACCTGTCATATGGGACAAGGCGACGTCAAGATAGGAGGGTTCCTTGCAATCATGCTCAAAATAATTCTGACAGGCACAGTCCTGTCCCTGCTCGTAGCCGAGCGAAGTGCTATCGCATCCTCCGCATGGCTTCTGATGTCAGGCCAGAAGTTTGTCAGCAGTCGGAGGCGAGATGACGCATGACCCTGACCCGGCGAAAGAGTGCGTGAAGAACAAGGCCGGTCAGTTCTCTCGGCCTGTTGCCTCGCACGTGCCGGCCGCCACGAATTTGACAGCAAGAATCGGAGTGCCGGGCCTCTCGCCCCATTGCTAAAGTGAGGTCATCGCGGCACACTAAAGGAGGCCCGATGATGAACCCATCGACACAACGCATTCAATCGGCAGCCACTGCGATCCATGACCCCCGCTGGGCGTCAGTCGCGGCCCGCGATCCGGAGGCCGACGGCACCTTCTTCTACTCGGTCGCCACCACCGGTATCTATTGCCGACCCTCCTGCGCGGCTCGGTTGGCGAAACCGGAGCATGTCCGATTTCATGCAACCTGCCGGGATGCGGAGCAGGCGGGCTTTCGCCCCTGCAAGCGATGTCGACCGAATCAGGTCTTGCCACTGGCACAGCAGGCAGCCAAGATTGTGGAGGTCTGCCGTTTCATCGAGTCATCCGATGCAGCGCCATGTCTCGATCAACTTGCGCAACATGCGGGTTTGAGCGCTTCTCGTTTCCATCGACTCTTCAAGACCGTCACGGGGCTGACGCCGAAGCAATATGCGGCGGCGCATCGCGCGAAATTGGTACGAAACCGGCTCCGTCGAAGTCGGACGGTGACGGAGGCGCTGTACGGTGCCGGATTCAACTCGAACGGACGATTCTACGACAAGTCGAATCATCTCTTGGGAATGACCCCGTCGCGCTTTCGCGCAGATGGCGCCGGGATGAACATTCGTTTCGCCGTGGGTGATTGTTCGCTCGGGGCGATCCTGGTCGCGGCCAGCGACCGCGGCATCTGTGCCATTCTTCTTGGCGATGATGCTGAGGCATTGGTGCGGGACGTACAGAATCGATTTTCGCGCGCCCATTTCGTCGGCGGGGATGCGAGATTTGAGCGACTCGTGGCGACCGCGGTGGGTCTTGTCGACGCGCCGGCACGCAGGTTGGATTTGCCGCTCGATATTCGCGGCACCGCATTCCAACAGCTGGTCTGGCAGGCCTTGCTGAAGATTCCAGCCGGCTCGACGGCCACGTACACCGACATCGCGAAGCGCATCGGAGCGCCAAAATCAGTACGGGCGGTGGCTCAGGCCTGTGGGGCGAATCCAATCGCCGTGGCGATTCCTTGCCATCGTGTCGTCCGCATCGGCGGCGGACTGTCCGGGTATCGATGGGGGCTTGCACGCAAACGCGCGCTGCTCGAAAGAGAACAGCAGGCGTGAAGAGGATGACCGTTCGCACTCCCTAGCCCTTTCGTTTCCCGCTGCGCTACAATCAGACCGATGAACCAGTCCATCAAATCAAAAGAGGATCTGCGCTGGCTGATGGGCCATACCGGCGGCTTTCGCGGCGGCTACGTGACCGACGTGCAGATGTCAAAGCGGCGGCTGTTCGATGAAGGCTCGCGGCGCGACGTCTTGACCGATACAGTCGTCAGGGTCGTGATCCGTTATCAGATCAGGCAGGTGGTGCGCGTGGCAAAGCTGACGATGCAAGGCGTGACCGACTTTTCAATTTTCGAGCAAGAAGGCGCGGATTGCTCGACGCTGAGCGTCATTCAAGCCGAAGCGACGGCGGGGAAGCTGCGTTTCTGGTTCGACCCGCAGGGCGAACTCTATGTCGTCTGCGACGAGGCGTCTCTCGACGAAGTCGCCGTCCCGTTTGTCGAGTCTGCGTCTTTCGATCAGATGCAGTGGACGTTTCAGAGCGAAGATGCGGATTGGCCGACGGTTGAGTGGATGCTGGAGGAACTGAGCCAGTCGTCCGTGCCCTGCACGTGGCGCAAGGTGGCGCTCAAGCGCGGGCGTCATGCGTCGATGCAGTGGGAAGGCAACTTAATCCCGGCCTCGGGGAGAAAATCGCAAGCTGCGAAGGGAGGACTGCGCGTGTTGCTCTACGGTCCGTGCGATGGCGCGGGATTCGGCATCGCGCTGCGAGTGGACGATCCCAAGGATCGCGCGGCTTGCCGCGTCCTGGCCTGCTTGGCCGACCGCATCGCGCAGCGATATGCGGGGCAATGCCTTGTGGGGAACACGATTATTCCAGGCGGAGAATGGCAGAGCTGGAAATCGTCCGAACGATCGCGCTGGGGGATGCTGTAGAGCAAGACTTACGAGAGGTTTGTCTGCAGGTCGACGGCACGGGCTCCGGTGCTGTGGGAGTAGGCGACGTCGCTATGTCCGTTTTTCACACCGTTGTGATGCACCAGTCCGTTTTTCCTGTTCACACATTCGACGAGGGCCCAGAAGCGGAGCGGGTTGACATTCTGCTTGCGGGCCACGTGCAGCGAGGTGCCTTCCAGAACGGTATGTAGCGACAAGTCGGTCCGCCAGCCCAGGTGCTTGGTCAGCGGAGAGATCACTTTTTCCATGGCCGCAATGACCTTATTTTCCTGGCTGAAGTGATTGAGCATGATAATTCTGCCGCCGGGCCGGCAGACACGGATCATTTCACTCACCACCTTGCGGTAATCGGGCACAGCCGTGACCACATAGGCGGCGACGACGGTATCGAAGCTGTCGTCGGTGAACTCCATTGCACCGGCGTCCATGCGGTGGAGGGTCACGTGGTCCATTTGATGCTCGATCATCCGTTTCTTGGCGATCTCCAGCATCCCTTCCGAAAAATCGATCGCGACGATTTCGCAGTGGCGTGGATACATCGGGAGGGCGATGCCGGTGCCGACGCCGACTTCGAGGATGCGTTCGTTGGGCTGGACGTTCAGGTTCCTGATCGCGGACTCACGTCCTTCGTGAAACACCTTTCCGAAGATCTTATCGTAGATTCCGGCATAGGACGTGTAGACCCGCTCGATCTTGTGTAAGTCCATGTCACCTCCAACCCACACAGCGTGCGTCCTGCACATCCCGATGGGCAGGGATGAACCGACCGCCTGTTCGTATGGGGAAAATCTGTAATGGCGGAGTGCCTGAATGGAGCGAGGAATCCGCCGAACCAAAAACAGGCGTAACAATAGCCAAGTCGCGATAACGAGTCAACAGAATCTTCCGGTTCTTTTCGGACCGGACAATGAATGACGGACTGGTGCTCGCAAGGTTGAGGCGAAGGCCGGGGTTGAAGAATCCGGCCGGGATGTCCTCTCGACCTCAATCTGATCAGTTCGTGCATCTTGATTCGTCCTGTGCGGCTGTGGGATAGGTACGAGCATGATGCTCGCGGGATTCTTTGCAGCCGTGCTCTTGCTCGGACTCTTTGTCGGAGACCGATGGTACTTTCGCACCCTCTCAGCAGAGGCCAGTCGATACGGCTGCCGTGTCGGCTGCGAGGAATCGCGGCTGGGCCCCGTCACGCGCGCACAGATCGAGGCGAAATTTGACGGGTTGGGATTGCTCGCGCTGCGGCACGGCGTCGCCCGATTGTTCGCCGACGCGAATCGCATTCTCCTGCGCCCCCGGTATCACACGCTCTGGGCGTTTCTGTGGATCTGGCCGATGAAAGCCACCATCGATTTGCGGGTTGAAGGTGATTCGGTCGTCCTGTCGTCGACGAAACGCATTCCCTGGTGCTCGGCAATTCTGACCGGAGCGTGGTTTCTCCTCGTGGGATTCGGGACGATCGCGACGCTGATCACCTATGCGCTCGAAGGAGGGTTAGCCAGTCCGGGCGGGATTCTGTTCGCAGTCGGCATCCTGACGCTCGGGCTGCTTTTTCTCTTTTCCGGATCGGTCACCGTGATTATGGCCTACCGGTTGGAGAACAGCAGGCTCGCAAGACTCTACGAAGAGCTGCGTGAGATGGTCGAAGGCAGAGGGGTTACGACGTAAAGAGGCTGAGAAACCGGTCGTACTCAGCCGGGAGATTCAGGCTCGAACGAGTCCGCGCCAGACCGGCGATGATACCGCGATGTTTCTTGCTCAGGCCGGAGGCTTCGAACGCCCGGCGGAATTGCTCCCAGCGCAGCGTGGCATCGGCGGCGATGCGTGCCTGCTCCGGTTTGGGCAGAGCGTGCATGGAGGTCGTGAGCGCGCGGATCGCCTTCTCCACGCTTTCATAGGGGGGCGCGAGTTTCAGTTGCGCGTAGAACATCTCGAGGTGAGCCCGAAACTCTTCGCGCAGTGCATGAATCGGGTCGGAAGGTGGAGGAGCCGGTTCGGACATGATCGTACGGATAATACGGTATGATGGTTCTGAGTGACAACAGGGAGAAGGGTTCGACACGAACAGCCATGTAAGGGGAGGCATCCATGATGAGACACATGCAGTGGGCGGCATTATCGTTGGCGGGTCTGTTGGTCGTAGGCGGCTGTTCATCTCACCACCACCATGGGATGGCCGATGGGGCGAAAGGAGACGCCTATTGGCAGAAGGGGCAGCAAGACATGGCGGCCTTGATCGACCGGACCGTGAAAGATCCGGCGAAGGCCCAACAAGTGAAGTCCATCGTCGGTGAGATCGTGACGGAGTTGAAAGCAGGCCGCGAACAGGAGCGCGCCTATCACAGGCAGCTCTACACGCTCAATGCCAGTTACCAGGCGACTCCGGAGGAATTCACGAAGATTCTCGACGAAGGGAACAATCAACGGATGCGGACCTCCGCAAAGATTCTCAGCCTGCGTTTCAAGATGAAAGAGTTGATGACCGCAGACGAGTGGAAGGCCCTGTCCGACCAGATGCTCTCGTACAGCAGCCGGTATCAGCACGGCGGGGCTGGAGCGAAGTCGGGATATTAGGAAGGTCGAGGCGAAGGTTAAGGTTGAGCCGGAATACGGAGCGTGTTCGCTCAGCCTTGACTTCAGCCTGATCCTGGATTTGCGCTTTTCAGAGGGACTGCGGTCCAGGTCGCGCCGGCGTCGGTCGAACGGTAGAGTCCGCTGCCGTTCGTGCCGGCATAGAGTGTCTGTGAGTTTTTCGGCGCCATCGCCAAGGCCCGCACGTTGAGCGTCGTCAGCCCCTGGTTCATGGCCTGCCAGGTCGTCCCGCGATCGGTGCTTTTCCAGACACCTCCAGGACCTCCGATATAGAGGAGCGAAGGTTCTGTCGGGTGGATCACGATGCTGCTGACAAAGGGATCGGGGAGGGTGAGCCCGATCCGTTCCCATTGTTCTCCCTTGTTCGCCGTACGGAAGAGGCCTTTCGTCGTTCCGGCATAGACGATGTCGGGATTGATCCGATCGATCTCGATGGCGTTGACGCCCAGTGCCATCGACGCCATCAGTTCCGAATCCGGGATCAGCCCGTTGTTGATCTTCTTCCAGGAGGTCGCGGCGTCATCCGAGCGGTAGATTCCACCGGTCGTACCCCCATAGAGAATCGTCGGGTCTTTAGGATTGATCGCGATGGAGGTCACGATGTGGACTTCCTTCATGCCGTTCATGCGCTCTTCCCACTCACGGCCGGCGTCTTTCGTATAGTAGGCGCCCACCGTCGTCGCGGCGTAGATTTTCTCGCTCAGCGCCGGATGGAACACGAATTGGTTGACGAACGAGACGTGTTCTTTCAAACCGACATTGTGCGGCAGCCAATGCTGGCCGCCGTCAGGACTCTTGTACACCGCGTCTCCCATCGTGCCGGCATAGATGGTTGCGGGCAATTGCGGATCGATGGCGACGGTTGTGACGCGCCGCGCGCTGAAGCTGGGGAATTTTTCCCAGAGCGCTCCTCCGTCGCGGGACTTGTACACGGCATCGTTCGTGGCGACATAGAGGATATTGGCATTGGTCGGATGCAACGCGATCGACACGATCGCCTCGCTGTCCTTTTGGCAGCCGAGACAAAAGAACAACAGGACCAGCGCTGCGAATTGTGCGATGGTTCGAAATAACATGGGTGGGGGCAGACCTAAACATAGGGCGGAGAGGGGAGTCAAGGAGGGGTGGGAGACGGAGCGGCCCGTTAGCCTCTTTGTGCTCGCGGAACGCGGCACGCAAGGTTGATCATAGTTTCAGATTAAGGGCGGTGCTCGTTCGACGCGCGCACGTGAGAGGCTAATCGGGCCACTCCTGCAAGAGCTGTGGGACAGTGAGAAGGAGTTCGGCCAAGCCGCGTGCTAGACATTCCATTCCGCTATGTGCAAAGGAGAGTGATGGCGGAGGTGGTTGCCTTACTTGCGACTTGCGCTGAATTGCGTGGTCAGTGGTGCAAGGGTTATACAGCCCTGTCGGCGTGTTCGGTCAGCAATCAAGTTATCTCTTCAGGTTTCATCGCGTTCCCCCTCGACAATGGTGAGCGCGGTTGGCGACTTGCGAGAGGTCGCAGGGTCAGTCGAAGCGGTCGTTGCAGACGACAGCGAGTGCGACGTTCTTTTCTCCTCCCCCATTCCCTCTGGTGAATGCCGGAGACGGTGAAGTCCCTGCGACGTGCGCGGAGGGGGCCACTGCGCTTACCATTCATGGCGGATGGAACGGATGTGCGG
>CAZOUA010000015.1:0-55880 GCA_964582865.1 uncultured Nitrospira sp. | reverse complement strand
CCTTTCATATCTCCTGTTCTCATCGTGGCGTGCTATGCGTCCATTCCGTTGAGTTTGCTTTCCAAGCTGGGTAGACTGGTTTTGTCATCGCGGCATGGTGGCTGCTGAGATAAAGGAGGGGACGGGCCTATGGAAAATCGGACACATGTCCTGTTGCTTGTGGCTACTATTGTTGTAGGAATGCTGTCAATTGCCGCAGGGCCGTCACCAGGCCCCAAGGATGGGCAGGCCGCTTCCGCAGAGACCATCAAGGGCAAGGATGGCGCTCCGATGATCTTGATTCCCGCCGGTTCTTTTGCAATGGGAAGCAACGATGGACTTCCCAACGAGCGTCCTGAGCACAACGTGACACTCGACGCCTTTTACATCGATCAATACGAGGTGACGCTGGCTCTCTATCGGAAGTTTCTCGATTCGGGGAAACATGAGTCGCCGCCGACTTGGGATGATGAAGCTGCGACGACAGTCGGGGATCGGCCGGCCATCGGCATGAGATGGCAGGAGGCCGATGCCTACTGCAAATGGGTTGGGAAACGGCTTCCGACTGAAGCCGAATGGGAAAAGGCGGCAAGGGGCACCGATGGCCGACGCTATCCGTGGGGTCACATGCAGCCCTTCGTCGACATCGCCAATTACAATCGAGGAATCTGGGTTTCCGAAGCCATTACATTGGTGGCGGTGACGAGTGGACTGGAAGGCATGAGCGTCCGTCACGGGCTGAAGGAAGGGGGAAAAAGTCCCTATGGTTTGAGCCACATGGCGGGAAACGCTGCCGAGTGGGTTGCCGATTGGTATGATCGCGAGTACTACCAGAAGAGCCCCGAGAAGAATCCTTCCGGTCCGGCGCAGGGAGAGAAGCGAGTGTTGCGGGGCGGGTCGTGGGCGGACCTTCCGGCAGCACTGCGTGTCACGGCCCGATTTTCAGCTGAGCCGGATTTCGAGGACCGGACCATCGGTTTCCGTTGCGCGATGACGCCGGTCAAGTAAACCGCTGTCCCCAGGGCGTGCGCTCGCCTGGTGCTTGGCGCGCGAGTCGGATCCTCTCATCCCGCTGTGAGGACTCTCTTCTCATGTCTGAAAAAACCGTGAGCGCGCTTATTGTCGCTATCATCGCCTTGGGCTTGATCTGGGCGTTACGCCCGATGCATGAGCCAGATCCCCAACCGGTCTCCACAATTGTGTCGCTGACGCCGGACATGGTTCCGCTGGTGACGGGCGATGAGCCGATCACTGCCATCTTCACCCGTGCCGGCTGTCCGGTCTGTCACACGATCCCTGGTATCCCTGGAGCCGATGGCCGAGTTGGGCCGCCGCTTTTGCTGGGAAGCACTGGGCCGGAACGATTGCGAGATCCGGCCTACCATGGATTGGCGAAGACAGTTCATGAATATGTGACCGAATCGGTGATTGAGCCCGGGGTATTCGTCGTGGCCGGGTATCCCCCTAACACGATGCCCGCATGGTATGGTGCAAAATTGAGCGCGCTGGCTTTGGAGAAGATCGCGTTGTATCTTGAGCAGCAAACGTTCGAAGCGGTGAGTGCGGGAAAGTAGCAGCGCCCGTCGGGTCATGACGAGCGCCGCCTGTGAATTACGGCGAGAGAGGAACGCTATCGCTTGCGCAACGGAGTCACGTTTCCTAAGGCGCCTCCTTGGATCTTGAAGGCGTTTTCACCAGGCGCTGCGGAGCTCTTGTCGAGTAACGCGTTGACCGCGTCGTCTCCTTTGAGACCTTCCAGTTTGATCTTCAGACGCAGGTTGTTCGCGCTGTCGGCATTGATCAGGGCCTGCTCGAGAGAGATCTTCCCTTCCTTATAGAGCTGCAAGAGCACATAGTCGAAGGTTTGACAGCCTTCATCGATCCCTTGCTCCATCGCTTCCTTCAACGTATCGACTTCGGCTTTCTTGATCAGGTCCTTCACGCGGGGCGTATCCATCATGATTTCCAGCGCCGGAACCCGTTTCCCGTCCAGGGAGGGTACGAGGCGTTGCGAGACAATCGCTCGCAGATTCAGTGAGAGCTGGAGATAGATCTGGGCGTGCCGCTCGACCGGAAAGAAGTTCATGATGCGCTCGATGGCTTGGTTCGCATTGTTCGAGTGCAAGGTTCCGATGCAGAGGTGGCCGGTTTCGGCGAAGGTGATGGCGGCTTCCATTGTTTCCGTGTCGCGGATTTCGCCGATGAGAATGACGTCCGGCGCCTGGCGCAGTGTGTTCTTCAGCGCATTTTGAAACGAGAGCGTATCGAAGCCGACTTCGCGCTGTGTGATCAGCGACTTCTTATGATTGTGGACGAACTCGATCGGGTCTTCCACCGTCACGATGTGGCCTGGATGGATGGTGTTGCGGTGATCGATCATCGCGGCAAGCGTGGTCGATTTTCCTGAGCCGGTGGCGCCGACGACGAGGACCAGTCCGCGCTTGGTCATCGCGATGTCCTTCATGATCGACGGCAAACCGAGTTGGTCTGCTGTTTGAATTTCGGCTTTGATATGGCGGAAGACGAGGCCGACGTTGCCCCGCTGCCGGAAAATATTCACGCGGAATCGGCCCAGTTCTTTATAGTACAGGGCCAGATTCATCTCCATCTTCTCCTCGAATTCTCCGCGCTGCTGGCCGCGCATCAGCGCGAGCGCGAGGGCTTCGAGTTGCTCGTTGGTGAAGGGGGGAGTATTGGCCGGTTGTGTCGAGCCATGGACGCGATAGGCCGGAGGCGAGTCGACCGTCAGGTACATGTCGGATGCTTCCTGATCGACCATCACTTTCAATAGCGTACGAATATCCATTGGTGCTCCCCTCTAAGCCTCTATTTCCCCGACTAGGCTGCGCCACCCAAGGCCGTTCCCCCAAACAGGTTGGGGTTCATGCTGCGCGATTGGGCCTCTGCTTTCGTCACGACCCCGCGGACGGCCAGCTCAGTCAATGCCATATCCATGGTCTGCATGCCGTCTTTCTGGCTCGCCTGCATGATGCCGGGAATTTGGTGCAGTTTGCCTTCTCGAATCAGGTTGCGCACGGCTGTGGTGGCGACCATGACTTCGAGCGCCGCGACGCGGCCGCCTGCTTTTTTCTTCAGCAGGGTTTGTGTAATGACGGACTCCAATGCTTCGGAGAGCTGGGTTCTGATCTGTGCCTGCTGAGCCGGCGGGAAGGCGTCGATGATGCGGTCGATGGTTTTCGGTGCGCTGGAGGTGTGCAAGGTGCCGAAGACCAAGTGGCCGGTTTCTGCCGCCGTCAGAGCCAGTTGGATGGTTTCAAGGTCGCGCATTTCTCCGACGAGGATGATATCGGGATCTTCGCGCAGTGCGGACTTGAGGGCGTTGGCGAACGAGAGCGTATGGACACCTAGTTCGCGTTGATTCACGAGGCATTTTTTCGACTTGTGTACGAACTCGATAGGATCTTCGATCGTGATGATGTGTCCTTCGAAGGTGTTGTTCAGGTAGTCGACCATCGAGGCCAAGGTCGTCGACTTGCCGGACCCGGTCGGGCCGGTCACGAGAATGAGGCCCTTCTCTTTGTCGCAGAGTTGCCGGACAATCGGCGGCATGCCGAGCTTTTCCATGGGGATGATCTCGGTCGGAATGTTCCGGAAGACTGCGCCGAGCCCACGATTCTGAACAAACACGTTAACGCGGAATCGGGCGATGTCGCCGAGCTCGAATGAAAAGTCGCATTCGCGCTTTTCCTCGAAATTCTTTCGCTGAGCATCGCTCATCATGTCGTAGACAAGGGCATGGGTTTCTTCTGGAGTCAGAGGCGGGTGGTCGAGCTTCTTCAAGTCACCATTGAGGCGGATCATGGGAGGCTCACCGGCACTGATGTGGCAATCCGACGCGCCTTCTTTTGCAGAAAATGTCAGCAGCTTTGAAATGTCCATGAAGACCACTCCTCAGTGAGGTGAACGGCGTTCGCTGACCAGACCAAACAAGATGTGAGAGTGATGATGCCATATGGCGTGAGGAAAGCAAGAAAATCGCCGGAATCCGTCGGCTGGCGGGGGCCATTTTCAGTGAAAACGGAGCGGTCAGAGAAGGCCGGCGGCTTGCCCTGCTCGATGGAACGCGGCAAGTGCCTGATCAATCTGTGCGGCCGTATGCTCTGAGGTCACGGTCACACGGAGTCGGCTCGTGCGCGCTGGAACGGTAGGAGGACGGATTGCCGGGGCGAATACACCGTTGGCCAGCAGCTGGTCGGCAAAGGTCAATGCCTTGTCCGCTTGCCCGACTAGAATCGGGACAATAGGGCTGGCGCTGGTGGCCAGCGTGAATCCCAACCGCATGAGTCCTGCAACGAGCCGTTCGCGGTTAGCCCAAAGGCGTGCCCGGCGTTCAGGTTCTCGTTCCAGCACTTGGAGCGCGGCCACGACGGCCGCAGCTGATCCTGGGGGAGGGGCGGTCGCAAAGATAAATGACCGGCACGTTTGCAAGAAGTACTGAATTGTTTGGGCGGGGCCGGCGATATACGCTCCGCTGCTTCCCAATGCTTTGCCCAACGTTCCCATCTGGAGAGGGATCGCCTCCTCAAGTCCGAAATGCTCGATGGTTCCGCGACCGTGAGGGCCCATCACGCCGGTCCCGTGCGCATCGTCCACGTAGAGGTCCGCTTCATATGACCGGGCCAGGGATGAGAGGTCTGGAAGTGGCGCAAGATCGCCGTCCATGCTAAAAACTCCATCGGTGACGATCAGCGTGCGGCGGGCCTTTCGCCTTTTCGACAGCAACGATTCAAGATGCTCCATATCGTTGTGGCGGTAGATGCGAAAGTCCGCACCGCTTAGGCGGCATCCGTCTATGAGACTGGCGTGGCAGAGACGATCAGCAAGAATCAATCCCCCGCGGCCGATCAGGGCCGGGATCGTTCCAATGTTGGCAAGATAGCCTGATCCGAACGTGAGAGCGGCCTCAGTTCCCTTGAATCGTGCGAGAGATAGCTCCATCTCCATGTGGGGAGGCAGGGTTCCCGAGATCAGACGCGCGGCGCCTGCCCCGGCACCATAGGTCTGAGTGGCTTGAGAGGCGGCGCGGACTACATCGGGATGATAGGCGAGGCCGAGGTAGTCGTTGGAGGCGAAGAGCAACACGTCTCGGCCTGCCATGCGCACGCAGGGCCCTGTGCCGGACTCGATGGGGCGCAGCCGCCTGGTTAAGTGTTGGGCGGCTGCATTCGCGAGATATTTTTCAAACATTGGGCACGTGGTCCTTGCGAGAGCAAGCCCTCACGAATGACTGGAATTTCCGTGGTGAAGCATCCCGCATTGACAAGCTTGTCACTTCCTTAGTATAAGGCGCGGGGACAGCCGGAGGAAATGGGTTCCATCTGCATTCGATGACTTCATGAGCTACCGCATCAAAGTTCCTGCCAGAACACTCCCTGCCGATGAAGCCCATCTGTTGAGCGGATTGGAGCATCAGCTCCATCGTCTGCAAGATTACCGAAGGCCATTGCTGGTCGGTCTTGGCGTGCTGGTGTTGGCAGCCGGTGTCGTCGCGGGCGTATTTTGGGTAGACCGCCAGGCCTCTCAGAAAGCTCAAGAGCTTGAACGGGAAGCCACCAGGTTCTTGATGGCACGCTCGACGGGTGATCCGAAGAATGCGGACAACTTGTTGAAACAGGCGATCGCGCAGTATCGTCAAATTCTCGATCAATATCCTCGGACCCCTACGGCGGCGATGGCGCTCTTTCATCTCGGCAATGCGCTGGTGCAAGCCAACGATCTCCCCGGGGCAATCGAAACGTACCAGCGGTTCACGCTCTTATATGGCGACAATGCTCAGCTGGCCGCGTTGGCTCAGCAGCGCTTGGCCTATACGTATCTTTTGAAGGGGGATCGTGATCAAGCTGCAAAAGCGTTCACGAGCATCCTCAATAGCCCGGGGGCGCTGAACAAGGATCAAGCGTTATTCGAACTGGCCCGGCTGGAGGAAGCTCAATCGCGGCCGGAAGGGGCCTTGGCCCACTATCAGGAATTGATCAAGACCTATCCCAATTCCCCCTATACAAGCGAGGCGACGATCAGGACGAAAGTGATGGACGTGAAGAAGTCGATGGATGCTTCAGCTCCTGCCACGCCGGCTGCTTCAGCCGATCGCGCGCCAACATCGAAAAGCTCAGCGCCGGCTTCCCCCTCAAGCGACAAGAAGAAACCGTAACAATTCTGCCTCAACAGCGATCCGAAGCGACGCGTGCTGGCTTCCTGTACGGGCTAGCGGCTGATGACGAGGAAGTCGCCCGGTCTGATCGTCGGGCCGGAAAGGTTGTTTTTTGTCTTGAGCGTTTTGAGTGGAATGCGGAATCGTTTAGACACTTTCTCGAGCGTGTCCCCCACGCGCACCTTATACCAGCGAGAAGATGTGGCTGTTGCGAACTGAGCTTTCGCAGGCAGCGGCGGGAATTTATAGGTAGGAACTCGGTCAAGGAGCTGTTCAATCTTCACCTTCGTGCCCACTGGAACCTTCAGCAAATAGGCATTGTCCCCTGGGGGCGTGGCGTCCCGACGCAGTTCCGGATTGAGCAGGCGGAGTTCTTCATAGGGAACGCCGGTGGAGTTCGCAATGGCGTGGAAGTGGAGAGGTCTTGTGACGATCACTTCTTCGAACTGATGCGGTGCGCTGGTTTCTTGGGTGAAGCCGTAGCGATCCGGATTCTTCGCAATGATCGTGGCGGCCATGAAGCGCGGCACGTACTCTTTCGTTTCCCGGCGAATTAATCTCGTTTTCGAGATGTCGGAGAAGCTTTCCGCCTGGGCTTTGTGCAGCGCCCGCATGACTTTCCCTTCCCCGGCATTGTAGGCGGCCATTGCCAGTGGCCAGGTGCCGAACAAATCATACAAGTCACGGAGATATCGTGCTGCTGCGACCGTTGATTTGATGGGATCGCGCCGTTCATCGACGTAAGAATCGACTCTGAGGCCATACACCTTGGCCGTGCCCTTCATGAATTGCCAGGGGCCTGTCGCTTTTGCACGTGAGTAGGCGTAGGGGTTAAAACCGCTTTCCACAAGCGACAGGAATACCAGATCGCTGGGAAGGTGAAATTCCGTGAGTATGTTTTCGACGAGCGGACGATACCGGCTGAGTCGGACCAGCCACTGCTCGAAACGGTTCCGAATGGATGTGTTGAAGAATCGAATATGGGCCTGGACAGATGGGTCCACAACGATTGGCACATTATAGATATCAGAGGATCCCGTCTGGTCTCTTGGTGACTCGGTAGTTAGGGTCGTTTCTGCCGGAGGGACAAACGAGTCGGCGAAACGGGCGGTTGGTGAATTATGCGGCGGACTCACTGTGAAGAGGTCTTCGGTCCGAGGTACGAGACTATTTGGTTCGGAACCGGCTGCGAGTTGCTCGTCTGCAGAAATCTCCGTCTCGACGGGAACCAAATTGGCATCCGGCTCATCCGCCGGATCAACTGCCTGCTCCTCGGCATTGTTGACCGATGAAATTGCTTCACCAGGTAGTTCAGTCTTCGCCAGGGTTTCTGCCGCGGGGGGTGTCTCAGCTAGGCCTATGGAGAACCCGGGCCCTACGCTCAGGAGAATCACAAGCGCAAGAAAAACTCTCCGGGTTGATCCCGGGCAGCGGGCGTTTGAGATCAGATAAAAGGGGCTAGACTGTAAAATCATCATGATGTGTGAGGTTAGACTATCCATCGGCGTGCAGCTTGTCAAGAAATTGCGCGAGGAATGAAGCCCTTATCTGCGGCATCGAAATCGACAGCTTGCTGAATGGAGAGTGCCTCACTGGCCTGAATTCCATGCGGGAAGCAATCCTCCAACTGATGGAAATCACTCAGATCTAGACGCTTCGTTGCCTTGACACTCTTCGGAACGCAATGGTATCGTCGCTCCCTCCTGCAAGGCTTGTGAGTCGTTTCGTTTCAATCGGAGGAGGATCCGTCGATGCTGAAGCGGTATTTGCTCGCCCCCGGCCCTACACCCGTGCCACCGGAAGTGCTTTTGGCGATGGCACGCCCCATGATCCATCACCGTGCGCCTGAGTTCGACCCCATTTTTGCCGAAGCGCGTGAAGGGTTGAAGTGGCTGTTTCAGACTCGTAATGATGTTTTGATGCTGGCCGCATCCGGTACAGGAGGCATGGAAGGTTCTATCTCCAACTTCTTATCGCCCGGCGATAAGGCCTTATGCATCAACGGCGGGAAGTTCGGGGAGCGATGGGGCAAGATTTGCAAAACGTTCGGCGTTCAGGCCACTGAAATCAAGGTTGAATGGGGCCATGCAGTCAATCCTCAACAAGTTGCCGATGCCTTGAAAAAGGATCCTTCCATTAAAGCGGTCTATGTGCAGGCGAGCGAGACTTCGACGGGGGTGTCCCATGACGTGAAGGCCCTCGGGGAGATCGTCAAGGCCTATGAGAATACCATCCTGGTCGTCGATGCAATCACGGCCCTCGGTGTGTTTGATATCAAGACCGATGCATGGGGTCTGGACGTGGTGATCACCGGTTCGCAGAAGGCGCTGATGTTGCCTCCGGGCATGGCGTTTGTGAGCGTGAGTGAGAAGGCCTGGGCGCTGGCTGACAAGGCTAAGAATGCCGCCTTCTATTTCAATTTCAAGAAGGAACGGGAGAATCAGACGAAGAATCAGACTGCGTTCACGCCCACGGTCTCGTTAATTATCGGTCTGCAGGAAGTGTTCAAGATCATGAAAGCCGAAGGTCTCGAGAAGATGTTCGCGCGGCAGGGGCAACTGGCTCATGCGATGCGGGAAGGGATGAAGGCCGCCGGGCTCGCCGTATTCCCCAAGGAGTCTCCCAGCGATGCGTTGACGGCGGTTTGTGCCCCCGATGGTGTCGATGGACAGGCGGTCTACAAGAATCTTCGCGTGCAGTACGGCATTACCGCTGCGGGCGGGCAAGATCATCTGAAGGGCAAGATTTTCAGGCTCTCACATATGGGCTATGCGGATCGGTTTGACGTGATTACCGCGGTGGCGGCGACAGAGATGGTGTTGAAGGGCTTGGGCCACCCGGTCAAATTGGGCAGCGGCGTCGGCAAAGCACAAGAAATTTTGATGGCCAGCAAGTAACCACGGCGAGGGATGCAATGGGCGCAGCGGGTATGAAAATTCTCATCAGCGATAGTCTGTCGAAGCAAGGCGTCGAGGCCCTTGAGAAGGCAGGGTTCACCGTGGTGGTGAAGTCCAAAATGCCGAAAGACGAGTTGTTCAAGGAGATCAAGGACGCCGACGGGCTGATCGTGCGCTCCGGGACCAAGGTCACGGAGGAGCTGATCGCTGCCGCTGGAAAATTGAAAATCGTCGGCCGGGCGGGATCGGGACTGGACAACGTCGATACACCGGCAGCCACCAAGCGCGGCATCGTCGTCATGAACACGCCGGGCGGGAACACGGTCACGACTGCCGAGCATACGATGTCGATGATCTGCGCGATGAGCCGGCGTATTCCCCAGGCCACGGCCTCGGTGAAGGCTGGCAAGTGGGAAAAAGACAAATTCATGGGCGTTGAGCTCTACAACAAGGTGCTCGGCATCGTCGGTGTCGGACAAATCGGCAGTCATTTGACGAAACTGGCGCAGGGCATTGGCATGAGCGTGGTGGCGTACGACCCCTATTTGGCCGAAGAGCGTGCTCAGAAGATGGGTGTCACGATGATGCCGCTGGATGAACTCTTTCGGCGCGCCGACATCATCTCGGTCCATACGCCGTTAACGCCGGAGACGAAGGGCATTATCAACGCCCAGGCAATTTCGACGATGAAGCCGGGCGTGATGATTGTGAATTGCGCCCGCGGCGGAATCATCAACGAAACGGATCTGTGTGAGGCCTTGAAGACGAAGCGCGTGGCCGCGGCCGCGTTCGACGTGTTCGAGGAGGAACCGGTCAAGCCGGACAATCCCTTGCTGACGCTGGACAATTTCATTTGTACGCCGCACATCGGAGCCCAGACGACCGAAGCCCAGGAAAACGTGGCGGTCGGCATCGCGGAGCAAATCGTTGATTACTTCACGAAAGGAATCGCCCGTGGAGCGGTCAACATTCCATCCGTTTCTCCCGAGTTGCTGCCGAGACTCCAGCCCTATCTTTCCCTTGCGGAGCAGCTTGGGAAGTTGCAAACCCAGCTCTGTGAAGGTGGGATTGAGAGTGTGACGGTCGAGTACAGCGGCGAAGTAACGACATTGTCCGTGGCGCCGTTGACCATTGCCGTGCTGAAGGGCCTGTTGACTCCGATCATGGAAGCCCCGGTGAATTATGTGAATGCGCCGATTGTGGCGAAGGAGCGCGGCATCGAGGTCAAGGAAGTGAAGAGTTCCGATGCGGGCGATTTTACGAGTCTGATCCGTGTGCGCGTGGAGGCGGGGAAGAAATCCCATCAAGTGGCCGGCACGCTCTACCATAAGAAAGACCCGCGGGTCGTCGAGATCGATCAATTCAAAGTGGAAGTCGTTCCCGAAGGGCACATGCTGTTTATCCACAATGTGGATCGGCCAGGAGTCATCGGAATGGTGGGCAAAGTGCTCGGCGATCACAATATCAACATCGTCCGAATGCAATGCGCGCTTGAGAAACGTGGCGGCAATGCGCTTCTGATTATCGGGTCAGACCTGGCGTTCCCCGCCGCAGTGCTCGATCTGATCAAGTCCAGTTCGAATATTCTCTCGGTCAAAGTCGCGGCGCTGTCCTAAGCGTGCCTCAAACCCGTCGGTCGACTATGGTTTCTGCTTCTCCGAAGTCCCGCCCGTCTTCGGGACATGCGGCATCGTCCCGCGAGCGTTCGCTCGTCCCGGTCGGGATGGCGACGATTCTGCCTCATGCGGCCAAACAGGTCCGCTGCCTTGAAACTCAGTTGCTCGGGCAAGTCTCCCGCTGGGGTTATGACGAAATCATTCTCCCCACGTTCGAATATCTGGATGTCTTAGCGCCGGGTCTGGAAGCCGAGCTGCTCGAAACCTGCTATCAGTTTATCGATCGCACGACAGGTCGCACGTTGCTCTTGCGTCCGGACGCAACGGCTCAGGTCGCTCGAACCATCGCGATGGGGTTGACGGGAGCTACATTGCCCCAACGGCTCTCGTATCGCACATCCGTGTTTCGATACGAACCGGAGCATGCGGGGCGTGGCCGCGAGATTTTTCAGGTCGGCGCTGAGTTGATCGGTGTCGACGATGTGGCAGCCGATTCCGAAGTCATCAGTCTGCTGATCGAGTGTCTCCAGGCAATCGGACTCGGATCGTTCACGATCGCGCTGGGGCATGTGGGATTTATCAAAGGCCTGCTGATGCGATCGGGCCTTTCGCCCCACGGGCAGAAACGTGCGGAGCAGGCTGCGGCGAAAAAAGACCTTCCGCGTCTCGAAGAGGTGTTGGCTGGCGAGCGGATTGCCAAGTCTGTCGCAAGGGCCATTCGGGAAGCTCCGGAACTGACAGGCCAGGAAGAGGTTTTGGAGCGGGGGCGCGTGCTTGCCGCCGGCGAGCCGACGCTGATGGCTCCGCTTGAACGGTTGGCGCACCTGTATCAGCTTCTCTGTGCGGCGGGTCATCGGGACTCGCTTCTGCTCGACCTCGGAGAGTTCAGGGGGTTTGATTACTACGATGGTGTCGTATTCGACGTGTTTGCTCCGGGAGTCGGGGCGGAACTCGGAGGGGGCGGGCGATACGATCATTTGATCGGCCGGTTCGGTCGCGATCTCCCGTCAACAGGATTTGCGTTGGACGTGGATCGGTTGTTCCGTGCCGTGGATTTTCCGGAGGATGAGGCAGTGGCCGCGCGGATCGATTTTCTGGTGGCCGGTCCACGGCGGTCGATGCGCCGCGTGATCGAGATCGCCGGTCGATTAAGGCGGAGCCAGCGCCGTGTCGTGCAACAGTTCGTGCCAGGCGTTGACCGCACATTGTGCGCAAACGCGCTTGCCGTTGGACAGGCTCAAGGAGCCAAAGCACTAGTCGTTGTCGGTGCTCCAGGTATGGACCAGGACCACGTTGCGTTGTTCGACGGACTCAGCTCGCCGGGCATGGTCCGTCGGAACGGACGTGCTCGTCGGCCGTTAATGAAAAAGCTCACGCTTCCCGCACTGATGTCCTTCGTCGGTCGTTCGCACCGCCGGACAAAGGAAATTTTGTGAAATCCACGTCGTCTGTCGACCTGTCGCAGCCAAAGCTGCCTCCCCAAAATGTGGAAGCGGAGCAGTCCGTGCTTGGCGCGGTGCTGCTCGATAATCAAGCCATGGCCAAGGCCATGGAACTGGTGGTCGAGGAAGATTTCTATCGTACGGCGCACCGGAAGATCTATCGCGCGATGCTGGAGTTGTCTGAGACCGGTGAGGTGATCGATCAGATTACTTTGACGGAACGCCTGAAAGCCCAAGGCGAGTTGGAAGCGGTCGGAGGAGCTGCCTATCTTGCCGAGCTGGTCCAGATGGTTCCGAGCTCGGCGAACATTCGGTATCACAGCAAGATTGTTCGGGACAAAGCGTTGCTCAGAGAATTGATCCATACGTCCACGGAAGTGTTGACCCGCGGCTATGAAGGAACGACGGCTATTGATGAACTGCTGGATTTTGCCGAACGATCTGTGTTCAGCATCGCGCAGGGAAAGCTTGATCGCTCGTTCAGTCCGATCAATTCGATCATCAAGGAAAGCCTCGATCTGGTCGACAAGCTGTCGAAGCGGAAAGAGCATGTCACCGGCGTTCCTACGGGATTTTATGATCTCGACGATTTGACGGCCGGCCTCCAGCCATCGGATCTTGTCGTCATCGCCGGACGGCCGAGCATGGGGAAGACGAGCCTGGTGCTGGGGATGGCCGCTCATGCGGCACTTCACGCAGGCACCTCCGTCGGAATCTTCAGCCTCGAAATGTCGAAGCCGCAGATCGTGTTGCGCATGCTCAGCTCCGAGGCGCGGGTCGATTCCCATGCGCTTCGAACGGGCAAGTTGCAGAAGGAGGATTGGTGGCGGCTTGCGGAGGCCGCAGGCCGATTGGAGCAAGCGCCGATTTATATCGACGACACCGGAGGAATTACCGTGCAACAGATGCGCGGCAAGGCCCGCCGGCTCAAGGCTGAGCGCGGGCTCGACCTCCTGATCGTCGATTACCTACAGCTGATGCAGGGGCGGAGCGATGCTGAGTCCCGCCAGCAGGAAATCTCGGATATTTCGCGCTCGCTGAAGGCTCTGGCCAAAGAGCTCAATGTGCCGGTGGTGGCGCTTTCACAGTTGAGCCGCGCGGTTGAGGCAAGAAAGCCGCCGATTCCCATGTTGGCCGACCTGCGCGAGAGCGGGGCCATCGAGCAGGACGCCGATGTCGTGATGTTTATTTACAGGGAAGATGTCTACGATCAGAATTCCGAGCGCAAAGGTATTGCCGACATTCTCGTCAGTAAACATCGCAACGGCCCTATCGGTAGGAAGGAGCTTTTCTTTCACGACCGGTTCGCAAAGTTCGAAAGCCTCGACAATCGTGAAGTCGTTTGACCCTGCTCAGGCCGCCTCGTATAATCTCTGAGTGTTGCCATCCAATAACACCATGACCATGCGGTTTCTTCGCTGCCTGACGTCTCAGGTGCTGTCGAGAAGCCTCCGCGCCGTCCGAGAGGCGTTCGTTCGTCCGGGCACCCTGATCTCCCTCGTCTCTTGCCTTGCCGCAGCCTGTGCGACGGGGCCTCAGCAGGCCGGACAGGCCTCGCAGCCCCACGACGTTCCCAAGCCTTCGCCTGCGTCCCGCGCCCCTGACGCCTCCGCCTCGTACCATTTCATGCTGGGTTACCAAGCTGAGTTGGCACAGAATACGGAGTCGGCGCTCAAGGAATACGAAGCTGCGCTGAAGTCCGATCCGACATCCCAATCCGTCAGGGCGCGGCTTGCAAACCTCCATTTCTCGCTGGGTGACATGCCGAACGCACTTCGCTATGCGCAGGAAGTTGCCGACGGGCCAAGCCAGGATGGACCTACCTTGACGCAAATGGCTGGGATTCTCGCCAGTGGTGGTCAAGTCGAAAAGGCCCTGAGTCTATTGGACCGCGCAATCGAGTTGAACCCTGAAACCGGTGATGCGTACTTCTCCAAAGGGCTGCTCCTGCTGAACCTCAAACGCACGAGGGAGGCGGAGCAGGCCATGCGGGCAGGCCTGGCCCGGTCTCCAGAGTCTGCAGTCGGGTACTACCATTTTGGACGTGTTCTGCTCGAATCGGGGAAGGCCGACGAAGCGATGGCCAGCTTTGAGCGGGCGATCGCGGTCAATCCTTCATTCGAGCCGGCATACTTGGCACTCGGGTCTATCTACGAATCGCGCCATGAGAGGGATAAGGCAGTGGTGGTGCTCAAGAAATATCTGCAAAACATCAATCCGCGGAATCGGGACATTCGGCATCAGCTTGTCCGTTTGTACGTCGACGCCAAGGACTATCCTGGGGCTGTGAAGGAATTAGAAGATCTTCTTGCAGAGGATCCGTCCGATCTCGATGCACAATTGCGATTGGCGCTGATTTATGGAGAGTTGAAGGATTATCCCAAAGCAATCGACCGGCTGACGCAGATTCTCAAGGCCCGCCCCGCCGAGCTGAAGGTTCGAGATTATCTCGGCTACATTTATGAAGAGTCCAAAGATCAGCAAAAGGCCGTTGAAACGTACACCTTTAACGTACAGCTTGAGCCAACCTTCTTCGAAGGGCATCTTCATTTGGGGGTGCTGTACTACCGGCTCAAGAAGTTTCCTGAGGCGACGGAGCACCTTGGCCGGGCGATTGCTCTCAACCCGAAACAGCCGGAGGCGCACATTGTACTGGGACTGGCGTATTTGCAGCAGGACCAGTTTGACAAATCTGCCGAGGCCTTTCAGGAGGGCATACACCACAATCCGAAGAGTGCCGATCTGTATTTCAATCTCGGAACCGCTTACGATAAGCTCAACCGGTTCGACGACGTGGTGCAAGCCATGGAGACCGCCATCAAGTTGGACCCGCATCATGCGGATGCGCTCAATTACCTGGGCTACAGCTACGCGGAGCGCGGCATCAAGATCGAGCAGGCGCTCTCGCTGACCAAGCAGGCTGTCGCGCTCAAACCGGACAATGGTTACTACGTAGACAGCCTGGGCTGGGCGTTCTACAAGTCCGGGCTGCTCACGGAAGCCCTTACCGAGATCAAGCGAGCCGCGGCGCTGGTGGGAGACGATCCGGTGATCTATGAACATCTCGGTGATATTTATGCCAAGCAACAGCGGCTTTCGGATGCCCGTGAAGCCTGGTTGCACGCGCTCGAACTCGATCCATCGAACGGCAAATTGATGGATCGATTCCGCGAGCAGGGCATGGGCGATCCCGCACAAGAAGAGCGTATCCAGCAAGCCAAGCGGCGCGTATCTGGGAAGATACAGCCTCAGCAATCGTCGCAGTAGTTCCCCTTCCTTTCTCCCTTGATCCATTAGGTCTTCGTTCTTCGTATCGTACAGGTATCCCCTGGGCGCTCCGATGTCCCTCGTCTTTTCATTTCTTGATTGCGTTAAATTCAAGAAATTGTTGTCTATTTTTAAAAACAATCAGAGGATAGGTCTCTCAGAGAGCTCAATTGGCGATGATGATAGATGATGATCTATGTCATAGGGGAATGCCCATCGCCTTTCTCCGAGGTGCCAATTCTCGGCATCTTCGAGCAGAAACTGGAACGGGGAAGTCACATTGGCAATGGGGGTTTGGAGGAGTGACCTCTATAACAGGCTGATTTAACTGGGTCTCTACCGCAAAGTCTGTATGAGATTTTTTCGGCATCGAACCTGCTAGAGGGGGAGTAGGCGCCGAGGCGGTGCCTCGGGCTACCGGAGATGACAACGGAGTGCAATAGGGCCCGGTCGTGAACCATCAACAAGGAGGCAGTACGATGTTTAAGCGGTTGAAGAGTCAAAAGGGTTTTACCCTGATCGAGCTGATGATCGTCGTGGCGATCATCGGGATCTTGGCGGCCATCGCCATCCCGAACTTCATGCAGTATCAGGCGAAGTCGAAGCAGTCAGAGGCCAAGACGAACTTGGGAGGTATCTATACCTCTGAAGTGGCCTATTTCGGTGAGGCGAACTCGTACTCTGCCGTATTCACGACTATCGGGTTCCAGGTTGCCAGCCAGGGGACCCAGCGCTACACCTTTACGTTGGGTGGAACGGCGCTGACCGGTACGAGCGCAGGGTGCACCACCTATACCAGTGCAGGTGTCGGTACCGCGCCTCCATCGTTTACAGCGCTCGCCACAGGGAACATCGACGGCGATGCCACCTGTGACATTTGGACAATGGATGATACAAAGCTCTTGTTTAATGGTCCTGCTGGTGGAGCTCTTTCGAACGACGTGGTGTCGTAACCAGCCTGTTTAAAGGAGATCCGGGGTGGAGGTCCTTATGGACCTCCACCCCGGGTGCATTCTGGAAGGGTATTCGCTGCCGCACCGTTTCTCTACTCTCTCGAATAAATCATGCTGTAGGATCGGGTGATACTGTGTGACATGTTTCCCATTCTCTCTCGTTCAAACTGTACGCGTCATCTCGGCTTATCCCTTCTCGCCGGGCTCTTGCTCTTTTCACCCCTGCTCGAAGGAGGGACTACTCATCTTGCAGCCATGATCATGAGGCTGCTGATCCTCGCCGCCCTCTTTCTATATTTGCTCAAAGTAATCATGTCCAGGATGTTGCTATTTCCTCGCATGGCTGTTGGGATACCGGTCCTGTTGTTCCTTGTATGGGCCATAGCATCTGCAATATCTTCCCCCTATCCCAACCAGAGTATGCAGTGGGTGACGGTATGCCTGAGCTATGCCGGAGTTCTGTATCTTGTTGCTGGTTTCGTCGAGCGATGGGATGATGTCGCGAAATTTCGCTCAGCATTGATAGGGATGGCTCTTGCCCAAACGCTGTGGGCGATTGTTCAAGTAATCCGGGGTGAGATACCCAGGCCGACAGGGACGTTCTTCAATCCGAATTTTCTCGCGGGCTATCTTGCCACCGCGCTGGTCTTGTTGTTGGCCATTATCTGTTACATAAAAGTTCGACCGCCAGGATGTTCACAGGCTTCTTGGCATGCGCTGCTCCAGTTTCTACTGCCAGTCGGGGCTCTGGCTATTCTGTTCGTAGCGTTTCTTCAAACCGGCTCACGGGGAGGAGCTGTGGCTCTGGTCGTGGGCGCTGCCGTGGTAATTGTATTGCGGTTCGGGCGGAGTGGGCTGCTTGCTCTTATCTTACTCCTGATCGTTGCGGCATTTGTTCCCAATCCAATTCGAGACCGAGTCACAGCAGAACATGTGCAGAACCCGGAAGCCTATGCCCGCTGGCAGATGTGGCAGGGGGCGATGCGCGAAATTATGGAGCATCCTTTCGGCGTTGGGATTGGGCTGTACCAGTACACATACCCTCAGTATGCCTTCCCGATAGAGGGTGGAATTATCCGCTACGGGAAAGTAGCGCAGAGCACTCATAGCGAATATCTTCAGATCGGTGTGGAGCTTGGGTTGCTGGGACTGAGCATCTTTGTGTGGGGCGTCGTGGTTGTGGGGCGAGAAGCCTTGTGGTTGCTTCGGCAACGGCTTACACGTCGACAACGTGCCTTGGCTGTCGGTCTCTGTGCCGGCATCACGGTCATTCTTGCGCAAGCGGCGGTAGACTCCAATTTCCACGAGCCGGCTCTTGCAATCCTTCTGGTGCTCCTTGTGGGGGGCGTTAGCCTTGGGCGAACACTCTGTCGAAAACACGTTCGGCCTCAGTGGTCTTTTTCGGTACAACGGCCAATTATCTGGACGACGCTGGGCGTTCTTCTACTCGGACTGTTCGCGACCCACGTAGTCCGGTTGGGACTCGCCTATCAGGTGTATGAATCGGGCAGCCGTCTGATTCAGGAGCAGGAGATTGATCGAGCCATTGAAAGCTTTCGACGGGCCATTTCCCTCGACCCAGGAAAGTCTCTGTATCATAATTCGTTGGCCGGAGCGTACTTCCAGCTTTACCGTCGATCGCAAGATCGGGAGCTGGCGAAGGCATCAATCGCTGAATTGCGAACGGCCATTGCCCTGAATCCTTTGGACGGACGGCTTCAAAGTCTATTGGGAATGGCTGCTGCATCACAGATTGTTTCCCTTCGTCCGACGGAGATGAAGCCAGACGACCACAGGTGGATCGAGCAAGCGGTGGAAGCCTACACACACGCGGCGAAGTTGGAGCCCTTTGCCTATGCCCATCGGATGGAGATCGGGCGGCTCATGTTTGCGCTGGAGCGTCGTGATGTCGCAGAAGAACAATGGAAAAAAGTCGTGGATCTGGAGCCGAATTACCTGCCGGCGCGGGAATCGCTTGCTCGGTTGTATGCAGCATCGGGACGGAGAGAGGCGGCGGAAGTAGAGTACAGAGAAATTCTGGGCAGGCAGCAACGATTTGGTTCACGGGTGACGAATCAACTCGAACGCTCCTTCTTACAAGTGGACGCGCCAGGTCTTCATGCGCTGCTGGCAGGGAAGGCCGCCTCGACATGATGCTAAAGCTCAAGACATGGAGCGACGGATGGCTTCCGGCAGCCGGGCTCATTGCCATCTTGGGCGTCGGGGCCTTCTCGTCGCTTCTTGTCGTCGACAAGCAACATCACACCTTAGCAAGGTCTGCAGAGCTGTCCTACCTCCCCAAGGGCGACTATCTCAAAGTTGCTGTGCTTGGGTATCGAGAGGTCGTAGCCGACCTGCTCTGGCTCAAAGCGGTGCAGGGCTTGGCAGGGCGGCAGCAAACCAGAGAAGGCTATCTCGGCGCCTACCATGCGGCCGATGTCCTGACAGACTTGGATCCGCAATTTGTTCATGCCTATCAATATACTGGGACGATCCTGGGGGTCATTGCCGGGATGCCCATGGAGAGCATCAGGCTTCTCGAAAAAGGTGTCGGCCATAATCCTGCAGTGTGGCAATTATCGTTTTTTCTCGGGTACGACTACTATTATGAGTTGCGCGACCCGGCGTCCGCGGCGAGGCATTTTCAGGCTGCGTCGCTTCTGCCGGGAGCGCCGCCGTGGCTCGCTGGTTTGGCCGCTCGAATGGCTGTTGAGGCGAACGATTCAAACGCGGCGTTGGAGTTTCTCCAGCGCATGTTCCTCCAGGCCAATGATGAGCAGGTGCGGGAAGGGTTGGCGCAACGTATTCGTGAAGTGACCGCTGAACGAGACATCCGAGAACTGGAAAACAGCATCAGAATATATCGCGAGCGAATGGGTAAATTCCCAGAAACATTGGATGATCTTGTGAAATCAGGTATTCTGGCAGCCATCCCACCCGAGCCGTTCGGAGGACGGTACGAATCCTCACCTGCGGATGGTTCTGTAAAGAGCACCGGTTTGCGGGAGCGTCTCCGGGTGCATCGACGATAGACAGGAAATACGGTATGGACGCAATTGTCATTGATCGTTTGACCAAAACCATTAAACCCAATTGGCCATGGCAGGCCTCGACTCAAGTCCTGCGGGGGGTATCGTTTTCCGTAGGGCAAGGCGAGATTTTTGGTTTTCTCGGGCCGAATGGCGCGGGGAAGACGACGACGTTGAAGGTTCTTTTGGGGCTGATTCGCCAGACCAGTGGACGAGCTGAAGTGCTTGGCGTGCCGGTTGGTAATGTGGAGGTTCGTCGTCGAATCGGGTTTCTTCCCGAGTCGCCATACTTTTATGACTATCTGACCGCCGAGGAGTTCTTGCGCTTCTATGGGCGCCTTGCCGGGCTGGATGGCACAAAGCTGGGTCAGCGTATTTCATCGCTGCTGGACACCCTCAGCTTGACGGAAGCAAGGCATCGACAGCTCAGAAAGTTTTCGAAAGGGATGCTGCAGCGTGTGGGTCTGGCGCAGGCCTTGATTCATGATCCTGAGTTGGTCATTTTCGATGAACCGATGTCGGGCCTGGATCCACTTGGACGAAAGGAAGTGCGCGACCTGATTCTGCATTTGCGCGAGCAAGGCAAGACCGTATTTTTCAGCTCTCATATTATCCCGGATGTCGAAATGATCTGCGACCGCGTGGCCGTGATCGTCAAGGGAGAGGTCGTAGCTGCCGGCCGAGTGGATGAGTTGATCGGACACGGGCGGACTCATTCCGTTGAGGTCGTGTGCGAAGGCATTCGGCGAGAACAGCTGGAGTCCGTGCAGGGTCTTGGGGCAAGGGTCGTCGATCGGGGAGCTCAATGCCTGATCGTACTGCCGGATCCACAGCGGCTTGACGAGGTGCTTGTTGGGATTCGCGCGCGTGGCGCAAAACTCATTTCGGTGACGCCGCACAAGGGATCGCTCGAAGAGCTGTTCGTGCAGCGGGTGCATTCAAGGACTTGATATGTATAGCATCGGCGTGATCGCACTGAATACGTTTCGCGAGAACCTGCGCGACAAGATTCTGTACAACCTACTTCTGTTCGCGGGGCTCCTGATTGCAGCCTCTTTGTTGCTCAGCAGTCTCTCGATGGGCGAGCAAGTCAAGATCGTCACAGATATGGGATTGGCTGCCATCAATCTCATCGGTGTGATCATTGCGGTCTTCGTCGGAATCGGGCTCGTCAGCAAGGAAATCGAGCGACGGACGGTCTATACCATCATGGCTCGGCCGATCAGCCGGACGCAGTTGCTCGTCGGAAAATATCTGGGGCTTGTTCTGACCTTGTTTGTCAATCTCTGTATCATGCTGCCTGTCTTTGCCCTGACGCTCTGGTTTAGCCGCGCTTCCATGCATGGCGCTCTCTTGCAAGCCATCCAGTTGATCTTCGTGGAGCTCCTCGTGGTGTGCGCGCTGGCACTGTGTTTCTCCACATTCAGTTCCTCCATGGTGAGTGCTTCATTGACGATCGGGCTCTATGTAATCGGACATTTGACGCAAGATCTCAAGGGGATTGCGGAGAAAAGTGAGAGTGAGCTTACAGCCACGCTGTTGACGGGGATTTACTATGTGGTCCCGAATCTTGAGATGCTTAATATCAAGGGGCAGGCTGCGGCCGGGGTGCCGATCTCTTTGGCCTACCAGACCATGACAACAGTCTATGGATTATTCTACGCCGGCTTTCTAGTAGCTGTGGCTTGCGTGATCTTTCAGCGGCGGGATTTCTAAAGACCCCGCCCGCTTTGCCTGATTCTTGCCCCTGCCCAGCGCTTCTCAGCTTTCAACTCGTCACGCAAAGTAAGGTAAACCTTGGCTTTTCTGGCAGGGGGTGGCATAGTCTCATGGATATGAGTTGCCAAGCGATCTCTCGCGCTCATCTTAGATTGATGGCGTGCTAAGGCCCTGATCCGCAAGATGTCCCAACGGCTTCAGCCCGGATCCCTTTGGGATTATCCTTCTTGTCGCGAATGAGCGGTTTACGGTTTTAGCACGGGCGCCGGATCTCCATGGCACAGGCGGTACGAAACCATATGACCACGAATATTGTGAACGCTCCCTCTTCGGGAATAAACAACGGGCGCCCATTGACGGCCGAGTATCTCAGAGATCTCATTGTCGTTCTCACTCAGAAAGAAGTAAGAGTGCGGTATCGGAATACGTGGTTGGGATACGCGTGGTCGCTCTTGTATCCATTGACGTTTGCACTGGTGTACTACATGGTGTTCGGCGTCATCATGCAAGTTCCGATCAATAACTATGCACTGTTCTTGATCGTAGGACTGTTCCCATGGCAGTGGGTGAGCCATTCCCTGAGTACGGCTCCCAATATCTTTCTCGTGAACGCCACACTCATCAAGAAGGTCAAATTTCCGTGGAACATGCTCGTGGTGTCGGCCGTCATGAACTTCGGTGTGCAGTTCTTGCTGTCGCTTCCCGTCGTGGTTGGGGTGGCATTGTGGTACGGGGTATCTCTTTCCTTCTGGCCGACCGTAGGAATTCTTCCTCTTGTCGCGATCCAATTCGGGACGTTATACGGCATGTCACTCGTCATCGCCTGCATGAATCTATTCTTCCGAGACCTTGACCGACTGGTGTCGGTCGGGGTGGCATTTCTCTTTTTTCTCACCCCGATCGCCTATTCTGTCCGAATGGTTCCGAGCCAGTACGAGTCGCTTTTGTATCTGAATCCTTTGGCCTCCATCATGCTGTGCTGGCAGCAGATCTTTTTGATGGGGGAGCTTGCATGGATGTCGGTATTCCACGCGGCCATCGTGAGTGTGATATCGGTGGCCATCGGAACAATAGTATACGGCCGATTGTCACGGCGATTCGCTGAAGTGATATGACGACGATTTCCTTTCAGCACGTATCGAAGGTATATCCCAAATATCAGCCCTTGCTGCAGGGTCTGAAGTCCTCCTTGTTGCATTTGCCCGGCACCATTCGTTCCCTGAGAGGGGAGCAATTTGTGGCGCTGGACGATGTGTCGTTTCAAATCCGAAAAGGGGAAACGGTTGGATTGATCGGTTCGAACGGGGCGGGCAAGAGCACGACGCTGGCCCTGATCGCCGGCGTGGCGAGCCCTGACGGCGGACAGGTGCACGTCGCCGGCCGTGTGTCTCCGTTGCTCGAGTTGGGAGCCGGATTCCACTTCGATCTCACCGGACGAGAAAATATTGTATTGAACGGGATCTTGCTCGGCCTGACGCGCACCGAGGTGTCGGCGAAAATAAACGACATCGTCACGTTCAGCGAACTTCAGAAGTTCTTGGATCAGCCCTTGCGCACCTATTCCACGGGAATGATCGCCCGATTGGGTTTTTCTGTTGCCGTGCATCTCGACCCTGAGATTCTCCTGATCGATGAGATTTTGTCGGTCGGTGATTTGCACTTTCAGCTGAAATGCAACGAGAAGATTGATGAATTCAAGCGTCGGCGTGTGACGATGGTCATCGTGTCCCATTCGATAGAGCAGATTCAGCGGCTCTGTGACAGAGTCATTTGGCTGGCAGACGGTCAAGTCGTCGGCGACGGGGCCTCCGCCGATATTTTGCCTCAATACAAGCGAGTGATGAGTGCGCCGGGCGATCAGCCGCATAGAAAGGCCGAAGTGTGTTCATGACCGGGGTATCCAGACGCAACAGGGATCTGGAGTATCGCGAACATCGCTGCTCCGGCATGGAGATCGTTGAGGCGGCTGCTCTCACTCTAGTCGGAGTCAGGGTGTCAGCATGAGTGAGGAGTTTAACCTGCATGCTGAGCCCGGCCTGATGCCCGGGCATCCCTACGATAAACACTACTACGATACATACCATACAGACACCGGTCCCGTTCCCTATGTGCGGGAGCGAGGCCCCTGGCTCCGGCTGTTTCGTAGCATGGCTGAATATATCGATCTCACAATCAAACCCAAAACGGTGCTCGATGCTGGATGCGCCAAGGGGTTCCTGGTGGAGGCGCTTCGCGATCGGGGGATTGAGGCATTCGGAATAGATATTTCAGAGTATGCGATCAGCGAGGTCCGTCCGGATGTTCGGGCCTATTGCCGCGTGGGTTCCCTGGTCATGCCGCTTTCTGAGCGATACGACCTCATTACGTGCATCGAGGTGCTCGAACATATGACGGAGGAGGAGATAACACGCGCGATTGCCAACATCTGCAAGAGCACCAATGATGTGCTGTTTTCATCGTCTCCGGACGACTTTGACGAGCCGACACACGTGACCGTCCGTCCTCGATCTTTCTGGGTCGAGCGCTTTGCCGAAGCCGGGTTTAGTTTAGACGCGGACTTTGATGCGAGGGCGATCGCTCCACACGCCATGCGATTTCGCCGGGTGACGCCTCAGATTTTTGCCGTTGACGAATTGCTCGATCTGCGAGATCGACTGAAGAAGGATCTCGCCCTGCTCGGTCTCACCGCCAAATCTTCTGCAGAACATGTGGCGAGTCTTCAATCGCGCTTGGAGTTCATGGAGCATTCAATTGGATGGAGAGTGCTTGAGCGAATCAGGAGCGTGAGAGACGCCATGATCCCGCCGGACACTCTGCGGTCAAGAATCTATGCAGACATGCGTCAAACGGCCAAGGTGACTCTCGACTCGGGGGTCGGCGCAGGGCTGAAACATGTCGTCGTGTCTTTGCATCGTGCTCTTATGAGTCGAGATCAAGAAAAGCATGGCGCGGCGGAACCAGTCGAATCTCCTCAGGCGCCACTGGTCTTCAAAGAGCATGAGTTGGCTCATGTTCTGCTGGATGGGCTCACGGGTTTGGAGATCGGACCAGCGGCCCACAATCCGTTTGGGTTGCGCACCCGCACAGTCGAGTTGACTGAATCTCGCGAGTTCTACGCGTCTGTCCAGCAGAATGTGATGGGAGTGATCCCGCCAACAGTCGACATTTGGGCTTCTGCGGATTGCATTCCCCTTCCGGAGCAAAGCGAAGATTTCATTCTGAGCAGTCATGTCGTGGAACATCTGCCGAATGTCGTCGCGGCGTTCGTCGAATGGGATCGAATTGTGAGAGACGGCGGGTACATCTTCATGATCGTGCCTCTCCCCTGGGCGTTACCTGCCGATCACGATAGAGAGTTAACGCCGTTTGAGCATTTCATCGAGGATTATGATTGCGGTCGAACTCTTGAAAACCATCCGGTCGATGGAGTGCCGGGAGGGAAAATGGGGCATTATCACACATTTGTCCCGGACTCCCTGCTACAAGTTGTCAACTGGATGTGCGAGCGCAAGCTGTGTGATTGGGAGTTGGTGGCGCGCGAAGATGTCGACAGCAAGGTGGGAAATGGTTTCACCTTGGCATTCAAGGTGAGGCACAGGCCATCGAGAAGCGCTGCCCCAAGGGGCTGACAGTGGCGCAGATGACTTTAAGACGCGGGTCTGAAACTCGTTGGGTAGAAGACACAAGGCGTATCTGACCGCAACGGCACCTAAGTGGCCGGCGGTTCCGGAGGAAGTGACAGCCGTGAGTCGTGTGCTCGTCATCAGTAACGACGTCGTTGGGGTGCAAATGGCAGGTCCTGGGATTCGCACCTGGGAACTGGCCAAGCTTCTCTCAGTTGAGCATGACGTGACACTGCTCACTCCTTCCCGGAGTGAATTGCAGCACCCACGCCTCACGATCGCTTCCGCAACTCATGAATCAGTGTGTCGATTCGCCAATACGCATGACGTGGTAATCGGGCAAGGTCAGATTCTCTCTCGCTTTCCTCTGCTCCTGCGGCATCCTATTGTGAAGGTTGTGGACCTGTACGATCCTTCGCCGATCGGTTTCTTGGAAACGAGTCCGGCCGGAGATCTGAAAACCAGAATGGAGACGCATCATTCTTTGATCAGGGATCATTACGACTATTTGCGGGCCGGCGACTTATTCCTCTGTGCGAGCGAACGGCAATGGGACTTCTGGGTTGGCATGCTGAGCGCGGCAGGAAGAATCAATCCGGCGGTGTATCAAGACGATCGGATGCTGCAGAGTCTGCTGATCGTGGCTCCCTATGGCGTTCCATCTCATCCGCCGGTGCATCGGCGGCAGGTGTTGAAAGGAGTCTGGCCTGGTATCGGCCAAAACGATGTGGTGCTGCTTTGGGGAGGGGGGCTATGGGAGTGGTTCGATCCAATAGCAGCTGTAGAGGCCATGGATAATGTCCGGCGGAAGCGAGCGGACATTAAATTGTTTTTCATGGGAGTGAGACGGCCCAACGCCTCCGTCACAACATCCCGCACGGCTGATGAAACCATTGCTCGGGCCGAGCAGCTGGGACTCCTGAATCGGTGGGTATTCTTCAACGATTGGGCGCCGTACGAAGACCGAGAGAATTTTCTTCTGGAAGCTGATCTCGGGCTGAATATTCATAGACATAATCTGGAGACGAGGTTTTCTTTTCGGACTCGGATGATGGACTACATCTGGGCAGGTCTTCCCATTATTACGACAGAGGGCGACCCGCTCAGTGATCTCGTCAAGCAAAACCGCCTGGGGCTGACCGTCCCATGCGGCAGTGTGGAGATGCTGGCCGACGCCATTCTTCAGGCTGCCGACGCTCAAGAGGCGAGGCGTTCCTGGGGCAAGAATTGTCGTGCAATGGCGGAAGGCTTTTCCTGGGACCACGTCTTCGAGCCTGTCGTAGCCTGGTGCCGTTCTCCGAAGCCGGCAAGGGACAAGGAGCATGAGATGTTATGGCGCTCTGCTTGGGAGCAGCCGGGATTATCCTCAGCGCGCCCCGTTACCTACTACCTGGGACGCGCGGCACACTACTATCATGCCGCCGGATTGACGGGCCTTGTTGGGCAAACCGTTCGATGGTGGCGAAGAAGATGAAAGTCATCTACTTTTCAAAATGCTCATCGCGTGGGCCGAGCAGCCGGTACCGGATTTACCAGTTTGTCCCGTATCTGGAGGCTGCCGGTATTGATTGTTCCGTCAGACCGTTGTTTGCAGAAGGGTATTTCTCTTTGCTCGATGTCCGGAGCACGCTCCTTCGGGTTCTGGGAAAGGTGATCTATGTGGGTCTGCGGTTTCTGAAGCGTTTATGGGATCTCATTGCAATGGGGCAGCCCGATCTTGTTGTCATCGAAGGCCAGCTCTTTCCCTATTGCCCGGCCTGGATGGAATGGGGAATGAAGCGGATCGGATATAAGATCGTCGTCGAGATCGACGACGCCATTTATCTGACGCCGGGACATCGACGGAAGATCCCGGCATTGCTGGCAATGGCTTCTGGAGCGATCGTGGGTAACGAAACACTGGCACGTTATGCCAGACAATGCACCGCTCAGGTCGCCGTGATTCCCACGGTAGTCGATACCAGGCGGTTCGCTCCCGGCCCGGACAAAGACCGGCTGTCTGAGAAAGCGCGCCATGAGCCTGTCACGGTCGTGTGGATTGGCCTGGCTTACAACCTTGGGTATTTGGATTTGGTTGCTCCTGCGTTGAGGACCTTGCAAGAGGAAGGATTGATAAAGTTCAGAGTCGTTTGTTCCAGGCCTCCACAGCTGCCGGGCCTCAGAATTGAGTTCCGGACTTGGCGTTTCGATCGTGAGGTCGAGGATCTGCAAGGTTGTCACATCGGGATCATGCCGCTTCCCGCCACGAAATGGACCGAAGGGAAATGCGGCCTGAAGTTGCTGCAGTATATGTCGCTCGAGATGGCCACGGTGGCCTCGCCGGTGGGTGTCAACCGGGATATTGTGTTGGATGGAGAGACCGGATTGCTTGCTGCAACCGAACAGGAATGGCGGGACAAGCTTGTGCGGCTCTGCAAAGATGCGGCGTTTCGCGAACGAATGGGTCGTGCGGCCAGAAGGACCGTAGAGGAACGCTATTCACTGCATGTCTGGGGACCGCGGCTGGCCGAGCACTATCGGAGGCTCATAGTGGATGACGAGACGCTGGTGCGAGACAGGAATCTGATGGCAGGATCGCTCAAGGGGTGCCCCTAGATGGTTCTTCTCTCATTAACATGTGCCATGGCGTTTCTGCTTTCGTTGTATGGCGTGCCGGTTGCCAGGCAGGCGGCCTTGAAGTATGGCATTGTGGATGCGCCGGACGGGCAGCTCAAGCACCAAAAAGAGCCGGTTCCATATTTTGGCGGCCTGGCCATCTACCTTGCCTTTCTGATGAGCTTGGCATTCACCTTTGAATTCCGTCATGACGTGTTGGGAATCGTCTTGGGCGGGACCATCGTGGTGATGCTCGGTCTCATCGACGATTTTGGCGTGCTGACTCCGTGGACGAAACTGGCTGGTCAACTGCTCGCAGTGTTTGTCTTGATCAAGAGCGGCATTAGAATTGAAATTGCCGTTTTGCCGGAATGGTTGGATCTCTTGCTGACGGTGTTTTGGATGGTGGGGCTGATCAACGCCTTCAATCTGTTGGACATCATGGATGGACTTTCAGCAGGTGTTGGGGCTGTCAGCGCCACGGGTTTGTTCGTCGTCGCGATGCTCCAGGGCGATCAGACCATTGCCTTCATGCTGGCGGCCTTGATCGGAAGTTTGCTCGGATTTCTCAAATATAACTGGCAACCGGCGCGGATCTACATGGGTGATACCGGTGCGATGTTTATCGGATTGCTACTGGGAGCGATGGCGATGATCGGGAAGTATCCGAGCGACCATCCGCTCTCTCTTCTAACTCCCGTGTTCATTTTAGGAATTCCGATCTTCGATACGCTCTTTGTGATGTACATTCGTTATCAGCGGGGCTTGCCAATTTTCTGGGGGAGCCCTGATCACATCGCCATTCGCCTGCGGCATTGGGGTATGTCGGTTCCCAAGATCGTTGCGGCCAGTTATGTGGCGACAGGTGTGGTCGGCGGGATCGGTCTCATGATGATGACCGTCAGTGAACAGCTTGCATGGACCCTCTGCCTCGGAACCGTGGGAGCTCTTCTCGTCGTGACATTCATTTTGAAACGGATCGATGTAAGAAAGCCGTCCCCGCCCGTCGTGTCCGCGAGCGCTGAACAAGGAACGCGTGTCACATGATCGTCATTGTCGGCGCCGGCTTGGCCGGTCTCAGTACGGCCTATCATCTCTCAGGGATTCCTTACCGGCTCTATGAGCGTGAACAGGAAGTCGGCGGCTTATGCCGTTCGTATAAGACAAACGGTTTCACGTTCGACTATACGGGGCATCTGCTGCATTTCCGTCAGCCCGAGATCAAGGCGCTTGTCGAACGGCTCCTGGCGGGAAAGCTCGAGAAGCATGGGCGCAAGTCTTTTATCTACTCCCATCGCACCTACACCGAATATCCCTTCCAAGTGAATACCCATGGCTTGCCGCCCGAGGTGGTTCGTGAATGCTTGATGGGGTTTATCGCGACGCTCACGCAGCCGGCCTCTTCCATTGAGCCCAAGGATCGATCGTTCAAACAATGGATTTTGGACAATCTCGGCGAAGGAATGGCCAAGCATTTCATGGTGCCGTTCAACGAAAAACTCTGGCAGGTGTCGTTGGACGAACTGACTTCGGACTGGGTGTCTTGGCTGGTGCCGAAACCGGAATTGAAAGACGTGATCAACGGGGCGCTCGGCATCAAGGACAAAGCCTTCGGCTACAACCCCTCGTTTCTCTATCCTGCGACGGACGGCATCAGAGTCCTGCCGGAATCGTTTCTGCCCGGTATCGATGGTGTGAAGAACGGCGTGGAATTAGTCGAAGTCGACAGCAAGCGCCGGCGAGCCCTCTTCCACGATCGAGGACAGGGAGAGCGCCGCGAAGAACATTACGAATCATTGGTCTCGACGATCCCGGTTCCCGAGCTCGTACGTCGCTGCCTTGACTTTCCAGCACATTTGAAAGAGGCGGCCGAAGGTTTGCGCTGGGTCTCCGTGTATAACGTGAATCTTGGAGTGTCCCGAGAGCAGGTTTCGGACAAGCATTGGCTCTACTTCCCCGAGCCCCAATATCCCTTCTATCGGGTCGGGTTCCCCATGAACTTTTCCTCTTCGCTCGGACGGCCCGGCTGCAGTTCGATGTACGTGGAGATGTCTCATCGGCCGACGGAGCACCAATCGGCGGAGGAACTTGTCGAGCGAGCCCGAGCTGGCATGGAGCAGGCCGGCATTTTACGGCCGGAAGACGAGATCGTGGTGGCCGATGTCAAAGATCTCCATTATGCGTATGTCTATTTTGATCGCCATCGCGCGCGTGCGCTCCCGGCGATTCTGGCCGAGCTCGAGCGCCGGGGGATTTATTCAATCGGCCGGTACGGGCGATGGGAGCATACCTCGATGGAAGACGCCATTGGTCAAGGCAGGCAGTTGGCCGAACGGCTACGAGCGCAGGGCGCTCAGCCCGTTCCCGCGTAAGGAAGGCCGCCGTGGAGACGGTCTGCCATGTCATTACCAAACTTGAATTGGGAGGGGCTCAGGAAGTCGCTCTCTACACGGTCTCGCATTTAGACCGCACCAAGTTTCGTCCAGTGCTCGTCGCCGGTCCTGGGGGAATGCTGACCGAGGAGGCGAAGCGGATCCCCGGTGTTCAGACGATCATTGTCCCATCCCTGGGCCGCCGGATACATGCCGTCAGCGATCTCTTTGCCCTCTTCACGCTAGCCAAGCTCTTTCGCCGCCTTCGTCCGGCGATTGTCCATACCCACAGCTCCAAGGCAGGAATACTGGGCCGATGGGCCGCCTGGATCGCGCGTGTTCCGATCATTGTTCATACCGTACATGGTTTTGGCATCACCCCCGCCCAGCCGCAATGGCTTCAGCGTGTTCTTGTGCGGCTCGAACGAATGACGGGCCGGATTACCACGCACTGGGTCACCGTGGCGCAGGCCGATGCCCACCAAGGACGACGGTGGCGGCTGTTTGAGGAGAATGTCTCGGTGATCAGGCCCGGCATCGATCCCCGCCCGTTCCAAGCACCGATTCAACCGGCGTTGCGCGCCAGATCGCGTGAGGAATTCGGAGCTGGCCCCGGCACTCAGCTGATCGGAACCGTCGCGTGTCTCAAGCCTCAGAAGGCCCCGGAGGATTTTGTGTTGGTGGCCAAACGGGTCTGCGAGGCGATGCCGCAGGCTCGGTTCGTGTTAATCGGCGACGGGGAGTTGCGTCCGCGCATCGAAGCACTCATTCAACAGCACGGATTGCAAGGTCGAGTGCGGCTGACAGGATGGCGGCGCGACGTCGACATGGCCATGAAAGCATTCGATGCGCTGTTGCTGACATCGCATTGGGAAGGCCTTCCCAGGGTGATTCTTGAAGCCTCAGCAGCCGGTGTGCCCATTGTCGCCACGAAGGTCGGCGGTGTGGATGAAGTCGTGACAAATGGGCCTGATGTGCGGCTCTGTGAGGCGGGGAATATTGAGGGCCTGGCGGCTGGGCTGGGCGAGATTCTCCAGCGTCCGGAACAGGCGGCGAGAAGTACGGCGGAAAATAGAGAGGCGCTCCCCAAAGAATTTCACATTGAAGAAATGGTCAAACAGTATCAATCTCTGTATGATAGGCTGCTTTTTGAGCGGCGGCAGCAGCCGATGCCTGGCTCGCTAGGATCGGTACCACAACTATAGCCTCGGAGCGAATGTGAACGTCCCATTATTGGATCTCAAAGCGCAATACGGCACGATCAAGGCCGAAGTGTTGTCCGTCATCGAACGCGTCTGCGATGAACAAGGGTTCGTGCTGGGACCACGCCTCGTCGATTTTGAAAAGGCTACGGCCCAGTATGTGGGGAGCCGCCACTCAATCGGCTGCGCATCCGGGAGCGATGCCTTGCTCCTGGCCTTGATGGCCTTCGGTGTGAAGGCCGGGGATGAAGTGATCACGGTGCCGTTTACTTTTTTTGCCACGGCGGGTGCAATCTCGAGATTGGGCGCGAAGCCCGTATTCATCGATATCCAGCCGGATACGTTCAACATCGATCCCAGCCAGATAGACCGGGCCATCACCTCACGGACCAAGGCCATTATCCCCGTGCACCTCTTTGGGCAGTGCGCCGACATGGAGGCGATCAACGAGATCGCGAAACGGAAACGCCTGCATGTCATCGAAGATGCCTGCCAAGCTATCGGCGCGGCACGTCACGGGAAGCGCGCCGGTGTCCTGGCGGACGTCGGCTGCTTCAGTTTTTTCCCGACCAAGAACCTTGGCGGCTTCGGTGATGGCGGGCTCATGACGACTGATGATCAGGCGTTGGCGGATGCCCTCTCGATGTTGCGGGTCCATGGGAGCCGCGTGCGGTATCTGCACGAGGCGGTCGGCATCAACAGCCGGTTGGATGCGTTGCAAGCGGCGATCCTCCACGTGAAGCTCAAGTATCTCGATCAATGGACCGAGGGCCGCCGGCGGAACGCGGAGCGGTATCAGCGTTTGTTTACCCAGGCGAATCTTCTTGATCGCGTCACGCTCCCTGCAACGGCCCCCGGGAACTTCCACGTCTACAATCAATACACGGTAAGAGTTCAGAAACGAGACGAGCTCAGGAACTTCTTGAAAGACCAAGGGGTCGGCTCGGAGGTGTATTACCCGCTGCCGATGCATCTCCAGAATTGCTATCAGGATCTCGGCTATCGGAAAAGCTCGTTTCCCCACTCCGAGCGGGCAGCCGAAGAGGTCCTCTCCCTGCCTGTCTATGCTGAATTGACCGAAGCGCAGCAAAGCTATGTCGTTCAGATGGTCGGGGAGTTCTACCGATGAGCCTAAGTGCCGCATTGTCTATGGCATAATGGTGCGGGTGCCATCAACGCCTGACCTTCTCCTGTGTTGCATCGCATCATCACAAGGGCTTCGATTCCTACCTTATGCGATTGATTCTGTGTGTAATGAAGGAGGTCCGATGAACCACGTGACGTGGGGGATCCTGTCCATTGTCTCTTTCCTATGGTGCCAGAGTGTTTCGGGGAAAGAGCTCTCGCCGCGTGAAATCTACGAACAGGCGTCGCCCGCCGTCGTCATGGTCATGGGGCATTCAGATGCCGGGAAAAGTGGAAACGGCGGCACCGGCTCTATTATCCAAGCCGACGGGTTGGTTTTGACCAACGCCCATGTCGTCATCGAAGAACGCACCGGAAAGCCCTATCCGCGCCTTTCGGTCTTTTTGAAGCCGGCACGTGTCACGGGTGATTCAAAGGTTGATCTCTCTCGGATGACGCGTGCCAAAGTCGTGGCATTTTCGGCTCCGCTCGATTTGGCCCTTCTGAAACTCGAAGGCGCGCCGGCTACACTGCCAGTTGTTGCCCTGAGCGAGTCGTCTCAGGAAAGAATCGGCGACCGAGTGGTGGCCATTGGCCACCCGGAACAGGGAGGGCTCTGGACGCTCACGACCGGTGTCATCAGCGCAGAGGTCGATAACTTTAATGGCGTGGCCGGCAAGCATGTATTCCAGACAGAAACCGGGCTGAATCGGGGGAATTCAGGCGGGCCGTTGCTGGACGGCGACGGGCATATGGTCGGAGTGAATACCGCCATGGCACGTGTCGCTCCAGACGGCCTTCCCATCACGAGCATCAGCTTTTCGCTCAAGTCGAGCGTCGCGGCGCAATGGCTTCGGGAACAGGGGGTCGGGGTGAAGTCTCCGCGTGGAGCTATTGTCCCGACGGGACAAGCCAGTTCGATGACAGACGTGCCTGCTGTGCCATCCGTCCCACCTTCAGGAAAATCCGCCCAGTCTCCAAAGCCTGATGCTCCGGGCAAGCTGCCGGCAAAATTGGATCGTTTGGATGCACCTCCGGCTCGTCCCTATGATCTCGACCAGTTGGTCAGCGGTCGCGCGAAAGCGGAAGCGGATCTTGAGGGGATGATGTCAGAAATGCGCGGGAGGATGAAAGGGAAGTAGTTGCCCTGGCAGAAGCGTCCGCCTCTGCATGTCGTGGCAATGGCGCTTCAGTACAACACAGGCGATAACGTTCGGTATCGTGCGGCGCTAGCCCAAGGGGAGATACGCTAAATCCCTCGCAGGTTGGCTGGCCGGAGTTCCCCAGCACCTGGAATCACAGAATGTATCAATCGGATTCATGGTTTAGTCGCTCACCCCGTATTCCCCCGCGTGATTGCTCCAGGCCTGTTTCCTGAGTTTCAGTCGTGCCGGGGCCACTGCTAAACCCTGTCAACCATTCAGAAACTTCTGGTGGATTTCCGAGAGACGCGGTACATCTGAAATGAGAAAATGCGTCCATGCTGTGATGGCGAACTGTGATCGGTGGATGAGAGGGAATGCAAGAGTTCGGATCGATCATGAAACCGAGAAGCTTCATAAGGCTGGTAAATGCAGTGAGAAGACCGATGCTCTCGTTGGTTGTACCTTGTTACAACGAGGAGGAAGTAATCGGTGAGACAATAAAACGTCTTCAGGGATTCTGTAGTCAGCTTGATGGCTTTGATGCAGAATTAATTTTTATCGATGACGGGAGCCATGACCGGACTCGCGAGATTGTAAAGAGTTTCATGGGGCATGATGCGCGAGTCAAACTTATCTGCTTTACCAGGAACTTTGGCCATCAGATTGCTGTAACGGCTGGCATAGATGCGGCGAATGGAGATGCCGTTGTGGTCATCGATGCGGATCTGCAAGATCCGCCAGAGGTCGTCCACCAAATGATTGCAAAGTGGAGAGAGGGTTACGATGTGGTCTATGGGACTCGTACCGAACGCCCCGGCGAGCCTGTGTTCAAGTTGGTCACATCGAAGTGGTTTTATCGCCTTCTGAACCGTCTATCTGATGTGGAAATTCCCCTCGATGCCGGTGATTTCAGACTGATGAGCCGTAGCGTCGTGGATGCACTGCGGGCGATGCCTGAGCGCGACAGGTTCGTACGCGGATTGGTGAGTTGGGTTGGTTTCAGACAAGTGTCACTCCAGTACAAACGAGCCGAAAGATTCGCGGGACACAGCAAGTATCCGCTCAGAAAGATGTTGGGCTTTGCGGCGGATGGGTTGTTGTCTTTCTCGACCAAGCCGCTACAAATGTCCGTAACGATTGGGATGGCCTGTGCCTCTCTCTCGTTGGTGGGAATTGTGTATGCCCTTGTTTTGCGGTTGTTTACCGATATCTGGGTTGAAGGCTGGACCGCGTTAATGATCGCCGTATTGTTCATGGGTGGGGTCCAGTTGGTGAGCGTGGGAGTCCTTGGCGAATACGTTGCCAGAATTTATGGAGAGATAAAACGGCGCCCTCTCTACGTAGTTCAGGAGTATCTGGGCTTCAATGATATGGGACCGGCAATGTCACGAAGTCCAATGATGAATCACAAGTGAAGATCAGGAAGCTGATTCGAAATGCGATGCAACATAGTGAGAGGCGGCTGGGAGCACCCCGCTTCGTTCACCTCTCGAAGAGGAGCAGGATGCGTAGGCGCGCATCCAAAACCTCTGTGGGCTGTCTTCGATCGACGATTGAAACTTCGGCAGCGCGACAGTGCGCTGCACGTGAACCCTTCAGTTATGCCACCAGGTAATTTCCTTGGGCTGCAATGCACGGGTTGTATCTCCCGCGTGCTCTTGCAGGGGCAGTAAACCAGATAAGAAACCAGAAGAGTGAGTGTGCTAGCTCAAACATGCGTGACAATTGTGGGAGGGGGGTTCACGGGGCTCGCGACCGCCTATGAACTCGTCAAGAAGAAGATACCTGTAACCATTCTGGAGGCTGAGTCGGAAATCGGTGGATTGGCGGCTTCCTTTGATGTCGGCGGTGAACGACTTGAGCGGTTCTATCATCATTGGTTTACCAGTGACGTGGAGATTATGCAGCTTGTCGACGAATTGGGCCTAAGCCACCGTCTTGAGGTCAGCCCCACCAATACGGGAGTCTACTACGCCGGGAATTTCTTCAAACTCTCGAATCCATGGGATCTGTTGAGATTTACGCCGCTTTCCTTCTCCGATAGAATTCGTCTTGGGCTGCTTGCTCTGCGTGTACGGCGAATCAAGGATTGGACGGTACTGGAGGGGCAATCCGTTCAAGAGTGGTTGTGCAAGCTCGGGGGAGAAAACGTCTATCGTGTTCTGTGGCAGCCTCTGCTAAAGAGCAAATTCGGCCCGTATGCTGAGCAGGTCTCGGCTGTATGGTTTTGGAACAAGCTCAAACTTCGTGGTGGGAGTCGTGGTAAGGGGGGAGGGGAAAGGTTGGCTTACCTGAAGGGCGGGTTTACGGTGCTGGCGGAGGAGCTTGCACGGCAAATTCGAGAGTTGGGCGGTCGCATTGAACTGAACGTGCCGGTGTCGAAGGTGGAACCACAAACCGGAGGCTGGCGTACCACAACAGCCAAAGGCGTCATATGTTCAAATCATGTTGTTGCAACGACGGCGCTTCCACTGGTGGCCGGCATGGTGCGAGAGTGGGCCAGTGATGACTATGTGAAAAGCCTTGAGAGAATTCATTACATTGGAAACGTCTGTCTTGTGCTCGAGCTCGATCGCCCGCTATCTAAGACGTATTGGCTCAACGTCAATGACCCGAGCTTTCCATTCGTGGGTGTGATTGAACACACGAACTTCGTGCGTCCTGAGGTCTATGGCGGCAGGCACATCGTCTATCTCTCCAAGTATGTCCCGCATACGGATGTTCTGTTCTCGCTGAATGCCGACGAGATGTTGGGGTACGCGCTTCCATATTTGCAGCAAATGTTTCCGAAGATGACGCGGGAGTGGGTCAAGCGGCATCACATGTGGAAGGCGAGGTGGTCGCAGCCTGTAGTAGAAAAATTCTACAGCAAACTCATTCCATCGAGAAAAGGTCCTGTGGAAGGTCTTCATATCTGCTCAATGGCGCAAATATATCCGGAAGATCGGGGAACGAATTATGCGATTAGAGAAGGGCGCAAGTTAGGGAAGAATTTGATCGAGGAAGGACTGCAGTCGTTTGTATAGGCGGGGATCTTTACGGAAACACATCGTGGGATGAAAAACGGATCATTCAAAGAAAATGGCCGCGCCGTTCTCTCCCTTCTTGCCGTCATAATGGCCGGAGTTGTGCTGAGGATGCTGGCTCCGCTTCGGGGCTACAATTTCGATGTGGAGTCTTATCGAATCGTGGCGGATATTGTTTCTGCCGGGGGAAATGTCTACGCGGAAACCGATCGTTACAACTATGGGCCGATTTGGTTCCACATATTGCACGCATTGGATGTCATGCCATGGTTTGATCAGGAGGGAGTGGTTGGTTTGCGGTGGAAGGTTGCCTCGTTCCTTACGCTGGTTGACCTGGGAATCTTGTGGCTGTTGGTCGAGCAATACTCAATCAAGGTCGGCGCGCTGTTCTTCTTGAATCCATTGTCGATACTGATTACGGGCTACCATAGTCAGTTCGATAATCTGGCGGTGCTTACGGGATTGCTCTCGGTGGTGCTGTATGACCGGAGGCGGAGCGAACATTCGAAATGGCTCTGCTTGGCGGGTATCGGGATCTCGTTGTGTGTGAAACACATTCTGTTTCTCTTCCCGTGCTGGCTGGCCGTAAAGGAGGAACGCCTCTCCAGGAAGGTAATGGTCTTGTTCGTTCCGTATGCCATATTTCTCGGGGCGTTCCTGTGGTACCTTCCAGAGGGCGGCGGAGGAATAGTGAAGAATGTTTTCATGTACCGTTCGCTGGACAACGCGCCCTTGTGGTCCTTGCTGGCTCCCAATACGTTATATACGCTGGTGCCGTGGATCGTGCCGTTTGTCGCCGTGCTGTTTGTCTTAGGACTGTATTGGCGCAAGAAGAATTCACTCGAAAGCCTCAATCTCTACCTGGTGTCGCTCGTGGTATTCTCTTCGGCCGTGGCCAATCAATATCTCTCAATTTGCGCATCATCGATTGCCACGATGTGGAACTGGGCGTATGCGCTCTATAGCGTGTTGGGAACGGTCTTTCTTGTGGTGCACAACGCGGGGCTGCACGTGGACGTTCTCGGATTGAATGTCACGAATGGGTATCAATGGCTTATTCTTACCCTTGCGATCGGGCTCATGATATCGAGCGCTGGCCAACTGCAGCTCAATAGACTTCTCGGTGAGTTGCGGAGCTTTGCGACGTGGCTTGGCATGCAAATCCGCCTTCAAATAAAAGCCCCATGGTAATTTCAGCCTGCTTCTCGTGAGCTTTCCTGAACTTGCAATCTGGGAAATGCGGTTTTCCGGAAGCGGGGGAGAATGAAGGGAAAATAGACATGCGGGAAGTCACGGCAATTTGATACGCATGAATCCACTTGCCTCCCGGGTGCATGTCCTCGTCGTCGCAACCTGCTGGTTCATCGTTTCAGATCCCATCGCGAGCGGTGCCAAGAGCGACCTCGACCGTTTTGAATTGGCCGGGACTGTTCGCACCGTTGTGACAACACACCCTCAGCTCAAGACCATCCATCAGTTCGATCACAGCGGCAATCTCACGAATCTGGAATTGGTCCCCGCCAAAGAAGCGGGCTCCGCCCGTTACGTGTATCTTCATGACGCAGCAGGGCGGATGACCGAAGAGCACACGGTTGGCCCTGATGGCAGGGTCACCAGCCGGAAACAGTTCCGGTATGGGATCGACGAACAAGGCAGACAATTAGCATTGATAGCGGTCACCGAGGACGGTCTTTTTGCCCATGCCGAGTTCTCTCTCTACGACGACAGAGGGCTCCTGGCTGAGCACATCATGGTTTCCGGACAGGGGATTGCCGAAAAAAGTCTGTATGACGTGCGAGGCGACCTTATTTACCATGCACGGTATTTTCAAGGCCGCCTTGTCTTGGAATCGACACATCATCATGGGCCGCTCGGAAGGCTGAAGGAAAGCCGCTTTTACGGAAGCGATGGCGATCTGATGCGAAAGGATCTGTATCGGTACGACCAGTCCGGCAATCGGGTTGAGCAAGCGAGCGAATTCTACCGCCAGTCACATCTCCGGAAATCGCTCGTGACCTACGAGTTTGATCATATGGGGAACTGGACGAAAGAAACGGTCCAGCGCTGGTCGGACAAAAGCGGGACCATCGTGCTGAACGAAACGGTGGTCAGCCGCGAACGGGTAATCACGTACTACTGATTCCGCCCGGAAGCCTGAACCGGGCCTAACTTGTCACAGCTCCCTCAGAGGCCGAGGACACATGCCTGGCGTACTTGGCCATCACGCCCGACGTGTAACGGGGAACCGGCTGTTTCACTTTCTTCAGCCGGGCCTTGATCTCTTTCTGAGACAACTCCACATTTAACTGGCGCTTCGCGATATCGAAGACAATCGTATCGCCGTTTTTCACCGCGGCGATCGGCCCGCCCCTGACCGCTTCCGGTGCGACATGGCCGGCCATCAGCCCGTGGGTGGCTCCTGAAAATCGTCCGTCAGTCAACAAGGCGACAGAATCGCCCAGCCCAGCCCCCACGATCGCGGCGGTCACGCCCAGCATTTCGCGCATGCCAGGACCGCCAGAGGGTCCTTCATAGCGGATCACCACGACGTCGCCGGCTTTGATCTGCTTCGATTGAACGGCCACGAAGGCATCCTCTTCACGATCATAGACTTTTGCGGGGCCACGAAATTCCATAATCGAGTGGCCGGCAACCTTCACCACGCAGCCTTCCGGCGCAAGATTGCCCTTGAGAATCACCAGTCCGCCGGTTTTTTTCATGGGATTCCCTAGCGGCCGCAATACCTGTTGCCCGGGCGTTTCCGTCGCGCGTTGCGCTTCCTCGCCGATCGTCCGGCCGGTAACCGTCGGCTGGTTCTGGTGAAGGAGCCCCGCCTCGATGAGACGTTTGGCAACCAGCGTCGTGCCGCCGGCGGCGTACAGATCTGATGCCGTAAATCGTCCGCCCGGTTTCAGGTCGGCCAGCAACGGAACCTTGCGATTGATCTTGTCGAAGTCGTCGATCGTCAGCTTGATGTCGGCTTCGCGGGCGATGGCGAGCAGGTGCAAGACGGCATTCGTTGAACCACCGGTCGTGGCCACGGCGGCAATCGCATTCTCGATCGATTTCCGGGTGATGATCTGGCGCGGGCGCACATCGTGTTTCAAGAGGTCCATGACCATCTTGCCGCATTCGAAGGCCACGTCGTCTTTCCGGTTGTCCATCGCGGGCACGCCATTGCGGCCCATCGGAGAGATGCCGAGGAATTCAAAGGCGATCGCCATGGTATTGGCCGTAAACTGACCGCCGCAGGCACCGGGGCCTGGGCAGGCATGGTCTTCGAGATCCTTGAGCTCGGCGTTCGTCATCTTGCCTGACGCGTGCTTCCCGACGGCTTCGAACACGTCTTGAATCGTCACGTCATGGCCTTGGAACTGTCCCGGCATGATCGAACCGCCGTAAAGCATCAGCGACGGCACGTTCAAGCGCGCGAGCGCCATGACCGTGCCGGGGATCGTTTTATCGCAACCCGACAAGGCGACCACACCGTCGAAGAGATGCCCCCGAGCCACGAGTTCGATGGAGTCGGCGATGACTTCGCGGCTGATCAACGAAGCCTTCATGCCTTCTGTCCCCATCGAAATGCCGTCGGACACGGCGATGGTGTTGTATTCGATGGGGGTCCCGCCTGCGGCGCGGATGCCGGCTTTCACCCGTTCAGACAACCGGCGCAAGTGAAAGTTGCAGGGCATGACTTCGATCCAGGTATTGGCGACGCCGATGATCGGACGGGATAAATCCTCATCCGTGAATCCGACGGCTTTCAACATGGCCCGGGCTGGAGCCCGTCCTGGACCGACCAGCAGATCGTGACTCTTGAGCTTCAACTCCTTCGACATGATGGAATCACTTTCCTTTCTTTCCTTCTTTCTTCTTCTCGTTGTCCTTCTCGTCTTTCTTGGCTTCCACGTCGATCACGGCGCCGGTGGCGGCATCGATGTGGACTTCGGATACCTTGCCGTCCGCGCCCAACACTTCCACTTCCCAGACCGTCTTATCGTGTTTCTTTTCGAGCTCCGCCTCGACCGCCGTGCCGGGAACCTTTTCCAGGGCCGTCTTGACGGCCTGATCGATGGTCACTTTGGCGTCCTTGGCGAGTGTCGCGATGTCGCCTTCTCCGTCCTTTTTCTTGTCGCTCCATGCAGGAGAGCCCATCGCCAACACGGTTCCGATCGCGAGGGTCAGGATCAGACGAAAGGGTTTCACAAGATACCTCCTTGAGTGACAGGTTGGGTACTAGTTGACGGACATGCTGCTCGGAGGAGCGGGAACGCTGCCGCCGGAACCTTTCTGGGGTGTCCCATGGGGATTGCCGCCGTGCGGATTCGTCATGCCGCCGCCATGCGGGCTGGCAGGGCCTTTCCCACCGTCCTTGTGTTGCTGCATCATCTTGTCGTGTTCGGCCTTCTCTTTCGCGCGTTGCTCCGGCGTCAACAGACCGAGCACGTCACGGCGTGTCTTGATCGACGTCATGCGCAGCGCGACCTGCATATCCTCGCTTTGTTTCAACTTCGCTTCGATCGCGCCGAGGTCGGATTTTTCATCGTCGGTGAGCGCTTTGAGTTCCCGTTCGGCGATCTGGATGTCGGCCTCCGCCTTGATGCGCGCCTTATCGAGATTCAACTGGATGTCCTTGAGCTTGGCGATCTGATCGGCCGTCAGTCCGATGTCCTTTTCGTGTTTCAGGAGGTGGCGGATCAAATGGCCGGTGCTGCTGTGCATCATCCCCATGCCGTGGCTGCCCATGGCGCTATGGCCGCCGCCCGCATGTCCGTCCTTCCCGTAACCCGGTTCGTTGGCCCAGACGGCGGGGAGCCCGAGCATCAGCGCGAACGCCGACATGATGCTGAGAGTGGAGATTGTCCTGATTGCCTTCGTCATGCCGTCCTCCTTCAGTTGATGAAGCCTCTGCAGAGGCAGGTGCAATGGGTAATTATCGCACAAACAAACCGCCTTCGCCCTTCAGTCCGTTGAACAGAAACTGAATGGCCAAGGCGGCGAGCAGCAAGCCCATGAGGCGCGTGATAATTTTCTCGGCCAGGGGGCTCATCCACTTGGCGCCGGATGCCCCGATCGCCAAGATAGCGTAGCTTGCCAGACCGACCAGCGCAACGCAAGCGAGTAACAGGCCTCGATAGGCCCAAGAAACCGCTTGGGCTTCCAGGAGGATCACCGTGGAAATAGCCGCCGGCCCCGCCAGCATCGGGATGGCCAGGGGGGTAACGGCAATGTCGTCTTTTGTGGCGCCCTCCGCTGTTTCAGCCGCAGTTTCCTGCACGGGCGAGCGCTGCGCACGCAGCATGTCCAATGCCACGAGCAGCAAGACGAGCGCCCCGGCAACCTGGACGGCAGGCAACGTGATGCCGAGCAGCGAAAACAGCCATTGGCCGGCGAGCGCAAATCCCATCAAGAGGCCTGCCATCACCAGGCAGGCGGTTCGCGCCATCCGGCGCCGCTGCTCCATCGTATCTCTCGCAGTCATCGCCAAGAAAGCCGGTACGGTGGCAATGGGATCCACGATCACGAAGAGCGAACTGAATGCCAGCGCGGCATACTCCATGAGGCTCATGCGGTTACCGTAGCCTGACTTTGTTGAGCAGGTCGGTGCGCGGATCCGGATGCTTTCCGCGCCCCAAGCGTTCGTAGAGGAGCTGTTCTTCTTCCGTGATGGAAGTCGGCATCACGATTTGAAGGGTCAAAAACAAATCGCCGTGGCCTCCGGTGGCGGAGGGGAGTCCCTTGCCTTTCAACCGCAGTTTTCCTTCGGCCCGGCTTCCGGCCGGGACTTTCACGCGCACCGGCTCTGACAGGGTCGGCGCCATGACCTCCGCACCTAACGCGGCTTCCCAGGGATAGACCGGCAGCATCACATGGAGATCGCTGCCCTGCCGCCGAAAGATGGGGTCCGATTGAATCTGGACATGCAGATAGAGATCGCCGCGCTTGCCGCCGTTCGAGCCCGGCTGCCCCTTGCCCGCGACGCGGACGCGCGTGCCTTCCTGGACGCCGGCGGGAATCTTAACCTCGATCGTCTTCGCTTCCGTGGTCGAGCCGCTGCCGAAGCAGGTGGGGCAGGTTCGGCTGCGCAACGCGCCGGTTCCCTGGCAGGTCGAGCAAGGCAGGGGCTCCCGCAGACTCACGCGTTTCGTAACGCCGGTGAGGACCTCCCGCAAGGTCAAGTCGACATCCGTCTCCAAGTCATCACCGGGGACGGCAAACCCGCGCCCGCCTCCGGTCCGGCCTCGTCCGCCGAAGAGATTTTCAAAAATGTCCGAGTACGCTTCGCCGCCGAACGAATCACCCGGCTGTCCTCCGCCGAATCCCTGCGCGCCTGCCTGCTGCCTGGCTTTCTCGTAAGCCTCAGCCTGCTCCCACTGCGCGCCGTACTGATCGTATTTTTTACGCTTGTCCGGATCGGACAGGACTTCGTGCGCCTCGTTCAGTTCCTTGAACTTTTTCTCCATCTCGGCTTTCTTCGCGCCTGAATGGAGATCGGGATGGACCTGACGGGCAAGCCGGCGAAAGGCTTTCTTGATGTCGTCTGCCGTGGCCGAGCGTGAGAGCCCGAGGATTTGGTAATAGTCGCGTGCCGTAGTTGCCATGGATGAGGAGGTAACGTCGAAATAACAAGAATCAACTATGCGTCTGGCAGCTTACGAGGTCGATGGAGGCATTGCAAGGGCGTGCGGGGGTTAGAACAGAGAATAAGAGAATCCAAGAAAGGGCATGCCGAAGTTCAACCCGGAGTTCGGCGAACGGGTGCCGGCGTTGGAAAGATGGACGAAGCGAGCGCCTGCTTGAATGGCCCACTGTGACGTCAGAAACCACGAACAACCGGCACCGCCCCAAACTGCGAAATTGAATTGTCCCGGCTGCTCCGGCACGCGTCCGCCGAGGTCCGTCCACATCGGACCGCCGCCGCCTTCGACATAGGGCCGGAGCCGGTCGAGTCCGGTGAAGCTGTACACCAGTTTTGGCGTCACTGCCACACCGTACCCCGTGACAGGCTGGCTCGTGCCGAAGACAAGCAACTCGGCGCCGGCGGCGATCTGACCTTGGTACCAGCCGGAACCGAGCGGGTCGGTGAGCGTTATCGTCCACGAGGGAGCCGCGGCCCCGCCGACCAGCTTCGAGGATTGGCTCTGCAGCAGGCGAATCGGCAAGGCTGGACCGGCGACGAGGCCGATCGTTTGAGTGCCGACCGTTACGTGCGGAGACAGGTCGTCTGCATAGGCCGGGCGAGCGGAGAGGATGAAGAGAACGGCGAAAATTCCGTGGCCAAGGAGCGTTCGAATGAAAGAGGGAATGCTCAAGAGCTGCTCGCGAGCCGGCCGGATCACGACAGGGAAGGGGTTTTCGCTCGTGCCATCAGCTTGCAGTAGGAGCAGACCTCCGCCGTCGTAGGCTGTTTGCAGAGGCTGCAAGGATGCAACATGGCTTGATCTTTCTCGGCCATCGTGGCGGGAGCAGATTCCTTCTTGCTCTGCTTTTCAAGAAAGCCCCAGTAGAACGTCTGCTTCGTCCCGGGGGACTCGGTCTCCAATCGATTCAAGACTTCCTTATAGAGGAGGGATCGGGCGCCCTGCGCCATGGGACATTCGTCCACGATGTAGTCGATCTTGTTGAGGACGCAATAGGCGGCGAGCTCACGCTCGGTCAACCGATAGAGCGGCTTCACCTTCTTCGCGAAACCTTCGACAGAAGCGGGAAGGCTCGGCCCCTGTTTGTCGAGATATTCTTCCTGCCAATGCAGCACGTTGCCGAGCAAGCGGGCGGCTTCGTCGTCGAGATTGTGGCCGGTGGCCATCACATCATATTCGTGCTCGATCGCCGCGCGGTTGAACTGATAGCGCTTGATGGTTCCACAGGTACTGCAGGTCGGTCGGTGAACCAGCATGGCCAGTTCGCGAATGCCGGCGCCTTCTTCCTGTTCCACCTTGTGGGTATGGAGCGTGGCGCCAAACGGGGCCGCCGTACTGTCGGCGAATCGACGGACCTTCTCGTGAGATCGCTCGGAATAGCCGCCGATACCAAGGTTAACGTACAGCGCATCGGCCTTATATCCGAGCTTCAATAAGATGTCCCACAGGGCCAGGCTGTCTTTCCCGCCCGAGACGGCGACCAGAATCCGCTGGTCCTTCCCGAACATCTTCTGCGATTTGACCGCCTTGGCGACCTGGTCATGGACAAAGCCGTTGAAGCAAGCCTTGCAGAAAGCCGCGTGGTGGCGCGGGAGCTTGATCGCGGCTTTGGTTTTACATTTCGTGCAGTTCATTAATTGACCATGGGCTTGGGGCAAAGGGTTAGAGGCGAGAGGCAGGGAAACATTTTCTATGGCCCCTTGCCGTTTGCTTCTGGCCTTGCGCCTGCGGCTCGATAGAGCCGCCTGAAATCACCGGCCGAATCTCAATTTGGTCCTTGTCAAAGAGCATCTCGTCTTCGGTCACCAGTTCATCGCCGCGGATGACCAAGTGCGCTTCGACGACGAGATTCAATTCGCGCAGAAGGTCCTTGGCCTTCTTGGGCCCTTTGACTTCGACGGTTCTAGCCGGATGGCTGAGTTGGACTTGCATGGGGGCATGATAAGCCCGCATGCAGCCGGCGGGCAATAGTCTCAGAGAGCGGCTTCCCTCAGGAATTTGGCCGATTCTTCGGGCGAAACAGGGTTGATGTAGAACCCCGTGCCCCATTCGAAGCCGGCGACTTGAGTGAGCTTGGGGATGATCTCCAAGTGCCAGTGGTAGAAGTCGCCGGTTTTTTCGTGGAGAGGAGAACTATGGAGAATAAAGTTGTACGCCGGCTTGGACAGCACCTGATCCATGCGCCGCAATGATTCAGAGAGAATCGGCGCGAGGAATTCGAATTGCTGTTTCTGGCTTTCTTCGAAATGGCCGGCGTGGCGCTTGGGGAGGATCCACATCTCGAAGGGGAAGCGTGGCGCGAAGGGTGTCACGCAGACGAATTCCGGATTCTCCGCCACGACGCGGTCGCCCTCCGACAGATCCTGCCGGAGAATGTCGCAGTAGATGCAGCGCTCCTTCTGCTGGTAATGAGCCCGGCAGCCGTCGATCTCTTCTATCACGCTGGTCGGAATGACCGGCAGCGCGATCAATTGCGAATGGCTGTGTTCGAGGGTAGCGCCGGCGGCTGCGCCCTGATTCTTGAAAATCAGGATGTACCGGAAGCGAACGTCTTTCTTGAGGTCGATGATACGATCGCGATAGGCCCAGAGCACGTCTTCAATCTTCTTGGCCGGCAGATCCCCCAGGCTGCTCTTGTGCTCCGGGGTTTCAATGATGACTTCGTGCGCGCCGATGCCGTTCATCCGATCGTAGAGGCCGAGCCCTTCGCGGCCCAGTTCTCCTTCGACCTGCAATGCGGGAAACTTGTTGGGGATGACCCGCACCGTCCAGTTGGGAGCATTCGCCTCCGCCGGTTGAGGCCGGTAGGCCATAATTTCTTTCGGCGTGAGCCGCTCTTGGCCCTGGCAGAACGGGCAGAGGGCCGTCGAGATGGGACGGGCCTGCTGCATCTGCGCGAAGTCATGCGGCCGTCCGCTGCGCTCGGTCGAAATAATCACCCAGCGGCCGACAATGGGATCGCGTCTGAGATCAGGCATTCTTTCCTCCAATTTAGGCGTAGTGGTGAGAGGCGAGGGGCTATGGGTACCGAACGGTCTGACCTCTAGCCACGCGCCTCTTCCCTCTTGCCCATGTTTTATACTCGCCACACCGTCGCTTCGAACTCCGGTCCCGGAATCGTCAGCCTGAGCGGCTGATGGTAGGGGTAGCGTGCAACTTCCAGCCCATGGTTTCGTACCACAATGCCGAGTTGCAGGGTTTGTCCCGCTTCAATATGCATAGCTTTGAACGGGAGGGCCAGTTCCAAGACCTTGCTCCACCCCAGGAGTGTTGAGGGACCGTTGTCGTGCCAGCTGCCGGCTTCACGCTGTTCAGCCAACATATAATGATCGGGATTGGCCAAGGAAACGGAGAGACGATAGGTCCGCGCCGGAGTCTGGATCTGGCACTCGATGGAAAGATCCTGCTGCTGAGCGTGCAGGGTTTCGTGGGGGTCGAGACGCAGAAAGAGCTGTTCGAGGTCGAAGCCGTAATAGATCGCCGAGAAGAGGCTTTCGGCTTTCCACATTGCCCCGAGCGGCGGACGGGGATCGATGAGGCCGGCGCTGCGCCATTCGAAAAAATCGGTGACGAAACCATCAAGCACGGGATGCAGCAGCGACAGGGGCTGCGTGATCCGGTCGTGCCCATGGAGTTTCCGAACTGCGCAGATGGGATGGTTCAGGATTTCCGGGGGTGTCTCTCCGGCGAGCGTCCAGACGTTGCGCAGATGGGTGCGAAAGAGGCGGTCGAACTCTTCCTTGTAGGCCGTATCGAAATCATCGCCGTACCACCAGAACCAATCGCTGCCTTCCGCCGCGTAGAGTTCGTTCCAGGCCGCCCGGGCCCGATCGGGAGGCAACGTCGGGCTCAAGGCCACAAGGCGCGCGCGAGTATGGCCGACGAGATCCCAGCCCCGGTTATCCTCTTGGTGGCCGATCCAGATTTTGAAATCCTGATTGATCCAGGAGCCGGAATGCAACTGGGGCAGAGATTCCTCCGGGGGAGCGGCGTTCAGCGCGTCGGACATCGTGGCGGTGGTCACGCGCAGGGAATCGTCCTGATCCAGCGCGTGGGAGTCAAACGCGCGGTAGAGATGCGAGAGAAACTGCTCGCCTCCGTCATGGTAATGCTCCCAGGGATTCTCGCCGTCCAAGATGATGGGAATGAGGATATTCTCCTTATTCGTATCCTGCGCAATCTGCCTGATGCGGCGCAAGACGTCCTCGGCGCCTGATTCAGGCGTGGTCTTGTGATACACGAAGCCGAAGGCGTCCGAAATCTCGCGGTCGCGAAACACAATGGAAACTTCTTGCCCGGCCGGTCCGGTCCGATAGGGACGATAGAGCTGAGACTGCCGGCGCCAAGGCTGTTGTGAGGCCTCGATCGAGCGCGCCAAGATGCCTTCATCGGTGGCCAGCCAGCGAAGTCCGGCCGGCGAGAGCAGGGGAATCAGTTCGGGGCATACCGATCCTTCCGAGGGCCAGAGTCCGGCTGGAGGATGGCCGAAGGCGGCGGTATGAAATTCCACGGCATGCCGCAGTTGTGCTTCCGCATCCTCCGGGGCGCGAAAGCGGGAGGGGAGCGGAAGATCGGGCCTGGCGCGCTTGGCATGCTCCGTGTCGATCACGAGCGGGAGAATCGGATGGAAGAACGGCGTCGTCGTCAGTTCGATCTGCCCTCGCTCGGCCAGCCGGCGATACATGGGAACGATGGCCTGAACGGTTGTCCGGTGAAGCGCCAGCACTTCCTGCTTGTCCTCTTCGGTGAAGCCGCGGTTCTTCGCGCGCAATGCGGCCAGGCGCGGGTACCGTTGGACGGCGCCGTATCCGAACCAGGCCAGGTTGAACCAGACTTGAAGATCCAGCAAATCTTGTGTGGTGAACTGGCGGGCGAGATGCTCCAGATCCTGTCCGTCGATCTCCAATCCTCGCTTCACCAGCAGTTCATGGTAACGGGGGAAAGGGCGAATCATCGTCGCCCAATTGATCGAGAAGTAGTGACGAATGAGAAAGGCCTGTTCTTCCGGAGCCAGCGACGCTGCAGGGCGTTCCGCATAGTCGAGAAAGAGATCGCGGACGCTCCCTGCGCCGATTTCCTGCAATTGGAGGAGCAGCGACGGCGTGAAATTGAACGTGGCATAAACGGCCGGAAACTTGTCCAGGAGATAAGCCATGTCGAAATAGGCTTTGGCTGCATGGAGGCGCACCCAGGGCATACTGGCCGACCCGGTCACTGGGTCGGTGTAGTAGGGCTGATGCATGTGCCAGAGGAAGCAGACGCGCGCTGTTTTCATAGGCAATGTGCGAAGAATATTGCGGACTTAGAAAGAGTATGTCATAGGGATACGAGGCTTGCAATCAAGGGAGGAAAATGGGAAGGGTTGTCTCGTTGATAAATGCCGGCGCTCGCTATCCGTTCTTCTGGTATTGGTTGCCGGTGCTGCTCTACGCCGCAGCGATTTTTTATCTCTCGTCATTGCCGCACCCCGAGGACGAGCTGCCGGATTTCTTGCTCAAAACGCTGAGCGATAAATTCCTGCATCTCGTCGAGTATGCCGTCCTCGGAGGGTTGTCCTACCGGACCTGCCGCTGGGCTGCCGGGCCATCGGTGGCCGGCCGTGCAATGATGATGACGATCATAGCCGTGTCGTTCTACGGAATGACGGACGAAGTGCATCAAGCTTTCGTGCCCTTTCGCCAGGCCAGCGGGCTGGATTGGCTGGCGGATACGCTAGGCGGAGCGATCGGCGCCGTCGTGGTTCGTCGAATGACTTCCGGCAGCGCTTCGGTGCGCGAGAGGATACCGTTGCGCGCCCAGAGTTCGTGAATCAAACCGGTTCGTGTATAATGCGCCGCTTATGGCCACGATCGATCCCGCCGCCCCGAAAAAACCCCTTGCCCTTCCGGATCGCGCGCTTGTTGCAGAGACGGTAGAACACCAGCTTCCCTTTCGCGGGACGTTCAAAAAGCTCACGCCCCTTGCCGGCGATGCTTCCAATCGGCGTTACTTCCGGATCGAACTCAACGAACAGACGGCCCGGTCCATCATCCTGATGCAGTTGGCCGAACCGGAGGTGTTCAAGCAATCGGAAGAAGCGGTTAGCGGGGCCGCAACTCAAATCACCGACCTACCCTTTCTCAACATCCAGTCGCACCTGGAAAAGGCCGGGGTCTCCGTCCCGAATCTCTATTTTTACGATCACACGGCTGGATTGCTGTACCTCGAAGATTACGGCGATGTGACTCTCTCGGATGCCTGCCGCGATGCGACGCCGGCCGAACTCGAAGCCCGTTACAAACAGGCGATCGACATGCTCATCCGGATTCAATCGAAAGGGACGTCCCCGGCCGATCCGAACTGCCTGGCGTTCAGTCGAAGCTTCGATGTGCCGCTGTTGATGTGGGAATTCGATCATTTCGTCGAGTATGGCATCGCGGCGCGGCGGGAAACGCCGATGAAGGAGGATGATCGGGCTGCAATGCGCGACGAATTCCGGAAGATCTCCGAATTGCTTGCCGGGCAGCCGCGCGTGTTCGTCCACCGGGATTATCACTCCAGAAATCTCATGGTGGATGGAAACCGGTTGGGTGTCATCGATTTTCAGGACGCGCTGATGGGGCCGGCCACGTACGATCTGGCCTCGCTCTTGCGTGATGCCTATATCGCGCTGGATGAATCGCTGATCGATCGCCTCATCGGCTACTATCTCGATCAACTGGAGTCGGGGCGCCAGGTCTGGACGAATCGGGAGGCCTTCCGCCGCCTGTTCGATCTCACGAGCATTCAACGCAATCTCAAAGCGGCCGGGCGTTTCGTCTATATCGACCGGGTGAAAGGCAATCCGAAGTTTTTGGCCGACATCCCGCGGACGCTGGGCTACGTGAAGCGGAATCTGTATAAGTATCCGGAGCTGTTCACGTTGCGGAAGCTCATGAGCACGTATGTGCCTGAAGTATGTTGATGACCTGGCTAGAGGTGAGGGGCTAGGGGCTATGGGTTGGAATTATCGGAATGCGCGCCGGCCTCTGGCCCCTTGCCCCACACCTCTTGCCTGCGCCGGAATCCCATGAAGGCGATGATCCTCGCGGCGGGTCTGGGCACACGCCTCAGGCCGCTCACGAATACGATCCCCAAGCCGCTGCTCCCCATCGCGGGCACGCCGCTCATCGTCTGGAATCTGTTGCTGCTGAAACGCCATGGGTTTCACGACGTCGTCATCAATCTTCACCACTTGGGACCGATGATCGAGCAGGCGCTCGGCAACGGGGCGAAGTACGGACTGCGGATCTATTATTCGCATGAGCCGGTGATTTTGGGAACCGGCGGCGGGATCAAACAGGCAGAACCGAATTTTTCAGGAGAGCCGGTGCTGGTGTTGAATGGCGATACGCTGTTCGAGCTGGATCTGGAGGCGTTGTGCGCGTTTCACATGCAGCGCAAGGCTGCGGCGACGTTGGTCCTGCGCCAGGACGACGAGGCGGCGCGTTGGGGGCTGGTCGAAGTGGGTTCAGATGACCGCATCGTCCGTATTACCGGCCGCGGAAAATCGGCGACCGGTCCTGTTCAACCCCGCATGTTCGCCGGCGTTCATATCCTGAATCCCCGCCTTCTGCGCGATGTGCCGAAGGGAAAAGAGTCGTCCATCATCGATGCGTACGTGTCGGCGATTCAACGGGACGAGATGGTCCTCGGCTACGATTTGCAGGGTTACTGGTCCGATATCGGCACTCCTCAACGCTACGCCCAAGCCGAGCACGACGCGAACGCCGGTCTCATCTCTCTCCAGGCCCGCCAGCCGGTTCAACTCTGAGCGCACGGCAGAGTGCGGGAACCTGTCTGTGCACGGGCAAGCCTGACTTATACGGTCTTGGACTGTTTTTGCCTGATCAAGCGGGCGAGGTAGGTTCGCTGCAAGCGCAACCGTTCTGCGGCTTTGGTTTGATTGCCCTCCGCATCTTTCAGCGCTTGCTCGATGATATGTCGGCTGTGAGCGTCCATCGACTCGTGGTAGGGCAGCGTGAGATAGGGTAGCGCCTCGCCTTTCCCGGTGGCGGGGTGGAAATCGAGCGCCAGGACGTCCGGTTCGATGGTGTCCGTCTGGCTCAGGATGACGGCTCGCGCGATCACGTTATCCAATTCGCGGATGTTCCCCGGCCACGTATAACGGGCCAGCGCATCCATCGAGTCGGAGCTGAACATCATCCCGGGCCGCTTGGCCTCCTTGGCGTGCCGGTTCAAGAAGAATTTCGCCAGCGCGGGAAAGTCCTCCAGCCGTTCGCGCAGGGGAGGAAGCGTCAGGCTGATCACATTCAGGCGGAAGAACAGGTCCTCGCGAAAATCCCCGGCCTTGACCGCCTGCTTCAGGTCTTTATTGGTCGCGGCGATGACGCGGATATTGATCGAGACGAGCCGGGTGCCGCCGACACGATGAAATTCACGGTCCTGCAGCACCCGTAACAGCTTGGATTGGAGCGGGAGCGACATGTCCCCGATCTCGTCCAAGAACACCGTGCCGCCGTCGGCCATTTCCAGCTTGCCCTTCTGCAATCGGTCGGCGCCGGTAAAGGCGCCGCGTTCGTGGCCGAACAATTCGTTTTCGAGCAGCGTTTCCGTCAAGGCCACGCAATTGATCACCACGAGCGGCATCGTACGGCGAGGGCTCCATTGATGGATCGAACGGGCTAACAGCTCCTTGCCCGTTCCGCTTTCGCCGAGCAGCAGGACGCTGGCATCCGATTTGGCGGTGCGTTGAGCCGCGTCCAAGACCGTGCGGATTTTCGCGCTGGTGCCCACGATGGAGGCATAGCGGCCGTCGACTTCGGACTTGAGGCAGGCGACCTGCCGTTTCAACGAGTCGCGTTCCAAGGCTTTGTCGATTACGAACAAGAGATGGTCTTTGTCGAGCGGCTTTGTGAGAAAGTCGTACGCTCCGTCTTTCATAGCTTCGACGGCGGCTTCGATGGAACCATGGGCGGTCATGACGATGACCGGGAGGTCTTCAGCCGGTCTGGCCTTCGGGAGGCGTTTGAGAACTTCGAGCCCGGTCAATCGGGGCATGTCGAGGTCGAGCAGCATGAGGTGCGGCGCTTCTTGCTCGACCATCTCGAGGGCCTGCATGCCGTCCTGGGCGGTGACCGTTCCATAGCCGGAGGCCTGCAGCCGATCCTCCAGCATGGTCGCAATGTCCGGATCGTCGTCGACGATGAGGATCTTCGCTTTCATGGCGCTCCTGCGCAGGCAAGAGGTGCAAGGCAAGAGGCTGGTGATCGAGTCGCCACGTTTCCTCTGTTCCTCTTGCCCGGCGCCTCTAGCGCCTGGCCTCTATTCTTCCATGACATTGATCACCAGCCCCGTGAGTGGCTTGGGATAGAAATAGGTCGACTTGTGCGGCATCCGCTCTCCGGCCGTGGCCACCGCCTGCACTTCGCCGACTTTGGTGGCGTTGAGGAGCAACGCGCCGGTTCCCGTTCCGTTCGCCGCCCAATCAAGCGCTTCGTGATCATCCTTGGTGTAGAGAATCGCTTCCTGCTCCTGCTGCGTCGGGCAGAGAACTGGAACAACCAATTGTTGCAGCAACGACACGTCGAGCTTCGTGCGCGGAGAGGCCTGCGGGCCCGGCCGGTGCGCTGGCTTGAGCACCAGGGTGAGATAGCGATCGTCGTCCTTCAGTGCGAGTCCGAACGTCGGAGCGCTTCGGCCGTTCGTTCGCAGGGCTTCGATGAATTGCGCACGCACGGCGGATTTCGTTCCGGCGGTAAACGGAAACTCCTTGATGTCGAACTTCTCGCTCAAGAGCGTCTTGATTTGTTCGTAGGAAGGCAGCGGGGTCGTGGTCACGCGATGAGTGGGAAGCACCGTCAACCCCGGATCTTCCAACGGCGCGAGCAGCATCAGCACCGCGTCATAGGGTTGAAGGCCGCTGGGCGATCCAGCCTCCTGCCTCCGCAGGCGTTGGTAGTTCAACGCGGTTTCGTACCGATGATGTCCGTCGGCGATGAACAGAGGTTTACTCTGCATGATGTCGACGACGGGCTTGAGAACGGCTGGATCTGTCACCGCCCAGAGCCGTTGCCGGCAGCCGCTGTCGTCCAGAAAATCGATGCGGGCCGGTTTCCCCTTGACCGCCGCTTCGAGCATGCCGAGCACGGCATTTTGCGGATCGGAATAGAGCAGCCAGATGGGACTGAAGTTGGCCTTGCAAGCTTGCAGGAGATTCAGTCGATCGGTTTTGGCTGCAGCCCTGGTGTTCTCGTGCGGGTAGATGTGGCCGGAATCCAACGACTCCAGCTTGGTCGTCACCAGAAATCCTCGCAGCACTTGCCTGGGCGTGCTGGAGGCCGATCCGGGAGGAGCGTATTCGATCGTGTGGTAGTAAATCGCCGGTTGGGCCTCGCGCTTGAGTTGGCCTTTTTTGAGCCAGTTGCGGAGCATGTCGGCGGCCCTGGTGTAGCGGTTGCTGGCCTGGTTGTCCCCCGCCTGATCGAGACCCAGTTCCAGCCGGATGATGTTGTGAGGATGACGGTCGTACAGCGCCTGCTGGCCCGCCGCATCGATGATGTCGTACGGAGGTGCGACAACGTCCTGAACGGCGCCGACGGTCGCGGGATCGAACAATGTGCCTCGAAACGGAATGATTTGTGCCATGCGTAATCCTTTTCTCCCTTGGGGGGATGCAAACAATAAATGTTTAGACAAGAACCGAAAGGCTGGACCGTTGGTCCTGCGCGTTGCCCGTCACAGACCTGAATGGCCTGTGACCGCGCAAGAAACGGGTGCTACCGGTCGCGGGTCACCATGTAATCGGCGGCCACCGAGAGGGCTCGCTTGGCCGTGCTGTCTTCAAACGCATCCAGATCCCGCTTTGCTGCGGCGATATAGGCCTGAGCTCGGCTCAGCGCATAGTCGATGGAACCGGATTCTTCCATCAAGCGAATGAGCCGGCTCAAATCTTGTTCGGTCAGCGTGCGCGTTTCCATCCGATCCTTGATCATCTGCCGATCGGTTTCAGAACAATGGTTCAGCAGATGCAAGAGCGGCAGCGTCGCTTTCCCTTGCCGCAAGTCTTGGCCGAGGGTTTTCCCCAGCGATTCCCCGTTGGCGGTATAATCCAGCGTGTCGTCGGCGACTTGGAAGGCGATGCCGAGATATTGGCCGAAGCGGAACAAGGCATCCTGCTGCGCCTCCGAGGCCTCCGCCAGAATCGCGCCCATCCGGCAGGCCGCGGCGATCAATCCCGCCGTCTTGTGCTCGACGATGGTGATATAGTCGGCTTCCGGCATGGCCGGATTGCCGTTGTAATAGAGCTGAAGGACTTCGCCTTCCGCCATCTTCTTGCAGGCTTCCGCCAGCACTTCATTGATGCCTTGGCTGCGGAACTCCACCACCTGGCACATGGCTTTCGAATAGAGGTAGTCACCGACCAGGATGCTGATCTGGTTGCCCCACACCTTCCGGGCGGTTCGCCGGCCGCGGCGGATGTCGGCGTCGTCCACAACATCATCGTGCAGGAGCGTGGCCGTATGGATGAACTCGACCAGGCTGCCCAGTTGATGATGATCTCGGCCGCTATAGCCGCACAGACGCGCGGAGAGAAGGAGCAGCAGGGGTCGGATGCGCTTGCCGCCGCTGTTCAGAATATGCGCGGCGACGGTGTTGACGAGCGTGACGCTGGAGTTGAGATTTTTGCGGACCTGATCTTCGACGCTGTCCAGTTCATGACGGTAGGCATCCCACACGTCTGCCATGCTGTGAATCGTCGAAGTGACAGGACCCTGTGGCATGCGGCGGATGGTAGGGCAGAGGGGGAAACAAAGTCAAGGGAACTGCCCGTGAAAGCGGCTCTCTGCTCGGCTTGACAGGAGATTCACCCTTCTATTAATCTGAGCCACGATTTTGAAACGGATATCGCCTCAAGAGTGACGGGATTCCGCGTCCCTGATTCCTCTCGGTAGGGCCTCTGTCCAGCAGGAAAAGACCTGCCTTTTTCACGAGATAGGTATGATGGAACTCCCAGGGCTTCCACCGAAGCAAGGGCTCTACGACCCTCAACACGAGAAAGATTCGTGCGGGATCGGGTTTGTCGTCAATATCAAGGGACAAAAATCCCACCAAATCGTTCGCCAGGGCCTTCAAGTCCTCGAGAATCTGACACACCGCGGCGCGCAGGGTTGCGACCCTTGCACCGGCGACGGCGCGGGTATCCTCTTGCAAGTGCCCCACGAGTTCTTGAAGCGGGCAGCTGGTGACGCGGGCGTGACGCTTCCGAATGCCGGTGAGTACGGCGTCGGCCAGTTGTTCCTTCCTCCGAACCAAGCCGCCAGGCAGCAGTGCGAAAAACTGTTTGCCAAGATCATCGAAGAAGAAGGCCTCCGCTTGCTCGGCTGGCGCGATGTGCCGGTCAAGAGCGACACGATCGGGGTGCAGGCGCGGAAGACCGAACCATTCATGCGCCAGATTTTTATCGCCCGCGATGTGTTGAACGACGCGCAGTTCGAGCGAAAGCTGTATGTGGTTCGCAAGCGCGTCGAGAAGGCCGTGAAGGAATCGGCTATCCAAGGCCGCGAGTATTTCTACATCCCCAGCCTCTCGGCCAATACGATTGTCTATAAGGGCCTGCTGCTGCCTCATCAGATGGCGGCCTATTATCAGGACCTGACCGATACGAGCATGGTGAGCGCGCTGGCGCTGGTCCATTCGCGTTTCAGCACGAACACGTTTCCGACCTGGCCGCTCGCCCATCCCTATCGTTACGTCTGCCACAACGGCGAGATCAATACGCTCAAGGGCAATGTCAATTGGATGAAGGCTCGCCAGGGCCGGCTGCATTCAGACCTGTTCGGGAAAGACATGGAAAAGCTCTTCCCGATTGTGTCGGAGAATCAGAGCGATTCGGCCTGTCTGGACAATGCGCTCGAATTCCTTCTGCTCGGCGGGCGGTCCCTGCCGCACACGATGATGATGTTGATTCCGGAGCCCTGGGTCGCCAATTCCCAGATGGACCTGGACCGTCGCGGGTTCTACCAATATCACGCCGCGATGATGGAGCCCTGGGACGGCCCGGCCGCCGTCTGTTTTACCGACGGCAAGATGATCGGT
>CAZOUA010000014.1:0-60879 GCA_964582865.1 uncultured Nitrospira sp. | reverse complement strand
ACAAGCGCCGTGACGACTATCGCGGCGCTGAACCCAGGGGATGTTGTCATGAGAGGAACCTCCTCGTCAGACGGCGCACATCACGGTACTCGACTCGCTCGATCCGAGCAGCAGGAGCGAAGGGCTGCGCTGGAGCCCGCGAGATTGTAGGATCTGCCTATCAGAAAAGCTAGCGTGGAGAGTTGAAAGGGAGCCGTTGAGACTATGTGATTTCGGACTGTCGATCTGTGCCAAGAACCCCGGGGCCCGGCTCCTTGTGGTGAGGAGCCGAGCCCCGGGTCCAGGTTGCCTAGTTGGCGATTTTGTTGGTGAGAATTTCGATTTCAGCTTCGAGATTGTTGCGCTTCTTGGCTAAGGCGGCGAGCTTGTTGTCGCATTGCTGGCCGACTTGAGCGACTTGCCCTTGTTTGCCCTGTTTCTCGAGATCGGCCTTGCGCGCGGTGCAATCCTGTTTCAATGCTGCTTCCTGGCGCTGGACCGACTCGACCTCTGCCTTGAGTTTTTGCCTTTTGGCGTCGAGCTGGGCATCTTTCTGCGCGTCAGTCGCCTTATCGGTGGCTTCCCGACGAGCAACCGCAGCTTCGCGACGCGTTTCTTGTTCTTTCATCGCCGCCATCTGCTTTGCGCATTGCGCTTCGACCTGGGCCTTCTGGGTTTGTTTCCCCTTCTGCTCGAGGTCGGCGAGCTTCTTGTCACAATCAGCTTTCTGTTTGGCCTGGCGAGCTCGGATCTTTTCGATCTCCTTATCGGTTGAGGCCGATGGTGCGGGGGAGGCTGAAGGCGAAATCGCCGGGACCGAAGCCGGTGATGTCGACGGTGCGGTGACCGGGGGCATCGGAGCCGGTGTTGTCGGCACCGGCACTGACCCTCCGGCAGGCTGCTGCGCCGGAACCGCCGGTGTTTGGCTGGGCGGAGCGGTGTTCCCCCCAGCGGATGCAGCCGGACCGGCTCCCACGCTCTGCTCCTGTTTCCTCTCGCCCTCATTGTCTACATCGTTCCCATGCTTGCCGCCACGGTGTTTGCGGCCCTTGCGCTCGGCCTTATGCTTCTCTTTCAGCGCCTTTCGTTCTTCCTTCTGGCGCATATTGAGTTCTTTCATTTCTTGTCCATGCCCACGCCCGCGTCCACGTCCACGCCCTTTCCCCTCATCTTCTCCTTCGCGGTCTTTATCGTCGATCAGGATGAGGGACGATGGAGTGATCTCGGAGGCCCGAAGCGGGTCGAACGAATAGCGGGGCTCTGCCAACAAGGCCTGAGGCAGCGCGATGAGAAAACTCAAGGCCGTCACGGTTCCGATGCGAGCAGGGGATAATTCTCTCATAACGGTGTCTCCTTTTGAGATTTACGCGATGCGAATCGGGCAGAAAACAATGCGAGAGTGTTCCATTTTCCGAAAAGAACTGCAAGCGCAATGTGGTGTTTCGGCCATTCCACCTCGGGCGCCTGCCATTCCGGAAGCCTGCTTCCCGGCTGCCTGTTGGAGATCGCGCGAGTGGCGTTCAACCGAGGAATGAAACGGAGGGTGGTGTGAGGCTCTGCCGGGAAGAGCGACCCCTCATTGCCTGCGGTGGAGCAATTCCGGATAGTTGCAACGAAAGATGCAGCGCGTCTCGTTCTGATGGTGAAGCTTCGCGCAATAGACCTGTTTGATGCTTTTTGCTCCAGTATAGACTTCCGCGGCAAGCAACATGCCGAGCGGCGGGGCTGTGAGGTAGATCCAAAAGGCCGTCCAGAGATGGGCTGGCCAGGCGGAGGCGAACGTTCTGGCTGGGTTCATGCTCATCCCGGAGAATGGTGCTTCGATACTGATATAGATGGCGACCAGAATGCCGGCTGCCAGGCCGGTATACATTCCCCATGTTCGATGGTTCGAAACGAGCAGGACCGTCAGCATCAATCCGAATGAAATGATCGCTTCCGCAAAAAACGCGATGGCCGCACCGGATTCCCCCGGTACCGTGGCGGCATAGTTCACGGCCGGATGTTCGATCGCCATGCCGAGCATTGTTGTGCTTGCCAGCACGCCCAGCAACCCCCCAAGCGACTGCGAGACCACATAACACAAGGCGTCGATTCCTTCGATCTTTCCCAACCGGTAGAACGTCAAGGTGACAGCGGGGTTCAGATGCGCGCCGGATTGTTTACCCCAGGGCGAATAGATGATGCCGATGGCAGTGAGGCCCATGCAGATGCCGATCAAGACACGGCGGATAGTCGGATCGGGAAGTGCCGCATGAAGCGGGGAATGAGGATACTCGAAGGCTACGGTGACGAAAGCGGCGGAGACCATAAAGAGTCCCAGGCCGGCCGCTTCCATCAAATATTCGGGCCAATGCCGGTGGAGCGCATCAACAGGCGACCGCATGGGCGGGCGTTCCTCTCCTGCTTCTACCGAACGAGCGGGCCGGTACCGTTCGGTCGTCCGGTGCCGCAACCGCATAGCGGATTCTTCTGGGGTCGGCGCCGCAGTAGTCTGCGCTGACCCAGATCTCTTCCGCTGTTTCGTGGCAGGGGTTGCAGCGCCAGCGGGTGATCGTCATGGCGCCCTTCTCGTCCTGAATCTCCTGACAGCTGGTGCTCAGCATCGTGCGGCGGCAGGTTGGACAGTGCATGGGTTCCTCCATTTTTCGGCTGTTGAGAAAGTCGCTCTTCTCACCCGCACCGCCCCGGCGCGCCAAGACGCGCCTTTCACCGAGAATGCATGGCATAGCGGCCTCTTTGTTCCGCTCGCACCGGGGCGGGAATCGGTTGCGGGTGCGGCATCAGCGCGTCGAGCTTCCATCGCCATTCAAGGAAGTCGACTTGTTGCGACAGCCACCAGCAGCTAGCGGCGAACCGGAGCTCGTGCATCCCGCTGGTCAGATGTTGAAGCGCCCAGTAGAATTTCGCTTTCATCGGCCACCTCTCTTCCTGCTGTACAGTCGTGAAGCCCCGAATCTTCTTACAGGAGTAGCGATGGACGACTCAGCGTGCGAAGGGTGCAGTGGAAACGCGGCGAAGCGCGATGAGAGCAGGGTCGATGGTCGGCAGCGAAGCGAGCGCGTCTTTGGCTTGTTCGTGGTAGTAGGCCCATTCTTGCCGCGGGTAACGGGACAGCACTCGTTCGTACAAGGCCCTTGCTTCGGACATCCGGTTGCGCTCGACCATGACCTGCGCCGTCCGGATCGTGCATGCGGCACCGAGCGCGTATGGATCGACTGCGGTCCGGAGCGGTTGCCGTTTCACTTGTTGCCCCCAGGATTTCAACCAAGCCGGCGGCTCGGGGCCTGCCAGCATCACCTGCTCGAACTGTTCGACGATCGGCAGAAGCCTCTCGGGGTCCATGGCAGCGACACATTGCTGGTAGCGTTCCCAGAGCGGCATGATGGAGGACGCGGGCGGCTCTTCCACGCGATTGACGGTGGTCAACCCCTGGCAGCCGGTAAGGAATAGGATGAACAGACAGATGATCCGACGCATAGCTCTCTGTCAGAGAGGGGAACAGTCTCTTACAGGGCTGTCTGCAGGACCTATCGTGTTTTTGAACGGAGCGCTTCTTTGAGGCGAGCTTTTGCCGATGGAGAGAGCCGAGGATCATCTTCTCGTACGTTGCCGGGAGCGGCGCCCAGCCGTCGTAATGTCTGGCGGACTAATACGAGCTGTCGTCGATACTGGGCACAGGCTTCGCAGATCCAGTAGTGGAGTTGCAGACTGAGTCTCGTCTTCCAGGGGAGGGTTTGATCCATGGCTTGCGATGCCAAGCGGGTGACGTCTTTGCAAGAGGGTGTGAAACGAGCCAGCCAGGTGGTGATCATGTACGAAAATCTACAGGAGGATCGTCGATCCATTATAGGACATCAGGGATTGGCTGTCGCGTCATTCCCTCGTCCTGTCCGTAAGCTCTTGTCCTTCTTCTGTTGAGTCGGTCGAGGCGTTGTTTCCTTACGTTGCCGCACAATGACCCGTTTTATCGAGACGTTGGGGCTGTCTGCCCGGATGCCGATATCCTCGACCAAGGCCCGCAGCGGTTCTGCAACCGACCAGGCTTGGGCGAAGCACCCGCGCGGATTGTGCGGCGCTTCGGCATCAAAAATTTCTGAGACCTGTCCGAGGCAGGCTTCTCCCAAATGCACCCTTATCCCGTCGAGATAGGCACGGGCCTGCTTGACGGCAGCCGCTTTCTTCCCATGAACTTTGATCCAGGCTGTGACGAATGGCCCCAACAGGAACGGCCACACGGTGCCTTGGTGATAGGCGCCGTCGCGTTCCGCCACGCCGCCTTCATATCGGGGCCGATAGCGTGAATCATGTGGTGACAGCGTCCGGAGCCCCATCGGCGTCAGCAGCTGATCTTCAACGACACGAAGCAGGCTCACGGCCTGTTCTTTTGGAATCAAATCATCGTTCAAAGACAGCGCATAGAGCTGGTTCGGTCTAAGCGAGGCGTCGTTCCCCTCGGGGCCGTCGATGACGTCGTAGAGATAGCCGCCTTCGGCATACCAGAACCGTTGACGGAACGATTGGACGGCTCTGGCTCGATCATCTCGGCAGCGGGCAGCGTAGGCCGGCTCGTCAAACGTTTTCGCGAGCGCTTCGCCGACGGCCAAAGCACGGATCCAGAGGGATTGAATCTCCACCGGCTTGCCGTGGCGCGGCGTCACGACCCAGTCGCCGACCTTCGCATCCATCCAGGTGAGCTGTGCGCCTGGCGCTCCGCCGGTGATCAGGCCATCCTCGTCCATCCTGATGCCGTAGCGCGTGCCGCGCCGGTAGCCGTCGAGGATCTGTTTGACGGCCGGCCAGGCGGTCTCGCGCATTCGCGTTTCATCTCGTGAGGCTACGAGGTAGCGGTCGATGGCATGGATGAACCAGAGCGAAGCGTCGATCGTGTTGTATTCCGGCTGCTCGCCGACGTCGGGAAAACGATTGGGCACCATGCCTTCCGAGACATGGGCGGCGAACGACTCGATGACCTGCCGGGCGGTGTCCAGCCGGCCCGTTACGAGACAGAGGCCCGGCAACGAAATAAAGGTGTCGCGGCCCCAGTCGGTGAACCAGGGATAGCCGGCAATCACCGTCTGTTGAGTGCCTCGCTCGGAGAGGTACATTTCCACAGCACGCCGGAGTGAGCCAGCCAGAGAATCAGCGGCTGAGGCAGGCTGCGCAAGCTGTGTTCGGCGTGTTCGCTCCTGTGTGACGAGGGAGGGCGCGTCAAGCCTGTCGATGGCTTCGCTGGTGAAAGCCAGGGGTTGGGCTGTTCCTGAGACGAGTTCAAAGATGAACTCTCCGGGCGACCACCAGTCTTCTTCGTGATCGAGTCCTCGATCCTGTTCAACGGGGAAATAGATGTGGCGATACCATTCTGGCTCATGGCGATACCCTCCTGAATGGAAGGCCCGCACCGGAGGCACATCGGGGTAGGGCTGCCAGGCGACAAGTCCGATCCCGATCGAGGCCTCCGTCGAGAGGCTCCCATTCTCGTGATGTGTCGCATGATAGTCGCGTCCGGTGAGTTTCGGTCTCACGCGGAGCGTGGCGCGTTGCTTCTTCCTGCCGAGCAGAGTCCATCGCACGATGACGAGATCGCGGCCATGGACGGTGAAGACTTCACGTTGCACGGTCGTGCCGTTGCAGTCATAGGTCCAGGTGGGCCAGGGGTCTGCCGTAAAACTGCCGCAGGTCTTGTACCCTTCCGGATGAACGGCGCCGGGATAGAGATTGGTCGCCAGCGGAATCGTCTGGCCGTCGATATCCACCCATTCTTCGAGATGATTGACCAGCACGAATCGTTCGCTCGGCGGTTTGCGGGCGACTAATAAGAGTGCGTGGTATCGACGGGTATTCACGCCTGCGACCGTGCCGGAACTGAACCCGCCCCGGCCGTTCGTCTCAAGCCATTCAAGACTCAGCGCGCGATCGAGATTCCGGCACACTGTCTTCTCGATCTTCATCTGCACTGCCCTCACTCCCCCGACTGCTGAATCAATTTCGCCACCAATCCGGTCCATCCTGTTTGGTGGCTTGCGCCGATCCCGGCGCCGTTGTCTCCGTGGAAGTATTCGTAGAACGGGACGGAGTCGTGCCAGTGCGGATCCTGCTGGAAACGGTCGGTTCCACCGAAGACCGGCCGGCGGCCCTGCGCATCCTCCAGGAAGATGTGTGTCAGACGTCTGGAGATTTCTCCGGCCACGTTCCAGAGGGTCGTCTGTTGGCCGGATCCGGTCGGATACTCCACCTTGTACTCATCGCCCAGGTAGTAGTGAAATTTTTGCAGCGATTCGATCAGGAGATAATTGACGGGGAACCAGATCGGGCCGCGCCAATTGGAGTTTCCGCCGAACAGGCCGGTGCTGGATTCCGCCGGTTCGTAATCCACACGATGCTCGTGCCCCATCACGTTGAGAATGTAGGGATGTTCCTTGTGATAGCGTGAGAGGGCGCGGATGCCGTAGGGCGAGAGAAACTCTTCTTCGTCCAGCATGTAGCGCAAGACCGAGCGCAACCGTGTCCGGTTGACGAGCGAGAGGAAGCGTTTCACGCCTCCATCGTAGGATTGCGTCTCGAGATGCTGCGCAAAGTCCGGGCGGTTCTCGATGAACCACTGCATGCGGTGCTTGAAGCGCGGGAGGCTGTCGATGAGCTCCGAATCGAGCGTTTCGACTGCAAACAGAGGGATCAGGCCCACGATCGAACGAACCTTCATGTGTGTGGTTTCGCCGTTCGGCAGGTGCAGCACGTCATAGAAGAATCCGTCCTTGCGGTCCCAGAGTTCAATCTTTTCCCCCCCGATGTTATTCATCGCGCGACAGATGTAGACGAAATGCTCGAAGAACTTGCTGGCCACGTCTTCGTAGGCCCGATTCTCACGGGCGAGTTCCAGCGCGATCGTCAGCATGTTGAGGCAGTACATGCCCATCCAGCTGGTGGCGTCAGACTGTTCGATGTGCCCGCCGGTCGGCAGCGGCGCGCTGCGGTCGAAGACTCCGATGTTGTCGAGGCCGAGAAAGCCGCCCTGGAAAATGTTCTTTCCCTCGGCATCTTTGCGGTTGACCCACCAGGTGAAGTTCAGGAGCAGCTTATGAAAGACGCGCTCGAGGAACACGCGATCGCCGACGCCTTTCCGTTTCTTTTCGATCTTGTACACGCGCCAGGCGGCCCAGGCATGGACCGGAGGATTCACGTCGCCGAAGGCCCATTCGTAGGCGGGGATCTGGCCGTTCGGATGCATGTACCACTCGCGCAGCATGAGGACGAGTTGTTCCTTGGCAAAGGTTGAATCGACCAGGGCAAGGGGGATGCAATGAAACGCGAGGTCCCAGGCCGCGTACCAGGGATACTCCCATTTGTCCGGCATCGAGATGACGTCGGCGTTGTAGAGATGGGTCCAATCGGAATTCCGGCCATGCAACCGCTCGTGCGGCGGTTCCGGCATGCCAGGGTCGCCCTTGAGCCACCGGTTGAGGTCATAATGGTAGAATTGTTTGCTCCACAACAGGCCGGCGAAAGCCTGCCGCTGCACGCGGCGGGCGTCTTCGGATAATCCGCTCGGCGCCAAACTCTCATAAAACTCATTGGCTTCCTGAATCCGCTGCGTGAAGACCGTATCGAAACCCTGCTTCGTGAATCCGGGGCTCCGCTCCTCGTTGGTGAATCGCAGCTTGATCGTCTTTGCCGCACCCGGCGCCAGTGTCAGTACGTACTGAGCTGCGGCCTTGGTCCCGATATGGTCCGGGTTGACCGCCTCTTTATCGCCCTGCACGACGTAGTCGTGGAAACTGTCTTTGACGTAGCGGGCGCCTTCTTCGTCGCCATAGAGCCGTCGCGTGTTCGTATCGTTTTCCGTGAAGAGGAGCGCCGGCTGGCCGTCGCAGAGGAGGCGGCGGAGACTGTAGTAGTCATGCTGTGTTTCAATGACACTCATGCGATCGGCCGGCTCTCCCTGTCTGAAGCGCGGGCGTCTGATGTCCGTTCCCCATGACCAGGTGTTGCGATACCAGATGGTCGGCAGCAGGGTGAGTTCCGCCTGATCCGGTCCGCGGTTCACGACTTGGATGCGGATGCAGAGGTCCTCCGGCGAGGCCTTGGCATATTCCACATACACATCGAAGTAGCGGTTCTCGTCGAAGACCCCGCTGTTGATCAGCTCGAACTCCTGGTCGCGGCGTCCACGCTGCCGGTTTTCTTCCACCAGCCTGGCGTAGGGGAATTCCGCCTGCGGATACTTGTACAGATATTTCATGTAGGAATGCGTCGGCGTGGAGTCGAGATAGAAATAGTAGTCTTTGACGTCTTCGCCATGATTGCCTTCGTTGCCGGTGAGGCCGAAGACACGCTCCTTCAAAATGGGATCGCGGCCGTTCCATAACGAAATGGCGAAACAGATCAATTGATGGCGGTCGCAGATGCCTGCGAGTCCGTCCTCGTTCCAGCGATAGGCGCGCGAGCGGGCGTGGTCATGTGGAAAGGCTTCCCAGGCCGTACCATGCGGACTGTAGTCTTCGCGCACGGTGCCCCAGGCCCGTTCGCTCAGGTAGGGGCCCCAGCGTTTCCAATGTTCCTTGCGCTTGGCATCGGCGTCGAGTCGTTGCTGCTCGGCCATGGAGGGAGCGGGAGAAGCGGGAGCGGTTTGACGACGAGAGGCCATACGACTCCTTCGTTCGACAAGTGACAGCACCAGAGTCGATCGGCGAACGCAAATCTTACAAAAGGCTAGTCCCGTATGCGAGGAGAGTCAAGCGGCGGCAGGGGAGAACGTGAACAAGGGGCTCGGGACGGTCCCGAGCCCCGAGGAGAATCCGCGACGCGCTAGATCGTGCTGACTGAAATCGAGACGGGCACCGGGTTCGACACGATGTCGTGGACCGGCGAGAACGTCGTCAATTCCTTCAACTGTTCGGCGGATGCATCCGCCTTCACCGTGAAGTGGACCCGGATCTCTTTGTATCCGCGGCGTACCTTGTCTGAGACGCCGAGGAATCCCTGCAAGTCGAGATCGCCCTCGAGTCTTGATTCCACCGACTCGACGCGAATTCCGCGAGCCGCCGCGTGGTATACGAGCGAGGTGGTCAGGCAGGCCGCCAGGGCGTGGAGGACGAACTCCACCGGGTTCGGCCCCTCGTTCTCTCCGAGGAGCACCGGCGGCTCACCGGCATCGAGCACGAACGGCACGGACCGGCTGGTATCCTCCTGACCGGCGGCGTAGAACCCTTGGATCGAGGAGCGGTTGTGCCCGCCGTTGATCCAGCGGTTGGTCGCGCGAAACCGGGATGCGGCCAATGTCGAATTCTGCTGGATGGCCTTCACGGTCTCTCCAAGACGCTCTACATTGACCCCGTTGACGATTCCGCTGATGGTCGCTTGTGACATGATGCTTCCTCCTTGTTGAGTGGGTTGGTGATTGATGCATTGCCGAAACAACAGCCGGTCGGCATTCCGGCAGAACGATTCCCAGTTCATCCCCGCACCCGTTCGAGCGTCAGACGGCGAAACAGTTCGCCGCAGGGCGGGACGGCCGTCTGATTCGAGAAGAACGTGCGCCGGATCAGCGCAAGGCTCATCGGTTGCCACCGGTTCCATGGCGCGAGCGAGAGCATCCTCGCCAGGAAGCAATAGCCGATGAGGACCCGCGCCGTCGTCCCCACCAACTGCATCCCATGAATCCAGTGCAGCGGCTCCCAGGTGCCGGCGATCAACAATCCCAGATAGGCGATCCGTACCTGTGCGGGAAATGCCGCGAGATTGCCTGTGAGCCAGCCGACGTGCGCGATTTGCACCGCGCATAACGCCATGGCCAGATGCAACCCTTCAGGCCGGCCGATGAGCCCCCAGCCGAGCAATCCTCCCGTGATGAGCCAGTACCACCAGCCGAGGTCTCTGATCGTCGTCATGGTTTTGCTCCTTTCCGACTTCGGTTCGCTTACGCCTGATCCCTACAGCAGCATCGATGCCAGGCGAGTCCGGAACGGCCGTGAGGAGAAAAATCAGCGGGTTGGAGACACGATGGAGGAACGGCCCTCCACGCGAGTTTTCACGACTTACGAAATGTCGTGAGAAGATTTACGAGAAGTCATGAGTGCGGACGCCGGAGACGCGGCGGGAACAAACGGAAGCGGTTCAGTGAGGCTTCTGAATCTTGAGCGCTTTCATGCGCGAGGCAAGGGTGGAGGCGTTCATGCCGAGAAGCTTGGCCGCGCCCTTGTCGCCGGACACTTTCCACCGGGCCGTTTCCAGCGCCTGGAGCAGGTTGGCGCGCTCGAGTTCCTCCAGTTCTTTCGCGGTGCGAATCGCGGCGGAGGACACCGCGCGCGGCCTGGAGTCCGGCGGAGCTGCGGGCGCGGCTTCCGGGAGCGCCCGATCGAGGTTCAACCTGCCGTCCGTTGCCGTGATGACGGCCCGTTCGATCACGTTCTGCAGTTCGCGCACGTTCCCGGGCCAGGTGTACGCGGTCAGCCGCTGCGCGCAGTCGCCGGTCAGGGGTGCGATCGTGCGGCCCAGCTTGGCGGCGAACCGTTGGGCAAAGGCCGCGGCCAGCGTGATCACGTCGTCGTCGCGCTCGCGGAGGGGCGGCAGGCGAAGGGGAAAGACGTTCAAGCGATAGAAGAGATCCTCGCGAAACTTTCCGGCTTTGATGGCCTGAGCCAGGTCGCGGTTGGTGGCGGCGAGCACGCGCACATCGACCTTCTTGGTTGCCGCGCTGCCGACGGGATCGAACTCCCCTTCCTGCAGCACGCGGAGTAATTTCGATTGCAGATCGAGCGGGAGTTCGCCGGTTTCGTCGAGGAAGATGGTGCCCTTGTCGGCGAGCGAAAATCGGCCTTCCCGTTTCTTGGTGGCGCCGGTAAAAGCTCCGGCCTCGTGGCCGAACAATTCACTCTCGATCAACGTGGCCGGGATGGCCGCGCAGTTGACGGTGATCAAGGGGCGGTCCCGCCGCCGGCTCGCGGCATGGATCGCGCGCGCGACCAGTTCCTTGCCGGTGCCGGTCTCGCCGAGGATCAACACCGTGGCATCGGTCGTGGCGACTTGGGCGATGTCGCGCAGGACCTGTGTCAGCGCCGGGCTGTCGCCGAGCAAGGCCTCGTCTCGGTGCAGCGCGTCCAATTCTTCGCGCAGAATCTCGGCTTCCGTCGTGAGCGAACGGATGGTCTGCTCCGCGATCTGCCGATCGTAGACGTTGCGGAGAATCAGGGTGGTGAACTTCTGTCGGTGCAGGTCGAAGCGGGAGAGCGTGGCTTCGGCGGGGAACGACCCGCCTTCGGGGCAGCGTGCCGTCAGTCCGCCGGGGATCCAGCGTGAGCGCTCACCTTCGGGCCGGCGGTCCAACTCGGCGATCAACCCGACCAGCCGGTCGGCATCGTCGCGCCCGACGAAGCGTCGAAAGTCCTGGCCGGTCATGGCCGCAGCCCGGCACTGAAAGGTCTTTTCTGCGGCTGCATTGACGCGCGTGATGTACAGACGGTCGTCCAATTCGATGATGGCGTCCATCGCGCTGCCGAACAGCCGTCCGAGTTTTTCTTCCCGTTCCCGCACCTCGGTTTCCGCCCGCATTCGCTGGAGCTCGGCGGCTGCCCGCGCGGCAAAAATACTGAAGATCGCATAGACGCGCGGGTCTTCCGGAATCGGCCGCCGGTCGATCACGGCCATGTGGCCGAGAATACCCCCGTCCGTATCCAGTAACGGCACGCCCATATAACTGACTGCTCCGGCCTGTTTGAGGTCTTCCTCGTGAGGGTAGATATCGAGTACTTGATCGGGGAAGTGGACCAATCGGGCCGTATCGATCACGCGTTCGCAGGGTGTGCCGGCGATATCGACTTCATAATCCTTCACCCACTGGCCGTCCATCCAGAAGGCGAGGGCCCGGAGCCGGCGTTTCTCGGGGAAGTATTCCGTGACCCAGGCGCCGTGGGTCCCGAGCGCCTTTGCCAGGTTGTTCACCAGTGCGGCAAAGAAGCCCGGTCCGGTTTCCGCGGCCGTCCCTTCGAGAATGGCGCGCAGCGCGGCGTCCGGTTCCAGACTGCTCAGAGGCTGTGCGTGGTCATGAGGGCCGGTCGTGCTCATCGACGGCAAGTATGAGCCAGAGGGCGAAACCGAGGCAAGGGGAGGCGGAGTGCCGGAAGAGGACGCTCAATATCGCGCCCCGCTCGTCGTCAACCGCACACGGTAGACTGATGAGCCGCCGGTGATGAAGAGGGTGCGGCCGTCTTCGCCCCAGGCCACGTTCGAAGTGGGCTGGCCGGTCTCTATCGTGCCCAGGAGCGTGCCATCCGGGGCGATCACGCTGAGTCCGCCTGGCCGGGCTCCGAAGAGATTCCCCTGCTGATCGACCTTGAAACCATCCGGCCCGAAAAATGGATCTCTGCGCCAGCGGGTGGCGTTGAAGAAGACGCGGCGGTTTGTCACCGTTCCATCTGGTTCGACATCATAGGCGAGCCAGGCTGCTTGTTTGGGGTCGACATCGGAGACATAGAGCGTGTGCTCGTCCGGTGAAAAGGCGATGCCGTTGGGGGCCTTGATGTCGGTGATCACACGCGTGACGGTTCCATCCTGCGTGACGCGATAGACGCCTTGGACGGGAGCTTTGCCCGGATCGTCGAAGACCTTGGGAAGCCCGAACGGCGGATCAGTGAAATACAAGTCGCCGTTCGATTTGAACACAAGATCGTTGGGACTGTTGATTGTGTACCCGTCCAATTGTTGCGCCAGAGGCGTGATAGTACCGTTCGATTCGAGCCGTCCGATCTGACGGTCACCATGGCGGCAGAGGATCAATCGCCCCTGTGGATCGAGTGCGAGTCCATTCGAGCCCGGCTCCTTGCCGGTGAACGGCGCCGTGCCGCTGTAGCCACTGTTCTGGAGGAAGACCTGTGTCCCTTCACCCGGTTTCCATTGATAGACTGCATTCGCCGGGATATCAGAGAACAGGAGGTAGCCACCGGGCTTGTGCCAGACGGGCCCTTCAACCCATGTGAATCCATCGGCAATCTTCTCCAGTTTCGCGTCGTTCGGCACAAGCTGATCGAAGCGCGGATCGAGGCTGGTGATGGTGGCGGGTATTGTTTCGGCCCGGGCCGCTTCAGCCTGCGGGAGCACGAATAGTCCGAAGACAATCAGGAGCGTTGTGAATGTCCGCATCATGGCCGCACCCCGGCGATGTTCATCCTGATGCGATAGATCCCGGTGAGCGCGGTGATATAGAGCGCCTTGCCGTCGTCATCGCCCCAGGCCATGTTGTGCGGATCCTCCGGCCCTTTGACGAGGCCGAGCTGTTTGCCTTCCGGCGACAGGATCCAGAGACCGCCTGGTCCGGTCGAGTAGACGTTGCCTTGTTGATCGACCTTGAGGCCATCCAGGGCATCGGATCCCGGCGCATTCGTCATGTCATAAAACAACCGGCTGTTCGATAGCGTGCAATCCGGATTGACGTCGTATCGCAAGATCACTTTCCGCTTGTCGTTCCAATTGTTCACATAGAGTGTCTGTTCATCCGGCGAGAGCGCCAGACCGTTCGGCGCATCGAGATCGGTGCTGACCAGTTTGACCACGCCGTCTTTCACGCAATAGACCCCGCTGTAGGGGAGTTCTTTTTTCGGGTCGTCGAAGACGTTTGGTAGTCCGAACGGTGGATCGGTGAAGTAAAGCGCACCGTCTGAGCGATAGACGAGATCGTTCGGGCTGTTGAGTCGTTTGCCGTCATAACGATCGGCGAGCACGGTAATGTTGCCGCGCGGTTCGACGCGGATGACACGCCGGTTGCCGTGCTGGTTGATCGTGAGACGGCCCTTGCTGTCGAGTGTCAGCCCGTTCGAGCCCGGCTGATGGTACAAGCCGGCGTTGAATCCGCTGTAGCCGCTTTTCGTGCGGAAGACGGATACCTGCCCTTCTGGTGACCAACGATAGATGATATTGGCGTTGGGATCACTGAAGAGGAGATATCCCGATGTGTTGGCGGTGGCCGGGACCCACACCGGTCCCTCGGTGAAGAGAAAGCCACCAGCGAGCCGTTCAAGTTGTGCATGGGGGGAAACAATGGCATCGAGGGTCCGGTCAACCTTCACGATTTCGGTCTTCACGAATTGCGTCGGACCAACCTGGCTCGACTTGTAGAAATCCAACGTGGCTGATCGGACCCAGATGAAATTCCCCGGTGGGTTCGAGAGCGGGCCATTGATGCCGAAAACCGCGAGTTGTATCTTCTGGCCGGGCTTGGCGTGGCGAGTCAGGACCACACGATTGGGCGCGTTGAACCCTTTGATGAGTTGCCCGCCCGGCTGTCCCAGCACGAGCGGCAACTTTCCATCCACCCAGACTTCCGCATAATCGTCGATGGCGATTTCAAAGACGACGGTTGAACCGGTCGGATCGAAGGCGCCGATTGTGTCGGGGATAGTGACGGTCGTACGATACCAATTGAAACAGAGCCGTCCGGTGGCTCGTCGTTCTTCGAGTTGAGCCGGCGTGATCGGCTCCCACTTGGAATCATCGAAGTCGGCGGCGCCGGCACGGACATCGATATCTTGGGTGCGATTCGGCGGACCGGACGGCGCAAGGTCTGCGCCCGGACTATGGTGGTCGACATCGATCACTCTGGCATTGCTGTAGCGCCACTGGCCTTTCATCAGTGCGAGGCCTTCGTCGGTCTTCAGATCGACGATCGCATCCGGCCTTACTCCCGGCGCATCTTGCGTGGTTTGTGCTCCGGCAAGGCTGTTGGGAATCCCGACAGCCATGGCTACAGTGAAAAGGATTTGTCTGATCATGATATTGACCACGCCGGGCAAGGGGCGCGTGGCAAGAGGCCAGGGGATCCCTCTGTCTTCTTCCTGGCCCATCGCCTCGTCCCCCTTGCCTCTAGCCCTCACCGTACTTTCACCACGTAGTAATCAAACGGCGCCTCCACCTCTTTGAACCAATGCGGCATCCCGTTCGGAATGATCACGACGTCGCCCGGCACCAGCTTGCGCGTTTCGCCGCCGTTCACGGAAGGTGCGCGGAACTCATGCGGCGCAATCGTCTTCGTGCCGACTGGTGTCCCGCCGGTGATCAATTGGGCTGAGCCTTTCAAGACATAGACGATGTCCGTGTCCTGCTCATGGATCTCCACGACGCCGGCCTTGTCGCGATGGCTCGCATGCACCATATAATTACGCGATGCATGCATCATATTTTCGTCTTCGCCGACGAGGACGGCCCCTTTTTGAAAAGAGGCCATGACTTTTTGACTCTCTATATAAGTCACAGGGAGTGGCGAGTGTCCGTTGCTCATGCCGGTCATTTCCATGTCGTCGAGCGACTTGGCGCCGGCAATCGCGAGTTCTTCATCCTGCTGCGCGCTGGCCGCGCCGCTGACGCCGATGGCGCCGACGACCCTGCCTTCCCACTCCAACGGGATGCCGCCTTGAAGCGGCGTGAAGTTCTGGAGATCGCCACCTAATGTAATCATCGACGTGCGCCCGCCTTTGATCACGTCCTCGAATACCTTGGTCGGTTTCTTGAACAGGGCCGACGTGCGCGCCTTGCCGATGGCAATGTTGGCGCTGGCAGCAAAGGTCTGATCCAGACGTTCCAGTGCTAGGAGATTGCCTCCATCATCGACGACGGCAATCGACCCGCCCGGTGCATTGACGCGCTTGACTTCGGCGACGGTTGCCGCAATGACTTTCTTGGCCCCTTCGAGCGTGAGCCCGCGCCTGTCAGCTACTGATTCCGCATGGAGAATCGCCGCCGTCCCGATCACCGCTATTCCTGCTATGAGCGCTAGTGCCTGTTTCATGGTGTTCTCCCTTCTTGATCGATCAGCATTCAGTCATCGGCTGCCAGCTTCGGACGCATTCTCCTGAGCTGAGAGCTGATCGCTGAACGCTGTCAGCTAGTGGGTTGCGAATGAGGCCGCAACGGCTGCTCCGGCAATCGCGATGTCCTCATCCTGTTGAGGGGTTTCCCCGCTGACACCGATGGCCCCGATGACTTTCCCGTCGACGGTAATCGGCACGCCGCCTTGGAGTGCCACCGCTCCGTGCAGGGCCAAGGCTGACACCCGTCCGTTCTTCACTTGATCTTCGAAGACCTTGCTGGGCCGGCGATAGATAGCGGCGGTGCGGGCCTTGTCGATGCCGACGTTTACGCTCGCGACCTGCGTGTCGTCCAGCCGTTCCAACAACAAGAGATTGCCGCTTTCATCCATGACGGCGATGACGACCCGCGCGCCTTCGGCCTTGGCCTTCGCTTCTGCCGCCGCTGCAATCTTCTTGGCTCCGTCGAGGCTCAGGGCTTTTTTCTCGACGAGCTGGGCTTGTGCGATCCCAAACGAGACGGCCATCGTCATTGCTGCGAGCAGAATTGTCCGAGTCATCATGTCCTCCTTGGCGTTCAGCGGCGCGAGGCAAGGGGCAAGAGGTGTGGCCGAAATTGCCATGGCCTCTTGCCACTCGCCCTTCGCCTGGCATTTACCGGCTCATTGCCATGCTGTCGTTATGCGTGCGTTCGCCGGAAGCCGTCATAATCGGTTTCGGGAACGAGGCTTCGCCGAGCAACACTTCGGCAAAGGCACACCAGATCTGCACTTTTGCCACATCGTGGATGTAGGAGGGGACGGTGATCGTCCGGTTCTGCTTGTCGCCTTTGATTGCCAGGCGTTGCAGCAGATAGACGTTGCCCTTCGTGTCCACGACCTGCCAATGCGGCGCCGGCGTTTCCGGAATCTTGAAGTCATCCGACCAGGTCAACGTATCGTTATTGCCCGATCGCGCATGGGCCGCTGTGCCGCTGTTGGCCTTGATGCCCTCGAACTTGGACGTCGTATGGGCATCGGCGGCGAAGATATTCCCCGCGGTGAACAAGCTGACCGCAGTGATCATCGATAAGACTCCCAATGTGAACGAACGCGTAGCACTCATGACTCTCCTCCTTGATAGGGGTTGAATGTTGACGTCGAATTCACTCGACGCTGCGGATCGATCCGCGACTGCACATTGGTCTGAAGGGCGAAGAAATTCTTACAGCGCGGAGCGAGAGAGGAATGGCCGGGTCGCTAGGATATGATGCGGCGGGAAGATTCAGGCGATGCAGATGTCATGGTGCGGCCCTGCTGCGTAGAAGGGCCGAGCGTGAGGAGGTAGGTTTGGCGATCGATGCGGCGCAAGGTGATTGCATTGCGCCGGCTGAGTCGATCGATGGCGGCGAACAGGCGGTTCCATGTGTACTGGCGAAGGTGTCGCTGCTGCAGGTCTTCGAGGCTTACCGGTGCATGGGCGGCGACTCGTTCAACGACGGCAGACTCTATCGCATCGGTCTCGGTCATGGTGACCTCCCTGTGACGAGGCTTGCCCATAGGACTTGAAAGCTGCGCTTTGGTCGGTTGAGACGGGGGAGCCTTACAACGGTTCGATGGAACGTTCGGAAGAACCGGTCGGGGAGTTACGAAGGCAACTCGGTGAGCCGGAGAGTATAGAGATAGTGATAGAGCCCCTGGCGATCCATGAGTTCACTGTGGGTGCCGCTCTCGACGAGGCGGCCCTTGTTCAGCACGAGGATGCGATCGGCACGTTGGATGGTCGTGAGGCGATGGGCGATCACAAAGGTGGTTCGGCCTTTCATCAAATGTTCCAGCGCTTCCTGAACCAGCCGTTCGGACTCGCTGTCGAGCGCCGAAGTCGCTTCATCCAGGAGGAGGATGCGGGGATTTTTGAGAATGGCGCGGGCGATGGCAATGCGCTGCCGCTGTCCGCCGGAGACGTTGATTCCTTTCTCTCCCACGACGGTGTGATACTGGTCCGGAAAGCTCATAATGAAGTCGTGGGCATGGGCGGCCCGGCTGGCGGCTTGCACCGCGTCTTCGTCGGCATCTCGGCGGCCGTAGCGGATATTGTCGAGAATCGTTCCGCCGAAGAGAATCGTTTCTTGCGGGACCAGGGCGATCTGGCGGTACCAGCTTTCCAGCGTGACCCGGCGGAGGTCCTTCCCGTCGATCGTGATTCGTCCTTCGGTCGGATCGTAGAATCGGTGAATCAGATTCATCGCGGTTGTTTTCCCCGCACCGGTCGGCCCGACGATCGCGATAAGTTCGCCCGGTTTGGCTTCGAATAACACATCGGTCAGGACCGGTTGCCGGGGGTCGTAGGCAAAGCTCACGTGCTCGACCGCAATGTGTCCGGTCACGCTGTGCAGTGTGGCGGCATCGGGGGAGTCACTGACTTCGGGTTGGGTGTCCAAGATTTCAAAGACCCGCTGGGTAGCGCCCTGTGCTTCACGGATCTGTGCAAAGACCCGTGCAGCGGAACTGAAGGGGCCGATCAAGATGCCGGCAAACAGGACAAAAGCGAAGAGATCGCCCGGCGACACCGTGCCGTCGATGACTTGACGTCCGCCGTACCATAAGACGGCGGCAGCGGCGGAGAAGGTCAGGAGGCTGATCACCGGAATGAAGACGGCCATGATGCCGGCGCGCCGCATGGTGAGCGAGAGAGTCTGTCCGACCTGTGAGGAAAACCTCGATTCCTCACGCTTGCTCTGGACGAAGGATTTAACGATGCGGATGCCGGAGATCACCTCTTCGATCAGTGTACTGAGGGCTGCGGTCTGATCTTGGATCGACGTCGAGAGCGACTTCAGTCTGCGTCCGAAGAATTTGGCGACGACGACGAGCAAGGGGAGCAGGACTAGGATCAAGAGGCACAGCCGCCAGTTCATCACCAGCAGAAATGCGATGCCGCCGACGAAGGTGACCAGTTGCTTGGCCGTGTCGATGGGTGTTTCGGTCACGACCGATTGAATGACGGTAACGTCGTTCATGAGCCGCGACAGGAGTTCTCCGGTTCTCCGCCTGGCGAAGAAGCTGACCGACAGGGTTTGCAGATGTGCAAACAAATGGGTGCGGAAATCGGCGACGATGTGCTGGGAGACCCAGGCGGTCAAATAGCTGTGGCCCATAGAGCAGAGGCCTTGAAGAATGACGAGCCCGAGAAACAGCGCGATCAGTTCGGTCATGCGGGCGGCATCGTGCTGGACGGTGATGACGTCCCAGAGCGTGCCTGCCAAGCGAAGCAGGGCAAGGTTGACGGCCGCCACGCTCATGACCAGCAGGCCGGCGAGCAGCATGCGGGAGAGGTAGGGCTTCAGGAATGGGAGAAACCGTCTGAAGGTCGACATAGTCGCGTAGGGATCTTAGTGGAGGTCACGCCAGAAAACCAAGCGGGAAACGAGGATGAAGCGCATGTGGACGCTGATGAGGAGGGGCAGGCCGCGCGCTAAATCTGGGCGATGGATTCGATGAGGTTTTTGTTGACGGCGACGAAATCCGACCGATCCTTGTCGTTGATCACCACATCCGTGAGGCTGATGAACAAGCGCTGCTCTTCGTTGATCGCATCGGAAACGCGATTGCGCATGGGAGGAATGAGAAAGTCGCCCACGTAGACGCAGTTTACAGTGCGGACGCGAATGCGAACCTTCTTGCCTTCTGGCACGTTCTCCTCCTCCCCTGTGCGGGGTGAGCTTAGCTTTTACGGCGAAGGAATTTTTGACGCCGGCGCAGCTTCTTGTACTTGTGCTTGCGCATCTTCTTCCGGCGTTTTTTCAGCACGCTGGCCATAACGATGTCTCTCCTACGCGCGTGAGTCTAGAAGTTTTCCGCCGAAATTGCAAGTAACAGAAGGAAGTGTGAGTGATGATGGGCGCCGCTCGGATGCCGCCGCTGGCGGAAAGCATCACGATGCGCAGCTTGACCTCGCTTGCGCCCGTTCCTATACTGCGAAGACGATGATCCTGCGGAAAAAATCCACGTGTTTGGTATTTGCTGCCGTCGCCGGATTGTTGTTTGTCGGGATCGGGTGCAGTTCGAAGACCATTCAATATCCTGAGGATCATGAGCGGTACCTCCGGATCGATCAAGCGGTGGAATTATTGCGCCACTCGTATGAAAGAAAAAATGCGTCCAAGATGGCCGATGTGATGCTTCCGACCGAGCAGATCGACCGGCTCCAGCGCGAGGTGGACAACGATTTTGAATCGTTCTATTCCATCAGCCTCGAGTTCGCGGTCGAGCGCATCATGATCGAGGGCGACGACATCGACGTGTACGTGCATTGGCAAGGCGTCTGGAAGCGGGATGCCGATGACCCCGGTTTCCGGCAGCGCGGGCATTCTCGCCTGCAATGGGTGGGCACGAAGTCGATCCTCCTTCGAGGCATCCAGGGCGATGCGCCGTTCGGCGCTAAGGCGCGCCAGGCGATGAGCGCTCCGGCCACGAGCCAGCCGGTCAAAAAGTAATCCATGTCATTCCGCCATCCTCAGTCCGCTCCGCCCGCTGATTTTCTGGTGATCGGCAGCGGCGTGGCCGGCTTGCGCGCCGCGCTCGAGTTGAGCCGCGCCGGCCGCGTGTTGGTGCTGACGAAAGGGCATCCCCTTCAGAGCAGTTCGATCCATGCGCAAGGTGGCGTGGCCGTCGCGATGAGCGAGGAAGACGATGTAGCCATCCATCTGACCGATACGCTCAAGGCCGGTCACGGCCTCTGTCGGAAGGAAGCGGTGCGCGTGCTGGTGGAGGAGGGGCCTGAGCGCATTCAAGACTTGATCAAGTGGGGGGCAAAATTCGACAAGACCGGTGGAAAGTTCGCGTTCGCCCGCGAAGCGGCGCACAGCCGCAGCCGCATTCTTCGCGCCCGTGGCGACGCGACAGGCAACGAGATGGTGCGGGTGTTGATCGGCGAAGTCATGCGGCAGAAGCGCATTCAACGGCTGGACTATCACTTCACTGTGGATCTGATCGTCGAAGGCGGGCGCTGCTGCGGCGCGCTCGTGTTGGATGAACATGCAGGCCGGCAGTTCATTCTGCCGGCGCGCGCGGTGGTGTTGACGACCGGCGGCGCCGGGCAGGTATACGCACGTACCACCAATCCCGCGAATGCGACGGGCGACGGCATGGCCATGGCGCTCCGCGCAGGGGCGGTGCTTCAAGACATGGAGTTCGTCCAGTTTCATCCCACCGCGCTGTATCTGCCGTCGAGTCCGCCGTTTCTTCTTTCTGAGGCGATGCGCGGCGAGGGGGCGCAGTTACGGAACAATAAGGGCGAGCTCTTCATGCATCGCTATCACCCGATGGGAGCGCTGGCGCCCAGAGATATCGTGTCACGGGCGATCTGGGCAGAGATGGCTGCAACGAAGGCGCGGCATGTCTATCTCGACGTGACCCACTTGGGCGCGGAGTTCACCAAGCGGCGCTTCCCGACCATCTATGCGACCTGTCTCCGTTACGATATCGATATTACCGAGGAATGGATTCCCGTTTCTCCCAGCGCTCATTACATGATGGGCGGAGTCTGGACCGACTTGAACGGCGCCACGACGGTTCCCGGGTTGTTTGCGGCGGGCGAAGTGGCGTGCAGCGGCGTGCACGGCGCGAATCGGTTGGCGAGCAATTCGTTGCTGGAGGGTTTGGTGTTCGGCGCGCGCGCGGCGATCGCGGCCGTAGCCTATGCGGGGCGGTACGAGATTCCCTCGCTGGCAGCCCACGAGGCGGCTTTGAAGACCGAGCATGTGGGATCGATCGACGATGCTGAGAAGCTCCGGAGTTCTCTCAGAAGAACCATGTGGGGGCAGGTCGGCGTGATTCGGTCCGGGGAGTCGCTTATCCGGGCCTGCGCGCAACTCTCACGCTGGGCGCAGTTGGTCGCCCAGCCGTTTTCCAGTCGGGCGGCGTTGGAAGTGAAAAACATGGTGCAGGTGGCGCAATGCATCGCCGAGGCCGCGCTCTGGCGGGAGAACAGCGTCGGAGCGCATTATCGGTCGGATTTCCCGCAAGCCAAGCGCCCAGGCTGGCAGCAGCACAGTCGTCTCTCGATGGGTGAGGAGGTCAGCGGGAAGAAGTCTCGGAGATCGCGGGGTCTTCTGCTGGCACTCCGCGGGCGTGTCGGCTGACGGGACGTTCCGTAATGACACCGTCGCGCACCAAGAAGGTCCGATAGTACCGCAGTACTTTTCGAACATACTGCCTTGTCTCGTCGATCGGAGGGAGTGCTTGATAGCGGTCGACGATATTCTCACCGGCATTATAGGCCGCCAGCGCCAGCGGCAAATTCCCGTGGAAGCGATCGAGTAGCTGACGCAGGTATTTCGTTCCCCCCGCCACATTGTCGTCCGGGTCATACATGTCATGCACGTCCATTCGTGCCGCAGTTTGCGGCATCAGCTGCATAAGGCCGATAGCGCCTGCGCGGGAGACGGCCCGGGGGTCGAAGTTCGACTCGGCTTTGATCACTGCCCGGATCAATGCCGGGTGCAGTTGCTGTTGGGACGAGTGGCGCTTGATGACCGGCTCCAGTTCGCGCTCCGAGAGGGTGGCGTGAAAGCGGGCCGATTCGAGTTCGATTTTCCGATAACGTGCATCCGACGGGACATTAGTCAACGAGATGGTGCCGTTGGCTCCTATGTATTGGTAGATCTCCGCCTGAGGGGTTGCAGGGGAAATCAATGCCAAGAGACAGAGCCCGATGAAGGCAGTGATGCCCATATGAAGGGAGACTTGCGGTTGAAATTTTCCGGGTCTAATGGTTTTATGCATGGTCCCAACGATATCAGCCTGCTGTGGCCTGTCAAGAAAATGCAGTTCCCATGCCGAGAGGATGTTTCGAAAAGTTCTGCAAGAACAATGGGATCGAGAAAAGGTCTTTCTCTCAAGACTCGACGAATCTGGTGCGGTGGGTGACAAAAAGTCGATGGAGTCGTTGAGTGATGAGGCCCGGTTGGCCACGGCCGATTGGTTTGCGGTCCAGTATCGTGACCGGCATGACTTCCATAGTCGTATTGCTGATAAAACATTCGTCCGCTTGGCGGAGGGCCTCAATGCCGAATCGTCCTTCATTGATGGGGATCCGTTCTTCGCGAGTCAGGGTGAGCACGATGTTGCGGGTGATTCCATCGAGGATGCCGCAGTCGAGCGAAGGGGTGCAGAGCTTCCCCGTTTTGACGAAAAACAGGTTGCTCACGGTGCATTCGGTAAGATGTGCTTCCCAATTCAGCATGAGACTGTCGAAGGCTTTGGCCGCGATGGCTTCACGCTTGGCCAATATATTGTTGAGAAAATTGGTGGCCTTGATCTGAGGGTCCAGTGCGCTGGGGAGATTCCGCCTGGTCTGTGCGGTGATGAGGCTGACGCCTTCATGGTAGAGCTCCGCCGGGGGCGGTTTGAGCGGTTTGGTCATGATGACAATGGTCGGGTGAGGGCAGAGCGCAGGATCGAGGCCGATGTCGCCGACTCCTCGGGAGATCGTGATTCTGATATACGCGTCGATGCGTTCGTTTCCCACTTCGTTGCGGTCCATCGCTTCGTGCAGCACTGCCGGCCAGTCGCGGTCCGGAATCCTCAACCCGATCGCATCGGCTGAACGCCGGAGTCTGGCCAGGTGCTGGTCACGCATGAAGATCCGGTTCCCATAGGAGCGAATGGTTTCGTAGACGCCGTCGCCATAGAGAAAGCCGTGGTCGAAGACGGAGACCATAGCCTGGTTCTCATTCACGAAGCGATCGTTCAAATAGATCCACATCGTCATGTCCGTTGGAGTGAACTGAAAAACGCCTGGGCTTTGTGCAGAGTTTCTTCATATTCCTTTGCCGGGTCGGAATCGGCCACAATTCCCGCTCCGACCTGCAAGTACCCTTTGGTGCCGCACAGCACGAGCGTTCGGATAATGATGTTCAGATCGAGGTCCCCGTTCCATCCGATATAGCCGAAGGATCCGGTGTAGGGTCCTCGGCGGACCGGCTCCAGCTCTTCGATGATCTCCATGCAGCGGATTTTCGGCACGCCGGTGATCGTGCCGCCTGGGAATGTGGCCTTGATCACATCGAGCGCAGTGGCATCCTGGCGCAACGTTCCGTGGATGTTCGAGACGATGTGACTGACGTGCGAATATTGTTCGATGGCCATGAATTCGTCGACTTGTACGCTGCCGAATTCGCAAACCCGTCCGAGGTCGTTGCGTTCGAGATCGACGAGCATCAAGTGCTCGGCCCGTTCCTTCTCGTTGGCCAGCAGTTCACCGACGAGTTGCTGGTCGTCCGCGGCGCTGCGGCCGCGCGGCCTGGTTCCGGCGATCGGGCGCGTATCGATGCGGCGTTCCTGCCGGCGTACCAATCGCTCCGGTGAGCAGCTGATGAGCGACAGATCGTCGAAGTGCAGGAGTCCGGAGAAGGGCGACGGATTGATCCCGCGCAGCTTTTCATAGAGGGCCTGTTCATATCGGAGGCGGTCCGATCCGCTTCGGGACCATGCGGGCGTTTCAACCGTAAATCGATGGGAAAGATTGGCTTGATAGATATCTCCCGCCGCGATGTATTTCTGGCAGCGGCGAACGCGATCGAGGTAGGAGTCCCTGGTTTGTTGAGGCATGAAAGAAATCGCCTCGAGAGGCAAACTAGCTGATTCGGGGTCTGGATCTGGATGGCCTCTGAATCGTGCTTCACATTCCGCCAGTCGGTCTAATCCCTCGCGATAGAGCTTGTCTCTGGCTTCTCCTAAAAACCGTTCCATCGAAGGGCAGAATATGATCTGGATACGATTTGTCCGGTGATCGATGGCGGTGATCAGATCGAACAGCGCGAATTGCATGTCTGGGATGGAGAGGTCATCCGCGGCAATGGACGGCAGCGTTTCGTAGTGCCGGACGACATCGTAACTGAAGTAGCCGACCGCGCCTCCGAAAAATGGTGGAAGGTCTGCGGTCCGTGTGATGCCGGGGCCGGGAAGGAACCGGCTGAGTTGACGGAGTGGGTCCTCCGTTGCTCCGTTCGAGCCTGCCAGGGCTCCCCCCAGGACGGTAACAGGGTTGCTGCCGAGAAAGGAGTACGTAGGCTCATCGGTCAGGGCCTTGCCGCTTTCGAGGAGGAAGGACGGCTGTGATGCAGAAGCGATTTTTCTGTAGAGGTCGAGCGGACTCTCGCCTTGGCCGGGCAAGGTAATGACAAGCGGCTGGGGGGGGCCATTCAGAAACGCCGGCTGTGAGAATTGGGCCATGGGACAAGAGTCTGTGCGTGGTGGATCCGAGAAAGACTCACTATACTCCAGGCATCAGCGGTTTCCCAGCAGGTGCAACTTGACAAATTCACGAGGATTCTGCTTGAATTGCGCGCCCGTCATCGGGAGAGTCCTTACTCAGAGCAACTGGTTGAGAACTCGCCTTAGTGGGCCAGCCTAGGCGAACCATGCCCCCTTCACAGGATCCGTTTTATGCGGGGCTCGGGCAGGCCGTTCGTATCGGAACGGAACTGCTGGCTGCGCTGATCGTCGGGGGCGGATTAGGCTGGGCTGCCGATACATATCTCCTGGGATCGACTCCGTGGGGAATGGTGGCTGGTTTGCTGTTAGGCGCTGCGGCCGGTGTCCGTAACGCCTACCGTATGGCGCAACGGTGGCCGAAAGATTAGGTTGTTCGTAGCAGGTCTAGAAAGGTTCCATGGAAGAAAGTCCGCTTCATCCCTTCGAATTGCATAACTACATTCCGATCAGTCTCGGCGGTGTGGACATCTCTATCAACAAGGCCGTGATCATGATGTGGGTGGTGGTCGGATTGATCTCCGTCCTCATGATTATGGCGAGCTCAGCCCGTCAGCTTGTGCCGGGCAAATTGCAGAGCCTGGCTGAGATGATGGTCGACTTCATCCGTGGCATCATCCTCGATACAATGGGCAAAGACGGCATGCGCTTTTTCCCGCTCATCGCGACGCTATTTCTCTTTATCCTCTTCTGTAATCTGATCGGATTGATTCCCGGATCGTACACGGTGACGAGCCAGATCGTCGTCACGGCTGTGTTTGCTTGCGTCGTATACGGACTGAGCCTGGTCATGGGATTCCTCTTGCATGGCGCGAAATTTCTCGGGATTCTTGTCCCGCCGGGGACGCCCGCCTGGCTGTTGCCGTTGATGGTCCCGATCGAGCTGATCAGTCAGCTGGCCCGCCCGATTTCGCTGGCCGTCCGGCTGTTTGCGAACATGACGGCCGGTCACGTCATTTTGGGTGTGCTATTCGGGCTGGCCATCAGCGGAGGGCTGCTGATCGGCTGGTTGCCGTTTGCTTTTACGATCGCGATGAACGGCTTGGAAGTGGGCATTGCGTTCATTCAAGCCTACATTTTTACCGTGCTGACCTGCGTCTATCTGGGAGACGCATTTCATCTGCATGGCCACGATGATCACGCGCATTGACGCGTGACAGATCAGACAAGGGAGGAGTAAGACACGATGGATTCAGCAGCCGCAGCATTGTTGGGCATGGGCTTGGCCGCAGCAGGATTTGCCGGGGCCGGCGTCGGCATCGGGTATATTTTCGGTAAGATGATCGAAGCCGTCGCACGTCAGCCGGAAGCGGAAGGCCGTGTCGGGAAGTACATGTGGATCGGGTTCGCCTTGGTCGAAGCCATCGCGCTCTATGGCTTGGTCATTGCGTTCATTATCATGGGTCTCCGCAAATAAAAGGGCAGGTCTGAGGCTAGAGGCAATGGGCCGAGGGGGGCCGTCAGGTCCTACTCGCCGCTTGCCAGGAGCCTCTCGCCTGGGTTGATCTATGCCGCAGTTTGAGTCGCATTTTTTCTCGTCGTTGATTTTCTGGGAGGTCGTTTCTTTCGCGATTCTCTTCTTCGTGCTCTACAAGTTTGCCTTTCCGGGCATCTTGAGCGTGCTGGAGGAACGGGAGAAAAAGATCAAGGACAGCCTGGATCAGGCCGAACGTCACCGCTCGGAAGCCGAGCATAAGCTCAAAGAGTACGAGGCGAAGCTCAACGCCGCTGCAAAAGAAGCCGAGGGAGTCCTTGCAGCCGCGAAAGAACGGGCACAACGCCTGATGGAAGAAAACGAACAGCGGTTGACGACAGAGGCGGAGCGGATCAAGGGCGATGCGACCCGCGAGATCGATCATGAGCGGCGCAAGGCGATCCAAGAGATTCGTTCGCAAACGACCGACTTGGCGTTGATGGTGGCGGAAAAAGTGGTGCAGCGCAGCTTGAATGACGCCGACCATCGTCGATTGGCGGACGAGGCGTTGGAAGCTCTCGCGAAGTCTACTTCCAGATAAGATCGACTATCGGGCGGGTCAGCCTCGGCTGATTCCGCCCGGTCTATACCCTTCCAAATCCACACAGATGAACCGGAAGCCGATCTCGCGCAGGCGGTCGCTGATTTGTGCGCGCAGGTCCGGCTGGTTGAATCTTGTAAGCTCTTCGGCTGCCACTTCGATTCTGGCGATCTCTCCATGGTCTCTGACACGTATCTGACGGAAACCTTCCGCCAGCAGAATGGCTTCGGCCTGTTCGACTCGGCGAAGTTTTTCGATCGTAATGGGAGTCCCGCGGGGGATTCGGGAAGACAAGCAGGCCGCCGCCGGTTTGTCCCAGCTGGACAGGTTCAAGCTTCGGGCGGCTGCGCGGACATCGGCCTTTGAGAACGACGCTTCGACGAGAGGACTCCGTACCTTCCACTCGCGTGCCGCCTTGATGCCGGGGCGGTCGTCGCCCAGATCGTCCAGGTTCGTGCCGTCCGCGATCCACTGCGCGCGCGGTTCACGCAATCCGTCCAATAACTGATACAGATCCGTCTTGCAATGGAAACAGCGTGCTGCGTCGTTTTCCACGAATGCGGGCATGGCCAGCTGGTCGGTATGGACGATTTCATGACGTGCGCCGATTTCCGCTGCGATACGGGTGGCGTCGTCGAGTTCAATTGTCGGGAACGTCGGGGAGACGGCGGTAATGCCGCAGGCCCGTGCACCAAGCTGTTCATGAGCGATCTTCAGTACGAGGGTGCTGTCGATACCTCCGGAAAACGCAACCAAAACGGATTGCATGTCCGAGATCACGCGCCGAAGATCGTTCAGCTTCTGAGAGAGTTGCTGCGTTGCCATACCGGGGCTCCGGAGAGCCAAGACCAGCTAGTGCTTGATTTTAGCCTTAGCCGCGTTGCCGACGACGACGAGGGCGTATCGCTGAGGATCGAGATACTGCTTGGCGACGCGCTGCACGTCTTCCTTGGTCACGCGTTCGATCCATTTCGGATACTGGGAAAAATATTCAAACCCCAAACCATAGAACTCGACTTGGGCCAACACCTGTGCCAGCTTGGCGGTCGAATCGAGTCGTAGCGGGAAGCTGCCGACGAGAAATGATTTGGCTTCGGAGAGTTCCTGGTCGGACACCGGAGCCTCACGGATGCTCTTGATCTCGGCCAAGACGCCTTGGATAGCCTGGTTCGTAGCTTCGGTGCGCGTCTGGAAGTTCACCCAAAACGAGCCGGGCATCTGCCGCGCATCGAAGTGACTCATGATGCCGTACGCCAGCCCCTGTTTATCGCGGATGGAATCCATCAGCCTGGACGAGAAACCGCCGGCGCCGAGAATATAGTTCATCACGGTCACGGCGTAAAAGTCGGGATTCGTGCGGCTGATGCCGCCGTGTCCCAGGACTACATTCGATTGCGTCAGATCCTTCTCGATCAACTGCACGGTTCTACGTTCAACCGGAGCGGCTTTCTTGACGTTTCGTGACGGCGGCGCGGGTTTCTTCCAGGTTCCGAAGTGGGTTTGGACCAGCGCGGTCACTTGCTCGCCGCTGATGTCTCCGACGATGGTCAGGATCACCTGGCTCGGCACGTATTCTCTGTTGTAGAAGCCCAGCACGTCCGCGTGGGCGATCTTTCCGAGCGATTCCTCTGTGCCGTTGAGCGGCCAGCGATAGGGATGGCCGTGAAAGACGAGTTGGTTGAACGCTTTCATCGCAACATGGCCGGGGTCGTCGTTATCGCTGGCCATTTCGCCGAGAATCTGCGAACGGATCCGCTCGAATTCCGGCTTTGGAAATGCAGGGTGCTGCAAGATGTCCGCAAGCAGCATGAAGCCCAGGTCGACGTCTTTTTTCAGTACGCGGGCGGAAGCCGTCGTGAAATCTTCCGAGGCTTTGACCTCCAGCGATCCGCCGATAAAGTCGATCTGCTCTGCGAGCTGCTTGGACGTGCGCGTGGCGGTTCCCTCATCGAGCAGGCTGGCGACGAGATTCGCTAGCCCCGCTTTATCCGGGGGATCCTGCGCGGAACCGGTCTTGACCAAGGCATGTACTTCGACGATCGGCAGGAAATGCTGTTCCAGAACGAGAATCGTCATCCCGTTGGGTGTCACAAACTTTGTAGGAACGATGTCTGCCGCGAAGACGGGAGCGTTGCAGAAACCGAGGGCACAGCCGCTCAGTGCCAGGACAACGGTACATGCCTGCAGCCTGCGACGGATTGTCGGTCGGGCAGTCCTCATCATTGTGGTTTTCCCGGTTGTGCCGCGGCAGTGGGTGCGTCCGTCGGTTTCGAGGGAAGCGGGATCAACGTGCCGACGGTTCGTGCATCTTCAATCAAGTATTGGCGCGCCACCCGCTGCACGTCTTTGGCCGTGATGGACCGTATTCGATCCAGAAACTGGTCGACCTTTCGCCATCCCGCTCCCACGGTTTCAGCCTGACCCAGCAGCATCGCGTGCCGGAAATTCGAGTCCTGCTCGAAAATGCGGGCAGCTTCCACTTGATTCTTGGCCCGCTGGAGTTCCAGTTCCGTCGGCGGCTCGTTTTGAAGCCGCTTGATCTCTTTGTGCAACGCCTCCTCGACCACCTCGACCTTCTGGCTGGGGTTTACGAGCGCGTAGAAATAAAAAAGTCCGGGGTCGGTCTGCATCAGGCCATATTCAGCTCCCACTGCGAGAGACAATTTCTGGTCGTAGACGAGGCTTTGATAGAGGCGCGAACTCTTTCCGTGTGAGAGGATCGACTCCAGGATATCCAGCGCATAGGAGTCTTCGCTTGTGTAATTGGGAACACGATAGCCCATCATGACGAAGGGAACTTGGGCATCCCGTTTGAGGAGAAAACGCCGTTCGCCTTTCTGCTCCCCCTCCATCGTCAACAGAGGTTTAGGCTCCGGTCCTCTCGGAATCGGTTCGAAGAGAGACTTGATCGTCGGCAGCAGCTGGTCGGCTTTGATATCGCCAACCACGACCAATGTCGCGTTGTTGGGCGAATAGAACGTGTCGTAATGCCGCTGGAGGTCGTCGAGGGTCATGGCTTCGAGGTCGCCGAACCACCCGATTACCGGCCAGTGGTAGGGATGACTCAGGTAGGCCTGTGCGAACAACGCTTCGACCAGCGCGCCTTGCGGGTCGTCTTCCGTACGGAGCCGCCGCTCTTCCTTGACCACCTCGCGTTCGGTCTTGAGCTCATTCATGTCCAGAATGAGTCCCTGCATGCGGTCGGCTTCCATTTCCAGGGCGAGTTCAACCCGGTCCGATGCGAGATTTTCAAAATAGGCGGTGAAGTCCTGGCTGGTAAAGGCGTTGTCCATCCCTCCGTTCTTGCGGATGAGCCGCGAGAACGAACCTTTCGGATACCTGGCCGTACCCTTGAACATCATATGTTCAAGCATATGAGAGAGTCCGGCTCGACCCATGACTTCGTTTCGTGAACCGACCTTGTACCAGACCTGCACCGTAGCAACGGGAGCTTTGGGAACCTCGACGAGCAGGACTTTCATGCCGTTCGTAAGGATGTATTCGTGAGGTTCCGAGGCGCCGGCCGGCGCAAAGGCCAAAAGCCCGAGCGCGAGGGCCGGGAGCAGGCGGAACACGATGTGTCGGAAGTGCAACCTGATCATGTTTGGTGGTGAGGAACGAGAGAATCCATGCTAACAACGCGATTCAATTTGTGTCAAGGTTCGTTCTTGGTACGTGGCGGGCAAATTCCCGAGTTGACCGCAGGCGCCAAGTACGTCGCGGCCGCGGCTTTTTCTGATGAATGTGTCGATGCCGCCTTGTTGCACGATCGATTGGAAGGCGAGAACGTGGCGATCGGGTGGACGGAGAAAGGGACTCCCGGGAAAGGGGTTAAACGGAATCAAATTGATTTTGCAGGCGATCCCGCGAATGAGTTTGACGAGACGGCGCGCATCTTCTTCCTGGTCGTTCACGCCGGCCAGGAGAACATATTCGAACGTGAGCCGTCTTTTAGGAGGTAAAGGGTAGCGCCTGCAAGCTGCCAAGAGCGCTTTGAGTGACGCGATGCCGTTTACCGCCGGCATCAGGCTCGCTCGTTGCTCTTCCGTCGTCGCGTTCAACGAAATCGCAAGGTTGACCCCGAGCGGCGCGATGTCTTTCAACCGCGACGCCAGGCCGGCGGTCGACACCGTAATCCGCCGAGGCGACCAGCCGAGCCCCCAGGACTTATTCGTCAACCGCCGGATTGCATCGGACAGGGCTTCGAGATTCGCCAGCGGTTCGCCCATACCCATGAAGACCATGTTGGTGATGCGTTCGCCGGGCTCCAGTTGATCCTGTGCCGTCAGAACCTGCTCGACGATTTCATGCGCCTTCAAGTTGCGTTTCAAACCCATCGTGCCGGTGAGGCAGAATCCACAATCCAATGTGCACCCAACCTGAGTGGAGACGCAGAGGGTGAGGCGGTCCTCATCCGGAATCAGCACTGCTTCGACGCTGAGCCCATCTTCGAGCGTCAGGACTAATTTTTTCGTTTGGTCGGAGGAACGGAAGACGGTGCAGCCTGCGGCGCGTCCGATCATTGCTTCGCCGGCCAGCTTGGCTCGATCGCCTTGGCTTAGATCGGTCATCTCGTTGATCGACCGGATTCTCCGCTGATAGAGCCACCGAAGTATTTGCCCCGTCCGATAGGTCGGCCAGCCGGCCGCTTTGACGAAGCGTGCAAGGCTCTGCTCGTCCAAAGACAGGAGGTTCATGCGGGCCGATGTCGTTGAGGGATGTGCAGGCATAGGACACCCTATCACAGCGGGAAAAAGTGGAACAAGGACGAGAAGGCTTGCTATCGCTGGCATCGTGCCTGGGACGCTGATATATATGGTGGAAAGCAAAGGGGAGATTTCTCGTGCGCGACGGATTTGGTCGACCGTCTTTCCGGACTGCTCTTCTCGCGACGGGCTTGTGGATGTACGGCACGTTGCTGTTGTCGGCCGGAGCATCGGATGCTTCTTCCGTGCCGACTCCCAACGAAAGCGAGTTGTGCGATGCACCGGATGCCTGTTTCCAGGCGGCGGCCTTGCCGAAGGAGCGGCTGGGGAAGGCTCTCGCGAAAGAGCAGGTGCTCTCGCTCAAACTCGAACGGCTCCAGCGATTGATGGAACGGTTTCCATCGACCGTCTGGGCGAAACGGGGGGGATTGCTGTCCGGTGTGTTGCTCGTCGAGCGGAATCCTGCCGTTGCGATTCAATTTCTCCACAGCGCGCAGCGGGACTTCCCGGTTCTGGACGACTACATCCGTCTCTGGATCGGGGAGGCGTTGTTGAATCTGGGCGATGCCAAGCAAGCCGCAGTGATGCTGGAAAGTATTCCTATGGCGGTGCCGGATTCGAATATTCTGACCAAAGCCGCCTATCGGACCGGTGAAGCCTGGTATCAAGCCTCCAGTTGTCAGGAGGCGACGAGCTGGTTTGCGAAGGCGATTGCGTTGAGCGACAAGGAACCGGCCACACCCAACGCCTACGTGCATCGAGCAGCCTGCCAACTTCGAGAAAACAATCTTGCCAATGGCCGCGAGACGTTGCGGCACGTGTGGGTGCGGTTCCCCTACGCACCGGAAGCAAGGGAGGCAGAAGCCCTGCTGGCCTCTAACTTGGGAGGAGAGCCATGGACTGTGCAGCCAGCGGAACGATTCAGCCGGGCGCAGGCCTATCTTGCGCAGGCGTTTCACGTCGAAGCGATCGAGGAGCTTAAGAAGTTTCTCGCGGCGGATCCTCACTCTCCGCGGCGTGCCGAGGCCAAATTAAAGCTTGGCGTCGCGCAGGTCCGGCTCAAGCAATACGACCAGGCACGTGAGACGTTCCGGGCGCTGGCCAAGGAAGGGGGATCGGAATCCCATGAGGCGACGGTCTGGCTGGCTCGCGTGTACTTGCGGCAGGGGCAGGGTGACAAATTGCTCGAAGTCGTTCGTACCTTGCCAGCGTCGTCATTGTCCGGAGAGCAGAAGGGACAGATTACGCTGTTTGCAGGCATGTGGCTGGAGGATCAGAAGAGATTTGACGAGGCGATCACGCGGTTTCGGCAGGTGGCCAGAGAGGGCGAACCGGCTTCTCAGCGGGCGGAAGGGCAATGGCGCGTCGGCTGGGTGCACTACAGGACCGGGCGTTACCGCGAGGCAGCCGAAACGTTGCGGGTACTCACCGATCTGCATGACAACGATTTTGAGCCGCAAGCATTGTATTGGATGGGACGTGCGACCGAGCAGAGCCAACAGTTGCAGGCTCAGGATCTCTATCGCCAGCTCTGCCAACGCTACCGGTACACCTACTACTGCCAGCTGGCTCGAGAGCGGACGACGATCCAGGAAAACGGCGAAGCGATTGTGGACACGCCCACAACCCATGACGGGCCACCGGCAAATGGTGAGCTGCCGCAGCCGGCTGTTACTCGTGCCGAGATCGAGCAGCAGACGGCCTATCGCCGGGCGATCGAACTCAAGAGGTTGGGGTTGGACGCCGATGCGGCTCGCGAGGTAGCCGTGCTGGCCGACCGGTACAACCGGGAGCCGGAAGTGCTGGTGGCGCTGTCGACCTTGCTGAATGAAGTGGGCGCCTATCACCATGCATTGCGCTTGGCCAGAGCGCGGTTTCGCGACAAGTTGGAGCGGACAGGAGGGGTGGTCGCGCCGTCCCTCTGGAACGTCGCGTATCCGACCGGGCTTCTGCAGACGATCAAGCTGCAGGGGGCCAAAGGCGTTGATCCCTATCTCATTGCCGCTATCATTCGCGAAGAGAGCCAGTATGATGAGAAGGCGATTTCACGCGTTGGCGCCATAGGACTGATGCAGGTGATGCCGGCAACGGCGAACAACGTGGCACAAAGGGTGGGCCTTCCCGCTGTTGGGCGGGAGGACTTGTTTGACCAGGAAACCAACATTCGTATCGGGGTTCGGTATGTCGAACAGTTGCTGGAGCAGTTCTCCGGCAATCTTGTCTATACGATCGCATCGTACAACGCGGGGCCGATCGCGGTGGAAAATTGGATTACGCAACACCGCGGGCAGAGCCAAGATGAGTTCGTCGAATTGATTCCCTATCAGGAAACCCGTCAATATGTGAAACGGGTGTTGCGAAGCTATCGGGAATATGTCCGCCTGGGGGGACAGTCCTAGTTCCACCTTTCTTGACAAGGTCTAGACAAGTTCCTATAGTGCCCCACAATCCGTAGTGGTTGAGGAGGAGTGTTGCAGAATGGCGTTGGACCGGCTCGATGCGCTCGAAACCCGCATTAAAGACCTCGTCAAGCTCGTGCATGAATTGAAGAAGAAAAATGCCGTCCTCGAGGAGGATCTCAAGGCGGCCCGCCAACGTCTGGTTGAGGAAAGTGACTCGAATCGGCGTTGGGAACGGGAACGAGGAGATATCAAGTTGCGCATTGAAAAGGTGCTTGGAGACGTCGAGTTGTTGGAGTGTTTTGAAGAACGCAAGGAGGTGGCCCTTGACTAAGACGACGGATGTCGAGATCTATGGCCAACGGTATGCGATTCGAGGCGAGGCGGACGATGCCTATATCCGTCGACTAGCCAGTTTCGTGGACGGGCAAATGCGCCAATTGGCCGAAGGGTTGAATACCACGACCCCGTCCAAGCTGGCAGTGCTGACGGCGTTGAATCTGGCTCATCAGTTGTTTGAGGCAGAGAAGAAACGGGCGCAGGGTGAGGCCGATGTGGAACGGCGCATGGCCTCGCTGATGGAGTCGATCGAAGAGCAGGTTCCAACCTCGCTCTTTCGATAATTGCGCTTGCAAAGGCCAGGGGCGTTTGTTATTGTCAATCATAGGTTTACGTGTCGGGAAGCAGTTTTGCGGCGACAGGGATACAATCAGGTCAATCTCGAACCGGTTGAGAATCCGGGATACGATTTCGTCATTGTAGGAATGGATGTGGGATTGTCGATGCTGGTACCGCTAAGAGCGTGGAAGTTTGTGCAAGGGGTCGTTCTCCTTCTATCAACCCTCGCAGCCATACTGGGTAGGTATACGGAGTGCTTGCTGCCGACTGGACGTCTGTCCGAAGAAGGCGGATTGGTGCTCCTTCCGGTGCGTTCGGTGAACAGACCGAGCCAAGGCTGTGTCCGTGTCTATAGAGCGGAAAGGGCTTGCGTTGGAAGAGAACGGGTCCGAATTGTCAATCCAGCAACACGTTCATCCTCCCGGGTTCGTTTTTCGGAGTAGCCGACCAACCGTTTTCTTCTGCCTGGTTCGCTCCCTCGCTGCCTTCCCTACACAATCGTCCAGAATATGTTCTGAGAGAGGCTGAGAGAAAGACTCTTCGGTCTCGATTGTGAAAGGGGTCCGTCCTATGTCGACCTCAATCGTGCTCTATCTGTTAGTCGGACTTGTAGGTGCGTTGCTCGGAGCCGGGTTGTATGAGCTCGTTCGTCGATCGTCGGCCACGGCCAAGAAGGCTCAGGAGGAAGAGCAGGCCCGTCACGTCGTCCAAAACGCGCAGCGTGAAGCGGAAAACATCATCAAAGAAGCGAAGCTTGAGGCCAAGGACCTCGTCTTTCAGTCCAAAGCCGAACTGGAGAGGGAGCAGAAGGCGAAGTTGGCTGAACTCTCCGTGACCGAAAAGCGGCTCGTGCAGCGAGAGGAAGCCATCGACAAACGCATCAGCGCTCTCGATAAGCGAGACGGCGAGGGGCAGCGGCGAGAGCAGGAGTTGGGTAAACGGGAAGAACGGCTCACGGCGAAGGAAGTAGCCTGCGCGCAAGCGGAAAAAGAACATCGCGAGGCGTTGGAGCGTGTGGCGGGTATGACGGCCGACGAAGCCAAAAAGCATTTGATTTTGGAAATGGAAAGCCAGGCCCGTATGGACGCCGCAGGTATCGCCAAGAGGACGTTGGAAGAGGCCAGAGAGAATGCGGAGCGGGAGGCGCGCGAGATCATTACCAGTTCGATTCAGCGGGTAGTGCGTGATTACGTTTCTGAGTCGACGATCTCAGTGGTGCCCATTCCCAACGATGCCATGAAGGGCCGTATCATTGGCCGCGAAGGCCGTAATATCCGCGCGATCGAAGCCGCAACGGGAATCGATCTGATCATCGATGAAACGCCTGAAGCGGTGATTATCTCAGGATTCGATCCGTTGCGGCGCGAGATCGCCAAAGTTTCACTTGAACGGTTGATGCACGACGGACGCATCCATCCGACCAGGATCGAAGAGATCGTCGAGAAGGTCAAAGTCGACATCGACAAGCTGATGTATGAGGAAGCGGAGAAGATTATCTTTGAGTTGGGACTCGCGGATTTCCATCCGGAACTGATCAAAGTCCTCGGGCGCTTGAAGTATCGCACCAGCTATGGCCAGAACAATCTTTACCATGCCAGAGAAGCGGCCTACATCTGTGGGATCATGGCTTCGGAGCTCGGTTTGGATGTGCGGTTGGCCAGACGGGGCGCGTTGTTGCACGATATCGGTAAAGCGGTGAGCCATGAAGAAGAAGGACCGCATGCCATGTTGGGCGCCGAGATCGCCAAGAAGTATGGCGAAAGCGAGAAGATCGTCAATGCGATTGCGGCACACCACGAGCAAGTGGAACCGATCTGCCCCGAGTCGGTGCTGGTGGCGGCGGCAGAAGCCTTGTCGGCAGCCAGGCCGGGTGCCCGACGCGAGGCGCTGGAGTCATATGTCAAACGGCTGGAGAAATTGGAGGCTCTCGCGCATGCCCAGAAGGGGGTGCAGAAGGCCTATGCAATTCAAGCAGGCAGGGAAATCCGCGTCATCGTTCGGCAGGAAGACGTCACGGATACCGAGTCATTCCAAATCTCCCGCGATTTGGCCAAGAAAATCGAGCAAGAGCTGACGTACCCTGGACAAATTAAGGTGACGGTGATTCGCGAGAGCCGCTACGTCGAGTACGCTAAATGAAGGTTCTCTATATCGGAGACATCATGGGGGAGCCGGGACGTCGTGCCGTGGCCCGGGCCGTTCCTCGTCTCGTGGCGCAGCGCAAGATCGATGTAGTCGTGGGGAATGGAGAAAATGTCGCGGGGGGATTCGGTATTACTCCGGAACTGGCCGAAGAGTTGTTCGCTATGGGGCTCTCCGCCATTACAACCGGCAATCACGCGTGGGACAAGAAAGAGATTCTGGATTACTTTCCGCGCGAACGTCGGTTGCTTCGGCCCGCCAACTATCCAGAAGGCGTGCCAGGGCAGGGGAGTGTGGTGGTGCAAACACCAGCCGGTGAAGAGTTAGGCATTCTTCAGCTCATGGGCCGCGCGTACATGCCGACGTTGGACTGCCCATTTCAAACGGCGAAACGTGAAATGGCCAAGTTGAGGAAGCGCGTCGCTGCCGTGTTGGTGGATATGCATGCCGAAGCCACATCGGAAAAAATGGCGATGGGTCATTATCTCGACGGCGAGGCCACGGCGGTTGTCGGAACCCATACACACGTGCAGACAGCCGATGAACAGATCCTTCCGAGAGGCACGGCCTATCTGACGGATATCGGAATGACCGGTCCGCTCCATGGCGTGATCGGCGTCAAGAAGGAGTTGGCGATCGAGAAATTTCTCACCGGTATGCCGCGTCGTTTCGAAGTGGCCTCGGGCCCGACCGTCTTCTGTGCCGCGTTGATCGAACTCGATGCGCGGATCGGAAAGGCATTGTCCATCGAACGCGTTCGCATTCTCGACTAAAGGATGACCGCCACAAGATCTCAGATCGCTTCAGTCGCTCCAAGACAAATTCTTACCGTCTCCCAGCTCACCAGTCTGGTCCGTACATCGATCGAATCGGGCTTCCCCGATCTGTGGCTGGAGGGGGAGATCTCCAACTTGCGCCAACCGGGATCGGGGCATATCTACTGCACGTTGAAGGATGAATCGAGCCAGATCCGCGCGGTGTTATTCCGGTCGAGCGCCAGACTGGTGCGATTTGCGTTGCAGGAGGGTATGCAGGTCGTCGTGCGGGGGCGCCTGACCGTATACGAGCCGCGCGGCGAGTACCAGATTGTTCTCGAAGCGGTGGAGCCGAAGGGAATTGGTGCGCTCCAACTGGCGTTCGAGCAGCTCAAGGAACGACTGGCAGCAGAAGGATTGTTTGATCAGGGCAGGAAGAAACCGCTGCCGATGTTTCCCCGAACGGTGGGAGTCGTCACTTCGCTGAGCGGAGCGGCGGTCAAGGATATTCTCGCCGTCTTCCGGCGGCGGTGGCCGACGTTGCATATCATCATCGCGCCTGTGCAGGTCCAGGGAGAGAGCGCCGCTGCGCAGATTGCCGAGGCGCTGGCTGCATTGAATGCGCAGGGTGCCGCCGAGGTGATCATCGTCGGTCGGGGCGGGGGATCGCTGGAAGACCTGTGGAGTTTCAATGAAGAAGTCGTCGTTCGCGCAATCGTGAACTCTCGCATTCCGGTCGTCTCTGCTGTCGGGCATGAGATCGATGTCACGTTGGCTGATTTTGCCGCGGATTTTCGTGCGCCGACGCCGTCGGCGGCAGCCGAAAGCGTCGTTCCTGTTCTTGCCGAAGTGGTTGAGCGGCTGCGCGATTTGACCAGTCGGGGAAGACAGGCAATGGTTCGGCAGCGCCTGTTCGAATTTCGACAGCTCGATACCATGATGCGCGGGTTGTCGCAGATTCGGTTCCGGATCCAAGACGAGTCGCAGCGGATGGATGAGGTAGCTGATCGCTTACGGTACAGGATGCAACTCCAACTGGCAGCGACTCGCGAGCGGATCCGGGAAGGCCAGCGGGAGCTGGCCGGGCTGAATCCGGTACTCTTGGTCAAGCGTGGCTTGGCGATGATGCCACAGTTTATCAAACGGCTGGAGCGGCAGATGGCAGTGTTGAGTGAACGTCGCCGGAGACAGATCGAGGCGGCGGTCGCTCAACTCCATAGCCTGAGTCCCTTGGCGATTCTCGGTCGTGGCTACGGTATTTTATCGAGAGCCCGGGATGGAGCCATCCTTCGCAGATCGCAAGATGTAGGGGTCGGGGAAGAGATTATGGCGCGGTTATCTCAAGGCCAGCTGAGCTGTACGGTCAAGCGCGTGCTGCCTGATCCGTCGGTTTGAAATCCGGATCGTGCTGAGTATAATGGGGTGCGTACGTACGGAGAAGGAGAGGTACTGTGGGTGGAGTGAAGTTTGAACAGGCGATGGCTCGCTTAGAGGCCATCGTAGGCGAGCTAGAGAAGGGAGACCTTCCGCTCGACGAATCCCTCAAGATTTTCGAAGAAGGCATTCGTTTGTCAAAAAATTGCCTGAAGATTCTTGAGGATGCTGAGCATAAGGTCGAAGTGCTGGTCCAGGACAAGAACGGCAAGAAGCGGTTACATGCCTTTTCACCGGACGACGAAGCGGACGAATCCATTTCCTAGCGGTTGCCTCCAGGAGTCTTGCCGCTTTCTACTCCCGAATTTGTCCCATCCCAACTTCATGGACCCAAAGGTGCGGACTTCGAAGGAACGATTGGACCGTCTGCTCGTCGCGAAAGGCCTGGCGACAAGCCGAGAAGTAGCAGCCAGGACGATTCTGGCTGGCGGGGTCATGGTCGACGGTACCACTGTCGACAAGCCAGCCAAGCTCGTTTCCATGGATGCACGGATCGAAGTTGAGAAGCCCGCCCCGTATGTGAGCCGGTCCGGCGAGAAACTGGCCGCCGCACTTGATGCTTTTTCGATTGATCCCGGCGGCACGGTCGGACTCGATGTGGGCTGTTCAACAGGCGGGTTTACGGACTGCTTGCTGCAACGCGGTGCGAATCGAGTTTATGCCATTGATGTTGGGTATGGGCAGATTGACTGGAAACTGCGTCAAGATGACCGAGTCGTGCTGCTCGAACGAACGAATATTCGTCATGTCGATAGGGCACTGGTTCCTGAGCCCATCGATCTCGCGGTCATTGATGTGTCGTTCATTTCTCTCACGCTGGTATTGCCTCATGTGGTGCCATTGCTTCGAAAGGATGCCGCGATCGTGGTTCTCGTGAAGCCGCAGTTTGAGGTGGGGAAAGGGCAGGTGGGAACGGGTGGCATCGTGCGCGACGATGCGCAGCGAGAGGCGGTAACGAAGAAAGTCATTGATTGTGCGGTTCAGTTAGGGCTTCAGGTGAACGGCGTGCTCGATTCCCCCGTGAAGGGGAGAAAAGGGAATCGAGAAATTCTTGTGGGCTTTCGGCGTCAGGGTATAATCGACCCTTCTTGACGGAGTGTTTTGAATGCGATAGGGGGATGCATGAAAGTCTTGGTGACAGGCGGGGCGGGGTTCATAGGCTCTCATTTGGTCGACCGGTTGGTGCAGGAAGGGCATGAAGTCATTATCGTCGATAATTTGGTGACGGGAAAACGGAGGAACATCAACCGCGCTGCCCGGTTTTACAAGCTGGACATTCAGAGCTGGCGTTTGGAACGGCTGTTTCGGAACGAACGGCCGAATGTGGTAATGCATCTGGCGGCACAGATGGATGTTCGGAAGTCCGTCGAAGATCCGATGTTCGATGCGCAGGTCAACATTCTCGGAACGTTGAATGTTTTGCAACAAGCGGTAAGGCATGGAGCGCGGAAGGTGGTATTTTCTTCGTCAGGCGGAGCGATTTATGGTGAGCAAGAGACCTATCCTGCTCCAGAATCTCATGTCACAAATCCCTTGTCACCGTATGGGTTGAGTAAGCTTTGTGGAGAGCAATACCTCTCGTATTTCCAACGGATCAGCGGGTTGCAAGTCGTGAGTCTTCGTTATGCAAATGTCTATGGTCCACGCCAAGATCCAGAAGGCGAGGCTGGGGTTGTGGCGATTTTTATCCAAAAGCTCTTGAACAACGAGCAGGCTGTAATAACAGGCAATGGGCGTCAAACGCGAGATTTTGTGTTTGTCGAGGATGTTGTGGAGGCCAATCTGGCCATGATGGGACAAGAAACACAGGGAACCTACAACGTAGGAACCGGCGTGGAAACCTCCATCAACGATCTATTCAGAGTCTTGGTTCAGCACACAGGCTCAACCTGCAGGGAAGTCCATGGACCAGCCAAGAAGGGCGAACAGATGCGAAGCGTCATCGACAGCACGAGACTCCGCCAGGAAATGTCGTGGGAACCGAAAACCAATTTAAGCGAAGGGTTGAAGAAGACAGTCGACTATTTCAGAGAACGTCTTGGTTAGTAGGCGGGAAACCCAAAGTTGTATCCCTTGCCCGACCAGAACTAGTACCGTGGGACTGAGCCGTCCACTTGTGCCGACCAGGCATCAATGCCCCCCACCAGGTTTTTCACATTCGGGAATCCCTGCTGGAGCAGGAAGTTCGTGGCGTCTGCGCTTCTCATTCCATGATGGCAGATCGCGATGATCTCTGATTCACGGTTAAGCTTTGTGAGAGACTGCGGGAGCGTCCCCAATGGGATCAGCGTCGAGCCATTGAGCTTGGCCAGGTCGAACTCCCATTGTTCCCGCACATCAAGTAGAACGAGTTTGTCTCCCTTATCAAGTCTGGTTTTGAGTTCCTTTGGAGATATTGTGAAGCCCATGCGCCCTCCTTCTAAATGTATTCTCGTTGCTATGTGAAACATAATAAGTGAGTAACGAAAATGCTGTCAACGTTGTTGCCTGAGAGTCCATCTGCCTGGTTCTTGGGCAAATGAATCATGCGTATATTCTCCACGCGTACTAAGTGGCCATGCGTCCTGGTCTTGAAATCTATACGCAGTTCACCTGAGAACAAAATTTGTTCATTTTTGTCACCTATTGAGCTTTCTGTTCTATAAATTACACAGATAATTGAATGTGCTGCGGCCATAAGTAGATGAATAGATATCATAAGTAATTGAAATTACAGTAACTGTATCGCTTTGTTCTCTGGCCGAGGCATAAGAATTGCTGACTCAGCTCATATAATGAGATGGCAGCCGTTGCGAGAAGCGAAGAATTTCTTGTATGGTCGGCCATCTTATGCGGAAATCACGCAGCAATGTCCTTCTTGTGTTTGTAACGGCATCGAGCCGGAGGGAGGCCTCGAAGATTGCAGAAACTGTGGTGAGAGAGAGGCGAGCAGCCTGTGTGAACATTCTTCCTCCCATAGTTTCAATTTTTCGATGGCAAGGCAAGGTTCAAAAAAGCCGGGAGGCGCTTCTCCTCTTGAAGACAACCAGGCGCCAGTATTCAGGCCTTGAGCGGTCGATTGTGGCTATGCATTCGTATGAGGTACCAGAAATCATCGCTATCGAGGTTAACAGGGGATTACCACAATATATCAAGTGGGTAGAACGTGAGACCGCAAGTAATTGATGTTCCCAATGCGCAACTCATTACCAAAGTGAGGGGTTGACCGAAGCAGTCTAGATGGGTAAACTCACCACACCTTTCTAGAAAGCAGAGGGACCTTGCAGCAAGGGGTGAAGGTCATGGGACAAGTGAACGGGACAGAATCCAGCGATGCCTACACTGTCGTCGTCTTTCGCGGCTCGACCGCGAAGCCGCTACGTTTCAGTTTTCCCAGGAAATTTGTACGTAAGATGTTGATAGTTAGCGCTATTCTTCTCGCCGCCGATCTGCTGATTATTTCTCATTATGTGGTCAGAACAGGCCAGGTCTGGGAACTGTCGGCCTTTAGAGAAGAGGCGATGAGTGCTCGTCAACAGACGGTTGCGTTTTCAACGGCGATCGATGACCTCAGGAAGCGTATGACCAGTATGAAAGAGGTCAACCAACGGCTGAAAGTCATGTTGGGAATCGAGACCCCAAAGACCGGGGATTTGGTTAATGGTCGAGGTGGTGAGGAAACGCCACTTCCTGAAGGCAGCACCCTCGTCCCTTCTGATAAGACTACCAAAGGCGAAGCGAGTTCTCAGCAGTCGTCGGCTCCAAACGGAGTCCTGGCCGAAGGGCAGGGCGATCAAGCCAAGCCTGGTTCAGGATCCGGCGACCTTAGTGAGCAGGAACTCATAGCCGCTGTCAAAGAAGGAATCGCCTGGCTCTCAAAAGAAACGAACGCTCAGGAACAGACCCTTCAAGACCTCTCACTTGCCGCCGAACAGAAGTCTTCACGTTGGGCAGCAACCCCGTCGATTTGGCCTGTGCGCGGATGGATCACGTCCGGGTTTGGACCCAGGGTTTCCCCATTCACAGAGAAACCGGCCTGGCACGACGGACTGGATATCGGCGCTGCTGCCAATGCCCCAGTACAGGCTCCCGCTCAGGGCCGTGTGACATCGGTTGGGTTTGACCCAAAACTTGGGAACGTTGTGAAATTGGACCATGGGTTCGGCATCGAAACTCTCTACGGACACCTTGCCAAGGCTTTAGTGAAAGAAGGGCAGCGTGTCAGGCGGGGCGACGTTGTGGGTTTGGTTGGGAGCACGGGTTTGGCCACAGGGCCTCACCTTCACTACATGGTCAAGGTGAACGGTCAGACATTTGACCCGACCAGATATATTCTCGACTAGCCGAAATATAGCCCGTTTCATCTAGAACTTTAACAGGCGCTCCGGATCATTGGGCATATGATCCGGAGCGCCTGTCTTTTTGGCCGACATCGTCTTTCCCTTCTAAACGGTCGTGCTATACTTCGCTTCCGACTCACCATTCCATCCATTCACCTAACTCATGACTGATCTCGAGATTGCCAGATCGTCTAAGCCCCTGCCGATCCAGGAAATTGGCAAGCAACTCGGGCTTGCCCCTGAAGAGTTGAATCCTTACGGAAGATTCAAAGGCAAAGTGTCGCTCAGCGCGTTAGAGCGGCTCAAATCCAAACCCCAAGGCCGCTATATTCTGGTTACGGCTGTCAATCCGACTCCTCTGGGAGAAGGAAAAACCACGACGTCGATTGGGTTGGCCATGGGACTCTGCCGAATCGGCCAGCGCGCAGTTGTGACGCTTCGGCAACCGTCTCTCGGGCCAGTCTTCGGTATCAAAGGAGGGGGAACGGGAGGAGGTCGTGCGCAGGTTGTTCCGATGGAAGAGATTAATCTTCATTTGACCGGTGATGCGCATGCCGTATCGGCCGGCCACAACCTATTATCAGCCTTTCTCGATAACCATCTGTTTCACGGGAACGCGCTAGGGGTTGATCTTTCACGGATCACATGGCCTCGGTCGTTGGGTCTTAGCGATCGAGCAGTCAGGGAAGTGATCCTAGGAGAAGGAACCGGGAATCGGAAAGGCCAGTTTATTATCACGGAAGCGTCGGAAGTCATGGCCATCCTGGCGTTAGCTTCCAGCCAGGGAGATCTCAGGCAAAGACTCGGTCGGATCGCCGTCGGGCTCGCACAGGATGGAAGGCCGATTCGAGCAGAAGAGTTGGGCTGCGCCGGGTCCATGGCGGTCCTTCTCAAGGATGCGTTGCTGCCCAATGTGGTTCAGACATTGGAGGGGACCCCTGCGTTTGTCCATGCTGGTCCGTTCGGCAATATCGCCCATGGCAACTGTTCCATTATGTCAGATGCGATGGCGTTGCGTTGCGCGGATTACGTTGTGACCGAGGCAGGGTTTGGAAGCGATCTCGGCGCAGAGAAGTTCTTTAACATCAAATGCCGAACCTCCGGATTCAAACCAGCTGCGGCCGTGGTTGTGGCGACATTGCGTGCACTCAAGCTGCATGGAGGGGGCGGGAGCGTCAAGGTGGGAACCCCGCTTCCGGCGACACTCACTGGACCGAACCAGGAGGCGCTCGTCCGCGGATTTGGAAACCTTGAGCAGCACATTGCGAATGTGAAGGCGCACGGGATTCCGGTTATCGTGGCGGTCAATGCCTTCAAAGACGATCCTGTTGCAGAGCTCGAATGGGTCTGTCAGCAATCCATACAATGCGGGGCAACGGAGGCCGCCGTCTCCACTCATTATGCCGACGGAGGCAAAGGATCGGAGGATCTTGCGCGGGCCGTCATCCGTGCGGCCGCCCAACCTTCGACCTTTTCATACCTGTATGATCACACCTGGCCCATCAAGAAAAAGATCGAGACCATTGCGACGAAGATGTATGGAGCTGCAGGGGTCTCATTCGATTCGGACTCAGAGCGCCAGATCGAGTTGGCCAATCAGTTGGGCTTCCATCCGCTCCCGATTTGTATGGCCAAGACGCCGCTCTCGCTTTCTCACGACCCCACGCTCAAGGGCAGGCCGACAGGATTTACGGTACCGATCAAGGAATTGCGTATCCTTGCCGGTGCGGGGTTCTTAACAGCCGTCTGTTCAGGAATTCAGTTGATGCCGGGGTTGCCGAAGAAGCCTGCGGGAGAACGTATCGATCTGGATCCGGATACGGGCGAGATCGTAGGGCTGTCTTGAGAGAGCTCAACGCTGCTTGAGGTAGTGGAAGAACTCCGAGTCCGGACTCATGATAATGGTCGACTTCTCGCCGAAGACCTTCTTATAAGCTTCCATTGAGCGGGTAAATTCGAAGAACTTTGGATCTTGCCGGTAGGCATCGGCATAGATGCGAAACGCTTTTGCATCTCCTCCACCACGAAGCTCCTCAGCTTCCTTATAAGCCTGCGCGGCAATGATCTGACTGTCTTTCTCGGCTTCCGATCGAATCTTCTGGGCCTCTTCTGCGCCTTCCGCCCGATACTGCTTGGCTTGCTGTTCCCTTTCCGCCTGCATCCGTTGGAAGACGGTCTTTTCATTCTCCTGGGGTAAATCTGCCCGCTTGATCCGCACGTCCTGGATCTCGATGCCGTAGGCCGCAGCCTTTTCGGCAGACCGTTGCGTCACCACTTTCATCAGGTCCGCCCTTGTCGTCGAAACTATTTCCAATAAATCGTGGCGTCCTAATTCAACGCGAAGCTCCGAATAGATGATGTCGTGGAGCCGTTGCAGGGCGCCGCGCTGGCTCTGGAAGTTCTGATACACCTTCAACGGATCCAGGATGCGCCATTTGGCAAAGTTGTCCAGCAGCAGGGTCTTCTTATCCTGCGTGATGACATCCTGCGCGTCGGAATCGTAATCCAGCAGGCGTTTATCGAAATACGTCACTTCCTCGAAGAAGGGGACTTTCACGTACAACCCTGGATCGAGAACTGTGCGTACGGGTTTGCCCAACTGCACGACGATCGCATTCTGAGTGATGTCGACGACATAGAGCGGAGAGGCTCCGAGGACGAAGAGCCCGATAATCACCGCGATCACCGCGATTATCATGCCTTGCTTCGTCATGGCTTATGAGGCTCTCCCGATGCTGGCGGGGCCGACTTTGAAAGGCGATCGAGAGGGAGGTAGGGCAGCACGCGCTCGCCGCCTTTTCCGTCAATAATGACCTTTTCAACTCTTGGCAGGATTTCTTCAAGCGTTTCGATGTAAATCCGCTTGCTGATCGTATCTTTGGCCTGATTGTATTCCTTGAGTGTGGCCAGGAACCGGTTGGCTTCGCCCTGGGCGCGGTTGAGGCGGGCCTGAGCATAGCCTTTGGCTTGGTTCACTTGTTGCGCCGCCTCGCCCTTCGCTCTGGGAAGAATATCGTTACGATAGCCGATTGCTTGATTAATGAGCTTCTCGCGGTCTTCCTTGGCGTTGGTCACATCTTTAAAGGCAGCGGCGACCGCTTCGGGCGGATCCACATCCTGCAGCTGCACTGCAGCAACCTGAACGCCGGTCTGATATTGATCCAGGATCTTCTGGAGCAAATCCTGTGTATCTTGCTGAATCTGCGCCTTGCCGGTCGTCAAGGCTTCATCGATCTTGCTCTTGCCGATCACCTCGCGCATGGAGGCTTCGGCTGCCTTGCCGATCGTGTCGTGGATATCGGCGACGTTGAACAGATAGCTGGCGGCATCTTTGATCTTGTATTGCACGATGAACTCGATGGCAAGAATGTTCATGTCCCCGGTCAGCATCAAGGCTTCCTGCGGAATCATTTGTTGTCGGCTTGATCGGTCGGTTCGAAAGCCGATCTCGACGCGATGGAGTTTGGCGACCTTGGGTTGGAGCACGGTTTCGATCAGGGGGATCTTCATATGCGGGCCTGGACCGACTGTTCTCACCGGCATACCGAAGCGTTTCACGACGCCCTCCTCATCGGGGGCGACGATAAAGGCGCTCTGCCATGCCAGAACGATCAAGAGACCGGCGAGGAGGATGTTCCTGAAGCCACCCGTGGGGAGAAGGTTCTTGAACTGCGACTGGGCCTGCTTGAGGGCATCCTCAAGCGGATCACTTCTCTTGCTCCAAGGATCTTTGGGGTCCCAGACCATGTAGGGTATTACGCGAGGCTTATCCCAGTGAAGCGAACGAGCGTCACCTTAGCAGACTGCCATGGACGGCGCAACCATGCCAGTGGCCCGTTGACATATCAAGAATACTTGATGTACAAGAGAAGCATGCCGACCGCTTCGGGAAAGTCGCAGTCTCAAGTTGCGGAGATCTTCCATGCCCTCGCGGATGAGACGCGGCTGGACATTCTTGATCGTCTCAAAAATGGCGAGCGTTGCGTCTGCGAACTGACGGATGCGCTTCAAACGGGACAGTCCCGTCTCTCTTTCCATCTCAAGGTGCTCAAGGATGCCGGCTTGATCCAAGACCGTCCGGAAGGGCGCTGGACCTACTACTCGATCAACCGGGATGCGATTGAAGATCTGAGCGATTGTGTGGCAGCGTTGAGGGTTGTTGGGAAATCGGCTCGGTCCAGCACCAGGTGCTGAGTTTTTTTGTTCGTTATATCAATAATTGTTGATTAGTCATGAGGTTGCATCATGGAAACGACGATGGCGGTGACAGCTCCGGCCACTGAGAAGCAGCTGAATCCATTCGAGCGGTATCTGACGGCCTGGGTTGGGCTTTGCATGGTAGCCGGTGTGCTGCTTGGGCGGGCAGCCCCGGACCTGTTCCAAGGTCTGCGGGGAATGGAATTCGGGCAGGGCAGTCATATCAATCTGCCGATTGCCGTTCTGATCTGGCTCATGATCATCCCTGTGATGATGAAGGTTGATTTCGCCTCGATCAAGCGCGTAAGTGAACGCCCGGCCGGTCTGGCGGTCACCCTTTTCGTCAATTGGGTGGTCAAGCCCTTCTCGATGGCGATCTTGTCCTGGTTCTTTTTCCGCGTTCTCTTTTCAGTCTGGATTGGATCGGCCGAAGCTGATCAATACATCGCCGGGTGCATCATTCTCGCCGCCGCGCCTTGCACCGCCATGGTGTTTGTCTGGAGCTATCTGACGGACGGGGATCCTGCCTACACTCTTGTTCAAGTCTCCGTGAATGACCTGATCATGCTCGTGCTATTTGCCCCAATTGTCGGATTGCTGGTCAGCGGTGCCTCCTCGCTTTCGGTCCCGTTCGATGTCTTGCTGTACTCTGTTCTCGCGTTCATTGTCATTCCGTTAGCAATTGGATGGGGTCTCCGGACCTGGCTGGTCCAGCGGCATGGACGTCAATGGCTCGAAGAAGTTCTGTTGCCAAAGTTTTCCCCGATCACAATTCTGGCTCTGCTTCTGACGCTGGTCTTCATCTTTGCATTCCAGGCGCAGAACATTGCGAACAAGACATTTCACGTGTTCCTGATCGCCATACCGATTCTGTTGCAAATCTATTTGAACGCCGGATTGACCTATGGGTTGATGCATCGCTTTCGCGTACCCTATGCCATAGCCGCACCCGGTGCCTTGATCGGTGCGAGTAACTTTTTCGAATTGGCCGTGGCCACGGCTATTGCCCTATTCGGACCCGACTCTGGGGCCGCACTGGCCACAGTCGTCGGTGTGTTGGTGGAGGTGCCGATCATGCTGTCCGTGTGCCAGATCTGTAATCAAACGCGTCATTGGTTTCCAGCCGAGACTACGCGATGAAACAGAAAGTCTTGTTCCTCTGCACGGGCAATTCGGCCAGGAGCCAGATGGCGGAAGGCTGGCTCCGCCATCTGGCGGGAGACCGCTATGACGTGTTCAGTGCCGGGACCCATCCGGTCGGGGTAAATCCTGGTTCGGTGGAAGCGATGGCGGAGGCGGGGATCGATATTTCCGGACACCGATCAAAGAACGCCTCGGAATTTCTTTCGGAGCCCTTCGATTATGTGATTACCGTCTGTGATCGTGCCAAAGAAAACTGCCCTCGATGGTCAGGTGCCCGCCAGTTGTTGCATTGGAGTTTCGATGATCCAGCCGGCGTGTCCGAACCCACCGAGCGCCGGGAAGTCTTTCGACGCGTGCGCGGCGAGATCGCTGCGAAAATCAGGCGATTCCTGTCCGAAGTTCATTGAGAAAGGTGGCTAGGCGGTCACTGCACCGCCGCACGACGAGCCGGAACCGGCCGTACAACCATAACAGTGGTTTCGCGTCACGATCTGTCGGTGTGCGAGGATAGCAGCGTCGAAGTCGCGGATATGGTTCGGCGCACCGTGGTCGACAGGCAAGTCAAGCATTTGATTGAAGTCACAGTCGTAGAGCGTTCCGTCCCAACCTACCGACAGCGTCGTCCGGCACATCACGCCGGCCGCAGCGGCTGGATTGAACGCGTTGGCCAGCCGTTCCATATAGCCTTCATAGTTGCCGCTCTCGACAAGAAACTCCAGAAACCGGCTGATCGGCATGTTCGTGATGGTATAGAGATGATTGAACTCGATTCCGTAGCGCGCACGGAGTTCTTTCCGGAACTGTGTTTCGATCGCATCCTGTTTGGGAGGCAAGAATGCCCCCACCGGGTTGTAGACGAGGTTCAACGCCAAGTCTGTACCGTCCTTCCCATACCCGAGCCTATTCAAACGCTGAAGACCTTCGATCGATTTTTCGAAGACGCCGTCCCCTCGCTGCGCGTCGGTTTGCGACGCCCGGTAGTAGGGCAGTGAAGCCACGACTTCGACCTTGTGTTGGGCTAAGAACTCGGCCAGATCGGATTGAGACGGCAACAGTAAGACGGAGAGATTGCAACGATCCATCACATGGCGTCCATGCGCACGCGCCTGTTCCACAAGCCACCGAAAGTTTGGGTTCAACTCCGGCGCCCCTCCCGTGATATCGACGGTTGGAATGTTCGTCTTAGCCAAGGCCGTGATACAGAGCTCCGCCGTTTCACGCGACATGCTCTCCGTCCGGTCCGGTCCGGCATCGACATGGCAATGGCGGCAGATTTGGTTACACAACTTCCCCACGTTGATTTGAAAGACTGTGATCCCAATTGCGCGCAGCGGAAACAGTCCAGCTTGCTCCATCGGCGTATTGAACGGGGGACAGGAAGCGGTTGTATTCAAGAGACGAAGTTGCTCCGGAGCGGTAGCGAGCGGACTCTGTCGGCCCTGCATGGTGAGAGGCATAGGGTTCAGCAGCAGCCGCCGTTCGGTGCGCAAGACACTGTATCCCCGGTGACGGCTTGTCCGGCCCGGTTAAGAATCGCGAAGTGCGGAGCATACGCCTCGGTTTCCAAGACCTTCATGGTCTTGGAGCAGATCTCCGACGGGATGCCACGGCGATAGAGGTGGTGATCGTCGTCGGCCACTTCGAGGAACGGACCGGCAAGCAGGGCGAAATATCCTTGCCAGACACAAGGTTCCTGTGCGGGGAATACCGCGGTCCAGCGCGCATCGTCTCGATCCAGCCAGAGCGGCTGCTGCGACAGCACGAAATAAGACGCAAGCGGTGGCCGGCTCAGCAGTAGGGCCGAATCCGCTCCGATCGGTTGCGGAATGCCGCGCTGATAGCTGGTGCCTCGCTCGTCGACCACGCGGCTGAATGGCCCCCGAAGCGTTGCGTAGCGGACCGTCGGTGCTGTTGGTTGATTCGGTAGCTTGTAACCGGTCAATGTCACGGAAAAGAAATGAATTCCGTCGATGACTTGCCAGGGCGACGACTTGACCAGATGGATTCCGAGGAAACCCGCTTCCAGCATGCCGCCGATGTAATCCGACAATATCAACGCACCGGAGAGGCAGTCTCCCCATTTCTCCGCATCGTGGACCAAGTATTGGGGGACCGTTTGATCTGCCACGATATCGGAGATAGTGAAGCGCCCGCCCGGTTTGGCGACGCGAAACATTTCGCGAAAGACGTTGCGCTTGTCCGGCGCCAGATTGATGACGCAATTGGAAATGATCAGGTCGATGGTGTCGTTGTTCACCGGCATCGCATCGGCCATTCCCTTGCGAAATTCGACGTTGGGAACGGCATATCCCAAATTGCCCACCACGATGGGAGTGTTTCTGCGTGCGATTTCCAGCATCGTGTCTGTCATGTCGATGCCGATGACATGGCCTGAAGGCCCGACCAGTCTGGCGGCTTCAAAACAATCGATGCCTCCGCCGGAGCCGATGTCCAGCACGGTCTCGCCAGGGCTGACGGTTTTCAGTCCGGCTGGCGTGCCGCAGCCGTAGGAAATCTTCAAAACCTCTTCCGGAATGAAGGATCTGAGATTGGCCATGTCGTAGCTGGTCGGACAGCACATCTGCTCGCCCGTACTGGCTGCCTTGGCATAACGATCGCTGACCTTTTTGGTGATTTCCTCTATCGGCATGGCCTCCTCGCAGTCGAATGGGTATAGGCAGTGCGCTCCATCTATCAAGAGAACAGGGACAACGTCAACCTCCGAATTCTGCAGCATGCACGAGGCTGTTTGGCATCGTGTGTGAGTCGATCCTGGCGAGATGGTCTTACAGGAGGATCACGGCGGGCGAGGGAGAGGGGCGGCTTCGGGAGCCGCCTCTCTCTTTCAAGAGACGCTACATCCGCCCTCTGGTCTGGAAATACTCATCGTAACGGTGCACGAAGTCTTTTTGGGCCAAGGGGGTGTGGCAGGCGCGACACTTGGTGAAGTCTTCCATGAGGGGCTTGCTCGTGGCGTCGTAGGCGGCATAAATCCAGTCGCCGTTCTTCAGATTGTCCGGGAGCTTCTCGCCCCAGCCCTGTTCCTTGCCCATGACGAATACTTTGGCGAGGTCGCCTTTGACGAGCCTGCCATCCATGCCCGTCGCTAATTTGTCCCCGTCCGTCTTGGCCTTGTAAATCTCCATCACCATGACCGTGCCGTTCGGGAAGGATTGGCCCGCCGATGTGCGCGCACCGGTCGGATTGATGTAGATATCCCGGACCTGTTTGGCTTCGCCTTTTGGAATGTCCACCAGGAACTTGGGCCAGGATTTGTAGTTGGCTGGCAGGGGCAGCGTTCCATCGGGGCCTGTCGCGGTCACGGCAGCGGGCATACTGTTGGGTGTATCCATCGCCATCTTGCCGGCGGAGGAGTCTGTGGTATTGCAGCCTCCCGAAGCCAACAGGAACACGCTGAGGATGAAATAGGATGCGATCCGTTTCTGCATAGCTCTTCCTCCTGTACGCAAAGTAAGGTATGTGAGATGCTGGTCTAAGACATTCCTGCTGTTCTTTCATACGAGACAGGAATTGAAACGGATGCATCGACTTGCTGGAAAATGGGCATCGAAAAAGTTATGTAACGGACAGGCCGGGGGATTGGTTGTTCGTACATCCAATCGAGAGGAGTATTCGTAAGACTTACGGGTAGCTATCGCTTTCCTGCCCGATGTCGTCGCCAGAGCCAGCCATATACCGTCAGATTGGCCGCCAGCACACAAATGCCGAGCGCAATTTGGATGCTCTGAGTCAGAGCCTCGGGGTAGAGGATCGGATCAAGAAAACGAAGAAGGAAGTCTCCTTTGTCGTGAGAGCCTCCGGCCTGCGTGCGCAGCCAGTTCTCGAGCGGTGTGAGGGGGCAGATCCAGCCGGTCCATTCCACGAGGATGCCCCATGCGACGGCCGGAAGATGCAGCCGGATGATCCGCGGCCACTTTACGATGAGCAGCCCGCCGAACAGGACGAAGAGCACGAATCCAATGTGAACAAGCACAACGATGTCTGCCAAGAGGACATACCGCATAGTATTGAATGAGCCGGATAAGTTGGTGCCAGTGAGCCTAGCGATCACGGAACAGCCACAGACTGAAGGGGGAACTGTCAATCCGGCGGCATCTTGTCCGGATCGATTTCGAGGAGGCGCAGGCGGCCGTTGGTGATGTGTTCGGTCTTGTAGAGCCGGTTGCCCAGCTGCATGGTTCCGATGAGGAGATTGCCGCTGGCCACGAAGGTAAAGTCTCCTTGTGAGGGCGGCTTGAAGGTGCCGCGAATGACGGCGGTATCGTTGATGCGGGAGACGGTCGATGTAATGTCCAACTCATGGCGGGCCCCATCGAACAGTTCGACAGTGATGCGGGGATGGGGTCTGGCGGCGGCATCCTTCAGTGTTTGGAGCAGCTGGAGGTCGAGCGCAATCTCTTGGTCGCGGAGCACCCAGGGCTTTCGCGGAACCGGAGGCTGGTCTGCCGCGGGCGGGGCCGTCAGGCTGTGCCAAAGGTTCATCGGCGCAGGTTGTTCATCAGCCCAGGTCAACTGGCCGAAACAACCTCCGAGCAAGCCGGCGAGGAGAAGATAGCCGAATAGGCGGGCCACAGTATTGGTCCCTCATAAAAGACTCACCATCGATGAGTTCATTATACAGGTGATGCGACTCGCGTGATCAAGAATATGAGCATGCGGCCGTCCGGATGAGCTCGCCTATCAAGGCGATATAAACCGCAAGTTCGTCGGAGCGGCGGGCGGCGTCACGTCCACGGTTCCTGCTCGCCACGCAGCGACGGTCTGGCGCACCTCGTTCATCGAGCGCGCGTTGTCCGCAGAGTTCACAGGGTCGGCCGTGTCATCAATGCCGGCAGGCCGGCCGTTGATCAGGATGCGGGGATTCGAAAAATATTTCACACGCGGGCAGGAAACTGTGGGGCAGGGGTAGGCCATGATGGTGCGAAATTTCCCGACTTCGTCCCGATATCCGTAGGAATAGGGGTAGACACCGCTTCCTCCGGTCGCGCGATCGTGGGCGTTCCCCATATTATGTCCTGTTTCGTGAGCGAGCGTGTCGTTGGCAATGCAGTCGCGCGCCGTTACACTGAATGCAGAGCTGGCAAAACTGGCGCGTGGCCCGTTTATCATCACATAGGCAATGCCGCAAAACCCGCCGCCATTGTCTACGATCAGCGCGACCAGGTCGGCCTTGTATTGATCGCGCAACTGATGGACTTGATCCATGATCCCGTCGGTCGTGCTCCGCAGCTGCCCGAGATCCAAGCTGATATCACCTGATTCCGTGTATGCCACTTCAGCCATATGAACGAGTTGCAGTTGCATGTCGATCTGGCTGTTCGCATAGGCCTGATTGGCTCCATCGACTCCCAGGGTAATGAGGGCTTCCATCGCCGCCTGCCCTCCCTCCTGATTCTTGGCCTGGGTAGTATAGACGACCAGCAGATCGACGACGGTGCTCCCAGGTGCGGCGGCCGTTGCATCGGTGGCCGGTGCCGTTCCGCCAGCGGCAGGCGCAAGAGCAGGATCATCCTCGCGAACTACGATCGGATGATGATCCGTCGGCAAGGCCTCGGGATCGATTTCGACCAGGCGGTGCTGGCCTCCTCCTGCCGATTCGATCTTGTAGAGGCGATTGTCGGAGAGAATGGTTCCGGCGATCGCCGTCCCCTGAGTCACCAGGGTCACTTCGCTTCCCGGCTCTCCTCGTAAACGCCCCCGCCATATTATTGTGGTCTGTGCAGCGCGTTGGCGTGGCGGCTCGAAATCGATGATGTGAGTCTTGGCATCGAAGAGTTCCAGCGTCAGGTCAGGCTGTCCGCCGGTGCGAGGCTGATGCATCAGGTTCATCGCTGCGGCGTTCAGCGTGACGGTTCGATGACGGCGGACCCATCGCTTGAGCAATTGGGGCGCCGGAAGTGCCTGGGCGATCAAAGGGGGCACCCCGTTTGAGGTTTCCGTGAAAAGTGGGACCTGAGAGGATGCCGAGGCGTTCACTTCAACGGCGGACGTTCCGAATGTCGTGGCACAGAGACTTACGGTCATGATGTAGGAGATGAGCCAAGGGAGGCGGTGTGATCCCCGTTCCGATCGGCCCGATTTTTCCGTAGTCGATGTCATGCGATCCCTTTGCGCCATCATATCTGTGATGGGTATGGCGAGAGCAAGTGCAATGCCTATTGTTAGGGTGATCCGGAGAAGTAAGAGAGGAAAACCCTCTTAATTATCAATGGGTTTTCAGGTAGAAAAAAGCAGCCGAGCCGTGAGTGTAGGGAAATCACAGTGCTGGGGACAAAAGTGGCACCCCTGCAAGATTCAAAGCCTGGAAGAAAATCCGGGAACGGATGGAGCAGCAGAGGTGGACCGGGCCCCTCTTACGTTGAGAGACCCGGCCAGGTGCTGTTATCTGGAAGAAGCCGCGCGCTCAGCCAGCTGCAGGAACGCTTCTGAATCAGCTAGGACGTCAGTATGGCGAAACGTTTCTTCTCGAAGGACCGTTTCGAAACCTGCCCGCTGTTCGTCGGAGAGTCCAAGCAGCCGGGCAAGCGAACTTACGTATTCGCCGCCTCCACGGGCAATGTCGGCCGTCACATTGTCGAATGTCGCGTCGATGAACCGGCTGATTCGTTGCTCGGAATGTGCCGCTCCCCCTCTCCCCGGCGTGCTCGTCATCGCCAAATCCTCCGGACAGGGCAGGCGGCTGGACATCATCGGTACACCGGGCGTCCAGTTCAAGGGACTAAACAGTGAAGAGCCAGGCGGGTCGGTATGACGGCAGGCCTGCGCTGGGCTGATCCACAGACAGACGAGGCCGAGAATCAGAGTGCTTATCCCGAGTCGCAAAGTCTTCATAGAGCCTCCATGGTTCGAAGTCGCGGCTTGCTTGCACTCTTAGAAGTCCCAAGACACGCCAATCTTGCCGATGTTGCCGGACAGGGTGGCGCTGAAATCTCGCCTTCCCGCTCCGGAGACATCCAACTGCTCCAGTTTGGTATTGAACGAATAGTACTGATATGCGCCATAGATGCTGACTCGTTGATTCACGTAATAGCGAAGTGTGCCTTCCGCGTTCCACCCGGAGGCTTGGCTCGATCGCTCAGACCCCGCGGTGGAAACTTTGGTTGTGCCGATAATGGGGCCGGCTCCCAGCCCGATCCGGAAATTCTTCCAACAATCCCATTCGTATCCGAAGTTGAACACCGCGGCGTTGGTTTGAACGCTGCCACCGGCGATGTCCCGCAGTCCACCGGGATTTTCCTTGATCGTCTGCCCGGGGAAGTTGTTGAAGAAGTTTTGGTAGTTAACCGCCATGTACCAACCGTAAGGGAAGACCACTTGCATGCCCGCTCCGAACGTGTACCCCGCGTTCGCATTGATGTCGCTGAAGCTGAAGCCGCTGATGATGTTTTTGCCATGCACGTCGCGGAAATCGTTCGGCGAACTTCCGCCTGCAAATCCATTCAACCGAACGATCGTTCCGCTCAACATCTCGCCGAGCGGACGGGCATTTGCAGTCGTGCCCCCTGCCGCAACGCCGGCCGGCAGCCAGAAGCCGCACTGGATACGTTCTTTGCTCTCGCCTGACGCGGTCTGTTCCTTCCGGTAACAGTTCCGCACGGTGTCCTTGTTGACATTGGGAGGAAGCTCCACTTGGCCCTGCTGATCGACTTGACGATCGACGGTCGTGCCGTCATTCAACTCAAATTCGATGGTCGCGCCGGCCAGCTGGGCTCCCGCTGTGACGATCACGTCCTTCCCTGCCACGGCCGATGCATCCGTGACAGACAGGCCGACGGAGCCGGCAGCGCCTATGAACAGTACGAGCCACGTACTCCTGAGCGCCCATCCCATTCCCATAGTGCCCACCTCCTGGTTACTTGACGTCCAACGTGCCTCGAGCCTCTTTCGTGTTCTTCCCGTCCTGCGCCACCAGGCGCACCAGCCATTTGCCCTTTGCCGTGATTTCTTTCACGGGAAAGATTCCCAGCACGCCGTCTTCCACTGCTTTGCCATCAGCCTTCGATATCGTTTTCCACGAAGACGGCCTGTCGCCTTGTCCGAGCTGCAGCTCATAGCCTTTGAGTTGGCTGCCGACGGCAGTACCGGACACCTGGATGGCCGTCTTGCCGTCCGCCTTGACTGGAGCGACTTGGGAAACTTTTGCCGTCAGAAAGTAGTTTGGATCGGCCTTCAGTGCAGCGGTTGCGTTCAGCCGCCCTGCGCCGGTGAAGTTATCCCAGCCCGGTTCCTCCACGTCGTCTGCGGATTCGAGCAGCATGCGCTCGACTTGCACGTTCGTGAGATTCGGATACTTGGCCCAGATCAAGGACGCAACAGCCGAGACCAGCGGCGCGGAAAACGACGTGCCCGATGCACGCATGAACTGGTTTTGCGGTCCGACGAAGGCTTCACCAGCTTTGTAGTGCTCGGCCCCGGTTAACAACATGAAGTCGGAACGGCGGGCGCGCAGCGAGAGGATATCGACCCCTGGCGCGGCGATCTTGACCTGCTTGCCCCAATTCGAAAAGGCGGCACGCTTATCATGTTGATCCAAGGAGCCGACCGGCAGGACGTGGTCGAAACCGGCGGGGGCACGTCCGTGCGTGTCCGCGCCCTGATTGCCGACTGCCACGACGATCAGTGCACCTTTCTTGTACGCATAGTCGATGGCGAGCTGCACCGTTCCGGTTAACTGATCGCTCTCCATGCTGAGATTGATGACTTTGGCGCCGTGGTCGGCCGCGTAGAGAATACCGCGAGCCACGTTGAAGGAGCGGGCTTTGCCAAAAGTGTTCATCACCTTCAGCGGCATGACCCGCACGCCCCAGTTGATGCCGGCGATGCCGCGTCTGTTGTTGGTTGCGGCCGCGATTAACCCTGCAACGAAGGTCCCGTGCCCGTCGTTGTCCCAGGGGTTGTTCGTCATCTCGACGAAGTTCCAGCCGTGCAGATCGTTTTCGTAGCCGTTTCGGTCTTCGCCTTTCTTGTTCGGTTTGGGATTGCGCCAAATGGATTCCGGTTTCAGATCGGGATGAAAATAGTCCAGCCCTGTGTCCAACACTGCCACGATGACCGGCTTACCTTCGCCGGTTTCAATGTCCCAGGCCGAGGCGCCGTTGCCCTTCGACGTGAATCCGATCTTAGGCAGAGCCCACTGATCGGCGAATGCCTGGCCCCAGGCCCCAGCTGAAGAATACAAGGGATCGTTCGGAGTGGCGGACTGGGCCTCGGCCTGAGCAGGGAAGAGTAGGAGAAAAAGAGCCATGTACCATCGGGGCATCATGGTGTCTCCAGGATGATTTCTGCGTGCGGCATGACGTTGGCATCGGTAGCGGGCCAGTGGGCGGGGTCGAAACTGGATGCCGGTGCGGCAGTCCACTGGGCGTCTTTCTCGCCGCAATGCCAGTTCTTGGCAAACGCGCCGTCATGCACGAATTTGCTGTGAGTTTCAGGATCGGTCTTCCAGAGTGAGAATCCGATGTTACCGTCAAGAAGGACTTGACCGTGGTACTGCCAGCCGAAGTCTTTTGCGCTCGGCCCTGCAGCGTCCTTCGCCATCGTGTCGTTAAACCCGTCCTTCCATTTATCGAGGTACCATTCGGGATTCGAGAGTGTCACGGCCGGTGTAAATGTCATCTTTGTAGTTAAGACGCCGTCCTTGGCGGTGCCGTGGCTGTAGTCCAACCTCATCTGAGGCCACCAGCGGGTATGTGCCGCTGCCGTCGAGCCTTTCAGGCCGGTGTACACATAGTTGTCATCAAACTGATAATTCACTCGCGGCGTCCAGTGAAGACCTGCACCGAAGTCGGAGTCGTACAAAATACTGCCTTTGAGGTCAATCGAACCGTCAGCAGCCGGCTGCACCGTCGCCGGCCCGCAATCGTCGAACGCATACCATTGCTGTTGCCCCAGCTTAAGGGTGAATGGAGTCAACAATTTGGTCCATTCGTCGGTGATCGCCAATCGGTGAATAGCCTCTCCATTTGGCTGGGCCGAAACCGGGCTTCGGGGTTTGTCCGCTTGTATCGCGAAGGACACTGTTTGGTTTGGCCGGTACTGCTGGAAGTATTTCCGATAAAGATCATTGAATGACTTCTTCTCTGGTTGATCGACCGATATGAAGCGATAGGGACCGAGCCCTGACTCCAGGTTGCGGTACCGCTGGTTATATCCGGATCTGAAGATTTCTCGGTCTTGCGGTCTGAGAAGCTCATACTGAACATCTATAACAACAGACTCGTTGTTGAGTTCTCGGTACGATAAAGGGTAGTAGCCCTCATCGGCAAACCACACCTCCTCTCCGTATTCCATTAAGAAGTCGAGTTCCGCCAGGTATTGTCCGAGATCAAAACTCTTTTGCTGCTGTGGCGTCAGGGTGTCCATGGACCCGCCAACCCGTAGGGTCTGCCGTACTGCGCCGGTTTGGCCGGTCACCCCAGTCTGACTTCCCGTTTGCGCCCATTTCCCGCCCTGGAGTTCCCAGGTCGTCTTCTTCCGATCCACACCTTCAAACGTCGCATTGACCGGGTTGAAGTTGGGGGTGCTTACATCAGCATCGACAACGCCGTTTTTGTCGACGTGGACATTGTGTACATGACCTTTCCCGTCGTTGAGTTCCAGATCGCCAGGACCTTGAACGGGCAATTTCCATTTGATGTGTGTGCTCGTCTGACCTGTGGCGGCACCGCCGGAAGCCGGCGCTTGTCCTTGTATCTGAAAGTCGGGTGGATTGATCTGAGTCATATGAGAACCGTGGTCGTAATAGAAACTAAAATTCTTCTGAAACTCCCGCGTGATCGCAGCCCGAAGCGACTCCCGCATTTGTGGGTCGGTAAAGTCGTTAGGCTGGAGGACTCCGATAATGTGGCCTTCCATTATCTGTGCCATCCTGGCTTCCAGTTGCTCTAAAGTCGCCTTCTGTTCAGGGGTCGGATCCTTGATATCGTCCAGTTTGCCGATTTCAGTCTGTAACGTCTCCAGCTCAGGTCCATATTCCTGTTTCAGCTGTTTGGCGATCTCATCCGCTCTTTGAGAGGGATCACCCTCCGGTGTCCGTAGCGGCGGCGTGGGTGTTCCTTTTCCACCTGGCCCTTGGACAAAGTGAAGCAGCGGACTGCTGAAGTGCCGTGGAGGAAGTCGAGGTTCGTGCACCGGGAGAGGCCGACCATCGAGCTGGTTCGGATCGGCAGGACTAACAGATGACAGTATGATGTGCTTCTTGCAATCTTGTGCGAGAAGGGCGTAGGCAGCAGTGCCGGTGATCGTCGTGTCGCCGGCGGATGCAATCATGCCGAAATGGTGATCCAACGCCCGTAACTGGCGCTCCAGCATCTCAGCCTGTTGCAGGCTGCCGGGGTCTCCCTTCGCTCTGAGCTGTCGAATTTGTTCCGGAAGTGCGTACTGGGCTTTTCTGGCCTTGTAGGCGTCTTCCGCAACCTTGCGGGCTTCGTCAGATATGAATTGCTTATTCTTCTCGGCGCTTTCGAGCTTCTTTTTGACGTTGTCGAGTTCGTTGTCTTTCTGCTTGAATTCGTCTCTGGTCAGCGGTTTCCCGGTCTTGGCGTCTTTGTTCTCCCGCAGCTCTTTCCCCAGCGTCTCCTTTTGGTGTTCATAGTCGGCGATGTCCTTGCCGAGCTTGTTCATCTGGTCGACGACCTCAGGAGGGAGAGGGTCACCTCCGGAGGATGTTGTGCCGGCAAGGAGACCAGCGCCCAGGACAAACGGAATCATCGCGCGCAAAAAGAATAATGGAAGAGGCCGCCTCACGCGAACCTCTCAGCTGATTCGGAGCGGTTACATCGGAGATGAGCAGTGATGAAGTGTCGGGACAGGAGAGAATGTGCAGACCGTGAAAGAGGCTTCGGCGATTCTGGAATGGCGCGGGTGAATTGGCTGGCGAGATTGAAAACCTGATGCCCGCAGACCATGACCCAACCTCGTGAGTCGGTGCGAAGCAAACTTCCGGCTACGTGAGACAGACGGGAGTATATCCACGGTGTTTCAGCGCAGCTACACCCACAAAAGTAGGGTGTAAATTCCAGTAGGTAAGTTAATTTATTCTGGAAACCTGTTCGGATTTTGAGGTGTGTGCGTCTGCGAATCGAGCGGCGACCGCCCATTTTGTTAA
>CAZOUA010000013.1:0-62983 GCA_964582865.1 uncultured Nitrospira sp. | reverse complement strand
CGAAGGCCCGGATGCGGCAGGCGTGCGTGTCGTTCGGCGAACAACACCACGTAAAGGATGAATCGTACCGATACTGGTCGTGATACACACGCTCCCAGGACCGATCCGGGTAGTCACCCAGCGGGTTGCCAACCTCGATGACCGGCTGGAGCGCGGTCAACGCGAGGACCTTGTCTGCCACCGCCACAGCGGCGACCGTGCCCGCGGAGACTTTCAAAAACTGTCTACGTGACAAAAACATTGGTGACACCTCCTAGAGTTGAGGGCTCAACGAGCCCACTGTCCCTCACTGACTGATAACCGACACGCCTCCCACCCCCCTTCGTCTGAAAGAGCTGCCAAAAACCTCAGTCGATAACTGAGCGAACGCCCTGGTTTTCTCGTTCGCCCTGGCTATTTTCTGGTGGTTTATTGGCATCATGGACAGGTTGTATTGGCAAGATATGCACCATAAGGGCGCCGATATCTGCAAGAGATGTAAGCAGCATAAGATATTGATAGTAAAAGATAAATAATGACTTTATGTGTTTCGGTCACCGGGTCCGGTTATAGGCTTATGGGTACACGATGTATCGATAGCGAAGCCAAGAAGAGATGAAACGGAATAAATAACAATATATTCAATATCTTGTGTTTAAAATCTTCGCGTTACCTTTTCGTAGCATCACGGGTCTGTTGTAACCAAGGTAACGGAGTAGGAAATGGCTAACGAGGTTGCTTGACAGGTCATCGTACGCTCAGTAGAATCCAGCCCTCTTCGGGCCAACATCTCGGGCGGGAATAGCTCAGTGGTAGAGCATCGCCTTGCCAAGGCGAGGGTCGAGGGTTCAAATCCCTTTTCCCGCTCCATTTTCTTCTTATTTTCCTCCTCATTCCTTTCCTGTGGTCAGGATGCAGCCAGCTCCTCGGTTGCTCGACATTCCGTATGTTTCGGGACAGCCTCATGAGCGATGTCACGTATTCGATGATTGAGCAGGCAGTCGAAGTCTTGCGGCCTGTGGCTCTTGTCACGCCGGTCGTCTCGAGCCAGATCCTCGATGACCGTGCGGATGCCAGCGTGTTTCTCAAGTGTGAAAACTTCCAGCGCGTGGGCGCCTTCAAATTTCGCGGGGCCTATCACGCAATTGCTCGGCTCATCGCCGGCCATCCTCTTCGCACGTTCGCCACGATCTCGTCAGGAAACCATGCCCAGGGTATCGCCCTCGCTTGTCGGCTCCTGGGGGCGACGGCTCATATCGTGATGCCGAAACCCTATTCGTCGATAAAGCATCAAGCGGTACTCGATTACGGAGCGACCGTTTATGTGGCAGAGGATCGTGTCAGCGCTGAAGCGATATTGCCGGACGTTATGAAAGCCACCGGCGCGGTGTTCGTCCATCCATTCAACGATCCGTTGGTCATCGCAGGCCAAGGAACGATCATGGTTGAATTGCTGAATCAGGTGAGCGGGCTGGACGTCGTATTAGCTCCGGTCGGCGGCGGTGGATTGCTCTCAGGGCTCTGTCTTGCCGCAGAGGCCTGTCGTCCGCACCTGAAACTATTTGCCTGTGAACCGGCCGGCGCGTTGGATGCGGTCGAATCGGTCAAACGAAATCGTGTGGTTCCGATGGCCAATCCCGATACCATAGCCGATGGTCTCAGAACGAGTCTGGGTGATCGGACATTGCCTATTCTCCGTCGGCATCTGGCGGGATTCTTTATTGTCGACGAGCATGAGATTGTCCAGGCCATGCGCTTTGCGCAGGAGCAACTGAAGCTCGTGATTGAGCCGTCTAGCGCGGTTGCCATCGTGCCGTTGTTGAGGAGAGAATCGACGCTAAGGGGGAAGCGGGTGGCAGTTGTCCTGACCGGAGGCAACGTGGATCCTTCCATCCTCCGGCAGGATATAGGTGATTCGGTCGAATAGTAGCGGTGCCCCTGTTGTTATCGGGCCGTGCGATTCATCCGTTGGAGCAGGCGGATCTGTTCTCCAATGCGAGCCAGTTCCTCGCGGGTAAGCGCGGATGGACCGAACCGTCCTCGACAATACATCGCCGTCAATTCTGCGACCATTGAAGCCGCCTCCGACCAGTCGCGGCGGACAACCTGAACAAATTCCATGGGTGTCGATGTCGGGTATTTTGTGAGGCCCTTTCGAGCCGCGACATCGAGCATCTTCCTGTAGAGCTGGGCGATATGCTGCTGCTTGCGTATCGCGGCACGGTGAGAAGGATGCGCATCCCACCATGATCGTCTGATCATGATCAGCAGGAATGCCAACCCGGCCGCCAGAAGGATCGTCAGCAGTCCAAGAATGAAGAGGTTCATGGTCCGAGCGTGCGTGCCAAGCCGTTCCAACGCGTTGGAGGCTATTGATTTTATCATCGTCATCCAATGGCTGAGATGGTCACGGGCGCTGTCGCTGCCGTCCCGAAGGCTGTAGACGACGGCCAGTTGGTCGCGTGCGCTGTATCGGATGAACACGCGATCCCATTGAAGACGGAATGATTCCCCGATGCGTTGGAATTCGTCCCATGCGGAAAGTGATGATGCTGCGCTGGAGTCGGGAGTGGGATCCATCGTAATCCATCCGGAATGTGGGAAGTACACTTCGACCCAGGCATGGGCGTCCCGCTGTCGGACTGTGTAGTAGCTTCCGTACTCGTTCCATTCCGTCGCAAGAAATCCTGTCACAAGCCGGGCAGGAACGCCGAGGCTCCTCAGCATGAGGACCATCGCTGTGGCGTAATGTTCGCAATAACCGGTTTTTCGAGTGAAGAGAAAATCCTCGATGGGCCTCGTAGAAACCGTCGTGCCGGTGTCGAGGCTGTAACGATAGCTGGTGAGCAGATGATGACGGATCGCGATGGTCTTGTCGTAGGGCGTTGCGGCGGTTCCTGCCACCTGTTGTGCCAGTTCGGCCATGCGGCCGGACAATTCCGGGAGCTGCAGGTACCGGTCACGAATGGAGCCGGAGTAGTCCAAGCCCTGGGCGATTTGTTCGTCCGCTATGACGTGCCGTTCGCGTGATGTGACGGAGTAGCGGATGCGCGAGGATACAGGAAAGGGCAAGTGCAATCCGGTCATGCCGTCGGCTTGCACGCCGGGAAACTCTCCCGTGATGAATTCTGCAAAGGGTGCGGCGAAGAGGACCGAGGTGTCCAACGCTTCCAGCAAGATGTCTTGGCGCAGAGGTTCTGAGAGGCTGGGAAGTGTCCGGCTGCTGCCCGAACGGACGGCGAAGGTTCCGTCAGCGATGAGGCCAAGGCTCCGGCGTTGCCGGCTGCTGGTACTCCAGGACGAGCCGTCGTAGCGGTCGTACGCGACACCGCGAAGATAGAGGCGTTCTTTCACTGCAGCCGGCTGATCGGGCAGTTCGACCCGCATGACAACGTGAGGATCTTCTTTCACGGATCCGATCATTCCCAGATCCACACGTTCGGAGAATCCGGTCGTTTTCAATCCTTCGCCGCTGGACTTTTGGAGCATGCCCGCGCTGATGCGGGGGAGCAAGAAAAAGATTGCGAGTGTCAGGGCGAATGTCATGGCGGCGATCCCGTTGGTGAGCCAAAAAAAGCTGCCGGTGACATAAGCGGGGGAGGGTGTATCAGGCCTGCCGCTCCCCGCTGGCAGAGGCAGATCCAAGGAAGTCTCCTTAGTTAAGTGGTAGAGCAGGAGACTCCATACGGCGGCCAGGAGGTAGCACACGAATATCGGGACGTATCCAACATCGGTAGTCAAAGCCGCGGAGGCCAAGATCGCCATGAGGCTGATCGCATAGAGATGGCGATAATCGCGACGTTGGTGCAATGTAAAAAGTTTAATGTCCAGCAGGATGACGAGAAAGTGGATCCCGGCACGCAGCAATTCGCGCGAGATGGCCGTCATATCGATTAAAAAGATGAGGAATGCACCGATCAACAAGACATTCCAAGCAGCCGACGAGGCCGATACCCGCGTCATGATCCGTCGGCCGGGAAACCATCCCATAGTCTGAAGCAGAATGAGGACGAACACGATCATGGAAAGGGTTGCCAGCCAGATCGGAACGGCTCGCGCGAACACCAGCCCGGAGAATGCTGTAGCAGACATGAGGACAGCACTCAGTCGTAGCGCCTGCTCAAAAGGCATGAGTCATTTCCTCGATGTGAGAGGGATGCAGGGTGCGATCTGCACAAGCGGTCACCGTGGGGGCCTTCGGGTCTAACCAGGGGAGAACAGCTAGAGTGTAACCGCGTTCTGAATCATGGGCGAACGCGGAGAGGGAATCGACTGCGTGGATCTCAGCCAGTCCGGGACGTCGACGCTCGCACAGTGCCAGCAGGCGCAGCATCGTCAGGAGATGGTCGGAGCCGGAGCCGAGACCGGAGTCCTCACGGCCCACAATCACCCGCAAGGGGTAGGACCGTTTTGACAGTTGCGAGAGGAGCGACGCGACCAAGGTGACGCTTCGTTCGAACAACACATCGGCATCATCGGGAGCCGTTGTCGACAGAATGATCGTTATGCGACGTTGGTCCTCGGCTTCGGTTTCCCGCACGATGAGCTGGGACGTCCGGGCCGTCGTCATCCAATGAATCGCTCGCGAATCATCGCCGGGTTGATACAGGCGAAGATTGTAAAGCTGTGTTCCGTGACCTCGCCTGGGGAGCGCGAGTCCCTGCCCTTCGCTGACGAGTTCGTCAATGAATCGCAACGAAAGCGGCTTGATCGGCGGGCCGACCAAAATGCTTGCGTCAACAGGGTAGAGGGCTCGTTTGAGGAAAAGTCCGAAGGGAAACAACGTTTCAGCTCTGACGTATTCGAGCCGGATCCACCCGCGCTTGCTGGCCAGCAGCGGGTAAGAGAGTAGTGCTGAGCGCTGTGCCGGCAGGTGCCTGACGAAGAGGCCGCGGTCGACATCCTGCCCGCCGATCACGTCGAAGAGCCGGAGCGAGAAGCTGGGGAACTGGCGGTTGCGGTTGGTCACCGACAGGGTCACCGTCGCGGGCTCGTGTGCCGTAATGAGATCCGGGACATGTCGGTGCAGATCGAGGTGTCGCAAACAGAGCTCGGAGAGCAGTCCAGAGATAATCACCAGACTGAGCATCATCGCTAGCAAGAGATAGAAGAGATTGTTACCGGTGTTGATCGCGGCGATGCCGATGCCGATGGTGAAAAGGAGAAAAAGGGCGCCCTCTGAGGTCACTCGAATTGAACGGCGGATTGCCAAATGGCGAATGTGCGAGGCGAGTCGGGCGATCGGGGTTTGGCTGGAGGATTTATGCACGGGCCTGCCTATCCCGCTCGGTTCAAACCGGAACGGGAACAGTGTCGATGATATCGAGGACGATGCGCCCGGCCTGCTCAAAGCTCTGCGCTCGCATGCCTTGCGTCCGGCTCAACATCACTCGATGGGCCAACACGATCGGGGCCAGCTCCTTGATGTCGTCGGGGAGACAATAGTCGCGACCTCGAATTAAGGCCAACGCTTTGGCGGTCTTATTCAGCGCCAGCGCTCCTCTCGTACTCACGCCCAGAGATAACAACTCGCTCTGCCTGGTTGCTTGGACGATGGTCAAGAGGTATTCGGTCAAGCTTTCATCCATGTGCACCCGGTCAACCCTCTGCTGAAGCGCCAAGACCTCTTGCGTCGAGAGCACGGGTTCGAGCACCTCGGCCGGATGGAGAGCATAGGGCCGCTCGAGAACTTTGCGTTCTTCTTCCAATGAGGGATATCCGATCTGTAGGCGCATCAGAAACCGGTCGAGCTGAGACTCCGGCAGCGGAAACGTGCCGTGGTACTCGGCAGGGTTTTGCGTGGCAATGACCATGAACGGTTGCTCGAGCGAATGGGTCTGATTATCGACGGAGATCTGCGCTTCGCTCATGGCTTCCAGCAGACTGCTCTGTGTCTTCGGCGTTGTGCGATTGATTTCGTCGGCAAGCACGATGTTGGCGAAGATGGGCCCACGCATGAACTCGAACGCCTGCTTTTGGCGATTGAACATCGAAACGCCGACAATATCCGAAGGCAACAGATCACTGGTGAATTGGATGCGCCGAAATGAGCAATCGAGTGATCGGGCCAAGCTATGGGCGAGGGTGGTTTTCCCCACACCCGGGACATCCTCCAGCAGGAGATGTCCGCGTGCCAGCAGGCAGACGACGGCCATTTCAATGACGCGAGCTTTTCCTTTAATGACCAAGGCGACATTGTCCTGGATAGCCCGGAGCGTACGCGACGTGTTCATGACTGGATTATTGGCTCTGGTGGCTTAGAAATGGGCGGTGATGTGACACCGTCGAAGTCTAACAAAGGGTCTGAAGACGGTCAATTTATCTGCGGTTTTCAGCCAGTGGCCGGAGGATAGGACGGAAGTGTGGTTAACGTGCCGGTACGAGCGTGATCATCCACGGGGTTGCTTCTTCTGCCATGTCGGGAAATGTTCTGGCCGTACTGCTGGCGGGTATCTCAGGAAAGACCGCTCCCCGCCGGACTTGTATGGAGCTGAAGCGGTAAAATGGTACATGGTGCGCTGTGGTGGGCAGGACACGAGGGATTTCCGCGCGTAGTGGGCCGCAGTCTGCCAGGTTGACGATTTCACCGATTTCCAGCCCTGACAGCCGTTCGAAGACCGAGCCGAAGATGGTTGGAATGTTGAGGGCTGTAAACGGCTGATCCTGAGGACGATAACAGGGCTCATCGAGAAGTTGCGCCAGCAGTTCCCAGAACACCTGATTGTCGACTGCACCCAGGACACACAACTGTCCTCGCCGGGCAAGCACGTCGAGGAGCATGAGCGGGCCCCTGATTTCGAATTTCCATGGCGGGAAAAGTAACGCGCGATCTCCATGCTGCACTTCGAGTGCCGGCTCTCCGCCGTAACGGGTGTGGTGAAAGGCTCCCTTTGTTCGCTGCAGTTCACTTTGAATCACATCCGCGGAGAGACGTGTCGGTTCGTAAGCGAAGGTGGGAGTGGCAGGGGCCCAGCAGGTTGCGATCGTGTAACAGGTTGCGATCTGTCCGGCCTGGTCGAGACGGTCGAGCGCGCACATGTCCTGGTCTCCGAAAAATTGAAACGACAGATCGGATCGCGAGCGAAGCCGTTGGAGCCGTTCCGGGCTGGGATGCAACGGGCCGCCCAATTGCGAATGGGGGCGCAAACGATCCAGCGCATGGAGCGTCAGTGTCCGGCCCCGCGCATGAAGTTGGGCAGCGTAAAGATCCGCCAGTTCGGCGGCAAACGACAGATCGCCTGCTCCAAGATCCAGGACCGATACTACGTCCGACATAAGCAGGAGGTCGAAGGGGTTGCGGTGGTCGCGGAGGAACGTCTCAATCGCCTGATTGCTCAGCGAAGAGATGGGCCAGCGCGAAGGAGGGCTCTCGATCACGTCGAACCAGACGCAGAGCGCTCGAAGGGCTTTAGTCGGTGGAAGGCCGGTCAGTTCCTTGAGACGGGGGCCCGGCAAGTCCTGAATCCGATCGGCCTCGCCTTGTTTCAAGGCAACCGCGATGGACTCCTTGACGGCGGGAGGAAGGTCTGTTCGCCGCGATTCCTCGACCAGCCGTTTCAGAGTTGCGGCGAGCCGGCCTCCCTCGACCAAGCGCCGCGACGCTTCCCATTCTCTGTCGCGTTCCTGGAGAAGCTTGGTGACTTGCGAGCGAAAATCGGCAAGGAGTTGAGCGTCAGATGTCATGGAGTGAGGACTATATCGAGCGGTGGCGTGAACGATCGGATTGACAACACGGTTGCAGCATAACGACCTGCAGGGGAAGGGTCAAGATGAGCGATTTTGCTGTGGGCGGCGATCTATGTTAGGAAAAGGAATGCTTCGCTACCGAGCTTCGACAATCGGTTCAACCGTCAGGCTGTTCTCCCCGCTGTTCTTGGTCGCGCTCGCTCTCGCTCTGGCTGCCTGTGCCGATGGGGGAGTTGCCTCCTCACGCCCCGCTGCTCTCCTTCAGCCTTCGGAAATGGCCGAAGGGCACATCATCGATACCGCAACCGGCCGGTCTGTTCCCATCGACCAGGTGCTGGAACGTCTTCGGCAGCAGGAGGTCCTGTACCTTGGGGAGGAGCATCACAATCGGTTTCATGTCGAGTACGCGCTGTCGATCCTGAAGCAACTGATCTCGGAATCCCGACGTCCGATTCTCGCAATGGAAATGTTCGGGTGGGATGGCCAAGCGCTGATGGATCGATACGTAAGAAGCGATGGACTCAGCCGCGAGGATTTCGTAGATCAGGTTAACTGGAAGCAGATCTGGGGCGGCCCTTTTGCGGATTATGAACCGCTTGTGTCATTTGCCAAAGATCAGCGGTTGCGCCTGGTCGCATTGAATCCGCCCAAGCAGCTTGTGAGGTCGGTTGCCAGAAACGGCCTTGCGCAGACCAGTCAAGATCCCGATTGGATTCGCTGGGGCCTGGATAGAGAAGCGATCATCGATGATCCGGCCTATCGGCAGAAAATTATTCAGCAGCTTCGAGCTTGCCATGATGGTGGTTCCGACAAGCTGTATGAAACGATGTATGAGGCGTCAATGGTGCGCGATGAAGGCATGGCGCGAACAGTGGTCTCTCTGGTGGAGTCGGTGCGCGCGGCGAAAGATCCCCTGGCCGGGCCCGTCGTGAGTTATACGGGCGGCGGGCACATTCAATACAATCTGCCCGTCCCCAAGCGCGTTGCGCGAAGATTGGCACAGCAGGTCCGGCAGGTGAGCATCTATATGACGTCGTTTGAACAGGGGCGCCTTCAAGATCTGCAAGAAATGGTAAGGGAGCAAATCGCCGATTACGTCTGGCTGACACCGCCGGGCGCGCAGGCTCCTCCACAGCGCTGCCGATAGTGATGGGCTCCGGGGGTGTGTCATCTTTCCGTGGATCCGGCATGATCGGGAATTGCCGGGTGCCCAGAGCGGTTTGTGAAGAACTGACGACCGCTTGACAGTTTCAGGAAGGCGTTTCACACTAGGCAGGATATTGGGGACCTGAGAATCGACGCTCACCGTGGGAAATCTGCGTATGCGAAACAAAATTCCTTGTTCGGCCGACCGGCTGAGTCTGCTGGATCCGCCGATGATTCAGGGCGTGGTGGATCGAAATGCGTTTCATTTGGGGAGCCAGTATCTCACAGAGAACCGGGTCCGCATTGTCGAGGCCGATGATGCGCAGATTTCATCCGCCGTTATCGGGAATTCCGGTCTTTACGAGCAAACGATCAGGCTGAAAGACGGCCACCTCGTTTCGAAATGCAGCTGTGCGCTTCCTGAAGAGCCGATGTGCCGGCATTGCATTGCCGTGCTCTTGGAATATCATCGCTGGGTTCAGCCAAGGGCTACTGCCAAAAAACCCAAGCCGCCGACCCCTGCGCCCTCCCCGCAGCCAAGTGCGTCCAATGGAAACGGTGCATCGTCATCAAGTCCGGCCGCCGACCTGAAGCTGAGCGAGGTGATGGCATTCATCGAATGGCTGCAGCTGGCGATGAAGTCGCTGGAGAGCAGCCAGCCGATGCCGGATTCCCCGCGGTTGACCGGAGATATTGCCGGATGGGTTCAGACCATATGCAATTTGGACGATCGGCGCCGTGAAAGTGAAGAGATTCAGTTGACGCTCGAATCGGAACAACGGGATCGCGAGGCCTATGTTCAGCGGATGACGCAGCAACTCCAGGCTTCGATGGCAGAGGTCAAATCGGCTCAAACCAACGTGCAGCAGCTGCAAGAGGAACTGGCAGGCTATAAAGACATGCTTGTGAAGGTGACGGAGATTGCCTCGGAAGTGGGCAGGTATGATAACCAGCTGAAGACCGTGGCCGGGGAACTGCTGTCCAAAGGCTCACAACTCGATAAGCTCGCAAATTCATTCAGGGAAGTCGCGGTCGCCTTAAAAACCATCACAAAGTCCTGAAACTCCAGCCTCGTTTTGTTTAGATCCCATGCCAGCAGATCCCCCCTTGCGTCCACTCGGGCGTTTTCAGTACAATGCGGCCCTCTTTTTCTTCATTACGACTCGAGGGAGGATTGAACATGAGAAAAATGCTTGCGCAGATGGGGACTTTGGCGGGAACCGTGCTCATGGTCGGTGTCACGCAGGTGCTGGCCAACGAACCGAAGGGTGAGGGGCCGCCGGACTACAGCGGAGTCACGGGCTTATACTACACGTTTATTGTGATCATTCTGGCCTATGGCGTCTACGACACATTCTTGAAGAAGAACTGAACGGTCACAATTTTCAATCGATCTGTGCCGCGGGCTCACGGAGGATTCTCCGTGGGCCCGCGGTGTTTTTCCTCCAGATTACGCACCAGACGTCCGATCACTTCGATTTGTCGAGCAAGGGTCTTATCGTTGCAAGAATTCTGTTCGCGATGATTCGATAGCCTTCCCTCGTAGGGTGGATTCCATCAGACTGGTTCAACGAAGCCGATCCTGCCACACCATCGAGAAAGAAGGGAATCAGTGCCAGGCGATACTGTTCGGCGAGCGAGCGGTAGATCCTTTCAAAACCAGCCGTATACTCCTGACCATAATTCGGCGGCAGTTTCATTCCGGCGAGCACCACCGTGACTGAGGCATCTTGGAATTGCCGGATGATCCGTTCGAGGTTCCCCCTCGTTTCCTGGAGACTGAGCCCACGGAGTCCATCGTTCGCGCCCAGTTCAAGAATCACCATGCGAGGTTTGCCGCGCAGCGCCCATGCCACGCGCCGCAGGCCGCCTGCTGTCGTCTCTCCGCTCACACCAGCATTGATCACATGATAATGAAGCCCGGCTTCGTCCAGCCGTTGCTGTAACTGAGCGGGGTAGGATTCGTCCGCCGCCACTCCGAGGCCTGCCGTGAGGCTGTCGCCGAAGGCAATGATGCGTGGACGGTTTGCAGCGGAGGCATCATTCGCTGTCGAGGGCTTGGAAGCAAGAGAGTTGGGAAGCATCAAACCCGACGCGATCAGGGCGATATTTGCGGTGATCGCTATCGCACGCGCGGTTCTGATAACCCCTAGGAGTCTCATCGGACTACAGTATAATACTCCGATGACGGTCTGAACTATGAGGAACTTGGTCGGATGATCACGATCCAGCATCTCTCGATGCGGCTCAATGCAGGCGGTCGGTCGGTCACGATCCTGGATGATGTGACGCTCGATATTCCGGCCAAGCAGATGGTGGCCATTGTCGGACCTTCCGGGAGCGGGAAATCGACACTGCTCGGGCTGATCGCCGGTCTCGACCGTCCGACGTCTGGAGCGATCACATTGAACGGACTCGATATCACAAAAATGTCTGAAGGATCTCTTGCCCGCTTTCGCCGGGCACAGGTCGGTTATATCTTCCAATCCTTCCATTTGATCCCTACGCTGACGGCATTGGAGAACGTGCTTGTGCCGTTAGAGTTGGCCGGTACCGTTTCGCCGAAGGTTCAGGCCATTGAGCTGCTGCAGGCCGTGGGGCTGGGAGATCGGGTCCATCATTATCCGGTCCAGCTGTCCGGCGGTGAACAGCAGCGCGTTGCGGTAGCGAGGGCCTTTGTATGTCGTCCTCCGATCCTCTTGGCCGACGAGCCGACGGGAAATCTGGATTCGGTAACGGGACAGCATGTCATGGACTTGCTGCTTTCGCTCCATCGGGACCACGGAACGACACTGGTGCTGGTCACCCACGACCGCGCCATCGCATCGTCGATGCATCGCGTGATCGCGTTACGCGATGGACGAGTCGAGTCTGACGACGCCATCGAACCCTCCGCGATGATTTCAGAGCGGATCCGGTGAACCGATTCATTTTTGCAATGGCTTGGCGGGAAACCAGAGGCGCCTGGCGCCATTTCCTGTATTTCTTTGTCTGCATTGCGGTGGGAGTCGGCGCATTGGTCGGGGTCTCCCTCTTTGCAGCACACGTCGATCGTGCTGTGACCAAGGAAGCCAAAGGTCTCCTCGGTGGCGATCTGGAGATCCGTTCGTCGTATCCACTCGGTGCGAAGGGACAGGACATTCTGCAGTCCTTGGGCGACCGTGGAGTCGCCGCGACGCACGTCAGCGAATTGGTCGCCATGGCGGCGCGGACGGACAGCGGGATAGTTCATGGGCAGGCGACTCAGATCGTCGAGCTCAAAGCGGTGGACTCATCCTATCCGTTATATGGGGCCATGAGGCTCCAGCCCGCTCTATCGTTAAATCAGTTGCTGCATCCGGATACTGCCATGTGCAGAGACGCTGCTTGTCTCGGCGCGGTGGTACAGGAGTCATTACTGATTCGCATGGGCCTTGCCGTCGGTGAGCGTATCAAGATCGGCCAGGCCACGTTTTTCATTACCGGCGTGGTCAGAACCGAACCGGACCGTATGGCCAATGCATTCAGCCTGGGTCCCCGTGTGATGGTTTCGCGGGAAGGCCTGCGGGCTTCCGAGTTGATCAAGCCGGGAAGCCGTGTCCGCGAGCGCCATCTCCTTAAAGTTCCAACTGGAACGCCGCTTGAATCGCTGCGTGCAGAATTACGAGGGCGTTTCGCAGCCGACAGCGTACGAGTCGCCGGCTATCGTGATGCGCAGCCACAGCTCAAGCAGTTTCTCGATCAAATGGCCCGCTACCTCGGTCTGGTCGGACTGACGGCACTCTTTATCGGAGGGCTGGGGGTGGCCATGTCGGTGCAGGCGTTCTTGCAGGAAAAGATGAAGACCATCGCCATTCTGAAAACGGTCGGAGCGGATTCGGCAACGGTTGTCTCTGTGTATGTCGTCCAGGCCTTGGGACTCGGACTGCTCGGCAGTCTGGCCGGCATACTGCTCGGGATCCTGCTCCAACGCGTGCTTCCCCCGCTGCTGGCCGGGGTCTATGTGACGGACTTGCTCGATCAATTGGGAGCCACTACAGACTTGTCGGCCATATCGGCCGGGCCACTTCTCAAGGGAGGCACGCTCGGGCTGCTCGCGACGGTGATATTTACCCTCTGGCCGTTGTTGAAGGTTCGTGAAATCAAGCCTGCGGCAATCTTTCGACGCGAGATAGAATCCGACTCGGCGGCTTCAACCGCTCAGAAAGAACCCTGGCTGGCCCGATGGGGGTTTCACGACCGGCTGAGTATGCTGACCGCTATCCTGGTTGTCGTCGGTCTTGGAGGGCTTTCGATCTGGCAAGCAAATTCGTGGAAAGTCGGCGGATTATACCTTGGCGGACTGAGTGTGGGGGTCGCCCTGCTCATAGTTTGTGCGCGAGCCACCGTTGGAGGTTTACGACGATTGCCAAGGCTGCAACCGTTGAGCCTTCGTTATGCCGCGGGCAATGTGACGCGTCCCGGCGGACATACCATTGGAATGTTGGTGGCGATCGGCATCAGCATGACGATTATCGTGACGGTATCGCTCGTCGAGCAAGCACTCTTACGCCAAGTCGGCGAGACGCGTCCGGTCGATGCGCCTACGTTTTTCTTCATCGATCTCCAGCCTGACCAAACCGAGAACTTCACCAAACTGATACAGCAGCAGACCGCCGGTCTGCTGCCCGAATTGACGCCGTTGGTGCGCGCCCGACTGTATTCGATCAACGGAGAGGTGGTAAAGGTTGAAGAAGATCGAAACCAAGAGGAGAAACGAGATGAGAACAAGGAAGAGCGTCGGAAGCAATGGTATCAGTCGCGCGAGTATGTCCTGACATTTCTCGATCAGATGCCCAAAGGGAATGAGATTGTTCGGGGAGCCTGGTGGAGACCGGGACAGGTATTTCCCAAGACGCAGGTTTCGATTGAAGAGGAAGCCGCCAAGTCGCTGGGAGTCGAAATTGGTTCGATCCTGGAATTGGACATTCAGGGTGCCATGATCGCCGCAGAAGTGTCGAGTATCCGGAAGGTCGAATGGGGGAACTTTTCGACCAACTTCTACATGATCCTCTCTCCCGGTTCGCTGGAGGGTGCTCCGCTGACGTATGTCGCCACGATCCATGTACCGCCGGAGCAAGAGGTTCCGTTGCAGCAGGCGGTCGTCGCGTCGTTTCCGAACGTGAGCGCGATCCACATCGGTGACGTGCTCGAGAACTTCGCCAGAGTGTTGGATCGTCTTGCGCTGGCGATTCGTGCCGTGGCGCTCTTTTGCGTCGTGACCGGCGGATTAGTCATGGCGGCGGCCCTGGCGGCCACCAGGTATCGGCGGTTGTATGAATCCGTGATTCTGAAAGCGCTAGGTGCGACGCGGGGGCTGATCGCCGGGATCTTTGCCGCCGAGTATGCGCTGTTAGGGGTAGTCGGTGGCACGATTGCAGCCGGATTATCGAGCGCGCTCTCTTGGGTGGTGCTGACGTATATTTTTGATCTGCCGTGGAGTCTGCACGCAATCATCCTCCTGAAAGGTCTGGCGCTGACGGTTCTGCTGACGCTGATTGTCGGGTGGCTCAGCACCTATCGGATTCTCGGACAGCGGCCACTGGCCATTCTTCGACAGGAATAGAGCGGCGTAAATTCCAGGTGTTGAGGTTAGTTGGATACGATGCGAAACAGACTGCCCCCTTGGGTCATCAGATAGAGTTCGCCGGCGGCGTCTTCGCCGAAGCTGGTAATCTGACCTCCTGGCGGGCTGAGCAAGGGCCAGCTGGCCTGTGCGCCGGGCAGTCCGCCTAGCAGCTGAAAGCTCCTGACAAATCCCGCGCAATAGTCGGCGTAGAAATAGGTGCCGTTGATAGAAGGGACCGCCTGCCCTCGGTAGACATATCCACCGGTGACAGCGCAGGCCCCGTTGTCGTGGGTATAGTCCAGGATTGGCAGCGTGAGCCCGCCGCTGTTGCACCCGCTGGAAGGATTGAAGCACAAGAACCCTTCCATGAGACGCCACCCGAAATTCATGCCGCGACCGGCATTGAGGCCCAATACAGCGTCGACTTCTTCGCGCTGGTCCTGACCCACGTCGCCGATGTATAGACCACCGGTTTGGCGGTCGAACGAAAACCGCCAGGGGTTGCGCAATCCAAGACTCCAGACTTCTGGCGCTCCCCCTCCATTCGCAAATGGATTGCTCGCATTGTTTGCACAGGCGTCGCCGGTATTGGGATCGAGGCGAAGTATTTTCCCCAAGAGAACAGCGGGATTCTGGCCATTATTGTCCGGGTCGCCTGACCCGCCGCCGTCCCCTGTTCCCACGTACAGGCAGCGATCCGGTCCCATGGCGAGCATGCCACCGTTGTGATTCGTATTGGGATGAGTAATCGTCTTCAGAACGACTGCCGAAGCGGGGTCGGCTAGATCCGGGTTCGAGGCGTTAGTCAGGTACCGGGCGACGACGAGCGCACCGCCGCTGTTCGTATAGAACACGTAGAAGCGCCGATTGATTGCGTAATCTGTATCGAAGGCCATTCCCAAGAGCCCGCGTTCCCCGCCTGTCGTAATAAGCCCTCGGACGTCAAGAAAGGGGACCGGCCGCGGGGTGGCAGTGAGTTGGGGGAGAATCCGGACGAGCCCGCCCTGCTCGACGATGAACAAACGTCCCTGATCATTGGGCGCAGCCGTCATGAAGACGGGGTCCGTGAGGGCAGAGGTCACGAGTAGAAGTCGCAAGCTGTTTGACGGAGAGGGAGGCGGAGTCGTGCCTCCTCCGAGTCCGCCGCTGTCACCGCCCCCGCTGCATGCGGCGAGAGCGAAGGTCAAGGCGATGCCGGCGAGGGAAGCTGCGAATATGGGGATGCCGGTAGGCATAATCGTTGAGCCTACTACAGCGCTGCCGTTGTCTCAAGCCGAACGGCAATTCTACGGCATTACCTTCGCCCGGCCGGCACGGAGGGGCCTCAGAGCCGTTGCTGAAGGTACTGGCGCAAGTCACGAATGTTCCGCTCGCGGAACGCCACCGCAATCCGCAGATGCTCTAAATACTGTTCCATTGTTTTCCCTCCCAAATCGATCTTACGAGTAGAGAAGAACCGGTGGACATCTTGCTCGAGTTCCGGCGTGCATAGCCCGGTGATCCCGCCGCACATGCGCCGGAGACCCTGTTTGGGAAACAGCCGGTCCATCTGGTCCCATTTGGCTTTCACAAAGGCCCAGCCCCGCTCGCGACCGTACACGCTTCCCATCACGGCACTCACGACGAACGGCGCATCCTGTACGCGAATCTGACCATCGAGCGTCATGGCGAGCGTTCGATCGAGCAGCGCTGGTTGCCGGAACGCTGCAAGCGAAAAGAGATAGCGGCGCTCTTCTTGCGGCGTCGAGGCTTTGTGGAAGCGTTCGATAAACTCCTCATAGCGGGAGGCCTCTCCCGTGAAGGCCATGATCGAGACGAGCGCGGGAATGAGATTAGGATCGACGGCCCCCGCCTTTTGCCTCGATATTGTGTACAGCTCTGCGGCGCGGGCTTGTATGGATTGGTCGTTTCCGAGTCGGCCCAATGCGCCGATGAGCTCGCTCCGGAGCTGACGCAGGAGGTCATTTTCGCCCGGTTGTGCAGTCCATCCCACCTCGGCCGAGGCCGGGCCGATTCTGCTTCGGACGAACGTTTCTAGCGCAGGACGGTCTGACGGGTCGATGATTCGATTCAAAAACGCAAACGAGTCGATCAAGATGGCCCAGACATTCTTGTCACGTTCCTGGGTGAAACGGCCGGTCAAGTCGAGATAACCCGCGAGCGGCATCAGCCCCGCGAGGGTCGTGGCCCAGGCATCGTTGATCAGATTGAAACGTTCGATCGCAGCCAGTTTGGCGAGGCCGTTGTCGAGGAGTCGTTGCAGCAGCACCGGTCCATATTGGACGCGGTAGAAACCATGCCCGCCTTCGTTCACTACGACATGCTTGGTATCGGCAGGGAGGGCTACCGTGGTTGTCGTATCGGTGAGCAGGAGGCTGGTGTGCGCATCCTGTGCGGATGTCACCGTGCGCAGTTGAACCGGCACGTGCCAGATGGTGTGTGAGGGATAAGGGGTGATGGGTGAGGGGTGAGGAAGGTAGGTGAAGCGTTGCTGGGTCAAGACGAGTTCAGCCCGTTCATTGATCTCGGCTGTGATGAGGGGATAGCCAGGCTGAAAAATCCAGCCATCCATCAAGTCCGGAACCGGCTGCCGAGCGGCTTTCCCGAGCGAGATCCAGAGATCGTTCGTGTCGGCATTGCCGTATGCGTGCGTCTTGAGGTAGTCGCGGACTCCGTCGCGAAAGACCGTCGCTCCGATGTATTGCTCCAGCATGCGCAGCACCGAAGCGCCCTTCTCGTAGGTGAGCACATCGAACATGGCATCGGCATCTTTCGGCGCGCGGACCGGATACTCAATGGGTCTGGTGCTGTGCAGGCCGTCGACCGAGAAGGCGGCTGCGCGCGATACACTGAACGTATCCCACCGCTTCCATTCTGGTTTCCAATCGTCCACGGCCAGCATTTCCATGAAGGTGGCGAAGGCCTCGTTGAGCCACAGACCGTTCCACCAGGACATCGTGACGAGATCGCCGAACCACATGTGGGCATTCTCATGGGCAACCACGTCGGCCACGCGTTCCAGTTCGCCATGCGTACCGGTTTCCTGATCAACCAGCAGGGCGGTCTCGCGGAATGTAATGGCGCCCAGGTTCTCCATCGCACCGGAGGCGAAGTCTGGAATGGCAAGGAGATCCAGCTTGTCACCCGGGTAGGGAATGCCGTAGTAGCGCTCGAAAAATTGCAATGACGCGGCGGCGATGTCTTGTCCAAAACGTGTAAGATGCGCCTTTCCCGGCACCGTCCAAAGCCGGAGAGGTGTCTTGCCGACCAATGTCGGCGTTGTAGCCTCGATTGAGCCGACGATGAAGGCAACGAGATAGGTGGACATCTTCATCGTATCGGCGAAATGCAAGACTTTCTTGTCGCCCTCGATGGTTTCTGCCGCGACCGCGCTGTTGGAAACCGCGGTGAACCTCTTGTCGATGACGAGCGTGGCGGAGAACACGGCTTTGAAGTCTGGTTCATCCCAGCAGGGAAAGGCGCGCCGTGCATCCGTGGCTTCAAACTGGGTTGCCGCCATCGTCTGCATGACGCCGGTCTCATCTTTGTAGGTACTGCGGTAGAACCCGCGGAGTTTGTCGTTGAGCGTGCCCTGAAAATTCAGGTGGAGTTGCCATTCGCCCGGAGAAAGCGGTTGTGGAACCGCCAGCCTGTATCGCTGGAGCGGCTCGTCCAGTTCGATGGCGGCTTGTTGGCGTTGGCCTTGCCGGCCTTCAATGAAGGCGCTGGTCACGACGAGGTCCGCGGCGTTCAAGACGATGGTTGTGGTCGGCTGCGACATCGTCAGTGCCACGGTCTCCTGGCCTCGGAACGTCGCTGTCGCGAGGTCTGGTTCGAGTCTCAGGTCGTATCGCGTCGGAGTCACGTGGCGCGGTAATCGATAGGGGTCGAGAGGAGTGGAATCGTCGTGCGTCATGTCTTCACCTTTCGGTCGTGCTGTCGCTGCCCGGGCGATAGATGTGAGGAATGAGCGATGAAGAAGGGATGCTATCGGAAATGCCAACAGGATACGCGCACTCTTGGCTAGGGATTGCAGCGTTTGTCGTCTATCGATGAACCCTTCATGTCCTCGTGGCGTGGTGCGTTTCTGTTCCATGGGCAGTACCCACAATCAGCAGGTCGGTCCGGCCGACGAAGAGGCCGGTCTCAACCACGCCGGGTATCTGGTTGAGGGCGATTTCAAGATTCCGAGGCTGATCGATCTGTGCAAGATGGACGTCCACAATCAAATTGCCTGCTTCCGTCTTGAAAGGAGAACCATTTCGCTCGCGAAGTACGACGCGGCTCTTGGTGAGGGTCTCAATTTCTCGTGCTGTGCTGCCCCAGCCGAAGGGGATCACTTCGATGGGCAACGGAAACGACCCTCCCAGCACCGGCACCTGCTTCGTATAATCGACCAGGACGATGAACATGTTGGCCGAGGCTGCCACGATTTTTTCCTTGAGCAGCGCGCCACCGCCCCCCTTGATCAGATTGAATCCGGGATCAACTTGATCCGCGCCATCAATGGCCACGTCGATGACCCAGCGATTATTCGAATCGATCAAGGTAATGCCGGACTGTTTTGCCAGCGCGGCGGTTTCCTGCGATGTCGGCACGCCCCGCAGTCTCATCCCCGCTTTCACTTTCTCTCCCAGGGCGAGCACCATATGTTTCGCTGTCGACCCGGTTCCCAGGCCGACGACCATCCCGTCCTTGACGTATTCCACCGCCTTCAGGGCTGCGGCGCGCTTGCAGGCATCGAGATCGGTCGTGCTCATGACTGTGCGAGCTGTGCGGCGGTTGAGGCGGCGCCGATGAGGCCGGCCTGTTCGTTCATCACAACATGCACGGGAATGTTGCTCATCAACCGTTTGTAGCGCCCCTTGTTGGTGAACGCCTTTAGGAATGTACCATCCTTTAATTTGGGAAGCAGTTTCGGAGCGATCCCGCCGCCCAGATAAACGCCGTTGATCGCCATGGCTTTCAACGCCAAGTTGCCGGCTTCGGCTCCATAAATGGAAGCGAAAAGGTCCAGTGTTTGTTTGGCAATGTCGGCCTGACCTTTGAGCCCTGCTTCCGCAATTTCGGCTGCCGGATCGCCGGCCTTGATCTTTTCCGCCAGCCAGGTCGGCTCATTCTTCTTGCTGTCGCGTACATATTCATAGATGGCATGGAGGCCCGGGCCTGAGAGCACTCGTTCGTAACTGACATGCAGGTATTGGCTGCGAACATGCCGGAGCAGTTCGATTTCGTTGTCGCTATTGGGAGCGAAGTCCGCGTGCCCTCCCTCCGAAGGCATGGGTTTGTAGCGGGTTCCATCCCAGAACAGAATGGATTCTCCCAGCCCGGTTCCTGCTGCGATGAGGGCAATGGCCTGTCGTTGGGCTGGTGCTATACCGGCGTTGAGCGTCACGAGTTCGTCCGGCCGCAGGAGCAAAACCCCGTGCGCCATCGCTTCGAGGTCGTTGAGCAACCGGACGTGGGGGATCTCGAACTGTTTTGCGATGGCGGCGCCGTCGACGACCCAGGGGAGGTTCGTCGTATGGGAGTGGTTCTGGATCACAGGGCCAGCTACACCGAAACAGGCGGCTTCGATCTTCACCGGTTCTTCAGGCTTGGTTTCGGCGGTCGGTTCCGTGCTCTCGTCGGCCGGTTGATCGAGTTCGTCGATGGGTGTCGGGGGCTTCGGAGGGACAAGAAATTCTGTCAGCATCTCTTCCAGTGAGGTGTAGTCGGCGCTATGGAAGGTTTCCAAGCGGACCGGTTCAACGCGTGCTGTGGTCCAGTCGAACAGCGCAAGGTGCGTTTTGGTTCCACCGACATCGCCGGCAAGAATCATAGATTCCTCGTGCGCATGTGAATAATTGATCAGCCCTCAATCAGGGCAGCCGCAGGGCTATCCAGCAACCAGATCAAGCGCCCGTTTTCCGGTCTCACTAAAGTGGCCGGCAGCATGCGGTCGGCGTCGGTTTCCGGCTCAAGGACCCGTTTGAGGATCGTCGCTTTGCCGGCGCCCGTGACCAGAAACAGTACCACACTCGCCTGGTTGATCACACCTAGCGTCAGGGTCAGCCTCGTCGGTATGCCGGACGGGGATTGGCCAACCGTCACCCTGCGTTGAACCTCGCGCAAGGCGTTGGTTCCGGGAAAGAGCGAAGCGGTATGGCCGTCCTGGCCCAGTCCGAGGAGAACAAGATCAAGGCGGGGCCAGTTCTTCTTCGCGCTATTGTCGGTCGTCCGAAGGCATTGTTCATAGTCGAGCGCAGCGGCTGGGGGATCCTTCGTTTCCCCCTTCATGCGGCAGATACGTGCCGGAGGGATTCCGAGCGGAGTAAAGAGGGCGCGATCGGCTAGACCGAAGTTGCTGTCCGGATGGTCGGGCGGGACACAGCGTTCGTCGCTGAAGAAGAACGTCGTACGTGACCAGTCGAAGCGACCGGCATAGGGCGGTGAGGCCAATGTCTTATACAAAAGTTCCGGCGTCGTGCCTCCCGAGAGGGCAATAAAAAAACGGCCATGATCGTGAACAGCGTACGTGCCCAACTCCTGGACAAGGGTCGCAGCGTCCCTGGCCCATTCGTCCCGGCTCAACGCAATACGGATCTCTGGCTTGTCCGGCATCTTACTGTTTGCGCGAACGGTTGCGCAGAGTGCGCGTGAAGATTGAATGGCCGATCCAGAGGCGCTGAATGGGGTGAACGCCTGTAAGCGATGTTCTGGCCGACAAGGCAGCCTGGCGCCGACCTGGCGCAAGAAAAGCCGTGAAATTCATAGTCGATCCATCTTAGGTAGGGAGATCGGAAAAGGCAAACCGCCGACAGGGGTTAATTCGGCGATGCCCGGCGAATCAGGAAGGGCATGCCCTCGGTGACAGTCCATGCCAATGATTGGGCATGGTTATGAGCCAGAGTGAGGTGGAGCGAGGGTGTCGACGAAGGCGTGTTGCCGGTCGCAAGGATGAAGATCCAGCTTCTTATCCGCATCCACCATTCGCGGCCTTTCGCCGTGAACCATCGCCAGAGATTGTCCGATGTGGAAGGTTGGATTGCCACGATCAGCGGCGGTGAGAAGTTCAGAACAAAATCAGCCGGCATGTCATCGAGCGAAATCGGCGGCAGCTCGGATCCAGCCGCCGGATCGATCTTGCGACGAGTGACGGGTGGTCGTTCTTGCAGGCGGAAGGTCGGCGCGATGTCCGCCAGCCGCGAGGCGGTCCAGCGCTCAATGGCGAACCGGTGGAGTTCGATACCTCTACCCTTAATGATGATCGCATTGGAGATAAGGTCGATCACGACGTAGGTCTGGGGGCGCGCGGCAAGTTTGACTTCTTCATCAAGGACCCTGATCGCTTCCTGGAGCGTGCCAGGATCGTTGAGGTCAAGTTGAGGAGCAAGGGCCGGCTCTGCAGCCCAGCTCAAGGAATGCAGCATGAAGAGCAGAACGGGGACTGCGAAGAAAACTCTCATGCAGGTGCGTCCATCGACGCAATCTAAAAGATCAGGATCGGTGTGCCGACCCTGGCCAATCGGTAGACGCTCTTGAGATCATCATCGTTCAGTCTGATGCAGCCGTGCGTTACGTTCTTGCCGAGGAGGCGTGTGTAGAGCGTGCCGTGGATAAAATAGCCTTTGCCGAACCCCAGCGCATATTCTCCCAGCACGCCTGGTTCGATGCGATCTGCTTGGCTCTTCGGAATTTCAAGACCTTCCTCGACAAAAGCCCAGTCGGGCTTGACCCAGACAGGGTTGATCAGTTTGGACTGCACGGAAAATTCTCCCCGCGGGGTATCGAACACCCACTGGCCCTTTGCCTCGCCGGGCTTATCAAGAATGGTTCCGCTGCCGGTTGAGGCGAGAGCATCCAGCATCACCTGATCCTGCCGCTTGATCAAGAGATGATTTCTCGCCGTATCGACGACGATATAGGGCTGAGACGGCATCAGTTGGCTCAATTGCTTGGTTAAAGACTTATGCCGGAGCTGGAGTGCCCGAAGCATCGCAGGATTGGTGGACGACGGCTGGACGGTGAAAGCGTCGGTAACGGGCAGCCCGCTGCTCTGGGCCAGCGTGAGGAGTACGAGGCCGATCAGACCCGACCAGAGAGAGAGGGCGATGCGTTTCATGGAGCCAGCCTAGGTTTCATCCCGGTGCACGGAAAGATTGGCCAGAGCCAATGCCACGGCATTCTGTTCGTCGAGCGCTCCGACGATCGTGACCGGTGTGCCCTTCTCGACTCGATCGAACAGAAGGGCCATATGCGGATTCTCAAGCATGACACATCCCAATGTCTGGGCCATCAATTCATTCTCGACCCCGTGGATCTCGATCTGGCCCCCTATTCCCCGCCATGCTGGAATGTGGCCGGTTTTTTGCTCCACGACGAACCGTCGCCGGTCTTCTTCGTTGGGATAGTTCAGTACCAGCGCGCGATAAAATTGCGTCTGCCCCTGTCCGCGTTTGTCGGTGACGCGATAGCGGCCTTCAGGGGTTGCGCCATCGCCTTGATAGCGCTTTTCACGGATGCCGTTGAAGCCGAGACGAACGGGATATGAGAGCACCTTCTTCCCGTTCCTGTAAAGGGTCAAAAGCCGCTCGGCTTTGCTGACGACAATAGCCGATGTGCGGTGAGCCCTCGACCATTCGACGGTGTCTTTGGCCATCCGCTGCCAATGGAGAATCCGATCCCGATTGGCGTACCGTCCGAGTTCGCGTCCGAGGAGAGCGGCCTGCGTTGCCAGATTCCGCGCTGCACGATCGGAAGCCTCAAGGGACTGTCCGTAATGGCCCTGTTCGTAGAAGGCATGGGCTTGTTTCAAGAGGAGATCAGTTTCGACCGGTTTTTCACCGAGAACGAGGCGGCTATCGATCGCATGCACATGCAGGGTGATCAGTTTGGCTCGTTCCTCCGCGTGACTGAGCGCGCGTTCGGCTGAGCGCCGGATCGTTTCTTGCCGTTCGGCGAGCCGCGCGACGGTCCGCGACCCTTCCTCTTGCAAATGCCGAAGGGCGAGTTCCAAGTCGTTCGATTCCCAGGGCCAGCGAATCAGGTCTTCTTCTGCCTCCACGCGGGTTTTGAGCGTAGCCCATTGGCGCGCAAACGCCCCGTAGTCGTCCGGAGCGGTTTCAGCGGCCCGCAGCCGCATCAGGTCCCGATCGACGGATTCAACGGCTTCGATCAGATCTTGAGGAACGGCCTCCGCGCAACCGTTGAGAGAGGCGGCGCAGGCCAAGGCTCCCCACCAGAAAATCAATCCGGCAATGTGCGAGTGTTTCCAATTCATCGAGTGTCCGAGCGTCTGCTATTTTTTCTTCGTGGTCGCTGTCTTCCCTTTTCCGATCTTCGCCAGCGCGGTCTCAATTTCATGGGACACGGATTGGCTCTTGTCCTGAATGGCTTTGGCCTTCGTCTGTGCCCCCAGATAGTCCGCCTTGTCGATCATCATCTGCACCTCGTTCAGCGAGGCTTTGAGTGCTTCAGCATCTGTCTTGATCGATTCGAGCGCCGCCCGATCCTTGCCGGCCGGCGCTTTGGCTACAAGTGCCAACGTCGATTTGACCGCCTCCTGGGCAACTTGATGAGCCTGCATGGCTGCGGCCTTGGCTTCTTCCATCTTCTTGATCGCTTCGGTTTTTACGCGTTCGCCCTCGGCCTTGGCCGCAGCGGCAAGCTGTTCGGCTTTCCCGTAGTCGCGCAAGAGGGCAAACTTGGCATCCTGATCCGAGACCTCCATCTTGAGGGCTCCGATCAACCCTTCGACCTTGGCGTAATCGTTGGCAACATAGGTGGCGGCGCCGCTTGCTTGGGCGTCTTTCACCGCCTGTTCCGCTGCGTTGATTTGATCGGTGGGTGGCTGGGCACAACCCGCGATCAGCGTCATAATGCAAAGAACTGGCAACATCTTTTTGTGTAGCGTCATGATGGGTCTCCTCCTCCAAGGGCCGACAACAAGCCGGCAATCAATGCAATGCTGATGCGACTCCCGAGGCATCTAAGGTTTAGGGAATCAAAGTAATTTCGCAAGGGTGATGCCAGAGCCGAGAGAACCAGGGCTGGGACGGCTCCGCATTCTAACAACAACTTACAGACTGTGAGGGGCAACATTCATAGAATCTCTGTGGCAATCTAGCTCAGTTGCCCAAGAACTCCCACAAAAGTGCCTCATGACAAAAGAATTATCAAGGAGTTACACCGTTCTCATCATCCGACTTTTCACAGGAGAACTCAAGGGAGCTGGTCCGGGGCTTAGCTGGACAGAATGGCTCACCAGCTGTTTGACAGCCGGCATCCCCACCCCTATAATGCCCCGTTCTCTCAGAATTTCTTAGAAGGAGTGATCCAATGTCGTTTACCTCTCAACAGCCGTCGAATCTGAAGAAAAAGCGCGAACATGGCTTCCGCAAACGCATGAGTACCAAGAACGGCCGGAAGGTTTTAGCTCGTCGCCGGGCCAAAGGCCGGGCCCGGTTGACGGTCTAGATTCGTTTACGATACTGCACGGATTTCGCGAGGACTCTTGCCCCCCTTGTTTTTCCCAAGCAGGGACGTTCCTCTCACAGCATGATGGGGAGTGGTCATGGCCGGACCCGCAACACGGGGGCCGAGCGAAAGGGCTTTCGCATAATGGCCTCAGTCGATGAGCCGAACCATGCCGCATGGCGGAGGAGATAGAGCCCGCTTTCTTCGAGCCAGCCGCGATATCGAGTACGTCAAGCAGCATGGGCGCCGGACTTCCACTGCTCTATTCAACATGCTGGTTTGCAAGATCGGTGACGTAGGTATCAGCCGCGTGGGCATTGTGGTGGGAAAGCGGTTTGGGATTGCAGTGCGGCGCAATCGCGCCAAGCGACTGTTTCGAGAGCTGGCTAGACAGGCCGGGACGCAACTCGTGGCCGGTCATGCCCTGCTGGTGTTTCCCAAGCGGGAAGCGCTCGGACTCCCTTTTGATGAACTCAAGACCGCGTGGCTCTCCGCGCTGCGTCGGCAAGGAGTGCTTCGCTCCATCGAGATGTAGCATGCGAACGATGTGCCTGATGCTCATTGCCTGGTATCGATATTGGATTTCTCCATGGCTGGGGCCTGCCTGTCGATTCGAGCCGACTTGTTCGGTTTACGCAGGACAAGCCATCGGCCGTTTCGGCGTCCTGCGCGGGGGCGTTCTTGCCGTTTGCCGTTTGTTGAAGTGCCATCCCTTCCATCCCGGCGGCTTCGATCCGATCAAAGAAGAGGGTTGTCGGCCACAAAGAGTCAGGCTCTCATAAATTATGGAAAAACGCGTCGTCATTTTTCTGGTTCTTTCACTCGCCGTCATTCTGGGGTACGATTTTCTCCTCAAGCAATTGGGGCTGCTCCCGCCATCCTCATCGGTGCAAGAGTCTGCGAATCAGGAGTCCGTTGCATCAGGCAATGATGCGGAATCTCCTTCAGATAAGAAAGTAAACGCAACTCCGTCAGGAGATTCGATTCAGGCTGCATCAGGCGCGCCGGTATCGTCCTCCGTCTCGACCGCATCGGTTCCGCCCACGGAACGTACCGTGACCGTCGAGACGGATGTGATCCGGGTTGGTCTCGGTGCACGCGGGGGGATCATCACAAGCTGGGAGCTCAAACAATATCGTACGCCGGCTCCGGAACAGAAGCCGGTGCAGTTGGTCTATCAAGGAGGAAAGTTCAGGGGGCCGTTGTCGATTACGACCTCGAACGCCGCCATTGAAAAGGGGCTGCGCGAAGGACTCTACGCCATTGAAGCGGATTTCACGACGCTGGACAGTTCACATCCGGTCGGGCATGTCACGCTACAGTTCGAAGATGCGGGGTCCGGGCTGAGGCTGCAAAAGCGGTTGACGTTTCATCACGGCAGCTATGTCGTGGATGTCGCGGTCACCATGGAAGGGCTGGCGGAGGCCTATGAAGTTGTGCTGGGCACGAACTTCGGGATCGTGGAATGGGGCGACGGTCTTATCGGCCTCATCGGGTCCGCTTCGCTCGTGGACGGGAAGGTCGAGAAAGAAACGCCGGACAATGAGCTGGAACGGAAAGGCGCGGTTCAGTGGGTGGCGTTGCAGGACAAGTATTTCCTTTCCGTTTTGATGCCCCAGGGCGGTGCGGCTGCGCTGGTGAAAAAGGAGGGCGATAAGCTGGTGTCCTCCAGCGTTCGAATGGCTCCGTTAGGGGCCGGTGCGTCAAGCCTATTGCACCTCTATGCGGGACCCAAAGAATACGACACGCTTCGCTCACTGAACGTAGGACTTGAAGACACCATCGATTTTGGATGGTTCATCTTTGGGAGCTGGAGCGTTGTGAAGGCGGTGGCGAAGCCCATCTTCTACGTGCTTCGTTTTATCAACGACTACACCCATAACTTCGGTGTGACCATCATTCTATTGACGATGGGCATCAAGATGCTCTTCGTTCCCTTGCAGTATAAGAGTTATAAGTCGATGAAGCAGATGCAGGTCATCCAGCCCAAAGTGCTGGCGCTGCAAGAGAAGTTCAAGGAGGATCGCGACCGTTTGAACAAAGAGCTGATCAAGCTCTATCGTGATCACAAGGTCAATCCGGTCGGCGGTTGCTTGCCGATGGTGCTGCAGATGCCTGTGTTCGTGGCCCTGTTCAATATCCTGTACATGACGATCGACTTGCGGCAGGCGCCGTTCATCGGTTGGATCACGGATCTCTCCGTGCAAGATCCCTATTACGTGTTGCCGATCGTCATGGGAGTGACGATGGTGATCCAGCAGAAAATTACCCCTACGACGATGGATCCCACGCAAGCGAAGATCATGCTGATTCTTCCGGTGTTCATGACGTTTCTGTTTGTGAATTTCCCTGCCGGCTTGGTTTTATATTGGCTCACGAATAACGTGCTGACTATCAGCCAGCAGATCATCACGGATCGCGTACTGTTCGCCAACAAACCGTTGGTGGTAGAAGCCGCGAAATAAGAACGTGAGACGACCATGCGCGGAGGGCTCGAAGACACGATCTGCGCGGTTGCGACTCCGGCCGGTGAAGGCGGCATCGGGATCGTCCGGATCAGTGGTTCTCAGGCGCTGCCTATCGCGAGCAATCTCGTCAGCCTCCGCTCCGGGCGTCGACTTGCCGCAGTTTCCTCTCACACCCTCCATCTCGTCGATTTACTGATTTCTTCTTCGAATCAAACCTCTGGAAAAACTGAGGCGGGGCGGGACTCTTCTCCGACCGATCGCCTCGATGAAGCCTTGGTGGTGCTCATGAAGGCTCCGAGGTCGTTTACCGGCGAGGACGTCGTGGAAATTCAGACCCATGGAGGGGGATTGGTTCTCGCCTTGCTGTTGCGTGCGTGCGTGAACGCTGGCGCGAGGCTGGCTGAACCGGGCGAATTTACCAAACGCGCTTTCTTGAATGGAAGGCTGGATCTCTCACAAGCTGAAGCGGTATTAGACACGATTCAGGCAAAATCGGCTGCGAGTCTGGCGGTCGCGCAGCGGCAGCTGCGGGGGGATCTGGCCAGAGAAGTAGAATCGTCGAGGACAGGTTTGTTGCTGCTCCTGGCTAACCTTGAAGCAGGCATCGATTTTGTCGAGGAGGATATAGCATTCGTTCAGAAGGATGAACTAACCCGAACAATAGAACGTGTCACCGCACTTGTGCAGAAAATGCGAGCGACGGCCAGGGCAGGTCGATTGCTCCGAGAAGGAGTTCGTGTCGTGATCCTAGGGCGTCCCAATGTAGGGAAATCGAGCCTCATGAATCGTTTGCTCAAAGAAGAGCGCGCGATTGTGACCCCTCTGCCCGGTACTACTCGGGATATCATTGAGGAGTCAATAGATCTCGAAGGATTGACGGTGCATCTTGTCGACACGGCCGGTATCAGAGAGACGGAGGACGAGATTGAGCGCGAGGGCATTAAACGGTCACGATCTGCGCAAGATGAGGCGGATTTCCAGCTGGTTGTAATTGATGGGAGCCTTCCATTGACCGGTGATGATCGAGCTTTGATTAATCGTGCCGTCAACCGCAAGCACGTGGTGGCTATCAACAAGGCTGATCTACCGTTGTGCGTGTCTGCCTCTTCCCTGGGCGCAGAAGTGAGGAGCATTGAGGTGTCGGCTCAATCAGGGAGAGGCCTCGATGGCTTGAGAACAGCAATTCGATCGCAATTGATAGGTTCTGGCGGAGACGCAGCCGAGAGTGTCATGATTACAAATGTTCGGCATCAAATTGCCCTGGAGCGCGCTGAATTGTCTCTCCGGCAGGCTGGGATGTCGATCGCCGAAGGCATGGCTGCTGAAGTGGTGGCTCTCGATGTGCGGGGTGCGGCTGATGCACTCGGTGAGATCACCGGAGCAATTACAACGGACGAGATCCTGGCGCAGGTCTTTTCCCAGTTTTGCATTGGTAAATAGTGCGGGGAGCAACTCGTGACGAAGGCATTCGACGTGATTGTAGTCGGCGGCGGACATGCAGGCTGCGAAGCCGCCCTGGCCGCTGCTCGGATGGGCGCGGCGGCGCTGCTATTGACCATGGATCGAGACCGGGTGGCCCAGATGTCGTGCAATCCGGCGATCGGCGGAATAGCCAAGGGGCACTTGGTAAAGGAGATTGATGCGCTGGGCGGTGAAATGGCCCGCAACACAGACCGGGCCGGTATTCAGTTCCGTTTCATCAATACGAGCAAAGGACCTGCGGTCAGAGCGCTTCGTGCCCAATGCGATAAAAAATTATATCGCGAGGCGATGCGTGACACGCTCGAGCGCCAGGCCGGACTGACCATCATGCAGGGCACCGTCGATCGTCTGCTCCTGCACGACGGTATGGTCGCAGGTGTCGTGACGGATGCCGGAGATCGTCTTGCCGCGAAGGCCGTCATTCTGACATCGGGAACATTCCTTAAGGGTCTTATCCATATCGGACTCAATCATTTTCCGGCAGGACGGGCGGGCGAAGCGTCGGCCGAACATCTGTCCGATTGCATGCGCGATCTGGGGTTCGAGGTCGGGCGGCTGAAAACCGGTACCCCGCCTCGGCTGGACCGCGACACGATTGACTTCTCGGTCATGATTCCGCAACCTGGAGATGCGCCGCCGCCGCCCTTTTCCAGTAGAACTGAGCGAATCCTCGTCCCGCAGCGTGATTGCCACCTGACCCATACCAATCAGGCCACGCACGACATCATTCGAGACAATCTCGATCGCTCTCCTCTTTACAGCGGCGTGATCGAATCGATTGGCCCCCGGTACTGTCCGTCAATTGAAGATAAAGTCGTGCGGTTTGCAGAGAAGCAGCGGCATCAGATTTTTGTCGAGCCGGAGGGTCTTGATGCTCCGGAGTTCTATCCCAACGGCATCTCGACCAGTCTTCCGGTGGATGTGCAGGTGGCAATTCTGAAAACGATTCCAGGTTTGGAGCGGGCGCGGATACTCAAGCCTGGTTATGCGATTGAATACGACTACTTTCCGCCTCGGCAGTTGCATCCAACTCTGGAAACAAAGCTCGTTGGAAGTTTGTACCATGCAGGACAAATCAATGGGACATCTGGATATGAAGAGGCGGCAGCCCAGGGTCTCATGGCCGGCATTAACGCGGTGCTCAAGCTGAGGAGCAAATCTCCGTTAATTCTCGATCGGTCTCAAGCTTATATTGGCGTGCTCATCGACGATCTCATTACGAAAGACGCGCGAGAACCCTATCGCATGTTTACCTCCAGAGCCGAGTACCGCCTCTTATTGCGTCATGGCAATGCTGATCTCAGACTTACAGAAATTGGCAGAGAGATGGGACTAATTTCCGATGATGCCTATGCCAAATTTAGCCAAAAACGGGAAAGCATTGAATGTGAAGTTGGCCGGCTCGAAAAGCTCCGTCCACGGATTACCGATGATATTCGACGACGGCTCGTTGATGCTGCAATCGATGACGTTTCAGGTCCCTGTACGGTAGCTCAATTGCTGCGCCGGCAGAAGGTTAACTATGAAGCCTTATTAGACTCTCTGGGGCTTGATAGATTATATGATGCTGATATAGTTGAAGAAATTGAGATACATGTAAAATATTCCGGCTACATCAAACGACAGCTTCAACAGGTTGGACGGTTCAAGAAGCTTGAAACAAGAGCCATCCCTGCCACATTTTCATATGACAGCATTACTGGTTTTTCTCGCGAGGTTCGAGAAAAGTTGAAGCATGTTTGCCCTGCCTCAATTGGACAGGCGTCTCGAATATCTGGAGTTACTCCCGCGGCGATCTCTCTTCTTCTTGTGGCTCTCGAAAAGTATAAGGCCGAAGGCATTCACGGTGAACCTCAGCACCTGTCTTAGTCGCCCGCCATAACGGCAGATCGTCAAAATTGACCTTGACCTCCTTTTGCATTTCACGTAATTGTTCCACGTGGAACATGAGAGTGAATTGCGCGAGTATCTACTTCATTCTGCTCATGAACTTGGTCTGAGCATCACTGATGAGCAAGTAGCTCAGTTTATGGGGTATATTTCCCACCTTCTTGAATGGAATAGGGTCACAAACCTCACGAGCATCACAGATCCTCGCGAGATCGTAACCAAGCATTTCATCGATTCATTGGCAGCATTGGCTTCTGTGGGTTTTCCGCCTCAGGCTGCCGTTCTTGATGTCGGATCTGGAGCTGGGTTCCCTGGTATTCCATTGAAGATTGTCAGAAGCGACATTCAACTGATTCTAGTTGAGCCAAATCAAAAGAAATGCTCATTTCTCAGTTCTGCTGTAGGCCTGCTCAAGCTGAAGCATGTTTCAATTTTTGCAGGGACGCTTCAACAGTATGTTGCTCAGGCAATGTATCTTACGGCTGACATTATGGTAGTAAGAGCCCTCCGGTTTGACGAGATCAAGCAATGGGCTATGAAGGTGCTGAAAAAAGATGGCAAGGTCGTACTTTACAGAACAGTAAAGATGGAACTTGGCGAGACTCCAAGTGGGCTGATTATCGAAACGGAAAGATCCTTCTCATTACCTTTGAGTCATGACAACCGCGTCATTTCAGTCATGGCCAGATCTGTTCCTTTATGAAAATTCATCAGAATGTTCCACGTGGAACATGGAGCTTTATTTGCTGCGTTCTCTGGAACTGAATTATGGCTAAGATTGTTGCCATAGCAAATCAAAAGGGAGGGGTCGGAAAGACGACAACCTCGATCAATCTTGCTACTGGTATTGCACTGCAGGGGAAGCGCGTTCTCCTGGTCGATGTGGACCCCCAGGGAAATGCAACCAGTGGATTAGGAATCGATCCTCGCTCACTTCAAACAACAATTTATAACTGCCTGATTAATTATGTAAAATTTTCTGATGCCATTCAAAAAACAGAAGTAAGCGGACTGTCTATTTTGCCGGCAAATGCAGAATTGGCTGGAGCTGAAATCGAGCTTGTCAATGTAGAAGAGCGAGAAAAGCTTCTCCGCCAATACCTTAGAGATGTCGAGCCTTTGTTTGACGTAATTTTCCTGGATTGCCCTCCAGCGTTGGGGATTCTGACAGTGAATGCATTGGTAGCAGCCAGATCTGTCCTCATTCCAGTTCAGTGCGAGTACTATGCAATGGAGGGACTGAGTCGGCTGGTCGGGAGTATCGACAGGATACAGCAATCTCTCAATCCAAGCCTAACCATTGAAGGCATCGTCTTGACAATGTTTGATGCGAGGAATACGTTGGCGCGTCAAGTGAGCGAGCAAGTGCGCGAACACTTCAAAGGGTTGGTTTATCAGACGACGATTCCTCGGAATGTGACGCTCGCAGAAGCTCCAAGCTATGGCCGCCCCGTCCTGCTCTACAATATGGCCTCCGCCGGAGCTCAATCCTATCTATCCCTAGCCAAGGAGTTTATAAGCCATGGAGAAAAAAGCCCTCGGTAGAGGACTGGATGCATTACTGCCGACGACGAAACCCACTCCGATGCCTGAATTGCCGGAAGTCCAGCATCTTCGCATCGATGCCATCGCGCCGAATCGCTATCAGCCTCGACAAACATTTGCAGCTCAAGAGCTCGCTGAACTTGCCGCATCACTGAAACAAAGCGGTCTTTTACAGCCGATTCTTGTCCGTCGGAAGGGCGACGGCATGTATGAGCTCATTTCTGGAGAGCGCCGCTGGCGTGCGGCCAGGGAAGCGGGTTTGGAAACCATACAGGCAGTTATTCGAAATTGCAGCGATGAAGAATCCATTCTCCTGGCACTTGTCGAGAATCTTCAACGCGAAGACCTCAATCCCATGGATATGGCCAGGGCCTACCAGCGGATGATGAACGAATTTGGACTCACGCAGGACATTATTGCGCAACGAGTAGGGTGTGAACGTTCTTCAATCGCCAATATTGTTCGTCTGCTCAATCTCCCGACCGATGTTCAGCAGATGATCGAAACAGATCAACTTTCTGCCGGTCACGCGAAAGTGATCTTGGGGATATCCAGTCCGAGCGAACAGCTGCGAGTGGCCCAGCTCGTGGTGTCGAGAGGCTTGTCGGTGCGAGAGACGGAAAAAATCCTCGAAACGACCGTAATCGTCAGAAAACGCAGTACAAAAGAGCTGCGAAGGTCACCATTGTCGGATGTCGAAGAGCGCTTGCAGAAGCGCCTTGGCACCAAGGTCACTATCCTGAATGGAAGACGGGGAGGGAAAATTATTATCCACTATTTTTCTCCTGCAGAACTAGACGGGATTCTCGAAAACATTCTTCAGTAGTTTCCCCCTACGTACCCTCTCCAATCCGGTCGGGAGATAAACGGCATATTTGTTGCTAAATCTCCAGACCGGTGGCAGTGTTTATTCGTACAAGCTAGCCAACGACAGAGCGGCAACAGTCAAATGGATGTTGCCGCAGATCAAACGCATGGAGGAGTTCTCATGTGGGGCCAGGAGAAGCGGGAAACAAAGGACGCAGACGAAGCCGGTGTTGAAGCGGGAGCCGAATCATCCGTGCCGACGAATGAAGGAGCCGGAGATGTCATTGCATTTGTCGGCAAAGGCGTCGAGTTTAAGGGCACCATTTCCTACAGCGGGACCGTGAGGATCGATGGATATCTTGATGGAGAGATTCATACCGATGGAGTGCTGCTCATTGGAGAAGAGGCGATCATTCAGGCCAAAGTAACAGCCGGAACCATTGTCTGCAAAGGAAAGATCACCGGCGATGTCGTGGCAAAGGAGCGAGTGAAGCTCCGCGCTCCTGCCGTATTCAACGGGAGCATGAAAACCCCCATCCTCTCGATGGAAGACGGTGTGCTGTACAACGGCGGACTCGAGATGAGTCATGGCGTGCGAGATCTGTCGCAAGGAGCGACATTGCATCCCGTCGGGATGGCGGCACCTCCCAGCGTCAAACGGGCGAACGCGCAATAAAAATACCTAGGTATTTTTATTGCACCGACGGATATGAACTGAGCAAGCGGAGGACACATGTGGACACGTAAAGAGCAGGTTGTGCAGACTGAGCCGGATTACGAAAACTTCACCTTGCTTGCGAAAGATGTCGACTTCAAAGGCGTGGTCAACTTTGATGGGACTGTTCGAGTCGATGGTCGTGTCGAGGGGGAAATCCATACGACCGGCACCCTTATCGTCGGCGAGCATGCTGTGATCAAGGGCGTAGTGTCTGCCGGCGTCCTCATGAACAGCGGCAAAATCAACGGCACGATCACTGCCGTTGAAAAGATTCAGATTCTGAAGCCCGGGGTTTTAGTCGGCGATATTCGCACCCCTTCGATTGCCATCGAGGAGGGCTCGCATTTCCACGGCATGTGCGACATGGGGATGCAGCCATGGGAGGAGCCCCGTGCCATCTCGATGGCCTCATGACCCTCTGACCCAGGACAATTCTCTCCCCGCCATGGCCCCCTAGCCCTTTCCTCCGCGCCTCAGTACAATACGTCTCCTATGCGTCGACCAGCTGTGCTTCTTGGCATGAGTGGCGGGGTGGATAGCTCCGTGGCAGCGGCTCTCTTGGTTCGCCAAGGGTATGATGTCCATGGCGTGACACTTCAAGTTTGGGAGCATGAAGACGAGTCGGTGGCCGCGTCAAAGAAATGGCAGGAACGGGGCTGTTGCAAGATCGGGATTGCAAAGTTCGTTGCGCAGCAGCTAAAGATCCCCTACGAAGTCATTGACAGTCGCAACACTTTCCGCAGCGGCGTCATCGAAGACTTTCTTCAAGGCTATGCCGACGGGACGACGCCGAATCCCTGTGTGCGCTGCAACGAACGGGTGAAGCTGCGCGGGCTGCTCGACCTCGCAGCCGCCCGCGGGATTCCTTGCGTCGCCACCGGCCACTATGTCCGCATTTCTGATTTCAATGGTGAACCGCGTCTATACCGGTCTGCAGATCAGAAGAAAGATCAAAGCTACTTTCTCTACCGACTCCATCCGGAATGGCTCAATAAGCTCTTGTTCCCGGTGGGAGCTATGCAAAAGGCCGATGTGTGGAAAGAAGCAGAGTCACTCGGGCTCCCCGCTGATGAGTTAAAAGAGAGTCAAGAAATCTGCTTTGTCAGCCAGGGAGACTATCGGACATTCATCGAAGCCGAGATGCCGCAGGCCAGGAAACCGGGCGTATTCATCGATCAAACGGGCCGCCGGCTCGGTGATCACGAGGGAATCGCGTTCTATACCCCCGGGCAACGACGCGGTCTCGGCATTGCGGCCGGCCAACGTCTGTATGTCCAGCAGGTTCAGCCCGCAACGAATACGGTCGTCTTGGGCCCTGAAGCCTCGTTGCTGCGTTCGCATTGCGACGTGGGAGATCTCAATCTGTTCGAACGCGATCTCTTCACCGCCGTCACCGATCTCGACGTGAAGGTGCGATACGCCACGCCGGCTACCGCAGCGCGAGTCGAACCGATGGGAGATGGTGCCATGCGCATTCATTTCAAGACTCCGCAGCGCGCCTTGAGCCCCGGCCAGTCCGCGGTCTTGTACCGTGGCGATCAGGTCGTGGGCGGTGGAATCATCCAACCGTTCTAACGCTACTCCGTTCCTCTTCCCGTATTGACAGTTCCCACCGGCCAATGCTAACTTTGCGCGCCCATTTACGTGCGCTTCGCACGAAAGCATCCCGTTTGTCTCGATTAACATGAGCGGATCAGGCCAGTGATAAAGACAGCAGTTGCGCGACGTTACGCCCAGGCACTCTTCGAGCTTCTGGACCAACCGAACATCGAAGCGACGCGGAGCACTCTCAATGGTCTTGGACAGGCCATGAAGGATTCCCCGTCCCTTCGTCATGTGGTTGCCTCTCCCGCATTCGGTGTCGATGAAAAGGTTTCAGTTTTGACCGAACTCGGCGGGCGATTCGGATGCCCTCCTGCCGGTAAGGCATTTCTCGGTCAGCTGGTCAAGAAGAACCGGGTCGTATTTCTGCCGGAAATCGCCGAAGCCTTCGCCAAACTCGTCGATCAATCGAAAGGGACCCAGCAAATCACGGTTCACTCTGCTTCCGCATTACCCCAGGACGAGCAAGATCGGATCAAGACGCGTCTGCGCGATATGCTCAAGCGCGATGTCGACGTTACCTTTCACACCGACGCCAGTCACCTCGCCGGTCTCCAAATCCACATCGGGAGCACGGTTGTCGATAGCACCGTTCGAGGACGCTTGCGTGCCATGCAGAGTCTGTTGACGAAGGAGTAGCCATGCAGATTAAGGCAGAAGAGATTAGTGCGATTATTAAAGAGAAGATCAAAGGCTTCGACAAGCAGGTCGACGTCAAGGAGACAGGCTCTGTCATCCAGGTTGGTGACGGTATCGCCAAGGTCTACGGCCTCGACGGCGCGATGGCCGGGGAAATGCTCGAATTTCCCGGCGGCTTGTACGGCATCGCACTGAACCTGGAAGAAGACAACGTCGGTGCCGTATTGATGGGCGACGATGTCGGCATCAAAGAAGGCGATCCGGTGAAGCGGACCGGTCGCATCGCAGAAATTCCAGTCGGTGAAGCCCTCATGGGCCGCGTCGTGAACGCGATCGGTCAGCCTATCGACGGCAAGGGGCCCATCAAGTCTCAGCACTCGTCCCGCATCGAAGTCGTCGCCCCCGGCGTGAACACGCGCCAATCGGTCCGCGAACCGTTGCAAACCGGCATCAAGGCCATCGATGCCATGATTCCCATCGGCCGCGGCCAGCGCGAGTTGATCATCGGCGACCGTCAAACCGGCAAGACCGCCATCGCCGTGGACACGATCATCAATCAAAAGGGCTTGGGAGTGTTCTGCATCTATGTCGCTGTCGGTCAGAAGCGGTCGACCGTCGCACGCGTCGTGAAGACGCTCGAAGAGAATCACGCCATGGAGTACAGCATGGTTGTCGCGGCGACAGCCAGCGATCCAGCTCCCATGCAGTTCTTGGCCCCATTCGCCGGTGCGGCCATCGGCGAACATTTCCGCGACAACGGCAAGCATGCCTTGGTTGTGTAAGACGATTTGTCGAAGCACGCAGTGGCCTACCGCCAATTGTCGCTGTTGCTTCGCAGACCGCCGGGCCGCGAAGCCTATCCGGGCGACGTGTTCTATCTGCACTCTCGATTGCTCGAGCGTGCGGCCAAGCTCAGCGATAAATTGGGCGGCGGCAGCCTCACCGCGCTTCCGATCATTGAAACGCAGGCTGGCGACGTGTCGGCCTACATTCCGACGAACGTCATTTCCATCACCGACGGCCAGATCTATCTCGGCAGCGACCTTTTCTACTCCGGGATTCGTCCCGCGATTAACGTCGGTTTGTCGGTGTCCCGCGTCGGCGGATCGGCCCAGATCAAAACCATGAAGCAGGTGGCCGGCACACTTCGATTGGATCTCGCGCAGTATCGTGAGATGGCAGCGTTTGCGCAGTTCGGCAGTGAACTCGACAAAGCCACACAGATGCAGCTTGCGCGCGGTGTGCGCATGGTGGAGTTGCTCAAGCAGGGCCAATACAAGCCGATGCCCGTGGCGGATCAGGTGCTTTCGATCTATGCCGGCGTCAACGGATTCCTCGATGATGTGCTGGTCGACAAAGTGCAGCAGTTCGAAGCGGACTTTCTCCATTATGTTCAGCAGCACCATCCCGAACTGAAAAAAGAAGTTGCCAGCATCGGCAAGATCGACGACAAGGTCGGCGGCAGGCTGAAAGAGATCATCGGAACCTTCAAGCAGAAGATGGGATACGGCACAAAGGCCTAAACGACAGAATCATGCCTAGCCTTCAATCATTACGCCGCAAAATCGCGGCGTTTAAGAACACCCAGAAGATCACCAAAGCCATGAAGATGGTGGCTGCGGCGAAGCTCAAGCGTTCCCAGGATCGTATTCTGGCGGCACGTCCCTATGCGCACAAGATGCGCGGGGTCCTGAGTAACTTGAGCCAGCGCGTCAATCGGGCCTCTCACCCCCTGCTCCAAAAGCGAGAAAGCAAGAAGATCGAAGTTCTCGTGGTGACGAGTGATCGCGGTCTCTGCGGCGGGTTCAACGGCAACATCGTCCGGAAGAGCGCCGAGTTCGTCCGGCAGTGCGAGTCGCGCGGTCTTCAAGTCAATCTCAGCATCGTCGGGCGCAAAGGCCGCGATTATTTTCGCCGCCGTACCTGGACCATACGGCAGGAGTGGACCGGTGTGTTCGACAAGCTCAGTTTCGAGCACGCGATCGATATCGGCGGCGATCTGACGGACAACTTTGTCAAAGGCACGTTCGATGAGCTGTACGTCGTCTACAACGAATTCAAATCAGCGATTCAACAGCGTGTGATCGTCGAAAAACTCTTCCCCGTCGATGTCGCGACGGAATTCGGCGCCACGCAGGCGGAAGGCACTACCGGCGGCAGTTATCTCTATGAACCGGACGAAGCCGATCTCCTGAACGTGTTCGTGCCGAAACATTTTCAGGTCCAGGCCTATCGCATTCTCTTGGAATCAGCGGCGGCCGAACATGGCGCCCGCATGGCCGCGATGGACGGTGCAACACGCAACGCCGGGCAGCTGATCAAGAAGGTCACGCTCTATTACAACAAGACCAGACAGGCTGCGATTACCAAAGAACTGATGGATATCGTCGGCGGCGCCGAGGCACTTAAATAAGACAGTCCTGAGCGCTGAGCGATCAGCAGAGCACTTAGAACTCAGCACTCAGCACTTGAGAAAAGGGGTGAAACAGTGAGCACAGGTAAAGTTATTCAAGTCATCGGACCGGTGGTGGACGTGGAGTTTCCTCCCGGGCAGCTGCCGAATATTTACAATGCTCTCAAAGTGATTCAGGAAGAGAACAAGGCGGCGGGCAAGCCCGCTATTCGCATCACGCTCGAAGTCGCATCGCACCTCGGTGAAAACCGCGTTCGGAGTATCGCGATGTCCACGACCGACGGTCTCACCCGCGGTATGGACGTACAGGACACCGGGGCCCCGATTTCCGTGCCGGTCGGTCGCGAAACCCTCGGGCGACTCATCAACGTGCTCGGCGAGCCGGTCGATGAAAAGGGCCCGCTGAAGACAAAGAAGACCTATCCAATTCACCGGCCCGCTCCCAGACTCGAAGATCAGGACACCAAGACGGAAGTCCTCGAAACCGGCATCAAAGTAGTCGATCTGCTTGAACCTTACAGCAAGGGCGGCAAGGTCGGGCTGTTCGGCGGCGCCGGGGTCGGCAAGACGGTCATCATCATGGAGCTCATTAACAACATCGCTTTGCACCACGGTGGATTCTCCGTGTTCGCAGGCGTGGGCGAGCGGACGCGCGAAGGCAACGACCTCTGGCATGAAATGCAGGAGTCCAAGGTCATTGATCCTGACGACTTCACCAAGTCGAAAGCTGCGCTGGTCTATGGCCAGATGAATGAGCCACCCGGAGCGCGTCTCCGCGTCGGTTTGACCGGCCTCACCGTCGCCGAATATTTCCGCGACGAAGAGAATCAAGATGTGTTGCTCTTTGTAGACAACATTTTCCGGTTTACTCAAGCCGGCTCCGAAGTCTCCGCGTTGCTCGGCCGTATGCCGTCCGCCGTCGGCTATCAACCGAATTTGTCGACCGAGATGGGTGCGTTGCAGGAGCGCATCACTTCGACCAAGCGCGGATCGATCACTTCCGTCCAGGCCATCTACGTGCCGGCCGACGACTTGACAGACCCGGCACCGGCAACAGCCTTCGCCCACTTGGATGCCACCACCGTCCTGTCCCGGCAATTGGCCGAGTTGGGTATCTATCCGGCGGTCGACCCCTTGGACTCCACCTCGCGCATTCTCGACCCGCAAGTGATCGGCGAGGAGCACTACAAGGTGGCTCGCGGCGTGCAGTCTGTACTGCAGCGCTATAAAGACTTGCAAGACATCATTGCCATTCTCGGCATGGACGAATTATCCGAAGACGATAAGATGGTCGTCGCCCGCGCGCGGAAGATTCAGCGGTTCCTGTCGCAACCGTTCCACGTCGCCGAAGCTTTCACCGGTGCGCCGGGCAAGTACGTGAAGCTGAAGGATACGGTCCGAAGCTTCAAGGAGATCCTCGACGGCAAATACGATCACCTGCCGGAGCAGGCCTTCTACATGGTCGGCCCGATCGAGGAAGTGATTGCGAAAGCGGAGAAAATGGGAGTGAAGGTCTAAGGAGACGCCTTCAGCCAGCAGCCTTCGGCTCTCAGCCCGTTGCTGATTGCTGACAGCTGACCGCTGATAGCTCAAGATTGATTATGGCTGGAAAGATTCTGTTAGAAGTGGTGACGCCGGAAAAGCAGCTGCTGAGCCAGCAGGTCGACGAGGTCATTGCGCCCGGCTCAGAGGGTGAGTTCGGTGTGCTGTCCGGCCACTGCTATTTCCTCTCGACGCTGCGCATCGGGGAACTCCGTTACCGCGTTGGCGACCAGACCAACCACATGGCTGTCCTCTGGGGCTATGCCGAAGTCACCCCCTCCAAAGTCACGATCATGGCTGAAATCGCAGAAAAGGCCGAAGACATCGATGTCGAACGAGCGACTGCCAAAGTTGCTGAAGCCGAGCGACGGCTTCAAGTGGGCGGCCTGCCCTCGGAAGTCAAAGAGGCAGAGATCAGTCTTGAAAAAGCCCGTCTCCGGAAGAAGATTGCCGAACGCGCCCGCAAGACCGGCCTGGCGTAAGTCCTGCTCAGCATAGTCCAACTTTAGCCTCTTGCCACGCGCGCTCGCTGTAGTCCATGCCGTTTCCGCCGGACGCACGCGTTCCGAATTCCTGCATCCGTGTGAGCCAACAGGATGACGAAGGGCCTTCTTCCTCTACTCAGCCTCCTGCTCTATTGTCTCGGCTGTGCCGGGCCTGCACTGACAAGCCGAGTGGTCCAGGAAGATTCTTCCTGGTTCGTTCGGCTTGATTCGTACCAGGATGCCGGTGGTTCATCTGTTCGGTATGAACATCCGGCCACGTGGACAGTCGAAGAACTGACTGCCATTCTCAGCCGTTTGCTGCTCGAAGATCGAGTCGGCCTTATGGACAGTCCGCGTCCGCCACGCTCGGTGTTTGCGCCGGACGAGATTCCCCTGCTTGCTCCGGCCATTCGTGATGCGTTTCAGAAGGCCACCCCGCGCGAATGGATTGCGTTTTCCATCTCGGCATCGGGCGGATCAGGAATTGCCGTCACGTCGGGCGGTATGTTTCATGCCGGTGGCAGGCTCCACGTGGTCGTGGCGAATCATCGCACGCCCCTTCCCGCAGCTTCGGAAGAGCTACCGCGTGTGCGCGCGAATCCATTCTATTCAGTCAGGGGCAGCGGAGGGGTCCTCGCGTTTGAGTCAGCCAGGTTTGTGATGGGCAGAGAAGCGAACTGGTCAGGCGGGCACCGGGCATCAGCCAGCGAATTGATCATCGATCACCGAGCGTTTCTCTCGTTTCTCAAACTCGCCGGTCCCACACCGGCATCCGTGCCAGCTGTGGGTATGTCAGGGCCAGGAGTGCCTTCCGATCCCGGATCATTTCAGGCGCAGACATCGACCAGCGGGGATTCCGAATCCAGTCGTTCAATTAATCGACTACAGCAGGAAGTCGAACGATTGAAAAAGCAGGTGGCTGAACAGGCGGCTGAAATTGACCGTTTGAAACGCGGCATGGACCAGTCGCCCCACTCCATCCCCAGGCCATGATCACCGAATTCACCGTTACATCAGGAGAACAGCCGAAGCGTCTGGATGTCTTTCTCGTGAATCGCGAGCGCGACATCTCACGCTCCGCCCTGCAACGCCTTATTGAGCTGGGGCGCATCAGGATCAACGGCCAGCAAGTGAAGCCCAGCCAAAAGATCAAGCCCGGCGACCAGATTACGATGGATGTGCCGAAACCCGAGCCGTTGGAGCTGAAAGGCGAGCCGATTCCGCTGGAGGTGCTTTTCGAAGATGATCATCTCCTGGTTCTGAACAAGCCATCTGGAATCGTCGTGCACCCAGCTCCGGGGAACTGGACCGGTACATTGGTAAACGCCCTCCTCCACCATTTTCAAACCTCAGGAGGAACGGTATCGACAATTGGGGGAAAAGAACGGCCGGGGCTTGTCCATCGGTTGGACAAGGAAACCTCCGGTGTGATGGTGATCGCGAAAACCGACCAGGCGCATCGACACCTGGCAGGCCAATTCAAACTGCACAGCATTACCAGAGTCTATGAAGCATTGATTTATGGCGTTCCCAAGAAAGGCCATGATCTGATTGAATTAGCCATCGGCAGGGATTCAAAAGAGCGCAAGAAGTTTTCGGCTCGCACGTCGCGGCCCAAAGAATCTGCCACCGAGTATACAATCGACCGTCGGTTCGGCAAGATCGCCGCACACGTGCTCCTCTATCCACGAACTGGCCGGACGCATCAACTCCGGGTCCATCTAACATCGCTTGGCCATCCTATCCTGGGAGATCTAACCTATGGCGGCCGAAAAGTGTGCGTCCTGGATGGGTTGGAAATCCTGCGGGTCATGCTGCATGCAAGGACGCTGGGCTTCCAGCATCCGGCGACCGGTCAGGCGCACGAATATACCAGACCCCTGCCGACCGATATGGACGAGGTGATTCAGGCCCTTGACCGGATGGCTCCTCCCAAGACCGTCCGGAGCGCTTGACAGCTAGCCGCGAGCTCGATTAGGACATTTCTATGCAGACAGCGGATGTGTTAGACGCGATTGGCGGCTTGGCCGCGCAGCTTAAATCCTACGCGGCCAAGCTGCCTCCCATCGTCCATTTAACGGCGGTGCCGACGGGCGTGAAACCCAAGCTCGAGGCGGTTGATGATTACGAGGATATCGTATCGCGTGTTCGTAGCCAAAGCCCGGGCACGGCGTACAAAGGGCTCAATGAGTCGTTCGTCGCTTCGCTTGAAGCGTTCGAGGTCGGCAATTTACTCGGCGCCGTGCAGCCGCTGCTGGCGGTGTTGGATCATGTCGAACGGATGCAGCGGGACAAGGAAATCGAGGTTGGTCGAATCGATGAAAAACGGCTTGCAGAATATCGCGGAACGCTGCACAAGATCCTTCCGGGAAACAAGCCGGAGTTGGATGGCGCAGGACGTGGAATGTGAGATCAGTGTCCCATCTTCGGGCCCGCCGCGTTCTCGCCCTTGGACACGAGTTTGAAGCGAACCGTTGAACTGCAGTGCGGGCATTTGGCGCGCACGGTCTCTTCGTTCAGCCATTCATACTCGTTCTGTTTGAGCCACATGAGCTGAAAGCACTTGGGGCAGCTACGGACTTGCGTTGACATCGTTTTCCTCGTACACTCCGCCTGTCATGGATCTGATCTTCGGGAGATAATCTAGTACAAGATGCCTCCAACCCTCAAGCCCGCCGTCACCTTTTCTGAAAAGAAAGAGCTCGAGGCGTCCCAGCTGCTTCGGCTCTTCCATCAGGCACCCTGGGCCAAAGACCGGACGCTCGAGGACGTGAAGGACATGTTGCGTCATACCGATGTGGCGCTTTGTGCCTGGGATGGGGATCAGCTGGTGGGATTCGGGCGTGTTCTGACGGACTTCGTCTATCGTGCGACCATCTGGGATGTCATCGTCGACAAGGCCTACCAGAAACAAGGGATCGGCACCGAGATCGTGCAACGGATACTCAACCATTCCCGACTCAAGAAAGTCGAACTCTTCTGGCTCTGCACTCGCCGGCCTGCATTCTACGAGAAACTCGGTTTCAGCGCGAAGGAACAGACCGGCATGGTCTGGAGCCGCAGCAGGCACAGCCGGCTTGAGTAGTTCTGTGCCCCCTCCACTTCTGTTTCCCATCTGAACAGCCCGGCAGAGAGAAAAGTCTTCAAGGCAGTGCTCAAGCCATTGGCGGTGGGTGAGCCGCGCGCACAAAAAAGAGGCAGGATGCCCGCAGTAACCAGACATCCTGCCTTTGGCCTTGTCGGGAAAGAATGTCCCGGAAGTCTAGAAGAACATCTTCACGCCGAAGAGGAACCCGAAGGACGATGCATTCCAATCGTTGTTCCGGGCGCCGTTGACCGTTGCATGCCCATCATTCCGTTTATAGGCCATTTCAGTATTCAGTGCGAATTGCTTGTTGAGCATGTAGTCTGCCCCCCAACCGAGGCGCCATGCGAAGGTGTTGCTGGGGCTGATTCGAACAGAGGAGTTCTCCCCAAAGCTATTCACGTTTACGCCGAAGCTCATATTGGCATAGGGTACGACCGGGCCAAACCGAACCGGACGAACTTCGATCGTGGGCAGCACCGATACAGTGTCCTGATGCCCTAAATCCACATAGGGGCTTTGCCTGGACATGCCATGGCGCTCCCACTCCAACATCATGCCGGCCAGGAGCCACTTGTTCAGGCTATACATAGCCTGGAAGTTCACGAGGGAGCCGACGTCCGTCGAAGTGTTTGCCGTCACGGATTGGGTTACAGGTGCAAACCCGGCTCGCATCCCCAGCACAAGTTTCCCCGGTTCGATCCCGCCGTTCTCCGTCCTCCATTCTTCAGCCCGCGCTTGTCCGGAGACCATCACAAAAACGAGCGTCCCAACCAGCACGAGATTCATCATAGCCCAACTACGATAGTTCACAGCACCCATACCCACCCTCCTCTAGATGTAAATAGATCACAGAAACGTAGCCTCGCTGCTCCCTATGGCAAGATTGATACCGTTGAAAGACGGGCTGAGTCGTAACCTGCGCCCCTCAGTTGGCCGTTGGACCAGATACTTCTGGCTCGGAATCACATGTATGGTCGCCTTCATTGGGCGAGGGGGGCACGAGATGACTCGTTGGCAACACAATACTGTATCCCCAGCCATACATCCATGCTTAGACCAAGATAGACGGATGAGGGTAGGTTGTGCAGTGTCAGCCGTCATCGCGGCGGATTGCAAAGATAAGCGTCTGCCGCGAGCATGGAGCAAAGTCATGCGGAACGCGACAGGAGGTGCATTCGCATTTAGAGGGATTGGTCGAGGCCGCCGTGTGACGAACTCCCGTTGCGATCGGTATGTTCTATGTTCAATGAGCGGGTAGCGTCTGGCGCAATCGCTTTGGAGAAAGGAGCACTGAGGCGAAGAACACCAACGTCGAAAGGAGAACGATCGCGGGGCCTGAAGGAATATCCCAGAATGCCGACAGGAGCATGCCGCAGACCGAACAGGTGACGCCGATGATCACCGAATACCAGGTGAGTGTTGAAAGGCTATGGGTCAGCTGGTAAGCCGTCGAAGCCGGGATAAGGATCATGGCGAACACGAGAATCGCGCCCACGGTCTTGAGCGAGATCACAACCGTGAGAGCGACCAGGGTCAAGAGGAGAAAGAACATTCGTCTGGCCGGCACACCGGAGGCTTCCGCCATCTCCTGGTCGAAGGCGATAAAGTACAGTTCTTTGGAGAACAGCAGCAGCGTGCCAATCACGACTATGGCGAGTCCGCCGATCGTTCGTAGCTCTTCGGTCGTCACCGACAAGACATTGCCAAACAAGTAGCCGTATACCTCAGCGTTGTACGTTTTCATCAGGCCGATAAACAGGATGGCCAGTGCCATCGTGGTGGTATAGAGGATGCCGATGGACACATCGAGCTTCATGGTTCCTTTTTCTTCCACCCAGCCCGTGATCCAGACCGTTGCGAGTCCGAAGAGAATGGCCAGCAGCAGCGGCGGCCAACCCATCAGATAACCCAGTGCGACGCCGGCAAACGCGGCGTGGGCTGTACCTGCTCCGACAAATGCGAGCCCGCGCAGTACGACGAACACACCGACGACCGAGCAGAGCCCTCCGACCATTGCCGCGGCAAGAAGAGAGCGCTGCATAAAATCATAGGCGAGCAGTTCGATCATGATGAATCGCGTTTCTTAGTGATGGTGATGGTAGTCCTCGACGATGACGAGGTCTTTCTCTGTAATGACAAGGTCTTTGCCATAGACTTCTCGAAGAATATCGGGCTTGAGGACGTCGTCCGGCGGTCCGGCGGCGAAGAGCCTGGTTTTGAGCAGCACGAGACGATCCACGCGGGAGCGGATCATATTGATGTCGTGCGTGATGAGGAGCACGGTCAGGCCGAGTTCATCGTGCAGGTGTTCAACCAGTTCAATCACATTATGCTGTGTGGTGATATCAAGCCCTGTGGTCGGTTCATCGAGCAGCAAGACCTTGGGCTGTTGAGCAAGGGCACGGGCGATGAAGACGCGCTGCTGCTGGCCGCCCGAAAGATGGCCCAGCGCCGTGTCTTTATGGGAATCCATTCCGACTTGAGCGAGCGATTGGAGTGCAATCTCTCGATCTCGCTTCGACGGACGATTGAAGAGGCCAAGCGCACCGTACCGTCCCATCATCACGGTTTCGAGCACTGTGACGGGGAAGTTCCGATCTACCACGCCCTTCTGCGGCAGGTAGCCGATTTTGGCGCGATGGTGACAGCGGAGTTCGTTGCAGGCGCAATCGAAGATATGGAGATGTCCTTCGACGGGGGCCATCAGACCCAGCACCGCTTTGCAGAGCGTCGTCTTGCCCGATCCGTTTGGACCGATAACGCCGACGAATTCGCCGGCGCCGATTGAAAGAGAAATGTCTTTCAAGGCGACCACGCCGGGAAAACCGAACGAGGCATGGTCAAACCTGATGATCGATTCGCGGGCTTCTGACACGGACCAAGGGCTCCTTCCGGCGCTGATGAGAACCCCCTGCATGCCAGCGCTAGGCTGCCTCAAGAGCGTTCGCTAATTGGAGCACATTATAGCGGAGCATGTCGAGGTAGGTCTCGGTTTTTGGAAGCCCTCCCGGGAGCGTTGTCAGCACGACGACCCTCGCTCCCGTTTCCTTTGCCAACAGTTCAGGAAGCCGCTGGCTCAACTGGATTTCAGACACGACGACCCGTATGTTCTGCTTCTTCATCGTGGCAATGAGATGTTGGATTTGAAGAGCCGATGGCTCGCTCGCAGATTGCGTTTGAATCGTCCCGACAATCTGAAAGCCGAAGCGTCTGGCAAAATACGGCCAGGCCGGGTGATGAGCGATAAAGCGGCGGTCTGATAATCCACGCACACGGTCGTTCAGCTCCGTGCGAACTTGGTCTAGCCGTTTAAGATAGGATGCTTGGCTCTGGCGATAATCCTGAGCATGCCCGGGATCGGCTTGGATCAAGGCTTCGGTGATGTGCCGCATCATGGTGACGGCATTCTCAGGGTCCATCCACACATGCGGGTTGCCCTGGTCGGTCTCCTGGCTATCCGGGTGTTCGTTGTCATGGCCATGTCCGTCGCGGACCAGCCCAATGCCTTTGGACGTTGTGACGATGGTTAAAGATCGGCTGCCGGCGTTTTTTACCAGCTTGCCGACCCACACCTCCAAGCCGATGCCAACCTCGAACAGCAGCCGGGCGTTTCTCACGGCGATCAAGTCGCTGGGTTTTGGCGAATAGGTGTGTTCGTTCTCGTATCCGTTTAGAAGGGACGTCACGCGAACGTGACGCCCACCGACTTGCTCGGCCAGGTCTTTCAAAACTGGAATTGTCACCACGATGTTCAGCGGCTCCGGTGATGGACCAGCCCACCCGAGGTGAGGCGGGATCAGCAACGACAGAACCACGAACCCAATCCAACACACGTATGGAGCACGACGGCAGCGCATGGGCCGGGACCGTAGCATCGAGGTTTCAGCCATGTCAACGCGTCCGAATGCCTGCTTGACCGGACGGACCGGTTCCATTAGCGTAGCGTCCATGGTCCAGTACAAACCGCTTCTGGAGGAGCAGGCATGAAGGTGGTAGGGCTGATGTCCGGGACGTCCGGCGATGGGGTCGATGCGGCAATCGTGGAAATTTCAGGACGGGGTCGCTCCGTCAAGGCCCATACGCTGGCGGCGCAGACGTTGCCCTATTCCCGATCATTGCAGCAACGTATCCTCACGGCGGCGGTATCCGGAACGGTGGCGGAGATTTGTTATTTGAACGCGCTTCTCGGCGAATGGTTTGCTGATGCTGCACTACAAGTAATCCGTCGGGCGAAGCTGCGTCCGGCGGATGTGGCGCTGATCGGCTCCCATGGACAAACGATCCATCATCTTCCCAACGGGATTCAGGCACCCGGCGTCGGGGCGATTCGTTCCACGCTTCAGATAGCCGAGCCGGCTGTGATTGCAGAGCGGACCGGTATTACGACGATTGCAAATTTCCGTCCGCGTGATATCGCGGCGGGCGGGCAGGGCGCGCCCCTGGCGCCGGCAGCCCATGCCTTGCTGCTTAAACATCCCCGGCGCGCCAGGCTGATTGTCAATCTCGGAGGAATCAGCAACGTGACCTATGTGCCTCGGGGGGGCGAACACGAGAAGATACTGGCGTTCGATACGGGTCCGGCCAACATGGTACTCGACAGCCTCGTCAATCGGCTGACCAACGGACGACTCTTGATGGATCGGGACGGCAAGCTGGCATTACGAGGTGAGATCGATTCCCGACTGTTGGCAAAGCTGCTCGCGCACCCCTTTCTGTCGAAGCGACCGCCGAAGTCCACCGGTCGTGAAGAGTTCGGCCCGGCCCTCATTGATGAACTACTCGTGGTTCAGAAGCAGCAGGGGCTGTCGATCGAGGATCTTCTGGCGACGTGCAGTATGTGGACGGCCAAGGCGGTGGGCACCGCGCGGCGATGGATCAAAGGCGAGGTCGATGAAGTGGTCGTCGGTGGCGGAGGCATCCGCAATCGTGCCATCATGGCGCACCTCGCTGCCGTGTTTGCCCCTATTCCAGTCACGACATTCGACGCATTGGGATGGGACAGTAAATCGTTTGAAGCAGTGGCGTTTGCCGTTTTGGCCTATCAGACGGCCACAGGGCAGTGGGGGAACATTCCTGCAGCCACGGGGGCAAAACATCCGGTTCTGTTAGGGACGATTGTGCCGAATGGGCCTCGCTGGCTGGAGCATTTCCGGACGTGAGAGAAGACGCGTTCGATATCTGGTTTATCAGTCTCATCGTTTTCCTGCTCGCTGTGCTTGTCTGGCGTATCGTCGTCACGGGATTTGGCAGGTCCGGCCGGCCTGGGCCATTTTATCTTCCTTCAGGGGTAAGCCTCAGGCCGCAAGCACTGTTCACCGATGCGGAACTTCTCCTCTACAACCTCCTTCGCATGGCCGTAGAGGATCGATACCTTGTCTTCGCACAGGTTCCCCTGTGGAGCTTTCTCTCGATCGAGGCGGAGGGTGAACCGAGGGTACAGGTGTTGCGGCATCTTGCCCTCAAACGCGCGGATTTTGTCCTGGTGCATCCCGGGTCGAGAATGGTTGAACAGGTTGTGCAGATTGCGGAAGATGCGGCGGCTGAACCAGGCGATAAGGCGAGGCTCCAGGAAATTCAACGGATGGTGCAGACTGCCGGTATTCGATTCACGACACTCCGCGGGCAACCGACCTATACCGTTCAAGAATTGGAGAAACTTCTCGGAGTCAGCGAGTCCGAGTAACCATCGGCGCGTCTGAGTCGACAGACAAAGAATTCCCCTCGTACGTTGAAGAGTTTGTTTCTTCGGTGGCTTGGGGGGCTGGCTCGTTCCTGGTTGTGTCCGCTTCGATCGCCTTTCTGGCGATTTCGGCTTCTGGACTATCAGGGTATTGATCGACGACCCGCTCGTACATCATGCGAGCCTTTTCATGATCTTTTAACTTCGTATACGTTTGTCCGATCTTCAACGTCGAGGCAGTCAGCTTCGGGCTCAGCGGATAGTAGGACACGACGCTGGAGAAGGCCTTCAAGGCATCTTTGTATCGGCCGAGACGAAAGTGGCATTCACCGACCCAGTATTGGGCGTTTGCAGCCAAAGCGGTCTGGCCATGGAGTTCGATGAACAATCGAAACCCAGCCAACGCCGCTTCGTAATCCCGGCGTTTGAATTCTTCCATCACGCGATCGTAGAGGTGGCGCGACGCGTCTTGGACCTGCGTCGGTGCGGCTTGTACTGCGATCGGAGTAGAAGTCAACGAGAGGAGAAGTGCGGCAAGTCCTACCAGTCTGTACGTGAAACGAGTCATGTCTTTGCCTCCGTCATCTGCTCAGAACCGTCATGCACAGCCTGTGAAATGTCGCAATCCACATGCCAAGCGGTTTCAGGGAGACTGGTTGAAAAGCAGTGCAAATCCAAGTATTTGTAGCCTGGCAGTCGGCTGATTCCTCCTGGCTTGGGGCTCTTGATCTGAGCAGTTTTGTACGCGGTGTCAGTCTTGCCCCTCGCTTGACAAAAAGGTGCCGTCCGTTCCTATCCATCAGATTCAGTCAACAGTTCTGGCGGATTGCCGCGATCGAGCGATGAAAACGGGATGAATCAATCGGAGAGTGTGACTACCATGCAGGATCCTCCTCCCAATCCGCTGGGCGGGAAAACGTTAGTCGTGGACGGGCAGGACCCTGCTGCTTATCCAACACCGAGCGCGGCATTGAAAGACGCTGGAGCGCAGGACCAGGTCTTTGTTCGAGCCGGTTTGTATGAAGACAAAGTGTTTCTTGCCGAGCAGCCGGTGTTATTGGTGGGTGCCGGGCGCGATGTCGTTCAGATCTATTCTCGCCGCGGGGGACCGCTGTATCTCCAGCGGGTGCCGAGCGGCCGGATCTCGGGCATCACGTTCCGGTATGTCGGCAGCGATCAGCATGCGGCCATGAACATCCTGGATTCTTCCTGTACGATTACCCAATGCCGTGCGACGGAAGGGATTCTCTCCGGTGTGGTGATCTATGGCCCGGAATGTCGAGCGACCTTCGTCGACAACGAAGTCTGCCACAATCGCGAATCGGGAATTTTTGTCTTTGCAGGCGCTCGTCCACGTGTGGCGGATAATCTCTGTCGAAGCAACCACCACTTTGGAATTGCGGTGCGAGATTCCGGGAGTCACCCCGAACTGGTTCGCAACCGATGTCGGGAGAATATGCTCAGCGGAATGTTGCTGTTCCACCATGCGGAAGCCATGCTGGTCGACAATATCTGCAGCGACAATCTGCACTGGGGAATCGTCATGACCCCCGAATCGCGCCCCTCACCCGACCGTGAGTCCCTTGCCCTCTCCAATATCCTGATCCCTAATCCGCGCGGTGCCATGATCGTAACAGAGGAACCGTTGGCAGAAATCGGACGCTAGACATGACATAGAATCGAGCGAATCCGGAAGGGGATGGAAAAGCGTGGCAATGGTGAATGGGGTCAAGAACCCGAGTGGGCAGTGGCGTGGTGGTATCCGGATGCCTCGTGAAAAGCGAACCCGCTGCCGCCTTGTTGTTTGGCGCGATACATGGCTGAGTCTGCATGCTTGAGCAGTTCGTCGATACTATGATCGTCGTGCGGGTACACGGTGATACCGATACTGATGCCGACGGAGACGCTGTGCCCCTTTAATTCAAACGTGGTCGAGATAGACTCGGTAATGCGTTTCGCCACGACAACGATACTTTGCTCGGAAGCTACTCCTTCGAGAATGATCGTGAACTCGTCCCCGCCCATGCGGGCGACCGTATCCACTTCCCGCACGCAGCTTTTGAGACGTTCAGACACTCCTTTGAGCAGTTCGTCTCCCACGTCGTGACCCAGCGTGTCGTTGACACTCTTGAAGCGGTCCAGATCCAGAAGCATCAGCCCGAGTGGTTGCTGGAGTCGTTTACTCCGGGCCATGGCCTGAATCAAGCGATCGCGGAAGAGGCTGCGGTTGACCAGGCCTGTCAGATGGTCATACTGAGCAAGATAGGTCAGCCGCTCCTCCGTGCGTTTGCGTTCGATAGCGTAGCGGACTGAACGGGCAAGGAGCTCCGGATGGCCTTGGCCCTTCACGAGGTAATCCTGGGCGCCTTGTTGAACCGCTTGAAGGGCCAGCGACTGGTCGCTGACTCCGCTCAAGACGACCACAGGAATTGAAGGGTTGGTCGCGTGGACCTGCCGCAGCGTGGGCAGTCCGAATGCATCCGGGAGAGAGAGATCCAGCAGGATGGCGTCGAAGCGGCACTTGTCGATGTGGGCGAGCCCGTCAGACAAAGTCTTTGCATGAACGATCTTAAACTCTTCGACGCTCCACTCTGCCAGGAGATCCTGCGTGAGGCGAGCATCGACATCGTTATCTTCGATCAAAAGGACCGTGATCATGCCGCATGTCCTGTGGCTGTCCAGGCTGCCCGTGACTCCTCAACGCAGGCGGCCTCGATCGAACGGAAAATACTATACGTAGGTGGATTATAGCGAAGGACTGAGGAGCACGAAACAAAAAGCGTGAATTTGCATAAGGAAACTGGGAGGGCGGCTGGCCGGAATCTGCAGACCGCAGCCCGGCACTTTCCCCTATGCAGGGAAGTCGTTCGGTGACCTCTATTGAGCCAGCGGGTTTGCTCCAGGTTAACTTGCGTGCAACGCTTCGGCTCGACGACGAACCTCTTCAGCCTTCTGTGACTGCCCAAGGTTCTCATAGAGCGAAGCGATGTTGGCATGTAAATGCGTGAGCAGCTGCCCCAACTGCGCTTCCTGCGCGATCACGTTCGCTTCCAGCGCCAGCTTTTTTTCTTCGCTCCGCCGGAATCGTTCCTCCAGACGCTGAACAAGCTGGACCCAGCCCTTCACTTTTCCGGAATCCAGTTCGGGGGTTGTCGGCAGCGCTTCACCGCGTTCGAGCGATTTCTCGGTCTGGTTCATCCAGTTGATGAACACGAGAAAATCCCCCAACGTAATCTTCAGTGCGGAGGAGGCCCCCTCTTCTTCGATCACAAGGTCTTCCATAATGACTCCTCAAAAATGATCAGAATGAATGCCGATCACGAACTGGTTGCCGTAAAGATGCCAATTTCCGGCCGGTAGCCGGATGAATCCACGCGCCTGCTTCCACGCGCACAATCTACTGTTGAAACGACGATGATGAGTTGAGAAGAGTTGAGCAAGTCCAAGAGAGGATGTTCCATCGGCTACAGACGCGTATTGCCGTGGATTATAACTGCGCCAGCGACTGCATTGTCAACCACCGTCTTTGAAGCCGAATTAGAGAGAATCCCTACGCGATTTTTTGCTGGTTATGCAGGGTGCGGAGGAAGGTCTGCCTATCCCTCTGGTGACAGTGGAGGCACGTTGAGATAGATTCCGTTTGGAGCTCGTTCAGGCCCAATGGCAGCTTCGCAGGCATATCCGGGCTCGAAGGGCCAGAGGAGGGAACGTCCGGATGTCGATCCGCGGACGTGTATATAGCGAAACGTCACGCCAAGCCGTTCGGACTCCTTGCGCATCGTGGCCAGGCATTCTTCATACGAATAGGCCCGACGGCCTATGAGGATTGGCTCCCCTGTCCGGCTGTGGAACAGCGTGTAGGGTTCGGCGCAACCAACGAGTAGGAGCGTGACAAGCAGCAGAAATATGGAACAGCTTCTCATGGCCCGACATGCTCCAGAAGTCTCTTACTGGATGCAGTCTATCACTCAGGGGTGATGCAGTCGAGCAGGAGACCGGCGGGCACGTTTATGCTTCACCATTCGTCCCAGCCGGACTTGGTCGTCGCCGGGCATCCGAATAAACTCGACTCCGAATCGATGCCCGTCCGACCAACGAACCCTCGCAAGGCCGACGCAGAGCGACGCGTCGCTCTCAGGCACCAGAACCTTCATCTCGAGATAGGCCCCCGCCGGTACCAGCTTCTTACTATAGATCTCGCAGCCAGGGACCGAAACATTGAGCACGGTTCCTTCTCCCACATAAGAATCGCCGGCAAAAATCACCGGAAACTCTGTCTCGACTCGTTCGCAGTAGCGGAGTTTCATAGATGAGCCGCTCCTTTATGATTGAAGGTCCTGGTGCCTTCTTGAACTGGTCATTTGCCGAACAACAAAATGTGGTATGGAAGAACAATATACGGAATCCCCCCACCCGACCAGCCCTACAAAAGTTGGGATGGAAGGCCTCTCATAAGTCCCTGTGCCATATGAATAAATAGCCGATCCTGCGATCTCCCGTTGCGGCATGGAAGCTGCGGAAGTCAACCAGCAAAGCGGGTCCCAACAAGGACAGTCCACGATTGCCGGACATGGACGAAGATTTTGGCAAAAGGGAGGAAGCAGTCATGGATCAGATCGCAACGCACAAACAAACTACTTTGAAATATCCGAACCCAGTGTTGCAGCAAGTGGTACCGGCCCATTTATCCCGCTTCCGCGTTTATGTCTGGGCAGCTCTCGCGCTGACGGCCGCTTCGGCGCCATCGGTGCTAGCGGATTTTCCGGCGTATGAATCTGTATCAGGGGCGGTGCATTCCACCGACATGGCAGCAGCGGCCACCGCACAACTTGTCCCGCCAGCGGGCGGGCAACCGGTGTCACGGATTGAACTGGAGCGGGCTGTCGTTCATGCCGCGGGCCGTCACCGCGTTCATCCGGCCCTGTTGCTCGCGGTGATGAAAGCAGAATCTTCGTTCAATCCCCTCATAGTGTCCAAGGCGGGGGCTGTAGGCCTCATGCAGCTCGTTCCGGAAACTGCCATGCGTCATGGAGTGCGGAACCTTTATGACACCCACGAAAACGTGGCTGGAGGGGCCAAGCACCTGCGTTACCTACTGGATCGTTTCCACGGCAATATGCGCTTGGCCCTTGCTGCCTATAACGCAGGAGAACACAAGGTCGATCGGTACGGGAAGATTCCCCCATACAAAGAGACCCGTCTCTACGTTCAGAAGGTGCTGAGCTACTACCGCGATTATCGAAGAGATGGATGGATCGCGCCCCTTGGGCAGTCCACACACTCCGGACACCTGGGGCAAGCCTCATAGTGGCGTTTAGGGATGATGCCGGCGCCGTGGGCACGGGCCTGATCAGAAACGAAATGTTGGGTGACGAGAAGCAGTGAACGGGTGATTAGGCGACAGGCTTTTCCGCGACATACTCCAGGTATTTCCACAACTCCTTTGCGTCATTCTCGCCAAATACGAGGGGCGTGTTATTTGCCGAGCCGGCAAAATAGACCTTGACGGTCATCTCATCCTGCCACACCTGGACTTCGCAATAGCTCACGCTGTCGAGGTTTAGCGCCTTCTTGCCGATGCGAACGTAGTTCATGCGCGCTCCTTTCGGTCTCTACGTACTGCGGACTATAGCATCAGTCAACAATTCGGCCAATGGGCAATCGCATTTCGTACCATTCGAGAACGGGATCGATGGTGAGACGAACCTGGCGCACTTCTGAAGCACAGGCGGTGCTCTACGTAAAAGCCACAAACTTTCACGCTTTTTCTTGCGACAGCAGATACTGTGTGGTCTAGTAAATTCGTTGGGAACAAAACAATCCTCGCAGTTCTTGTGCGCCCCTCGCACGTGATTCTGTAGAACAGAAGTCTGATCTTGCATAGAGGTCCAGATCGCCACATGATTCGATCAGAAGCAGAGGCCGGTTCCCCCTCGTCAAGCGCCACGCCAGTTCGAATCTCTCCTGTCGAGCGAATTATCCCTCAATGGACGTATCCGCTATTTCTTCTTCTCGTATTGGAAATTGTCCTACAAGGTTATTATCGGATTACCACCGGCTCATTTCTTTACCACCGTGATAAACCGCCAATTTGGGTTGCCGATTCAGCCAGCGTCTGGACAAACCGACCAAATATTTCCTATCGCCATAGCTCTCCAGAATTTGAAGTGGATCTCCACACGAACAGTGAAGGGTTCCGTGTATCACCCCTTCACGAGGAGTATTCTCGCGATAAAAAGCCGGGAGCTTTCCGCGTACTGCTGCTCGGCCCCTCCTTTGCTTATGGATGGGGGGTCAATTTTGATGACACCTTCGGCGTACAGCTCCAGCGCATCTTGCAAGAAAAGCGAGTCGCATCGGGACAGTCAATCGAAGTACTCAATCACGGAGTGCCGGCCCTTCCCGCAGCCAATCAGCTTGAATGGTTTCGGAATATCGGAAAGCACTATTCGCCAGATCTCGTGATCCATTTTGTGTACGCGTCGCTTGAGGTGAATCCACAGCCGGACCGTTCTCTCACGGTTGCGAATGGTCAGTTGCTACCCATCGGCCTTGGCCCAGTCGATTTCATATGGGGTTATGCGAAGAATTCTGCGACTATTTTCTATGCGGGCATCATCATTGGACAGATCGGCAAGATAGCTGGAGCAGCGGGACAAGGAGGACGTATCGAGGGTGCGGGCCGAGAGTTGCATGCCGCCTCAACCTTCGACGTTCACTCGGCAACCATCAAAAAGTCCACGGCTTTTTATCGAGACTTTCAAGAAGCCATTCGCGAGTCAGGGGCGAATTTCCTAATAGTTCATTTCCCCCTCGCCTACGTTGTCTACCCGGAAGACCGAGCACGATGGGCGTTGCACGGGGTCGAGAACATCGAAGCACAAGTGGCCTACAATAAAGCGTATGCCGAGCATCTTAATCAGCAGACTATTCCTTGTCTCAACCTTACGCAGGATTTAGTCGAGGAAGCCCGTCGCGACGCGCGGCGGCTTTATTACTGGCTGGACGTCCATTGGACGCCTGCGGGGAATCGGCGAAGCGCAGAATTGGTGGGCCGATACTTGGAGCGCACGTATCGAGGCAGAGCCTCAGGAGCCGACGATTCAAGAGGTTCGGCGCGCGAGCAATGAAATGACGGTACGCCGCTCTATCATCACTGACGGCCTTATGGCTCTGTCCATTGCGGTCACGATCCTCATAGCGGCAGAACTTGCTTTGAGGTTGGGAGGTCATGTACCGAATCAGGCCTGGGTGGCGACAGACGAGAATGAACCGGCATACCAGCAACATCCCGTCTATCGCGTATTATTGAAGCCGGACCTCAATAGATCTTTCACAAGAATCGAACAGGGAAGAACGGTGGCGACCCGATGGTCCACCAACAGCCGATCATATCGTGGAGGCGAAATCAGGTCGGACAAGCCGGCGACACGAGTCGTGGTTTATGGGGACTCAAATGTCTTTGCGCAGTTCTCCAATGCAGAAGACACATTCCCCTTCAAACTGCAGGAACTTCTGCGACAGAAGACGCGGCAGGATGTCGAGGTTATCAACGCAGGTGTGCCGGGATTTGGGCCGGACCAGAGCCTCTTTCGCCTAGAACAAGAGGTGGATATTCTGAAGCCGGACATCATTGTGCTCCACGTGTTTGCCGATAACGACTTTGGGGACCTGATTCGCAATCGTCTTTTCGTGGTCGATGGCTCCGGTCAACTTGTCAGGACACCTCCAGATGAGCATGCGGATCCTTGCCTCGAAAACAGTGCGACCTGCCTGAGAGAGTTGTCGCCGCACGGGGTGATGACGTTTCTCGGCTCTCTCGCGGTGGTTGAGTCCGGAAGAAATTTCATCAGGCGAGTCCCTGTATTGGAGCGATTTGCCGACCCGTCGGCCTCTTCCGTCATTCGATACTACCGTGGTCTCTGTGAAGCGGAATATAGATTCTTCACGGAGCCAGGTTCCCAGCGCCCATCTCATTTTGCCGATCACTATGACTATGACGTGGCGCTTGATCCAGCCAGCGAATCGGCTCAAGCCAAAATCACTTTGATGAAGGGTGTCTTGCGCCAGGCTAAACGGCTGGCGGTGAAGAAGCGGATTCAGCTCCTTGTGACTGTTCAGCCGTCATCCTTCGACCTGACAACACATCTGCATCCGAACTTCACTGACTTCGAGAAATTCTCCGGTTATAAAAGGGATCGCTTGTCACACCTTGTCGAGGAAGCCGCACGGGGAGAGGGGATCGACGTGATTAATCTCTTTACCCTCTTCTTCAGCCACAGCCCAGATCGGTTGTTCCTCACAAACGACGACCACTGGAGTGAAGCCGGGCAGGACCTTGCGGCACAAACCGTGGCCGCGTTTGTGCAAGACGCATACATGGATCCCGGCCGGCACTCATCCCGTCCTGGGAGTATAGCGACACCGTAGACTTGTCGGCGCTCTATAGCCCTATGAATATCATCAACCTCATTCAGTGTACGGAGCTCGGCGGCACAGAGCGCGCCTCGCTTCAGGTGATGACCGGGTTAAAGCGCCTGGGGCATTCGTGTCGCGTCATCTCGCTCAATCCCCTCGGCCGATTGTTCCCACTTCTCAAGAACCAACACATTCCCGCCGTTGGATTGCCATATCGTGGACCGGGCGGACTCTTCAGTCTGCCCAACGTGCACGCACGCCTTCGGAATGAGCGTTGCGACGGGCTAATCATGACAGGGCACAATTTCCTCGCCATGACGGCGTTAGGTGAATTAGGCAAAGGGCATAGGATCTTGGCGGTGCATCATCACCATAAGGGGGAAAAACCAGACTGGCAATGGCGGTTGATCTATCGGTGGGCCGATAAAACATTCAACGCCGTTACATTTCCCTCGGACTTCATCAGAAGAGAAGCAGCAGCGCTATATCCCCCGATCGCCCCCAAATGCCACACAATTCGAAATCCCGTTGCGATGCCTCCCCTTCCCACTTCGGACCAGCGACGGGCTGCGCGTGCAGCATTGGGAATTCCTCAACAGGCGAAAGTGATCGGAAATGCAGGTTGGCTGATCCCGCGCAAACGCATCGACATCTTTTTGCATGTTGCGGCCCAGGTGGTAAGACTGCAACCTGACGCGGTCTTCGTGCTTGCCGGTGACGGTCCGGAACGGCTCAAACTGGAACGGTTCGCTGATGAGCTTGGCATAGCCGAGCACGTGCGATGGCTTGGATGGCGGGAAGAAATGAGGACCTTCTATCACAGCCTGGACTGTCTCCTCTTTAACAGCGACTGGGAAGCCCTCTCCATGACGGCTCTGGAAGCAATGAGCTACGGAGTTCCTGTCGTCGCTTCCATCAAGCACGGTGGCCTTGGAGAGATCGTCATGCACGAGGAACACGGGATTCTGCTAGCGCAACACGACATTGAGAGCTTGATGAAGTCCGTCGTGCGGATTGTGGGAGTGGATGGCAGACGACTGGCGCTGGCCGGGCGAAAGAGAGTTGAGCAATATTGCGATTTCCAGACCTGCGTCTCATCGGTCGAGACGCTCCTGAACTCCCGCTAATTGGACAACTTGTACTCCTGTCGGTGGGCCAGAAGGTGACGGGCGACGATTTCTGCGGCGAAGCGATGACCGTGAGGATTCCAATGTCCATCGTGAGGCCATGAGCGCGATGTCCTCGACGCAAGGAAATCCTGGCGAAAGGGCTCGACGAGATCGATGACCGCGAATCTCTGTAGCCGACCGAGATCCGCTATGGCCGTAAACGGGTGATAGAAATCCAATCGCATTGGTCTTGCGGCCGGATACCGTGAAAACAACTCTTCCCAGCGATCTTCGATCATGGCAACGGAACCGATCGTCATGGCAACAAATGCCGCGCCATGCCGGTTCGCCAAGTCGCGCGAAGCTTCGATGGTCCGTAACGTGGTGCGATAGGCATCTGGCCAGGGATCAGGCAGCGCGGCATCATACACGCCCCACTCCATGGAATGGTCATTGGCGATGCCGGGAGCCTGAAGGAGGCCGAGCCGTCCCAACTGACTCTCGAGAGGAGTCAGCGTAATGCCTTGCCGCAGGAGCGTTAGGAAAGCGCTCTTTCTGAGAAACGGCCGCATCTTCACGGTGAGCGTTGAGGCGTCCGGAGGAATGTACTGCAACGTGCCGTCGGTTTGAAGCGCATAAAAAGCTTTCGAGGGACCCCCGCTCAGTCCATGGTAGCTATCCCAGAAATCATTTTCGGGGTAGACTGCCATCAGGACGAGATCAGGTTTGTACGCAATTCCCCGTTGTTCGAGCATCCGCAGATACTGTGCTGGCCCTACTCCCGATACCGCCAAGTTAATCACTTCAAGCCGGGCATTCTTCACTTCGAGTTGGAGTAAAGATTCGAGCTGTTGTGTAAAGCCGGATGCGATGGGAACGGCTAAGCCCTCAATAAATGAATCTCCAAGCACCACGACCCGGTATACGTTCGCCGGTTTATCGGTTCGATGTTCAACATCGTGGAAGCCCGCACTGTTCGTCGTCACCTCGGCATCATAATCCTCATGGACCCACCGCGCCCGTTGATTCGAGGCGAGGATCTGTCCGACATCCGGGTCGACGCGATATTCCACCGTGGACTGTGGACGGATCAGTCGAGCCCCGCCCTCGCCGAACGCGAAGGCAAAGAGCACGCTAAATCCGAAGAGGACAAGGGTGTGAAACGTTCGTCTCATTGGCTTCCCAGAGCAGAGCGGATTTCGTCTGATTGTCCGTCAGAAACACAGATGTTGAATTACGTATTTTCTCTTGAGCAGTATGCCAAACAGGCTATGATCTGTCATGTCTTCTTCACATCATTACAGGGGCATGAGGGTGCTCCACGTGACGCCGGCATTTGCGCCTGCCCATGCATACGGGGGAGCAGTCGCAGCCATCCATGATTTGTGCATAGAGCTCGGACAGGCCGGCTGTTCTATCAAGGTGCTGACCACGAATGGAAACGGGGATAACCAGGTTCTCGCTGTCGAAACGGATTATGAGGTAAAAGCGGCTTCCCGCTTCGACATCCGATACTGTCGGCGGATATGGCGACAAGCCGTCTCGCCAACATTGCTTAGACATATGCCCGGCTATGTCAGGTGGGCCGATGTGGTGCACCTCCACGGGGTGTATTCATTCCCGACGATCCCGACGCTCGCCGCCTGCCGGCTTTTTGGTAAGCCGCTGGTCTGGACTCCGCACGGCGTGTTGCAACGCTGGGAGGGCTCTACACGGACAACGCTCAAGGCTGGATGGGAATGGATCTGTCGAACGCTTGCGCCACAATTAACGGTCCTTCACACCACATCGGATCAGGAAGCAGAGGCAAGCCGGAAGCGATTCCCGGGCACCGAAGTCGTCATGATCCCATTTGGCCACCATGTGCCTGAACAGATATCCCATGAAGAGGAGACGCAGACGCTCCGGCTTCTCTTTCTGGGACGCGTGCATCCCAAGAAAGGGATCGAGAATCTGCTCGATGCCTGCGTGTTGCTCAAGCCGCGGCTCAATCGTCCGTGGTCGTTGACCATCGCCGGCGGCGGAGATCCTTCCTATGTGAGTTCCGTGCGAGCGCGTATTGAATCACTAGGGCTCGATCAACAAGTCTGCATGGTTGGCGAGGTGTTCGGGGAGAAGAAAGACGTATGGTTCAGTCGGGCCGATATGCTCGTTGTTCCGTCTTACACGGAGAATTTTGCGGTCGTGGTAGCCGAGGCGCTGGCCCATGCGATTCCGGTCATTGTGAGTACCGGCACTCCTTGGCAGCATGTGGAAGAGGTCGGTTGCGGTCTGTGGGTAGACAATACGCCGGTGAGCCTTTCGTCGGCCATTCAGAAGATGAGCGCGTCACACTTGTGTGAAATGGGTCAGCGAGGACGTGAGTGGCTGAAGCGGGACTTCCGATGGGACGTGACGGCACGTGCGATCGTGAAATGCTATGAGCGCGCAATCGCCGGCTGTGCGGATAATCGAGTGCCTCATGGCGACAGTCGGTTGTCGTCCCATGGATTGATGCAGAAAGACTGAACATCGATGTGCGGCATCGCCGGCATATTTGCGTACCGTGATCAGGCTCCTCCCGTAGATCGAGAGGAACTGCTCCGCATCCGTGAGGCCATGCGATTGCGTGGTCCCGACGGTGAAGGGTTGTGGGTATCCCGAGATGGTCGAGTCGGTCTTGCGCACCGGCGCCTCGCCATCATCGATCTCACCGATGACGGGCTTCAGCCGATGGCGACGCCGGACGGTGCGCTGCACATCACCTTCAACGGGGAAATCTACAATTACCGGGAACTGCGCCGGCTGCTCGAATCGAAGGGGTATATCTTCCGAAGCAACAGCGACACCGAGGTCTTGCTCCATCTCTATCGTGCGTTCGGAATGAATATGTTGGAACGATTGCGAGGCATGTATGCCTTCGCATTGTGGGATCAGACCAAACAGGCCATGTTTCTCGCCAGGGATCCCTTGGGTATCAAGCCGCTCTACTATGCGGATAACGGCACGACGATTCGTGTGGCCTCGCAAGTCAAGGCGCTGCTTGCCGGTAATCAGATCGATCAAAGCCCTCAACCGGCCGGTCATGTGGGCTTCCTACTCTGGGGATATGTTCCTGACCCCCACACCCTCTACCGGGGAGTCAGTTCCCTTCCTGCCGGGACGGTCTTGCAGATCGAGCGGAACAGACCTCCGCGCCTTCAGAAGGTTTTTAGTGTCGGCACACTGTTCGAAAGAGCAGAACGCACAAACCGGGAGGCTTCCGAGGCGTCCGCACTTGCCGAGCGCAGCAACGTTCTTAAGAGCTCGTTGCTCGAGAGCGTGCGACATCATCTCGTGGCCGATGTTCCGGTCGGTGTGTTTCTTTCGGCCGGCATCGACTCCAGCGTCATTGCCTCGCTTGCCCGGGAGGCAGGACAGCAGGTCTGCGCGGTGACTCTTGGCTTTCAAGAGTATGCGGGAACGGAAAGCGATGAAGTGCCGCTGGCACAAGCCATATCAACACAGCTGGGTATGACGCACCATGTTGAGTGGATAAAGAAGGAAGAGTTTCTGAGCGAAATGCCATCGATTCTGGCGGCGATGGACCAACCGTCGATCGATGGCGTGAACACCTACTTTGTGGCGCGCGCCGCATCACGCCTGGGCCTGAAAGTGGCGCTTACGGGGATGGGCGGGGACGAATTATTTGCCGGGTATACGCATTTCACGCAACTGCCTCGTACCGTGGCATGTTTCAAATGGTCGGCAAACATTCCATTGCTCGGATCGACGATGCGGCTGCTCTCGGCTCCGGTGGTCAAGCGTGTCGTCTCTCCAAAATACGCGGGGCTCTTCGAGTATGGGGGGTTCATGGAGGGGGCCTATCTGCTCCGGCGCGGAACCTTTATGCCGTGGGAACTTGCCGCGCACCTGGATGAAGACCTCCTCCGCGAAGGGTGGGCGGACTTGCAGCAGATGGTTCGTCTTCAGGCAAGTCAGAAAAACATTCGCCAGGCGCGCACGAAGATTACAGCGCTTGAATTTGACTGGTACTTGCGGAATCAGCTTCTCAGGGATACCGACTGGGCCAGCATGGCGCATTCACTCGAAGTAAGAACGCCTTTGGTGGATTGGACGTTACTCGAACAGCTGGCCCCCCTGCTGACATCCCCCGAGCCTCCGAGCAAGGTGGATTTTGCTTCTATCTCGGCTACACCGTTACCAGCGACCATCCGCGCACGGCGAAAAACCGGATTTGTTGTGCCGGTGCGTCAATGGAT